>NZ_DASRZX010000146.1:0-75106 GCF_035685885.1 Dyella sp. | reverse complement strand
CACGCGCGGCCAGGTCAGCGGTTCCTGGAACAGCCACATGGAGAACACCATCACGCTGACCACTTCGAGGTGGGTGACCGCGAAGGCAGGACCGATCGGCGCGTGCTTGAGCAGCGTCATCCAGGTGAAGAAGTTGCCGACGTAGCCGATCACCGCGACGTAGATCCACGGATGGCCGAACACGCGCACGATCCACGCCCAGTTCGCTTCGGGCGGGAAGGCGTGGTTGCCGGCGTACTTGAAGCTCAGCTGCACCAGCGTGTCGAAGAGCACCAGGATGGTGAAACCGATGGCATAGAAGCGGGTGCGACTCACGTGATCAGCCTCCGCCAGCCACGCCGACGATGGCCACGCCTGCGGTTACCAGCAGAATGCCGGTCATGCGCAGCGGGGTCAGCTTTTCTTTGAACAGGAGGCGGCCGGCGATCATGATCACCACGATGTTGATCGAGCCGAGCAGCACGCCTTCGGAGAGATCGACCAGCGAAAGGAAGGCGATCCACACCAGGAATTCGACGACGTAGGACACCACGCCGATCCAGATCCATGGACGCGCCGCCATGTATTTCCAGCGTGCCACGCCATCGCCCGCACGCGGATCGCCGGCCGCCGCCTTGAAGGCGAGCTGGCCGACGGTGTCGAGCGTGACGTTGAGCAGCCACAGTGCAACGACCAAGGGAGTCATGCGACTTCCTTACGCGGCAGCGCGGGCGGCGGGTTCGTAGGTGGCGGCGATCTGCTGGAAGAACGCGGCGGAGCGATCGACCAGCACGCGGCGTTCGCGGTCGATGGTGATCATGTGATAGCTGTCTTCCAGCCACAGCGTCTCCACCGGCCCGGATACCGAGCGCTCCACCAGGTAGGCGTTCTCGATGCTGGCGATATCGTCTTCGGTGGCGTGCGCGATGAAGCAGGGCGCATTCACTCGCGGCAGGTCGCGGCGCACCACGGCGGCCATCTTGTACATCTCGGCCAACGACGGCCACGGGTTGCCCGGCAGGCCCGCCGCGGCGCTGTCGCCGCCCAGCATCAGCGAGCTGATCTGCTGGCGCAGGCGCTCATCGCGCAGGCCATAGGGCTCTTCCTCGTGCACCATCCAGTTGCGCCCGATGCCGAGCTTGTTGATCAGCGGCAGCAGGAAGGAGAACTTGCCGTACCACGGCGTGGCCCAGCCGTCGTACTTGAACGTGGCGCCATACACACCCACGCCCTTGACCCAATCGGGATGATCGGCGGCGAGCTTGAGCGCGAGCACCGCACCCATCGACAGGCCGGCCACGAACAGGTGGTCCACTTCCTGGCGGAACTGCTCGGCGGCTTTTTCGACGCTGGCGTACCACTCGTGCCAGTCGGTGGCGAGCAGATCCTTCGCGTCACCGCAGTGACCCGCCAGTTGCATGCCGTACACGCTGAAGCCAGCGCGGTTCAGGCCCTTGCCGACCAGACGCATCTCGGCCGGCGTGCCGGTGAGACCGTGGATCAGCAGCACACCGCTGCGGCCGCCCTCGAAGCGGAACTCGACGTTCTGGATCACGGGCAAGCTCCGGCGCAGCGGGTAAAAGGTGAGGCGGGGCGTGCGAATGACGCGTTGGGAATGCGGTAGGCCATGGAATCAGTCTGGCGGGCCACCCTTTCCAAGAACTTTCGACCCTGCCCGGGGCTCCCGTTCAGCGTGGGAGGAAGGGGAAAAGGGGGGGGCAGTCCTGCCGCGGGCCAGCGCCCGCGGGATCAGCTTCGAAAGGGCGTGAACAGAAGGCGACGACGAGGAACCGTCAACGCCCGAAGTGGCCCTGCGTGCCCTGGACGGAGATGCTCACGCCGCCCGTGGGATGCTCGCAGCTGCCGAACGCCTGGCTCATCGTCACGGCGCCGCCGGTATAGCTGCCGCTGGTGTGCCTGCCTGAGACCACGCCCATGCCGACGGCGCCATGCACCTGGGGCTGGTTATAGGTGGCGTCGTCGCAGACGACCGCAGCGGGCTGGCTGAGCGCGGCCTGGGAATCGCCAAGGCGGCCGCTGGTATCGCCGTAGTAGGTGCCTGGAGGATCCTTCGCGTAGGCGCTGTTGCCGCCGCCGGTACTGGCCTGGGCTGCCTGCGTCGCGGTGGTCGTGTTCGGGGCCGCGGCCTGGGTCGTGTCCGTATTCGCAGGCGTGGCCGTGCTGGCGGGCGCGGCCGGTACGTTGGCGGGAATCTTCAGGTTCAGCGGCGCGCTGCTGCTTTGCGCCCAGGCGGTGGCGGACAGCAGGCAGGCAGCGAAGAAAGCGATCGGGCGGACGGTCTTCATGGAAAAACTCCGGGGACGTACGACGTCTAACGCGCCACCGTCGCCGGTGTGCACACACTCCGTTGGATCGCTGGCTCAGGCGTGAAGTTCCTGCCACTCCCCCGACGAGTCTGCCTACCCCTCACCTGAAGGAGCGCACCCTGTGCGCGAAAAGCCAACAGCGCGGTGATGCGGCAACGCCGGTTCCCCATGTTTTCCGTCTAGCCCAACCGAGGCAAACGACGCACCGCGGTCGCGCAGAGGGTGCGCTCCCACCCATGGTGAGTGGGAGCGCCGTCCGTTGTCAGCCCGTGGTCTCGATGCGCTCCACGCGGCGCAGGCCCTGCGGCAGCAGGCCGCCGCGGGTGGCGCGGTTGCCGCCGTACTCGACCAGGCTCGACCACTTCAGCGTGAGCTTGCGCTGGCCGGCGTAGAGCGTCACTTCGCCCTTGCCCTCGGTAACCACGGCGATGCCGACGACCTTGATGCCCGCCGCGAGCTTGGCCTTGGGCACGTCGATCAGCTTGTTGCCCTTGCCCTTGTCCAGCTCCGGCAGCTCGGCCACCGAGAACATCAGCAGGTGGCCTTCGGTGGTGACCACCACGATGCGGTCGCGTGCTGGATCGGCGCTGACCTGCGGCGCGAGCACCTTGGCGCCGTCGCCCAGCGTGATGATCTGCTTGCCGGCCTTGTTGCGGCCGGTGAGCGCCTCGAAACGGGTCACGAAGCCGTAGCCGTGGTCGGTGGCCAGGATCAGACGGGTGTCGTTGTCGCCGGCCGCCAGGGCATCGAAGCTCGCGCCCGACGGCGGGCTGAAGCGACCGGTGAGCGGCTCGCCGTTGCCGCGCGCCGACGGCAGCGTGTGCGCAGGCGTGGAATAACTGCGGCCGGTGGAATCGATCACCGCGATCTGCTGCGTGGTACGTGCCTTCACCGCGGCAAGCAGGCTGTCGCCCTCGCGGTAGTTGAGCCCGTCGGCGTCGACATCGTGCCCCTTGCCGGCGCGAATCCAGCCCTTCTGGCTCAGCACCACCGTGACCGGTTCGCTGGCGACCAAGGCGCTTTCGTCCAGCGCCTGCGCGGCCACGCGCTGCACCAGCGGCGAGCGGCGGTCATCGCCGAACCTGGCCGCGTCGGCGCGCAGCTCTTCCTTGATCAGGCCCTTGAGCTTGGCCGGCGACTTCAGCAGCACGTTGATGCGAGCGCGTTCCTCTTCCAACTGATCGCGCTCGGCATTGATCTTCATTTCCTCGAGGCGGGCCAGCTGGCGCAGCTTCGTCTCGAGGATGTAATCGGTCTGCTCTTCGCTCAACTTGAAGCGCGCCATCAGCACCGGCTTGGGCTCGTCCTCGGTGCGGACGATGCGGATCACTTCGTCCAGGTTGAGGTAGGCAATGCGCAAACCTTCCAACAGGTGCAGGCGGCGCTCGACCTTGGCCAGGCGATGCTCCAGGCGGCGCGTCACCGTGGTGGTGCGGAACTGCAGCCACTCGGAGAGGATGCGCTTGAGATCCTTCACCTGCGGACGGCCGTCCAGGCCGATCATGTTGAGGTTGATGCGGAAGCTCTTTTCCATGTCCGTGGTGGCGAACAGGTGCTGCATCACCTCGGCCGCGTCGATGCGGTTGGAGCGCGGCACCACCACCAGGCGGATCGGGTTCTCGTGATCGGACTCGTCGCGAAGGTCCTCCACCATCGGCAGCTTCTTCGCGCGCATCTGCGCGGCGATCTGCTCGAGGATCTTGGACGGGCTCACCTGGTGCGGTAGCGCGGTGATGACGATGTTGCCGTCGTCCACGTGGTAGACGGCGCGGGCGCGCAGCGAGCCGGTGCCACCCTGGTACATCGCCAGCAGCTCGTTGCGGGGCGTGATGATTTCCGCCTCGGTCGGGTAGTCCGGGCCCTGGATGTGCTCGCACAGGTCCACCACGGTGGCGTCCGGGTCATCCAGCAGGCGGATGCACGCGCTCACCACCTCGCGCAGGTTGTGCGGCGGGATGTCGGTGGCCATGCCCACGGCGATGCCCATCGAGCCGTTGAGCAGCACGTGCGGCACGCGCGCCGGCAGCCAGCTGGGTTCTTCCAGCGTGCCGTCGAAGTTCGGCACCCAGTCCACCGTGCCCTGGCCCAGCTCGCCCAGCAGCGCTTCGGCGATGGGGCTCAGGCGCGACTCGGTGTAGCGCATCGCGGCGAAGCTCTTGGGGTCGTCCGGCGAGCCGAAGTTGCCCTGGCCGTCGACCAGCGGGTAGCGGTACGAGAACGGCTGCGCCATCAGCACCATCGCCTCGTAGCACGAGGTGTCGCCGTGCGGATGGAACTTGCCGATCACGTCGCCGATGGTGCGGGCGGACTTCTTCGGCTTGGCCGTGGCGGCCAGGCCCAGCTCGCTCATGGCGTATACGATGCGCCGCTGCACCGGCTTCAGGCCATCGCCCACGAAGGGCAGGGCGCGGTCCAGCACCACGTACATCGAGTAGTCGAGGTAGGCCCGCTCGGCGTATTCCTTGAGCGGGATCTGTTCGAAATTGGCTTGCAGATTCATGCGGTTACGTCATTCGCCTGCGCGCGGGCGGCGCGCTTAACCGGAGGATGGTGCCAGAAAGGGGGGATGGGGGGCGAGGGGGAGGCGTGGGCCGACCTGTCGACGCCGCCCTGTAGGAGCGCACCCAGTGCGCGAAAAGCCAACAGGGCGGAAATGCGGGATCGGCCGGTCTCTAAGGGTTTTCCTCATCTGCGCGACAGAGGCGTATCGGGGCGCTGCGGGTCGCGCACTGGGTGCGCTCCTACAAGGGGGAGGATTTGTGCCACTACTCCCGGATGCGGGTGCTCTCGACGCCCAGCTTGTGCAGCTGCGCCTGCACGCTG
This sequence comes from Dyella sp., assembly GCF_035685885.1. GTDB lineage: Bacteria > Pseudomonadota > Gammaproteobacteria > Xanthomonadales > Rhodanobacteraceae > Dyella. Next base: position 69,977 of record NZ_DASRZX010000146.1, on the reverse strand, counting down.
TCCGGGCCGGCCAGGTGACCGGCGCCGACAGCGATGAAGCTCACGCCGGGCTGCTTCAGGCGTTCTGCGATGATCTGTGCCCACGCCTCGTTGCGTTCCACGATCAGGCGTTGGTACAGCGTGGGGCTTTCCTTGCGCAGGTCCTCGTCCTCGATATGGGCGATGGCATCGGTGTCGCCGCTGCGCCAGGCATCGACCAGCTCCCGCAGCTTCGCCGGGCCTTCATTCACTTCCTTGAACGATTGGCGCAGAAAGTCCAACTGCATCGCTTCGGGCAGGTCGGCCAGCATGCGGATCTGTTTTTCGGACGTCTCCAGGCCATCCACCGGTTTGCCAGCCTGCTGCATGCGCGCCTTGAGCCGCTTGTCCACGCCTTGTTCCGGGTCCATGCCAGCCTGCACCAGCGGCGCCATGGTGAGCGTCAGGGCGGCCAGCCAGGGCCGCATCGGCTGCAGCGTGGAGGCGCCGCCAGGCAAGTTGGCCGCTTCGGCCGCCTTTTCCAGCCGGTGCTGGTCAGGGCCGTCGAGCTTGGTCGACAGGGGATGGTTGAAGTCCACGCCATGCTGCATGACGAGTGCCTGCATCGCGGCACTGTCGTCGTCCACGATCTCGATGCTCAGCCGCTGGCTCTGGTCCAGCGCCTTGTTCAGCGCAGGCGAGCTCCAGTTGGTGTCCGACGGCAGCAGGTGCACGGTGCCGAACAGGTAGACCGTAGCCTCGCCCTGCCGGACGACCCACAGCCCGGGCTGTGCGAGTGCCGCAGTGACCAGCAGCAGGTTGAGGACGAGGGCGGCGCCAAGACGGACGAACGGTTTCACTGCGACTCCTGGGTGGCAACGCCTCAGTGCGAGGCGGCCGGCTGGTTCTCGACGGCGAGCAGGAAGCGCGTCAGGCCGTCGAAATACGTTTGCTGGTCATCGTACATCGCCATGTGGCTGCCTTTGGGACAAAGCAGGAACTGGCCATGCGGAAGTCTGGCCGCCATGGCCTTCATGTAGCGCGGGTCCATGGTGTCGTACTGGGCGCCGATCACCAGCGTAGGCACGGTAATACGGTGCAGGTCCTTGCTGCGGTCCCAGTGCTCCAGCCGGCCGCTGGCGCCCAGCTCGCTGGGGCCCTGCATCAGCGCATAGACCTGCTCGTTGATGTGCGCGAAGGCGCGATTGACCGGATCGGGCCACTGCGCCTGCGGCATGCGCAGCACGTGCTGCTCGTAGTGCATGGGCGTGAGGATGGCCATGTAGCGCGGATCGTCGGTGTGCCCGTTGGCTTCCATCTGCTTCACTTCGGCCAGTTGCGTGGGGTCCATCGCCGGCATCAGCACGTCGTGCGCATAGGCGTTGTAGGCGGGGATGGAATCCATCATGTTGGAGATGACCAGACACTTGAGGTGCTGCTGGTACTTCAGCGCGTACTCGATGGCCAGCACGCCGCCCCACGAATGGCCGAGCAGGCAGAAGTTGTCCTTGTCCAGGTGCAGCGCCTGGCGTACCTGCTCCACTTCATCGACGAAGCGCTCGGTGGTCCACAGCGATTCGTCCTTGGGCTGGTCACTGTAGGCCGAGCCGAGCTGGTCGTAGTAGTAGTACTCGATGCCTTCGGCGGGCAGATAGCTGTCGAACGCCTCGAAGTACTCGTGCGTGGCACCGGGGCCGCCGTGCAGCAGCAATACCTTGAGCTTCGGGTTATTGCCCACCCGCTTGGTCCACACGCGGAACTTGCCCTCGGGCGTGCTGATCTCGATCTGCTTCACGCCACCACTGAGCACGTCGTCGTGGCCGCTGCGATCGAAGTAGGACGCCAGCGTCGGCGTGGTGGTCTGTGCAGCGACAGATACGGCCGCCCACAGGCATGCGGCGGCCAACAGCCAGACAAGACGTGCGTTCATGGATGCGCTCCCCCGAGACGATGGGCGCACTATCGTGCGCGAATCCGCCTCGCGCAAGCGTCCTCAGCGCGGCACGCGATAGCCACCGGGCAGGCCATGCGGACTGAGCGTCAACTGCCACAGCTGGTTGCGGCGACTGCGGAACACCGCGGCGGAGACCGCCAGATAGAAATGCCACATGCGGCGGAAACGTCCGTCATAGTGTTCCGACAATTGCGGCCAGGAAGCGTCGAAATTCGCGCGCCAGGCCGTGAGCGTGCGGTCATAGTCGGCGCCGAAGTTGTGCCAGTCCTCCACCACGAACAGGTCCTGCAACGCGGCGGTTACCTGGGCGGCGGCGGGAATCATCGAATTGGGGAAGATGTATTTCTCGATCCAGGGGTCGGGCCGGCTCGGCGCGCCATTGCTGCCGATCGAGTGCAACACGAACAGGCCGTCGTCGCGCAGACAGCGGCGGGCCACTTCGAAGTAGGTGCGGTAGTTCAGGGCGCCGACATGCTCGAACATGCCGATGGAGAAGATCGCGTCGAACGGCTCGTCGAGTTCGCGGTAATCCTGCAGGCGGATTTCCACCGGGAGGTCCGCGCAAAGCTCGCGCGCGAACTCGGCCTGCTCCTGCGATACCGTCACGCCGACGCCTTGCACGCCATAGGTTTCGGCGGCGTACTTCAGCGCCGTGCCCCAGCCGCAGCCGATGTCGAGCACGCGCTGCCCGGGTTGTAGCCGCAACTTGCGGCAGATGAGGTCGAGCTTGGCGATCTGCGCGTCATCCAGGTTGTCGGCCTGTGCCCAGTAGCCGCACGAGTACACCGGATGCTTGCCCAGCATGGCGCGGAACAGGTCGTTGCCGAGGTCGTAGTGCGCCTTGCCGATCTCGAAGGCGTGCTCGCCCCGCTGCAGGTTGATGAAACGCGCCTTGAGGTGCGCCAGCAGCGTGTCGAGCGTCCTCAATTCCGCATCCAGATGCGCACGCAGGATGTGGGTGAACATGCCGGAAAGGTCTTCCGCATCCCACCAGCCGTCCATGTAGCTTTCGCCCAGGCCCAGCGATCCGTGTGCGAACACGCGCGCGTACAGGCGCTCGTCATGCACACGCAGGTCAGTCGGGGCCGGGCCGTCAAGATGGATGCCCGCCTGTTCCAGCAGGCCGATGGCGCGTGCTTTCAGTGAATCCTGGCTCATGCATTCCTCATGTCGCTGCGACGAAACGAAGGTGGGCACGATCACATGCGTGGGCGGGCTAACTCGCGGATTTGCCCAGCATGCCAAAGCTTGCGTGGGTGATTGCATACACGGCGTCGACATGGCTGCGACGAACCGCGTCGATCAAGGCTTGCGCCTGCGGCTCATCGACCAGGAACTCGACCTTGACCGCGAGATCGTCGGTGAGCTCGAAGAACTGTTCTTCCCGCAGTACGCCGTGACGACCGAAGCCGCAGATGGCGCGAAACGCCGAACCACCGTGGATGCCTTGTTTCCTGGCTTCCTCAAGCAGCCACTCGTAGAGCAGCACGCCGTCGTGGCGCGCACGGGTGTGGCAGTAGAAGCTGAGCATGACGCCCTGATGCAGGTTTTCCATGGGTCTTCTCCTAGCTCCGCAGCACGGCGCGGGTGAGGGCGATGCCGGAGATGGTCATCGCAATGGAACCGACCAGGTGCAAGGCCAGATGGCCGCCGAACCACAGGTATTGCTGACGCAGCAGCAAGGTGGTCGATTCGGCGGAGAAGGTGGAAAACGTGGTGAGGCCGCCCAGGAAACCGGTGGCGGCGAACAGGCGCAGCTCTGGCGGCAGCGTCTGGAAGTGGTCGAACAGGCCAAGCACCACGCCCATCAGCAAGCCGCCGGCGAGATTGGCGGCCAGCGTGCCCAACGGCACGGTGGGGAAGATGGGGTTGAACATCACGCCGAGGGTCCAGCGCAGCCAGCAGCCCAGCGCTCCCCCGATGCCTACGGCAACAAATCCGGCAAAGCCCACGTTTCGTCTCCTCAAGTCTGCAGAGATATTGAACAGGCTCCAAGGACTTCCCGGAAACAGGCATGCGCCTGCGCCCCGGAAGTTCCGGTGGTGCAGGCATCATCAACCCGAAGGTGGTTTGCCCTTGCCGATGGTCGCCGCTCCTGGAACGGCGCCGGCAAGCGCGGGAGGCATGCCATCTCCCTGGCCGTATGCTAGCCGATGGAACGGCCTGCGTCATGGCCGGGTGCGCCTGTGCCGCTGGCCGGGCGTGACGGAGGTCAACATCGCCGCGTGGTATGCCGCTATCACGGAGGGACCATCACACGCAGGAGAAACACACGATGCATCCCATCTGGCACGCCATTCTCATGGAGCCGGTCGGCTGGCTGGCGATCGGCGGCAGCATCGTCATGGTGACTGTCGGCATCGCCGTCGCCTGTTATGTGCGCCGCAAGGTGCGGGAGGAGGAGGTCAGCCGGCCGCGCTGATTTCCTGGCCCACATCGCAGGGGAAGCGCCGGGCTTCCCCTGTTTCCCGCCATTCGTCATGGCCCGGGCCGCGCCGGTGCACGGCTATACTGCGGCTCTTCGCCCGCCATGCCCACCGTCATGACTTCACCTCCGCGTCCCGTCCGGCGCAGCCTGCCGTGGCTGCTGGCGGGACTGTCGATGATCGGCCCGTTCTCGATCGACGCCATGTTTCCGGCGTTTCCGCTGATCGGCGCGCGCTTCGGGGTGGATGCCGCGCAACTGCAGCAGATGATCAGCATGTACCTGATCACCTACGCGGTGATGAGTCTGTTCCATGGCGCCATTTCCGATGCGATCGGCCGCAAGCCGGTGATCGTGGCGGGCATGGTCGTCTATGCGCTGGCCTCGGCCGGCGCCGCGATGTCCACCTCCTACACCATGCTGTTGTCCTGCCGTGCGCTGCAGGGCATGTGCGCCGGTGCGGGCCTGGTGGTGGGACGCGCCGTCGTGCGCGACAGCCTGGAAGGTGCGGCAGCCCAGCAGCTGATGTCGCGCGTGATGATGATCTTCAGCGTGGCGCCGGTGATTGCGCCGATCGTGGGCGCGCAACTGCTGTTCCTCGGTGGCTGGCACGGCATCTTCTGGGTGCTGATGGGCTTCACCCTGGTGTTGGCCGTGGCGCTGGTGATGTTTCTGGAAGAAACCCATCCGCCCGCGGCGCGCACGTCATTCCACGGAGGCGATCTCGTGCGCAGCTACGTGGGTTTCGGCCGGGACCGCGTGTTCTGGCCGCTGCTCATTTCGCTGTCGGTCAATTTCGCCGCGCTGTTCCTGTACATCTCCTCCGCGCCGCAGATCATCCGCAATCTGCTGCACTTGTCGGCGCAGGGTTTTCCGTGGCTGTTCCTGCCCGTGGTGATAGGCCTGGTGTGCGGCGCCTGGATGTCCGGGCGCCTGGCCAACCGGCGCAGCGTGGCGTTCACGGTGAACCTCGGCTACGCCGCCTTGCTCAGTGCCTGCGGACTGCATGTGTTGCTGGCGCTGGTGATGCGCGAACCGGTGTTGCCGTGGTCGGTGCTGCCGCTGTTCGTGCATGGCATCGGCGTGCAGCTGGCGTTTCCCACGCTGACGCTGCTGCTGCTCGATCGCTTCCCGCACCGGCGTGGTGGCGTGTCGTCGGTGCAGGCGTTTGCCAGTCTGTTGCTGTGCGCGTTCGTCGCAGGCGTGCTATCGCCAATGCTTTCCGGGCACATGCTTTACCTCGCGCTGGGCGCGAGCGTGCTCACCGTGTCGGGCTGGCTGGCCTGGCGCTGGTATCAGCGCCTGACCGGAAAACCCAGGGCGCCGACGCCGTCCCCGACGGTGGAAACCGAATTCGAAGCGGAAATCGCCGAACCGCAATAGCGCGGATGCGTTGCCGCTGCACCCGCGCTTCGGGCATCAATGCTCGCTGATCTGCAGCTTCTGCATCAGCAGGTTGAGCTTGCCTTTCATGGCGTCCTCGGGACGCGGCCCGTCCACGCCGTAATAGGCTGTGTAGAGCACGCCCGGCTTGGCATCCGCAGCCACCGGCGTGCCGCCCACGGTGCCGATGAAGGTCATGTCGTTTTCGCTGTACGGCACGCCGTCATCAGGATGGTTGCGGCGGACGATCTTGCTCCAGTAATTGCGGTAGGTGTCATCGAGATCGTCTGACGGTGCCATGTGGCGGTTGACGCTGATCTTCTCGGCGTTGTCGACATTCGACTTCACCACGACGTTGCTGACATCCCACACCACTTTGCCGTGATCCTCGAAATAGGACATGCCCAATACCAATAGGCTGTCCTGGTCGATCTTCTGCAGCTCCGGCGTGTAGGCAAAGCCCAGGCGCTTGGACTGGTAACGGAAATCACTGCCGTAGTCGAAGCGAATGGCGATGTCCGACAGCACGGCAGGCAACAGACCGGTGTTGGCGAGGTATTCCTTCCACTGTCCCAGCGTGCCGCTGTAGGCGACGTAGAAGAAGTTGGTGAGCGCCTTGAGGTCGCCCATTTCCTCGTGCTCGCCCTTGGCCGGCACGATGCGCACCATGGCGGCGTAGCCATCCGGCACCGGCAACAGGAAGGCGATCACGATGGAGTTGTCATACGCCATCGGCCATTCGCGCACCTGCCAGCGGCGCTGGTAGTCGTCGGTGAACGTGCGCTCCAGCGAGGGCTTGCCCAGTGAAGTCACCTTCACCTGTTCCGAGCCGACATGGCGCAGCATCGGCGCGCCCTTGAGCACAAGATCCATGACCAGCCTGGAATCGCCATAGAGCTGCTTGCTGGAGATGTCATCGGGCTTGCGCAGATGGAACAGCAGCTGGCTGCCCACGGCGGCCTTGGCGATGTAGCCGTTGCGGGTGAGGTTGCCCTTGCTGTCGTTGGTGTTGGTGATCACCCAGGTGCCGTTGCTGCCGCGATGGAGCAGGCTGGGGAAAGGGTCGAGGTTGGAACCGCTGTGCAGCAGGCGGCTGGACCCCGTGCCCTTCGGGAACATGGTGTCGGCGTTTTCCGCGAGCAGGTCGTGCAGCGCCCGGTCGGCGTTCGCGTTGTAGGCCTTCTGGAACGCCGCGCTGAACTCCGCAAAGCTCTTGGGCAGCGGGAACTGCATCTTGAAGGTATCCGCGTGCTTGCTGTCGATCACGTCCAGCTGATACAGCTCGCGCGTGTCGGCGACAGCCTGGTTGGCTGGCGCCTTGAGCACGAAATCGATCGGCAGCGCGTAGTTCAGGTTTTCGTCCGGCGACTTCATCAGCACCACGCCGATCACCTTGCCGTCCTTGTCCAGCAGCGGGCCACCGCTGTTGCCGGGCGAGGCGGCGGCGGAGAAACGCATCCATTGCCAGCGGCCGTTTTCCTCTTCGGGCGTCTGCGAGGTATAGAGACCATCGCGGATGACAATGCCCGTGCCCAGCGCGTTGCCCACGGCGTAGACCACATCATTCATGGCCGCCTGGGTGTTTGGCTCCAGCGGTTGCACCTTCGGCGGGTTCTTCAGGGTGAACTCGACGAAATCCTGCTGCAAAGAAAAACGCGTGACCTTGTCGATGGCGTAGACGTGTCCGCTGGCGTCGCGCAGCGCGGGTTCGCCCATCAGGTTGTCGATGCCCAGCGACAGCACGTGGCCAGCGGTGACATAGCGGTTGTCGCCCAGCGCGAAGGCCGTGCCGACCGAGTAGTACTTGTCGTTGCGCATCTGGAACGGCAACTGGTCGAATGGCAGCGGCTTTTCGTAGCTCAGCGGATCGTTCACCGGCTTGGGGATCACCACCTCGAAGGTGGCGGCCTGCACACGCGGCAACATCGAGGGATCGAGCGTAGCTGCGTGCAGCACGGGCGAAAGTGCCAGCGCCAGTCCGGCCAGCCAGGCGGTGGCCCGCCGCGCATGCCGGAATTTCACCGCCGCTGACTGCCGCGCACCCGAAGCCTGAAAATCCATGCCTATCCCCTCAAAAGTCCCTGGCGTCCTGGTGCGCCAACCCTGTGGCGAGTGTATCCAAGCTTCCATGACGGGGAAGGGGGATGAGCGTGACTTCCGTCGGCTACCGCACGTGGGCCCCAGGGACTAAGCTCGGCGCTTCCGCTGCGGAGTGGCTCATGGTCGACGCGATCGCCGCCAGCACACTGCATTTGCCGCCAGGCCCGTGGTCCACGGTGCTGGAAGCGTTGTGCGCGCAGTTCCCGCAGATCGGACGCGAGCGCTGGGAGGCCCGGTTTGCGCGCGGACGCGTGCTCGACGCGGCGGGTACGCCACTGGGCGCGGAGGCACCGTATCGGGTCGGGCTGTGCGTGCGCTACTTCCGCGAGGTGGAGGAGGAGCGCGCCATTCCTTTCCGCGAAACGCTGCTGCATGCCGACGCGCATCTGGTCGTGGTCGACAAGCCGCATTTTCTTCCGGTGACGCCTGCCGGCGGCTTCGTGCAGGAGACGGTGCTGGCGCGCCTTGTGCGCAAGCTGGGCAATGCCGATCTCGTACCACTGCATCGCATCGACCGTCACACCGCCGGCCTGGTGCTGTTTTCAGCGGATCCATCCAGCCGTTCCGCCTATCAATCGCTGTTTCGCGAGCGACGCATCGACAAAGGCTATGAAGCCTGGGCGCCGGCGTTGCCGGAGCAAGTCTTTCCCCTCGTGCGCCGCACGCGCATCGAGGCGGGCGAGCCGTTCTTTCGCATGCATGAAGGGGCGGGGGCGGCCAATAGCGAAACACGCATCGACGTGCTGGAGCGCGCAGGGAGCCGTTGGCGCTATGGCCTGCGGCCGGTGACAGGCAGGAAGCACCAGTTGCGCGTGCACATGGCCGCCCTTGGCGCGCCCATCCTGCACGATCCTTTCTATCCCGTCCTGGCGGAGCCTGCGCCGGACGATCCCGCGCGTCCGCTGCAACTGCTGGCCAAACGCCTGTCGTTCGTCGATCCGTTGAGCGGCAGGGCGCGGGAATTCGTCAGCGAACTGGAGCTGTTGCGATTGGATTGAGTGACGTGTGCCCGCGCCCGCCCACGGGGCGCGGCAGGCCGCTAAAATGCCCGGCCAACTCCAGGACCGATGCCCGTGAAGCCCGCTGCGTTTCTTTCCTTTGCCGACGATGCAGCGCTTGACGCCTTGTTCGTTCCATTCGAAACAGGGGTGCTGCAGCTTCCCGCCGATGGCCGCGTGTTGTTCCTGCGTGCGAGGGACGGTTTCCGACTGCGTGAAATGGCGCAGCCTGGCTGGGAATGCGATCAGACCTTCCGGCCCTTCGCCGATGCCTTGCAGCACAGCGGCCTGGTGCTCACCGACTCCGCGAGCGAGGAACGCTTTCCCTGCGTGCTGCTGCTGCCTCCGCGCCAGCGCGACGAGGCGCGTGCACTGTTCGCGCGCGCCATCCAGCACTGTGCTCCCGGCGGCGTCGTGCTGGCAGCCGTGCCGAATGCCGAAGGGGCGAAATCGGCCGAACGCGACCTGGAGCAACTGGCCGGCCCGTTGCAACAGCTGTCCAAGCACAAGTGCCGCGTGTTCTGGACGTCCGGCGCGCATGCGCAGGTTGATGAAACGCTGCTGGCTGCATGGCTGTTGCTTGACGAACCGCAGCGCAATGACGCCGGCTACATGAGCCGTCCCGGCCTGTTTGCCTGGGATCGCGTGGATACCGCGTCGGCGCTGCTGGCGGCGCATCTCCCGGCGGACCTGGCGGGCCGCGTCGCCGACCTGGGCGCGGGCTACGGGTATCTTTCGTCACAGTTGCTGGCACGGTGCCCGGGGGTCACGGCCATCGACCTGTATGAGGCGGAAGCTCGCGCGCTGGAACCCGCGCGGCTCAATCTCGCGCAGGCACAACACGACGCCGGCAGGACCATTGAGGTTGCCTTGCATTGGCACGACGTCGCACAGGGCGTCGCTGGCCAGTACGACGCCATCGTGAGCAACCCGCCGTTCCATCAGGGACGCGCCGATCTGCCGGAACTCGGGCGCGCATTCATCCGCACGGCTGCCGACGCATTGTTGCCTCATGGCCGCCTGTGGCTGGTGGCGAACCGGCACCTGCCTTATGAGGCCACGCTGGCTGCGCGCTTTGATCGGGTGCGCACCGTCGTCACGCAGGAAGGATTCAAAGTCATTGAAGCTCGTGGAGTACGCGCATGAAACTGGTGAAGCTGATCGGCAACCTCGGCTACGGCAGCCGCAAGGAGGTGGCATTGATGTTCCGCGAGGGGCGCATTACCGATCCGGATGGCGAGGTGCTTTACGCCGACGACAAGGTCGCGCATGAGCACATCCGCATCGATGGCGAGCCTCTCGATCCGCCGACCGGCCTGGCGCTGATGATGCACAAGCCGCTGGGCGCCACCTGTTCGCGCAAGGATCAGGGCCGCGTGGTCTACGACCTGTTGCCGCCGCGCTATCGCGTGCGCGATCCGGCGCTGTCCACGGTGGGACGCCTGGATCGCGACACCTCGGGCCTGCTGCTTTTCACCGACGATGGCGCGCTGCTGCACCGGATCATTTCGCCGCGCGCGAACGTTGCCAAGGTCTACGAGGCGACCCTCGCACACGACCTGCGTGGCGACGAAGGCGAGGTATTCGCCAGCGGCACGATGATGCTCGAATCGGAGAAGGAGCCGCTGGCTCCGGCGAAGCTCGAGGTACTCGACACCCGTCGCGCACGACTCACGTTGACCGAAGGGCGTTATCACCAGGTGCGTCGCATGTTCGCGGCCGTCGGCAATCACGTGGAAACGCTGGCGCGTCGATCAGTGGGCGGACTTGAACTGGGCGATCTCGCGCCGGGTCAGTGGCGCGCGCTGGAGAAGGACGACATCGCGCGCATCTTCATGCAAGAGACTGGCAACTGAGCTTGCGGGAACGTATCAGCCGAACTGCTGTTCGCGGCGACGCGCGAGTTCATCTTCCCTGCGCGATTGCGCGCCCGGTTGCCAGGAGACCAGCCTGAAGCCGGCATCGTCCTGCTTGGTGTTCTTGTGTGCGTCCTGCGTGCCCCGATGGGGAAGCATCCCTGCTACCAGCTGCATTCCGCGCTCGATGGCGGAACGTGCGAGAAGCATGTGCATTTCTGATTTACTCCGGGCTGCCCCTGCGCAGCCGCTGGAGCGCATATAAGCACCTTCACCCGTAATACACAAATGCCAATTCGCACTGAATTTTGCCGTAAGTTTTACGAAAGTCCGGTGATCTCTTCACGAAGGTGAAGAGCATTTTCGCGTTGCGTCGCTGTGCTGGCTTGCAACGCAGCCGCGGGACGCCGATATAGCGATTTAGACGCCTTTTCTCATAGAGAAATCTCACCAATCATGCGATCACTCCGGTTCGACAACGCCTACGTTCGCGAGCTTCCCGGCGACACCGAACAAGGCCCGCGGCAGCGGCGGGTGCTGGGTGCGCTGTATTCGCTGGTCCGGCCTACGCCTGTTGCAGCGCCGCATGTCGTCGCATGGTCCGCCGAGATGGCGCGTACACTGGGCTGGGATGAGGCGGACGTCACCAGTCCGTCGTTTGCCCAGGTTTTTGCCGGTAATACGCTTCTGGATGGCATGCAGCCCTATGCAGCGAACTACGGTGGCCATCAGTTCGGCGTGTGGGCGGACCAACTGGGCGACGGGCGAGCCATCACGCTCGGTGAGACGATCGATGCAAAAGGACACCGCTGGGACCTGCAACTGAAAGGCGCGGGCAGGACGCCGTATTCGCGTGGCGCCGATGGCCGCGCCGTGCTGCGCTCCTCCATTCGAGAGTTCCTGTGCAGCGAAGCTATGCATCACCTGGGCGTGCCCACCACGCGTGCGCTGAGTCTGGTCGTCACCGGCGATTCGGTAGTGCGCGATATGTTCTATGACGGTCACCCGCAGGAAGAGCCGGGCGCGATCGTCTGCCGCGTGGCACCGTCCTTCATCCGCTTCGGCAACTTCGAGTTGCCGGCGGCGCGCGGCGATGTTGCGCTGCTGAAAACATTGGTCGATTTCACCATCGCGCGCGACTTCCCCGCGCTGCAGGGCGCGGGCGAAGCGTTGTACGCGCAATGGTTTGCGCAAGTGTGCGAGCGCACCGCGGTAATGGTGGCGCACTGGATGCGCGTGGGCTTCGTGCACGGCGTGATGAACACCGACAACATGTCCATTCTCGGCCTCACCATCGACTATGGCCCGTATGGATGGATCGACAACTTCGATCTGGAATGGACGCCCAACACCACCGATGCAGGTCGCAAGCGCTATCGGTTCGGCCAGCAGCCGAACGTGGCGTGGTGGAACCTGAGCCGTCTCGCGATGGCCTTGTCGCCGCTGTTTTCCGGCGTTGAACCCCTGCAGGCCGGTCTCGACCGCTACGCCGATGTCTACGCGGCTACCGATCGCGAGCATGTCGCCGCCAAGCTCGGCCTGTCGTCATGCCGCGACGAGGACGCGGAACTGATGCGTGCACTGCACAGCCTGCTGGCCGAAGCGGACGTCGACATGACGCTGTTCTTCAGGGCGCTGGCTGATGTCGATCCCGCGCAGCCGTCGCTGGCGCCGCTGCGCGATGCGTTCTACGACGAAGCGAAACGCCTGGCTCATGAGGCTGGCTTCGTGGCGTGGTTGCAGCGCTATGCGGCGCGCGTGCGGGAAGATTCCCTGTCGCCCGAACAGCGTCGCGCCCGCATGCATGCCGCCAATCCGTGCTACGTGCTGCGCAATTATCTCGCGCAGGAAGCCATCGATCGCGCGGCGCAGGGCGACTACGCCGGCATCCATGAGCTTCTGGACGTCATGCGCCAGCCGTACGCAGACCAGCCGGGGCGCGAGCGCTTTGCGCAAAAGCGCCCGGACTGGGCGATGCACAAGGCAGGCTGTTCCATGCTGTCGTGCAGTTCCTGACCGATCAGCCCAGCGCGCCCGCCAGGAACTGACGAAGCTGCGCGGGATTGAGCGCACCTGCTTGGCGAGCCACCTCGCGCCCGTTCCTGAGCACCAGCAGCGTGGGAATGGAGCGGATACCAAAACGCTGCGCCAGCGCAGGCTGTGCTTCGGTGTCCACCTTGGCGAGCCGAAGCTGGGGCTCCAGCGACCGCGCGGCTTCTTCGTAAACCGGCGCGAATTGCCGGCACGGGCCGCACCACGGCGCCCAGAAGTCCACCACCACCGGCAGATCGCCACGGGCCGCGACCGCGTCAAAGGTGGCCGTGGTGAGCTCGGCGGGCTTGCCAGCGAACAAGGGTTGTTTGCAGCGCCCGCACACCGGGTTGTCGGCTAGTCGATCGGCAGGTACGCGATTGAGCGCGGCGCAGTGGGGGCAGGGGATTTCCCGCAGGGTGGACATGGCTGGCCTCGATGACCAAGACTCGATGTCGCGTCAGATGGTGTTGACGAGGCCGGTAAACAAGAGGAACGCGAGCGCATGGTCGAGGCGAAGGCGTTGTCGGCGGCACAGGGCCTGGCTCTGCTCGCTGGCGCCTGCTGGACAGCGCCCAACACGTTGCTTGGCCTGTTGTTGGGCGTGGCGTGCCTGCCGTGGGGCGCACGCGCCGAGTGGCGCTGCGACGAGCGTGCGCTGGCATTCCGGTGCATGCCGCGGGTTGGCGTGGGTGGCGCGCTCACGCTGGGCAACGTCATCCTCTACACCGGCGTGCGCCTTGACGAGCCATGCCTCACGTATGCGCATCGCGCAGGTCAGTGTGCGCATCCGGCCATCTCACTGGCCGATCACGAGCGGGCCCACGTGTACCAATACATGGCATTGGGTCCGCTGTTTCTCCCGCTGTACCTGCTGCATGGAGGCGTGAGCGTGCGCAATCGCTTCGAGCGTGCGGCGGATCGTTACGCGCTGTGCGGGAAAGGATGGTGGCCGTGGTCCGGTTGAGGCACGTGGTGCTTACTTCGTGCCCCAGCGCTTGCGCAGGTTGAGCGCTTCGGCGGCATAGCCCATGAGGCAGCCCGGCTTCACCACGACCCCATAGAACAACAGGTACAGCACCACGCCCAACGCGTTGTGTCGCACGGTGAGCCCTTGCTCGCGGAACATGCGCGACTGGATCAGGTACACCTGATAGCTCACCAGCGCGGCGGGCGGCAGGGCCAGCAGCGTCATCGGTCCGGCCAGCCAGTAGATGCCGAAGCAGGCGAGCACCACGCCAGGCAAGAAGGCCAGGGCGTAGACCATGTCGATATAAGGGAACAGCAGGTTCCACCAGATGAACAGCGTGCTGAGCCGGCGATGGAACAACAAATGGCCGTGCACCTGGAACGCTTCAAGCAGTCCCCGCGTCCAGCGCTGGCGTTGGCGCAGGAACTGGCCCAGTGTTTCCGGCGCGTTGGTAAAAGCGATGGCGTCTTCGCCGTAACCCACGCGATGCCCATCGCGCAGGATCGCCCAGGTGAGCACGATGTCTTCGCCGACGCTGTCCGGCCAGCCGCCAACGGCACGCAGGATGTCCGTGCGATAAAGCGAGAACGCACCTTGCGCCACCAGCGTGCCCTGGAACATGCTCTGCAGGCGCTTCACCGCGGACATGCCCAGGAAGTAGTCCCACTCCTGCATGCGCGTCAAAGGATTCCTGCGCGAATTGCGCACCAGCACGGCACCGGCGACGGCAGCCGTGTTCGGCGGATCGCTGAGATAACGTTCCACCAGCCTGCGCAACGCGTTGCGGAACAGACAGCTGTCCGCATCCAGCGTGACGGTAAGCGGATAGCTGGCGTAACGCAGCCCGACGTTAAGTGCCTTGGCTTTGCCGCCGTTGCATTTGAGGTCGATGATTTGCAGCCACGGATAAGATGCGCTGCGCAGACGTGCCATGGTTTCGTCGGTAGAACCGTCATTGACGACAAGTACTTCGAGCGACGCGGGATATTCCTGCGCATCGATGCTGGCGAGTGTGTCGAGGATGGAATCCTGTTCGTTGTAAGCGGCGATAAGCAGCGTGATGCCGGGAAAGTGATGATCGGCGAAGCACGCGCGCGGCGGTCGGCGATCCATCAGCAGGCCGACCATGAGAAACACGTTCATGCAGCCGGGAAGGGTGGCGATGCCCAACACCAGCAGGTGCGCACCCACGTCGCCCATGGCGATGGACAGCGGCTGGATCCAGCTGCGGCTCAATGCATACGACGCCACGCCCCAGCCAATGGCCAGCAGCAGCGTCAGGGCGAACTTGAAGCGGACGGAGACGTAGTGCCAGCGATGCACGCGACTGTCGTTGGCTGCCGCGGAGGGCAGCGGATACGGGCGAGACGGGACCGATTTCGCCAGCCAGTCGTGGGCATGGATGTTCATGGTCGCGCCCGCCTTGGCCGGTACGCGGCGATTGGCACGCAGAGGGTCGTCGCGGGCGTTGTCCCGGTTCGTTGATGGAGGCGTTCGGCCCCTGTTTCTTGACGCCCTGTCTGCATGGCTGCGTGTCTTTCCCCTGCCTGGGAAAGTCGTCGCAAGAGCCGTGCCATCAGCTCCCAGATGTCCGTTTTCTTCCGGAAGCGCCGCTGGGCAAGGCCCGGACGCTTGAGGCCGGAAAACCTCGGCGCGTGGGCTTGGTGGGAAGGCGCCCCGTGACGTCACTGCATGACAAAAAACGCCGCGGTCTGGCCGCGGCGTTTGGTGTCATGACGGGTTTCAGCCTCCGCTGTTCCCTTGGTTGCCGGGCGGCTTCGGCGGCGGTTTCTGGCCGCCATGGCTGCCGCCGTGATTGCCCCCTTGCGGTGGTCGATTGCCCTGGCTGGGCGGTCGTGCGCCTGGGCTTGGCGATGGGCGGTTGCCAGCGTCGGGCTGGTGTCCCTGGCCCGGTGGCGGTCGATTGCCTTGGTTCGGCGGTGGCCGGTTACCTGGATTCGAAGGGGGGCGGTTTCCCTGCGGTGGCGGTCGATTGCCCGAAGGCGGCGGAGGGCGATGTCCCTGGTTCGGCGGCGGCCGATGGGCTGGCGGCGGAGGAGGACGATGGCCCGGATTCGGCGGCGGCCGGTAGCCCGGATGCCAGCCCGGCGGACGCGGCGGCGGGCGCGGCGCGTATGGACGGCCATACCAGTAATCGCGGTTCCGATAGAACGGCCGGTTGCGGTAGTAATTGTCCCAGTACAGGCCGATGGAGAACGCGACGATCGGCACGCCGATGCGCGCGCCGTAATCGGCCACGATCACCGGCTGGCTCTGGTAGGTGTATTGCACGAACGTGCCGGCCACCCAGCCGCGCGTGCCCATGGTGACCACATCGCACCATGTCCAACCCGTAATGCAGCCCTGGATGGCGACGGGCGTGCCCGCGGGCAATTGCGCGATGGGCGGGTAGCCGACGTCGGGGCCGGCGTAGAGATCGACGTAAGCCGTCACGACGCCGTTCACCACCTGCGCCGATGCCGTACCGGCAAAGCCGAACACAAGCAGCACAGCACATAGAAAGCGTTTCATCGAGGCATCTCCCAGTATGCGCATCGATGAGACTGCCCGCTGTGCGAAGGCATTGTCAAAAGAGGAGCATGCCGAACGGCTTCCCTTCAGCAAGATCGCAGGATCACGCGATGGCCGCCGTCAGCTGGTCCTGGACGTCGTTGATCGAGTGGCGAATGCGCTGGCTGAAGATTGAATCTTCGTGATGGATCAGCACGAGTCGTTCGGTGGCACGCGTCATGGCGACGTACAGCAGGCGAGCCTCATCGGCCTCGCTCTTGCCGGGCTTGGGCAGCGAGCCGAGGCCCGGGATGATCACCAGCGGAAACTCCAGGCCCTTGCTGGCATGCATGGTCACGAGTTTCACGGTGTCATCCACCACGAACAGGGCACGGCTGCCATTGCCTTCGGCCAGGCGGCTTGGAATGCCGGCGCGCTGCAAGGCCTCGTGCAGCTTCTCGCCTTCCCAGCTGTTGCGAAAGATCACCGCCATGTCAGACAAGCGCCGTCCATGCGCGTGCTCGTCGCGCAGTCGCTGGATGATCGCGGGCAGTTGGTCTTCCTGCTGCTCCACGCGGATCAGCTCGGGCAGTGCACCACGACGACCGCTGCTCTGCGGCGCAATCAAGGGCACGCTGTCTTCGTCTTCCCGTCGTTCGACCAGCAGCTCCTGCGCAAAACCGCGCGCTACCGAGAGGATTTCCAGCGTGTTGCGGTAGTTGAGCTTGAGGATGGTGGTGCGACCCTGCGCCTGCACGCCCAGGCTCTTCCAGCTGATGCGCTTGCGGCTGGCTTGGCCATAGATGTTCTGCGCGTCGTCGTACAGCACCAGCAGGGAGTTGGTGTTGGGGTCGATCATCTGCACGATCAGCCGGTACCACTCGGGCTCGAAGTCGTGGCCTTCGTCGACCAGCACGGCGCCGTACTGGAAGCGCGGAATCTGCCCGCCATCCACGCCGGCGATCACCGCGGGCGGCAGTTCCTCGGCCTCGTGCGGGCCTTCTGCCGGCAGCGGCACGTGGTAGGCCGTGAGCATGCTGCGGCACCAGGTGTGGAAGTTGTACACCTGCACCTTGTCGCTCAGGCCGCGCTCGCCCATCAGCTGTTCCAGCCGCGCGGCGAGCGTCTTGTTGTAGCAGAGCACCAGGATGGGCTTGGACAGCGAGCGCGCCAGTTCCATCGCGCGAAAGCCCAGGATCATGGTCTTGCCGGAACCGGCGACGCCGTGAATGATGCGATGTTCATCGCCCAGTGAGCGCGCCAGCATTTCCTGCTGCGCATCCATCACCTTGATCAGGTCGGGGATGGCCACCTTGGCGCCCGCAGCTTTTTCCTGTGACGCGAACAGGCCGAACTGGCCTTCACCGGCCTCCACGCGGATCTCGGGGAACAGGTGCCAGCGCACGCGATCGATCTGCGGCAGCGTGAGCGTGGTGGGGAAGATCTGCGGGAACATTGCCCACAGGCGCTCCTGCAGCGCCTCCGCTTCCACCGACTCGTACATCTCGTCCTGGCAGATCACCAGGTGCGAGGGAAGCACGCCGTCCAGTTCGCCGGCATCGAACTGCTTGCGGCTGATGTTGGCCAGCACCACGCCATGGCCCAGCGGCATCTGCAGCCTGCCTGCATAGGCGTGGCCGGGCGGATAGACCAGCGCGGGATCGCGCGCCAGTTCCTTGTGGATTTCGTTGGCGCAGTCGCGTGCCTGCATCAGCGGGTTGTGTTCCTTCACGCTGCTGCTGCCGGTGAGCAGGGTGAACAGCGTGCGGTCCGCCTGCTGGATGGTGCCGGGCTTCCAGTCCTTGACCTCCAGCACCAGCAGGCCGCGGCGCGGGTGGAACACGATGAAGTCGGGCTGTCGCTGGCGTGGACCCACCGGCACGTCGTACCAGACCAGGTAGTCGTCCTCGAGCTTCTGTTCCAGGCGTTCGGAAACGCGCTTCTCGCCGCTGGTCATGCGCGACAGGCCACTGTTTCGGGATGGAATGAGGGTTGCCATCGTGGCCCTTGGGTTTTCCGATCCGGCGACGTTAGCGAAACGGCACAGGCTGTCAATCTCACGGGACGTGCGCCCTCGGATTTTCTCCAAGACGGCGCTTGACTACCGGCGTAAGGTCGGAGGGGTCAAACGCAACGGAGCCCTGCGATGAGTAGTCATGCCAAGCCGGTCGTGCACGAAATGTTTCCCTACCTGCGGGTGCGCGACGCCAACGCGGCGATCGCCTACTACCAGCAGGCCTTCGGTGCCCGGCTGCGACTGCGGCTGGACGAGGCGGGCACCGGCCGCGTGGGGCACGCCGAGCTGGAACTGGGCCCGGCCGTGCTGATGGTGTCCGATGAATATCCTGAGCACGGCATCGTGGGACCGCAGAGCATCGGCGGCACCAGCGTGTCGATCCATCTGCATGTGGACAACGCCGACAACGCACTGGCGCGCGCCGTGGAGGCCGGCGGTGAACTCGTGCGGCCGGCCACCGATGCCTTCTATGGCGAACGCGGTGGCACCGTGCGCGATCCGTTCGGCCATGAGTGGCTGATCGGGCACAGCATCGAGAAGGTGAGCCCCGAGGACATGCAGCGTCGTTACGACGCGCTCATGGCCGGGAGCTGAAAGCGGGCCATTGCTGCAGCGTGTCGCTGGCCACGCCGACGCGTGCACACGCCCGGCTGGCAATGCCGTCGTGCAGGGCTGCACCAAAGATCGGCGCCACCGACCACAATGCCCGTGCGGCAAGCCTTGCCTGGGCGCGCTGCAGCGGCGTGCGCTGCAGCAGCGATTCGGCCCAGGCGGGCAGCAGCGCAGCGCCCGCCTGCAGGAACACGTCGCGCGACAAGCCGGCCACCGGCACCGGCAGGCGCACGCGCGAGAGCACGTCGAGCACTTCGCGCGAGCGTGCGCTGAAATGGAGTTCCTGCTGCACGCCGTGGAAATACGCCGCAATGTCGCTTTCCGACGCGGGTACATCGCGTGCGCCCAGCGCTTCGGCCACGCGCCGTGCTTCGTCGTAGTAACGATCCGCCGCACCGGCGGGCAGGCGGTGATGGCTGTAGCGCCGATAGCCCTGCAAAAAACTGTATGCCTCCGTCACGTGCACCCAGGTGAGCAGGTGCGGGTCGTCCGCCGAGTAGGGACGTCCATCTTCCGCCGTGCCGCGCACCTGTGCATGGATGCCCTTCACGCGTTCGATCAGCTTCTGCGCCTGTTCGCGCGGCGCGTAGGTGGTGCCGCTCACGAACGACGTCGTGCGTCGCAAGCGACCGACCAGGTCCTCGCGGAAGTTGGAGTGATCCCAGACGCCTGCCAGTGCAAGTGGGTGCACGGTCTGCAGCATAAGCGCAGCGAGGCCGCCGGCGAGCATGCCGGGAAAGTCCGCATGCACGCGCCACGTGGCGCTTTGAGGGCCAAACAGGCCGGGATCGCCGACGGGATGATCGTAGTCGACATGGCCGCCGCCACCGCGCGGGAACGCACTCAATACCCAGCGGCGGATCGGCTCGCGCGCGGGCAGGGCGAGAAGTTTCCATGGCGTTCGCATGCACCGAGTGTATCGCTTGGTTTCAATTGCATCCTTTGCATGCGCGAAATGCCTGTGTTATCTCTACCGACCATGACCTTCCCAACCGCCCGCCAGTATTTTTGGTTTTACGGCTATCCGATGCCGCTGGCGGAGGGTGGGTCGCGACTGTCTTGAGACACGACACAGATCCCACAAGGCCGCCAGCCACCACTGGCGGCCTTTTTTATGGCCGCGAGTGGAAACCCCCACAAGGAGACCACCGTGAACCCCTCCACCGATGACCTGCGCATCCGCGCCATCACCACGCTCAGCACACCCGCCGAGGTGATGCGCGATTTTCCGCTGAGCGCACGTGCGGCACACGCCGTGAGCGCCTCGCGTCAGGCCATGCATCGCATTCTCAGCGGCAATGACGATCGGCTTGCCGTGGTCATCGGGCCGTGCTCGATCCACGACACGAAAGCCGCGCTGGAATACGCCGCACGCCTCGCCACGCAGCGCGAACGCCACGCCGGCGAGCTGGAGATCGTGATGCGCGTGTATTTCGAGAAGCCACGCACCACCGTGGGCTGGAAGGGGCTCATCAACGATCCGGATCTGGACGGCAGCTTCCACATCGACAAGGGCCTGCGGCTGGCGCGCGGCCTGCTGCGCGACATCAACGAGCTGGGCGTGCCGGCCGGCTGCGAATTCCTCGACATGATCACGCCGCAATACATCGCCGACCTGGTGGCGTGGGGGGCGATCGGTGCACGCACGACGGAGAGCCAGGTGCATCGAGAGCTTGCGTCGGGGCTGTCGTGCCCGGTCGGCTTCAAGAACGGCACGGATGGCAACGTGAAGATTGCCGTGGACGCCGTGCAGGCGGCCTCGCAGCCGCATCACTTCATGGCGGTGACCAAAGACGGCCAGACGGCCGTTGCGGCGACCACGGGCAACGAGGATTGCCACGTCATCCTGCGCGGCGGCAAGACACCCAACTACGACGCGGCCAGCGTGGACGCCGCCTGCCGCGCCATTGCCGCAGCGGGACTTGGCAGCCGCGTGATGATCGACGCTAGCCACGCCAACAGTTCCAAACAGCCGGAAAACCAGCCTCGCGTGGTGGATGACATCGCCACGCAGCTGTCGTGCGGCGAGCAGCGCATCGTTGGCGTGATGGTGGAAAGCCATCTTGTCGGCGGTCGACAGGAGCTGTCGCCAGGACAGCCGCTGCGCTATGGGCAGAGCATCACGGATGGCTGCATCGACTGGGACACCACCGTCGGCGTGCTGGATCGCCTTGCCCGGTCGGTACGAGCGCGCCGTGCCGCCACGCGGCAGCCGGTGCGTCTCGCTGCGGGTTGCTAATGCATGCCTTCGCGGCTTGGCGCCGTGGGATCGGCGGCTAGAGTGAGTGTTGCCACCTGCAACGCGCTTTCGCGTGACATCGCGGCCACCGAGCCACTTCCGTGTTGCGTGGCGTAGACGTTGTCCTCGTCCAGTGTGGTGCGCATGATGCCGTCTCGGCGATACGCGGCATCCGCCATGGCGGCAAGGCTGTCGGCCTCGCGAAAGAACAACTGGCCGGTGTGCACGACCTGTCCGCCGCGGTAGTGCCCATCTTCCATCTGGCCGCCCACATGCAGCTTGAGATGGATGTGATTGCAGCGGCCGGCGTAGTAACCGGGAAAGATCGTGTCGAATGACAGTTGCCCGCGCGAATCAGCCAGCTGCACGCCGCGCAGGAAGGTGAGCGTGTCGGTGGCTTCGCTCTTTGGCGGCATGCCAGGCCTCGCGCCATGCATGCCAGGCGGCAGACCGGGCGGCATGCCTTCCGGTGGCGGTCCCGGTGGTCGTCCCCCGGCTGATGGGCCGACGCCGGCCGGGCCCGCGGACATTCGCGTGAATCCGGAATACAGCCCTTGCGCGTCGCAGTGCCAGATCTCAAGCGCGCTGCCGCTCAACGGGCGACAGGTACGGCTGTCCAGCACTTCGAAGCGCAATGCCAACGGCAAGCCCGGCTTGCCTTCGGTGATGTCCCGTCGCAGCAACGCCCGATCGAGGTAGTACGGACCTTCGGTTTGCTCGGGGCTCAACACGCAGGCCGCGCGCCCGTCAGGCAGGGCGCGTGCAATCCGCGACAGAGGCAGCGTAGCGAGGCTGCCGAGGCAAAGTTGCAGGAAGCGACGTCGATTCCGGAAGGTTTTCACTCAGCGTTCCAGGGCGGGAGGCCTGTCATCGAACGCGTGTGGACACGCGGGGATGACAGGCGATCTGCACCCGTGCCTTGGCTCAGGCTTCGAGCTGCGCATCCAGGTTGATGGTTGCCTTGAGCACCTTGGACACAGGGCAGCCAGCTTTGGTGGCCTGCGCGATCTTGTCGAAGGCGGCGGTGTCGATGCGTGGCACGTGGGCGCGGCAGGTCAGGTCCACCGTGGTGATGGAAAAGCCATCGCCGTCCTTGTCCAGCGTCACGACGGCCTTGGTCTCGATCCGTGTGGCGACGAAACCGGCCTGTTCGAGTCCCAGCGCGAGCGCCATGCTGAAGCAGCCGGCGTGCGCGGCGCCAAGCAGCTCTTCCGGATTGGTGCCGGGGCCGTCCTCGAAGCGAGAATGGAAGCCGTAGGGCGCGTCACGCAGCACGCCGGTGCCGGTGGATATGCTGCCCGTGCCTTCCTTGAGGCCGCCGGACCAGGCTGCCGAAGCCGTCTTCTTCATCGTGCCGTTCCTCACGCAGGTGGACAAGGACACTCAAGCAAGTGTGCGCGGCGGGCCATGCAAGAAACGCGAAGCTGCACGTTCCAACCCTTCACGCGAGGTTCGCTGCGCCATGCATTAGTCTTGCCCGCCGACGCTTCATCAGGGTGAGTGTTCATGTCCGCCGAGATCAACCACAACCCGAGAACACATCGCTTCGAAGTCAAGGTTGACGGCGTGCCCTGCGTGCTGGACTACACGCTCGTCGATGGCGTCATGACGATCACCCACACCATCGTGCCTTCGGCCGTGGGTGGCCGCGGCATTGCGGCGAACCTCGTGCGCACCGCGCTGGATATGGCACGGGCCGAGCACTGGAAGGTCGACCCCGCGTGTTCCTACTCCGAGATATGGATGACGCGGCATCCTGAATATCAGGACCTGCATATCTGAGCGGCCGCGCCTAACGGCATTAAGATGCCCCTTGCCCGCTTCGGGGCAAGGGGAGATAGCCGCTTGAACGCACGCCGTTTGCCGATGACCAGGATGTCCGTATGAATGCCCCTGCCGGAAAACCCGCGCCATCCGCGCGCGTTCCCTTTCGAAATCTTCGCGCCCGGCCTCGGCTGCTTGCATCCACGGTCGTGTTTCTCGCCACCGGCCTGGTGCTCTGGCTTGTGCTCGGCATGAATCCTCCCAAGGCGTTGCTGCTTGGCTACGACCTGGGCGTATTGGTGTACCTGATCGCGCTGGCCGTGCTGTTCGGCGAGGCCACGTCGCCTGAGGCGATGCGCAGCCAGGCACGCCGCCAGGATTCGGGTCGCTGGGGCGTGCTATGGAGCGGTCTGGCGGTGACGGCGGTGGTGGCGCTGGCGCTGACCACGGAACTCAACGCGGCGAAGGGCGGCGGGGCCGCGGCATTGGTCATTGCCGCGGCAAGCATCGTGCTGTCGTGGCTGTTCCTCAATGTGATGTTCGCCATGCACTATGCGCATGGCTACTACGGCGACTTCGGCAAGCAGCACGAAGGCTTGGAATTCCCCGGAACACCGCAGCCCGACTACTGGGATTTCACCTACTTCGCCATCGTGATCGGCATGACGTTCCAGGTTTCGGACGTCCAGATCACCAGCCGTTACCTGCGTCGCGTGGCGCTGATGCATAGCGTCATCGCGTTCTTCTTCAACGTCTTCATCATTGCGATGAGCGTGAATATCGCGGCGGGCCTGGCGCAGTAAAAGACCCCGCCGCCCGGAACGCGCGGGCGACGGCACAGCCGAGGTCAGTCGCGCAGGTTGTCGAACTGCAGCGGCAATTCCACGTCGGCCTTGCGCAGCACGCCCATGGCCAGTTGCAGGTCGTCGCGCTTCTTGCCGGTGACGCGCAGCTTGTCGCCGTTGATCTGCGCCTCGACCTTGACCTTGGCTTCCTTCAGCGCGGCGACCAGCTTCTTCGCAATGGGCTGCTCGATACCCTGCTTGACCGTGATCTTCTGGCGGGCGCCGGCCAGGTTGGTTTCCACGTCGCCGGCTTCCAGGGCGCGGATGTCGATCTTTCGCGAGGCAAGGCGACCTCGCAGGATGTCCAGCATCTGCTGCAGCTGGAATTCGCTTGGCGCGGTCTGCGTGATCACGAACTTGTCGAGTTCGAACTTCGCATCGGTGCCCTTGAAGTCGAAGCGGCTGGTCAACTCGCGGTTGGCTTGGTCCACGGCATTGGTCAGCTCGTGCGTATCGACTTCGGAAACGACGTCAAAGGAGGGCATGGTGGCGGTCCATTGGGGTTCGAAAGCGGCAGTTTAAGCGATAAGCCGGTGGCTGTCGGATAATGCGCGCCTTGCGAAGAGGTTCGTCATGAAGGTGGTGGTCGCGTGAAAGTGGATGTCCTGGTCATTGGCGCGGGTGCGGCTGGGCTGATGTGCGCCATCACGGCCGGCCAGCGCGGGCGCAGCGTGCTGGTGGTGGACCATGCCAACAAGGTGGGGAAGAAGATCCTCATGTCCGGCGGTGGCCGCTGCAATTTCACCAACATGGGCGTGACGCCGGGCTGTTACCTGTCGGCCAACCCGCATTTCGCCAAGTCTGCGCTCGCGCGCTATACGCCGTGGGATTTCATCGCGCTGGTGGAAAAGCACCGCATCGCTTATCACGAGAAAGAACTTGGCCAGCTGTTTTGCGATGAATCATCCAAGCTCATCGTTCGCATGCTGTTGGACGAGTGCTCGCGGGCTGGCGTACGCGTGGAGACCAGCTGCGGCGTGACGCGCGTGCGACACACGGATGAGGGCTTCAACGTGCTTACGGCACGCGGCGAAGTGCATGCGCAATCGCTGGTGATCGCCACGGGCGGACTGTCCATTCCCAGCATGGGCGCCACGGGTTTCGGCTACGAGCTGGCCAGGCAGTTCGGGCACGACGTGCTGCCGACGCGCGCCGGACTTGTGCCGCTGACCCTGAGCGGCAAGCACCAGGAGCGCTACCAGGACCTGTCCGGCGTGGCCTTGCCGATGACCGAAGCGCGCGTGGGCAAGCGATCGTTCCGCGCGGGCATGCTGTTTACTCACCGGGGCATCAGCGGCCCGGCGATCCTTCAGATTTCCTCGTATTGGCAGCCGGGCGACGATTTGCGCATCGACCTGCTGCCGGAGTTGGACGCGAGTGCATGGTTGCAGGAGCAACGCGTGGCGCGTCCCGCCGCGGAGCTGAAGAACGTGCTGGCTGATGTGCTGCCAAGGCGCATGGCGCAACGACTTTGCGAGCTGTGGTTCGAAAGCCGACCGATGCGCCAGTATCGCGAGGCGGAACTCGCCCAGATCGCAGCGCAGCTGCATGACTGGCCCATCGTGGCCAGCGGCACGGAGGGCTATCGCACCGCCGAGGTGACGCTGGGTGGCGTGGACACCGACGGCCTGTCGTCCTCCACACTGCAGTCCAAGAAAGTGCCAGGCCTCTTCTTCATTGGTGAGGTGGTGGATGTCACTGGCTGGCTGGGTGGCTACAACTTCCAGTGGGCGTGGGCCTCGGGCCATGCGGCCGGCGAAGTGGCGTGATTTCGCACGCGGTGGACGTGACGCATGATCCACTGGCCCGGCTGAGCGATACGGAGGATGTGCGGATGAAAGTTGGTTTTATCGGTGTGGGAGCCATGGGCAGCGCCATGGCGAGCAATCTGCTCAAGGCGGGCCACGAGGTCACCGTGTGGAATCGTTCGCCGGAGGCGACGCAACCGCTGGCCTCGCTGGGCGCAAAAGTGGCCAGAACTCCTGATCGCGCCGTGCTGGGCGATGCGGTGTTCAGCGTGCTGTCCAACGATCAGGCGGTGCGCGATGTATTCATCACGGATGGTCTGCTGGACGCGATGGACAAGGGCATCGTGCACGTCAACCACGCCACCATTTCCGTCGCGCTGGCCAAGGAGTTGGCGGAAGAACATGCGCGCCGGGAACTGGACTACGTTGCCGCGCCGGTATTTGGCCGTCCGGACGTGGCGGCGGCGGGCAAGCTGCAGATCCTCGCCGCTGGCCGCGCCCATGTGATCGATCGCGTCCGTCCGCTGCTGGAAGCGATGGGCAGCCGCATCTGGCCGCTGGGCGATGAGCCGCCGCGCGCCAACGTGGTGAAGATCGCGGGCAACTTCATGCTCGGCGCAGCCATCGAAAGCATGGCGGAAGCCTCTGCGCTTGCACGCGCACACGGCGTGAGCGCTGCCGATTTCCTGGAAGTGATGACAAGCACCTTGTTTGCGACTCCGGCGTACCAGGGCTACGCCAGGCTCATCGCGGAACAGCGTTATAAGCCTGCCGGTTTCGCGCTGCCGCTGGGTTACAAGGACATTGGCCTGGCCCTGTCGGCGGCCGATGCCACGCGCGTGCCGCTGCCTTTGGCGAGCCTGCTGCATGACACGTTGCTTGAGGCGCTGTCCGCAGGTGATGAAGACGTCGACTGGTCGGTGATGGCGCAGGTCGCAGCGCGCCGCGCACATCTGGACGAACGAAAACTGTAGGAACGCAGCCAGTGCGCGAAGGCTCGTCAGTCAGCGGGCGGTGTTTGGTATTGCGGTCGCCACAGGGGTTGCAGATCACGGTGCGCATCCGGATGACCGAAAACAGTGGGCGCGCACCCAGCGCGCGAAAGGCCCAGCGGTCAGCGGCAATGTTCGGTTCTGCGGTCGCACACAGGATGCATTCCTACGGCGCCGGCTTCGACTGGCGACGCCGCGTCAACCAACGATCGAGCTGATTGGCGAATGCCTGCTTGTCGCGCGGGTGGAAGGCGGCAGGCGCACCGGTGTCGACGCCCGCGCCGCGCAATTCATCCATGAAATTGCGCATGCCCAGCCGCTGCGCAATGGTGTCGGCGGTGTAAAGCTCGCCTCGCGGATGCATGGCGAGCGCGCCCTTGGCGATCACGGCAGATGCCAGCGGAATGTCCTGCGTCACCACCAGGTCACCCGCGGCGACGCGCTCCACGATCTCGTTGTCTGCAACGTCGAAACCGCCAGGCACCTGGATGGAACGCACGAAGCGCGAAGGTGGTGTCCGCAACCATTGGTTGGCAACCAGCGTGACGTGGACCTGCTCGCGTTCCGCCGCGCGGAACAACACTTCCTTGATCGCAGCAGGACAGGCGTCGGCGTCCACCCAGATTTGCGACTCGGTGGTCACTCCGCGCCGTTCCAGTGGAGGGTGCCATCGATGATGGTGTTGGTGCGCCCGCCAATCCACACCGCATCGCCATCGATGCGCACGGTAAGGCTCGCGTCATGGCTGATCTCGCGGCCCTGGCTCACGGCATAGCCGCGCGCGAGGGGGCCGTGGGGTTCGGCATGGGCGATATAGGCGGCGATCAGGCCGTTGGCTGCGCCGGACGCAGGATCTTCGACCAGCCCGACGCCCGCCGGAAACGCGCGCACCACCAGCTGGTAGTTCGGGTGCTCACTGCGCGCGAACACGCACAGGCCCAGGCTGTCCGTCGCGTGCGCAAGGGCGCCGATGGCCGCATGATCGGGTTGCCACTGACGCAGGCTGGCTTCGTCGGCGCATTCGGCCAGCCACCAATGACGGCCACCGGCGACATAGGCCGGCGGCAGCGCGCCGAGTTCAATGCCTGCCAGCGCCGGCTGCAACAGCGGATGAGCATCGCGTCCGGTCTTCTCCACCGTGGCGTGCGGCGATTTGAGCAGCAGCTGGCGCGATTCGCCGCTGCCTTCGACGCGGATCGGCAGCACACCCGCGCCGCATTCCTGCCACAGCACGCCATCCTGGGGCACGGCCAGCTGGCACAGCAGCACCGCATGGGCGCTGCCGATACTGGGGTGGCCGGCAAAGGGGATTTCCTTGTGCGGCGTGAATATGCGCACGCGATAGCTCGCCTTGGGCTGGCTGGGCGGCAGCAGGAACGTGGTCTCAACCAGATTGGTCCAACGGGCGAAGGCTTGCATGCGGTCGTCGGTCCAGCCGGCAGCGTCGGTGACGACGCCCAGGTGGTTGC
The DNA here is from genome assembly GCF_035685885.1 of Dyella sp. Classification (GTDB taxonomy): domain Bacteria; phylum Pseudomonadota; class Gammaproteobacteria; order Xanthomonadales; family Rhodanobacteraceae; genus Dyella. The sequence continues at coordinate 42,105 of NZ_DASRZX010000146.1, read as the reverse complement.
CGCCGCCGGATGTGGCGGCAAAGACGTCCAGATGCAGGTAACGGATAGGCATGGGGAAGGGAAGCCTGCAGGCGTGGGGAAACGCGCGAAACGCCGAATGATAGTGCCTATCGGCAAGTCGCGGGCGACGGCCGGGGAGGGCGTCGTGGTCGACAAGCCCGTCGCCCGACGCCAAGATGCGTGTTCTTTGTCCCACGCTTGCTACGGAAAAGCTGCATGATCACCCTGGCCATCATCGCCATCACCTGCATCGTGTCATTCATGGCGTTCAACAACGCCCGGTTGATGAACGACCTGATCCTCTGGCCCCCGGCCATCACGCGCAACCGCGAATACCACCGGCTGGTGACCTACGGCGTGGTCCATGCCGATTTCAGCCACCTGCTGTTCAACATGATTACGCTGTTTTTCTTCGGGCGCGCCATCGAGGATTTCTACACGAGGCAGCTGGGCATGCTCGGGTTTGCCTTGTTCTATATCGCGGCCCTGGTGGTTTCCATCCTGCCCACGTATTTCAAGAACCGGACCAACGCCAGTTACCGCAGCCTGGGTGCGTCGGGCGCGGTCCTGGCCGTGCTGTTCGCCTTCATCCTGCAATTCCCGTGGGCGCGCATCGTGGTGCTCGTGGTGCCGATGCCGGCCATCCTTTATGCCGTGCTGTACCTGGTCTATTCGATCTACATGGATCGCCAGGGCAAGGACAACATCAACCACAGCGCACATCTGTGGGGCGCGGCGTTCGGCGTGGCATTCACGCTGCTGATGAAGCCCGATCTGGTGTCCAACTTTCTCTACCAGCTTTCGCAGCCGCGCTTTTGACTGGAGTTTTCGCGTTTTCGCTCACCGCGGATACATGTTCGCGGTGTTAATCCTCGCGTTGCCTGGCGAGCAAGGCGTCGGGCTATCTCGACTACCGCAGGAGTGAAGACGCATGGCAACGACGCGCAGGCCGGCCGCGAAAAAGTCTTCGGCCGGAAAAACAGCCACACGCAAGAGCACCCGCAAGACCGCCGCCAAGTCGGCCGCCAGGAAGACACCCCGCAAGACCGCCGCTCGCAAGACCGCTACCCGCAAGACCGCAACGCGGAAGACGGCGACCCGCAAGACCGCCGGACGCAAAACGGCAGCGCGCAAGATCGCGGCGAAGAAGGTGGCCCGCAAGACAGCGGCCAAGAAGGTGGTCCGCAAGGCAGTCGTCAAGAAGGCCGTCCGCAAGGCCGTTGCCAAGAAGGCCGTCCGCAAAGTAGCCCGAAAAGTAGTAGCCAAGCGGCCGGCAGCGCGCAAAGCCGCGACCCGCAAGGTGGCCGCCAAGAAGGCCGTACGCAAGACGGCTGGCAAAGCCAGCGCCAAGGAAGTAGTCGCCCGGAAGACTCCCGCCAAGACTGTTGCCCCCAAGGTCGCCACGCGGAAGGCGTCTACCGGAGCTGCGCGCAAGGCCGTCAGCAAGACGCCGAAGGCGCCTCGCAAAGTCGCCAAGCGGCGCCTGACCCCGCAGCAAGCGGTAGCCCAGATCCAGGAGCTGCTGGAGGCCAAGCAGGAACGCGTGCGGCAGGGACCGACCTGGCCGGGCGCAGGCGAATTCCCGTCCAGTGATGCTGGCAACGGAAGCAATGGCAACCAGGCCTCCGGTGTGTCGAGCGAAGCCACCTACGGACACATCCGCCAGCCCCCAGAGCACGGCGGCAACAGCTGAACGACACGTCTCCCGCCGCTTCATTCCCGGCGTGACGATGCGCATGGCTGGCAGGTAAATCCCTGCCGGCCTGGGGTTTTGCATTCAGTGCGCACTTAATCGCCAAGGTCCACAGTGGAGTCATCCTCCCCTGAGGTTTTGGACCATGAAACGCATGCTTGCCGGTGTTGCCTTGGCGGTCGCCACCGCGGCGCTATCCGGTTGTTACTACGATCCTGGCTACAGCTATGTGCGACCCGTGGCCACCTATGGCGGTGGCGACGCCTACTACGGCACGAGCGCCAGCTATGGCTACGCCTCGCCGGGCTACTACTACCCGAGTTACGGGTACTACGGCTACGGATGCTGTTATGGACCGGCGGTGAGCATTGGCATTGGAGGCGTCTGGTATGGCGGCCACGGCGGTTACTACGGCCATGGCGGCTACTACGGCCATGGCGGGTATTACGGCCACGGCGGTTACTACGGGCGCGGCGGTTACAGTGGCGGCCACGGTGGCACCCGCGGCAGCTGGAGCGGCCATTCGAGCAACCACGGACACTGACGACAGGGCAAAATGGCGGCATGAGGTCGAATGCCTGCATGCCGCCTGTGAGACGACTTCCAAGGCCCATTGCCACGCTGGCGATGGGCCTCATGCTTTCCGGCTGCAGCACGATGGGCTACTACGCCCATGTCGCCAAGGGGCAGGGGGAACTCGTGGCGCATCGTCGCGATGTTGCCCAGGTGCTCGGCGATCCCGCCACGGACGCAGCGGTCAAGCGACGGCTGGAGCTTGCCCAGCAGGCGCGCCGCTTTGCCAGCACCGATCTCGGATTGCCGGACAACCGCAGCTATACCAGCTACGTCCAGCTCGACCGGCCCTACGTGGTGTGGAACGTGTTTGCCACGCCACGTTATTCGGTCGCCCCGATCACGCATTGCTTTCCGTTCGCCGGGTGCGTGGCTTATCGCGGCTATTTCTCCCGCGACAAGGCGAATCATGAAGCGGATCGTCTGCGCGCCAGCGGCGATGACGTCTATGTGGGCGGCGTGCCCGCCTATTCGACGCTGGGCTGGTTCTCCGACTCGATCCTCAGCAGCATGATGCGCTGGGATGACGATGAGCTGGCCAGCACCATCTTCCACGAGCTGGCGCACCAGCTGATCTACGTGAAGGACGACAGCGCCTTCAACGAATCTTTCGCCAGTTTCGTGCAGGAAGAAGGTCTGCGCGAATGGCGGCAGTCACGTGATCTCCCCGCGCAGGATGGCCATGACAAGGCCATCGAGGACGGCTTCACGCAGCTGGTGCTCGATTTGCGCGATCGATTGAAGACCCTGTACGCGAGCGGTGTGGATGATGCGGCAATGGAGGCCGGCAAGCAGCGCGAGATAGCGGACTTTCGCACCCGTTATGCGCAGTGGCGGGCCAAGGCATGGCCTGACGATCATCGCTACGACGCCTGGGTTGCCGCGCCCATCAACAACGCCAGGCTGTTGCCGTTCGGTCTCTACGATCGCTGGACGCCCGCTTTTGCCCGGCTGTTCCAGCAAGCCGACGGGCAGTGGCCGGCGTTCTATGCAAGCGTGCGTGGCCTCGCTCGCCTGTCGCCGGCAGAGCGCGAGCAGTCCTTGCGACAATGGCAGGCAGCCAGCGGCCAGCCCTGAACTGCTCATGGTCGCCGCTTGCGTGTCGCCATATGGCGCAGATAGGCCAGCAGAGCGTCCAGTTCGGCGTCGGTCAGTGCACGGCGGTCGAAGCCGGGCATGCGTGCCTGCGGCCAGCGCCGTAGAGACTGGGGATCGCGGATATAGGCACGCAGCAGGTCTTCGCGCAGGTATTCCGTGGGGCTGTGCGGGATGTTGAGATCCGGCCCCAGCCGCGCGTCGCCCTCGCCATTGAGGGTGTGGCAGGCAAAGCAGGTTCGCTGGAATACCGCAAAGCCACGGCGCACCGCCCCATTGGGCTTGAGGGTGGCCTCCGGCACGATGGCAGGGAAGCGCTCGGCTACGGGCTGCAGCCGGCGAATGGCAGCCAGCTGGAATGGCCATTGTTCCTGGCTGACGCGCATGTCCTCCGGATGGGTCCACACCACGTAGAACGGACCCGCACCGCCCTTGTCCTCGGCAATGGCAGGCCAGGGATGGTTGGGTTCTTCGATTGCCAACCAGGCTTCCGATCCATGCGCGCGGTTGATCTGCGCCGCCGGAATCTCCACTGCGAAACCGTCACCGGCAACGAACAGCAGGGCGTCATCCGCGCCCGCTCCGTCCAGCAGGGCCTTGAGCGGCACGGCGCGGTAATGCATGGCGCGCTTGAAAGCCACGTCGTGTGGAATGTCGACCTGGCGGGCATCGCTGCGCGCCAGGAGCTCAGCGGTGGTGTACGTGCGCGCACCATGGCCCAGGTCCACGGCAAGTTCCGCGGCCCGCACGGGCAGGGCAAGGCACAGGGCGAAAAGGCACAGACAGCGCAGCAGCGAAGGCATGGGTCGTTCCCGCGGAGCAAGGCGGCTGATTGTAGGGACGCCACCAGCTTGCCGAAAGCTGAACGCGTTCGGGGGACGCCTTGAACTAGTACAGGGGCGGCCACACTAACTGGACGTATCGCCGTGACGGCGACCAGAAGTGGCATAGCTTCATCGTGTCACTGAGGGGTCGGTCCTTTTCCCCCTCTTTGTTTGAGACCGGCCTGACAAAACCCCGATAGCCCCTCCCCTGGCTATCGGGGTTTTCATTTTGCCCGCGGGGCGCCTGCGCTCGCGCCTGCGGTGCCTGGGCGGGATAATCGGCTCATTCCCCGCGCCGCGCGAGCGACCGATGATCGTTTCCTCCCTGCTCGACACCGACCTGTACAAGTTCTCCATGATGCAGGTGGTGCTGCACCACTATCCGGCCGCCCAGGTCGAGTACAAGTTCAAGTGCCGCAACCCGGGCATCAACCTGGTGCCTTACATCGATGAGATCCGGGCCGAGCTGGATCACCTGTGCTCGCTGCGTTTCACCGCGCAAGAGCTGGACTACCTCCGCGGCTGGCGCTTCATCAAGAGCGATTTCATCGATTTCCTGGGATTGTTCCAGCTCAATACCAAGTACGTGGACATTCGTCCCGCGCAGGATGGTCCGGGTGAGATCGAGCTGCACATCCGCGGGCCGTGGTTGCACACCATCCTCTTTGAGGTACCGCTGCTGGCGATCATCAACGAGGTGTATTTCCGCAACACGCAAGCCGGCCTGGATCTGGCTGAAGGGCGACAACGCCTGCGCGACAAGATCGCGTTGCTGCGGGATGCGGAGGGCTTCGAGACCTGCAAGGTCGCCGATTACGGCACGCGCCGCCGTTTTTCAAGGCAATGGCAGGCGGAAGTCGTCACCACCTTGCGCAATGAACTGGGCCCGCAACTGGCCGGCACCAGCAACGTATGGCTGGCATGGAAGCTCGGACTCACGCCGCTGGGCACGCTCGCGCACGAATATCTGCAGGCGCACCAGGCACTGGGTCCGCGGCTGCGTGACTCGCAGGTGGCGGCGCTGGAGACCTGGGCGAGGGAATATCGCGGCGACCTTGGCATCGCGTTGTCCGATGTCTACGGTCTCAGTGCATTCCTGCGTGACTTTGACATGTACTTCTGCAAGCTGTTCGATGGCACGCGACATGATTCGGGTGATCCGTTCGCCTGGGGCGAGCGCGTGCTGGCGCACTATCGCGCCAATCGCGTGGATCCCCGCACCAAGGTGCTGGTGTTCAGCGATGGCCTGGATATTCCGAAGGTGATGCGCCTGTACAAGCACTTCCACGGTCGCTGCCAGCTTGCCTTCGGCGTGGGGACCAATCTCACCAACGATGTAGGTCCCGAGGCGCTGCAGATCGTCATCAAGATGATCCGCTGCAACGGCCAACCGGTGGCAAAGATCAGCGACACGCCGGGCAAGAACATGTGCGAAGACAGCGCCTACGTGACCTACCTGCGGCAGGTGTTCGAGATTCCGGCGGTGCCTGAAGTGGCGTGATCGCCTCACTCCGTCAAGGCAAGACATCCCATCGCCCGAACCCCTTACCGTCATTCCCGCGAAAGCGGGAATCCAGTGGCTTTTCCGCAGTCACCCGGGCAATCCCAAAGGCTCTGGATTCCCGCTTTCGCGGGAATGACGGTGAAGAATGGCGGGAGTGCATCATTTGCGCCCGCCCAAAGAGCAAGCGTCAGAACGCCGGCAGTACCGCGCCCTGGTACTTCTGCTCGATGAACGCCTTGATCTCCGGGCTGGTCAGCGCCTTGGCCAGCTTCTGCACGCGCGGGTCGTCCTTGTTGTCCGGGCGAGCCACCAGGTAATTCACGTACGGGGAATCCTTGTCCTCGATCAGCAGCGCATCCTTGGTGGGATTGAGGCCTGCGGCCAGCGCATAATTCGTGTTGATCAAGGCCAGGTCCACTTCGTCCAGCGTGCGCGGCAGCATCGCCGCTTCCAGTTCGCGGAACTTCAGCTGCTTTGGGTTCGACGTGACGTCCTTGAGCGTGGACAACTCGTTGCTCGGGTCCTTCAGTGTGATGATGCCGTGCCTGGCCAACAGCAGCAGGGCGCGGCTGTTGTTGCTGGGATCGTTGGGCAGGGTTACAGTGCCGCCGTCGGGCAGCTGGTCGATCGACTTGATCTTGTGCGAATACGCGCCGAACGGTTCGATGTGAACGCCGGTGACCACGGTCAGGTTGGTGCCGCGCTCGCGGTTGAATGCGTCGAGATAAGGCTTGGTCTGGAAATAATTGGCATCGATGGCCTTCTCCAGCACTTGTGTGTTCGGCTGCACGTAGTCAGCGAATACCTTGATTTCCAGGTCCACGCCTTCCTTCGCCAGGATCGGCTTCACCTGCTTGAGGATTTCCGCGTGGGGAACCGCAGTGGCGGCTACCACCAGTTTCTGGCTGCCCGCATCACCGCTGTTGCTGGGCGAAGAACAGCCGGCCAGCAGGAGCAGGGCGGCAAGAATGGCAATGAGCTTATTCATCTTCGTCATATGCATGGATGGTTGGTGCGGTGCACAAGAATAGCCATCCATACCGCCGAATGCAAAAGCGACCGTCAGCGGTTGCTGTAGCGCGCCACGATGCGGTCGCCGAGCATCTGCAGCAGTTGCACCAGCACGATCAGCAGCACGACCGTGACCAGCATGTAGTCCGATTTGTAGCTCAGGTAGCCGTAGCGGTAAGCCAGGTCGCCCAGGCCGCCAGCGCCGATGGCGCCGCCCATGGCGGTATAGCCCACCAGCGCGATGGCGGTGACCGTGATACCTGCGATCAGGCCGCTTTTGGCTTCCGGCAGCAGGACATGGCGCACGATCTGCCAGGTACTGGCGCCCATCGCCTGGCTTGCCTCGATGACGCCGCGTTGCACCTCACGCAGCGCGGTTTCCACCAGTCGCGCGAAAAAGGGCGCTGCGCCGATCACCAGCGGCGGAATCGCGCCGCGTATGCCCAGCTTGGTGCCCACCAGTACGTAGGTGAGCGGCATCAACACGATCATGAGGATGATGAAGGGGATCGAGCGCAGCACGTTGACCAGCAGCGACAGCACGGCGTAGAGCTTGGGCATCGCGCGCAGCTGACCCTTGCCGGTGAGATACAGCAATACGCCCAGCGGCAGGCCGATCACCACGGTGAGCAGCAGCGAACCGCCCAGCATCAGCAGGGTGTCGATGCAGGCCTGGCCGATTTCGCTCCAGTCGTCGATATTGGGGAACAGGGTCTGCAGTGGCGAGCTCATGCGCGCTTCTCCGGCGATGCGATGACTTCTTCGATCTCGATGCCCGCCTTGCGCAGGCAATCGAGCGCGTCGTCCACGCGTTCGCCCTGCATGGCTAGCGTGAGCTGGCCGTAGGGAAGATCCTTGATGCGGTCGATGCGGCCGGCGAGGATGTTGAAATCCACGCCGGTTTCACGCGCCACGCGGCCCAGCGCAGGCGTCCAGGTGGTTTCTCCGCGAAACGACAGACGCAGAATGCGCCCCGGCACGTGCGAGAACGGCGCCTGTTCGCCGGCCGCCTCTTCTGGCAGCGCCTCGTTGACGAAGCGTCGCGTGGTCGCGTGCTGCGGATGAAGGAAGACGTCAGCGACGGCGCCACTTTCCACGATCCTGCCGGCATCGAGCACTGCCACGCGATCGCATACACGGCGAACGACATCCATCTCGTGCGTGATCAACACGATGGTGAGCTTGAGTTCACGGTTGATTTCGGCGAGCAGGTCGAGCACGGAGGCCGTGGTCTGCGGGTCGAGCGCGCTGGTCGCCTCATCGCACAGCAGGATCGACGGGTGATTGGCCAGTGCGCGTGCAATGCCCACACGCTGCTTTTGTCCACCCGAAAGCTGCGACGGGTATTTCTCTGCGTGCGCACTCAGGCCCACGCGGGCCAGCAATTCGTCGACGCGACGCCGGATGGCGGCCGCATCATGTTTGCCGGCCAGGCGCAGCGGGAAAGCCACGTTCTGCGCCACGGTCTGCGAGCTGAGCAGGTTGAAATGCTGGAAGATCATGCCGATGCGCTGGCGCTGCTGGCGCAGTTGCGCATCGCTCAAGACGGTCATGTCGGTGTCGTCGATCAGCACCCGTCCGCCGGTCGGGCGTTCGAGCAGATTGATCAGCCGTATAAGCGTCGATTTGCCCGCGCCGGAATGACCGATGATGCCGAATACCTCGCCATTGGTGATGTCGAGATCGAATGGGTGCAGCGCGGGAATGTCCTTGCCGTCGACACGGTAGGACTTGTGAACGGCCTGGAATCTGATCACGGGATACCTTTGGGAGCCTGCGGCGTTGGCCTGGGGTCAGGCACCGGCACAACCGGTGGGGAAACGAAGCATAAGGCATGTGCCGGGGCCGGCGGGGGCGACTAGACTGGACGCTCTGTCTTCAGGAAGGCTGCCATGACGTCCGTGTATGACTTCTCCGCCCGCGATATAGACGGCAACGAGCGTTCGCTTGCCGAATTTCGCGGCAAGACGCTGCTGATCGTGAATGTCGCCTCCAAGTGCGGCTTCACCCCGCAGTACTCGGGGCTGGAAACGCTGTGGCGGGCGGATCGCGACAAAGGGCTGGTGGTGCTGGGCTTCCCCTGCGATCAGTTCGGCCACCAGGAACCCGGTGACGAGGCCGAAATCCGCAACTTCTGCTCCACCAGCTATGACGTCACCTTCCCGATGTTTGCCAAGGTCGAAGTCAACGGCGACGGCGCCGATCCGCTCTACAAGTGGCTCAAGAGCGAGGGGAAGGGCATCCTCGGCAGCGAGTCGATCAAATGGAATTTCACCAAGTTCCTGGTCGATCGCGATGGCCAGGTGGTGAAGCGCTACGCGCCCACGGATACGCCGGAAAAGATTGGCAAGGACCTGGCGGGTCAGTTGGCCGGATGAGTCGCCACTGACGGTGAGGTTGCTGGCACCGCGGTGCGCGCCCGCATGCCCGCCAGCATCACGGCGATGGCGTCGATATCCCGGCTGGCGCTGGGCGCTCCGGGCGGCGCCGTGTAGTTGTTGAGCATGATGGCAAAAGCCAGCCGCTCGCCGTCGCCGGAAGTGACGTAGCCGGCCAGGCAATGCACGTAACTCATGCTGCCCGTCTTGGCGCGGAGATTGTTTTGCGCGGGCGTGTTGCGCATGCGCCCCAGCAACGTGCCATCCACGCCGGCAAGCGGCAGGGCTTCCTGCAAAGTCGCCGCATACGGCTGGCTGGCGAGGAAGGCCAGCAGCCGCGCCATCGCATTGGGCGTGGCAAGGTTGCGGCGGGACAGGCCCGTGCCTTCTTCGATGACGGTGGCGGTCGGCGCGATGCCGATGCGTTCGAGCATCTGCTGCATGGCGCGGATGCCCCAACGCTCGCTGGTGACGAAGCCCGAGTCGCCCTCACGCTGTTCCGCATCGGCTTGGGCCTTGACGCCGGCCAGTAGCAACAGGTTCTGCAGATAGAGGTTCTGCGAACGCTTCAATCCCTGGCTCAGGATGTCGCCGATCGGCGGCGACAGCACTTCGGCCAGCGTCCTGGCTTGCGCCTGCAGCATCGTGTCGCGCCGCGGCCATTGCACTGCGATCAGCCTGCCGTCGACGCGGATGCCGCGGCGGGCCAATGCCTGCAGCAGTTTCGATCCGGCAAGGCGCGCCGGATCGGGCACGGCGAGGCGGTAATTCTGCACGGGTGATTTCGCGGCAATGTTGCCGAAGGCATAGAGCACGCCATCGCCGGGAGCCCGGTAAAGATTGATGTCATTGCGCGAGCGTGCGGCCGTGGTGGTGATCTCGCTCACGACGCTGGGAATCGCGTCGCCTGGCTCCACGCTCACCGATGCAGGTTCGCCGGCACTGGCCGAAGGCGTCACCGTCACGTCCACTTCGTTCTCGCGCACGCTCAGCGCCGCCGCCGGCACGGCGAACCAGCTTTGCAGGTCGATGGCCTCCCAGCCTGTGCCCATCATCGGGCCGGCAAAATACGTGGCGTCGGCGACCAGATCGCCGTGCACATGACGCAGGCCCTGGGAGGCCAGTTGTGTGGCGAGCTGGTCCGCCCATTGCGCGGTTCCCGCATCGACGCCCAGCGTGGGGTCGCCCATGCCGTAGAGGATCAGTGGCCCGTTGAGCCGGCCGTCGCGGATTTCACCGTTGGCAAGTACGCGGGTGGGAATGCGGTAGTCGCTACCCAACTCGTCCAGCGTCAGCGCGGCAGTGAAAAGCTTGGCGGTCGAGGCCGTCTGGAACAGCTGATCGGCCCGATGGGCATACACCGTCCGCCCGCTTTCCAGCGACACCACGGCGATGCCCCAGTCGGCGCCGGCAAAACGGGGCTGACCGATCAGGCTGTCGATCTGTTCGGCCAGTGAACCGGCCGGCATCGGCGCCGTCGGAGCGGCCTGCGGAGCTGCTGCGAGGGCGTCGGGCGAAAAGGCGACACAGGCCAGGCTGGCGCCCAGCACGACGGCATTCCAGCGAAGAAAAAGGCGATGCAGCGTTCCCATGGCGCCAGTATCGCCAATACGCACCGCCGATGCCTATCGGCGCGGTCTGGTACCCTTGCCCCTTCGCGCCCGCGCCTGCGGGCGTTTCCTCCCCATTTGAGACCGTCATGCAGATCGCAGAGAACACCGTTGTTGCCTTCCATTACACGCTGACCGACGACCAGGGCCAGGTGCTCGACAGCTCCGAAGGCCGTGAGCCGCTGGTCTACCTGCAGGGTACCGGCCAGATCGTGCCGGGCCTGGAGAAGGCGATGGAAGGCCGCCAGGTGGGCGACCAGTTCAAGGTGGACGTGGTGCCGGAAGAGGGCTACGGCGTGCATCACCCGGAGCTGATCCAGGAAGTGCCGCGTGAGGCGTTCCAGGGCGTGGAAGATATCCAGCCGGGCATGCAGTTCCAGGGCCGCGGCCCGCAGGGCGTCATCAACGTCACCGTCACCAAGGTGGAAGACGGCAAGGTGCACATCGACGGCAACCATCCGCTGGCCGGCCAGACCCTGCACTTCGACGTCGAAGTGACCGACGTGCGTGCGGCCAGCGAAGAAGAACTCGCGCACGGTCATGTGCACGGTGAAGGCGGCCATCACCACTAAGTGATGTTGCACGCGCCGGCGTCAGAGCCGGCGCGTTGCCTGCCTGCGGGCAGACGTCAGTACCAGTCCAGCAGCGTCAGGCCGAGACCGAGATACGTGGCGTTGTGGTTGTAATCGATCATGCTTTCGCCGTAGCCCTTGAACAGTTCCATGTAGCCGCGCAGATTGCCGGCAATCGGAAAAGCCCAGGTGAATTGGGCGGCGCCATGGCTTTCGCTGCCACCGCGCAGTGAATGGCGAAGCATCAGCCCGAACTCCTGGCCCTTCCATTCGCGGACGATCTGCATGTCCGCCCGACCCATGTAGTTGCTGATGTCGGGATTGTTGTCGTCGCCGCGGCTTTCGGGCACGCGCCACCATGGACGCAACATCACTGTCCAGCCTTCACGTTCGAAGCCCACATAGCCCATCACGCGGTTCCAGCTGCGCGACAACGGGTCGGAGCGTCCATTGGATTCGTGGTCGATGCCGATGCCCAGCAGGCGCCCATCCCATCCCGCGAATTCATAGTTGGTATTGAACACGAGCATCGCTTCGGGCTCGTAGTTCGTCTCGCGGAAGGGGCGCGAGATTTCCTTGTTGTAGACCTGCCAGCGCGAGGACTGGGTATAGCCCACCCAGACATCACCCGCATCGCCGAACACGCCTTGCCATAGCTTGGTCTTGAGGCTGATCTGGAATTTGCCTTCGACGTTGTCCAGATCCTGTGGCGTGGTGACGGTGTTGACCGGATTGGGGCTGTGCGGCTGCGTGTTCTGGTTGCTGGTGGCAAACAGCGGCAGCACGATGATGGGTTTGTAGCCGCGCAGGTTGAACGTGCCCAGCTTGCTTTCAGGCGCGAGTTCCCAGCGAGTATCGAGCAGCGACAGCGACTTGATAGGCGCGTTTTCGCTCTGCTCGGCTGGCACTCGCGATGTATTTTCGTGGCCGAATACGCTGCTGGCTGGAGCGTTGCGTGACTCTTCGGACACCGTGCTCGATTCGTTTTTCTTCTGCGCCGCAGGCAGGTTGTCCCGTCCCGTGGCGTGGTCGTAGCAGGCCAGTCGCTGGGAATCGGTTTCGATGGCCGTGCATGCACGTATATCCATCGGGCTCGGATTCTGTGCGCGGGCGCCAAGCACGAAGCAACCGAACGCAAGCGCGGTGGCTGCCGGGAAAATCGATCGCATCGTCGGGCTCCGTCCTGGTCCGCGGTGGGTGTGGTGCGGGCTGGCTGCAGGGCGCATGCATCGCACACGACGACGCGGGCTGCAACGCATGCAGCCCGCGCCGGGGAGTCGACATCTTACTTGTTGTTGTTCAACCAGCGCTCGTACTGCGCTTTGTTGATGTGACCCGTCTTGCCTTTGTCGACATACAGGAAGTCATTGGCAAGCAACGGATAGGCAGAGGCCTGCGCCTCGGTAATGTAAGACGAGCCGCCTGACAGCTGTTCGAAGCTCGGTGCCGGACCGGCGGCGACCGGTGGCACGCTCGAATTGATGGTGACCTGGCCCTGCGGGCTGGCCACGTTGGCCTGCGTGCCGCCCGGCGGAGGCGGACGTGTGGGCGAACTGGAAGGCATCGTCGCCGTCGGCGCCGAAGGCATGGGCGCCGTCTGCGTGGTGGGCATCGGCGCAACCGGTGCCGGTGGCAGTGGAGGCGATGGCGGCGTGGCCGGCATGGGGCTGGCGGGCATCGGAGGAGGCGGAGGTGGCTGCATGCTCTGGTCCTGCGCAAGCAGCGAACCGGCCAGCGTCATCGAACCGATGGTCAGAAGCGCGAGAAAGGGTTTGCGGGATTTCATCGTCGTTACTCCATGCCAGAATGCGTGGCTCGTGGACGGATGTGCGCGGTGCGATAGTCGTGACGAATAAACGTGCTGCAACGTCCTCCGCGCTGACACCAACGCTAACAAAGGCCGGATAAATGCCGCCTCAATACAGGCATCGCGAACGCGTGAAGTCATCGTTACCGTTGTCGGTTCCTTCAGTCACGCTGACGTTGTCGCAAGCACAACGTCTTCACCTTGCTGCACAGGGCTTGTTGCAAAAGCCGCGCAAGCGACCGCGACCATCGAGCGTGATTGAGGCCATCACCCGCATGCGACTGCTGCAGATCGACAGCATCCACGTCGTCGCGCGCAGTCCGTATCTTGTGCTGCATTCACGCCTCGGCGATTACGAACAGGCCTGGCTGGATGATGCATTGGAATCAGGGCTCGTCGCCGAATGCTGGGCACACGAAGCGTGCTTCGTGCCTTCCGCGGATATGCCGCTGCACCATGCATGGCGAATGCAGCGTTCGATGCATTGGGCGTACAAGCACGCAGCGCGCATGCATCGCGAACACAGGCCAGGCATGGACGGCATGCTTGCACGCATACGCGAGACGGGCGCGGTGCGTGCTTCGGATTTCGAGAGCGAACAGCGTGGCGCGGGCGGCTGGTGGTCGTGGAAGCCGGAGAAGCGCTGGCTGGAAGCATGGTTTGCGCTGGGCGAGCTGATGGTCACCCGACGCGAGCGTTTCCAGCGCGTCTACGATCTGGCCGAGCGTGTGACGGCGAAGCTCGATCCGCCGATGGACACCACACAGGTTTCACTTGATCCTGAAGCGGTGCGACAGCGGTTCATACTGGACAGCGTGCGAGCACTGGGCATTACGCAGGCGCGCTGGATCGCCGACTACTATCGCCTCAAGCCCGCGGTGACCGATGCGGAGCTCGCCGCACTCATGGCATCAGGGTGCCTGCGGCAGGTAACCGTTGCGGACTGGACGTCGCCAGCGTACGTGCACGTCGACCATGCCGCGCTGCTGGAGCAAGCCGTCGCGGGAAAGCTGCGTGGCACGCATACCACGCTGTTGTCGCCATTCGATCCGGTGGTGTGGGATCGCGCCCGTGCGCAGGCGCTATTCGGTTTCGAATACGCCATCGAGTGCTATGTACCCGCACCCAGGCGACGCTACGGCTATTACGTATTGCCGATCCTCCACCGCGGACGGCTCATAGGTCGTCTGGATGCCAAGGCGCATCGAAGCGACGACGTCTTCGAGATCAAGGCGTTTTTCCTTGAAGCCGGCGTGGAACCCACGCCCGGCCTGTTGAAGGATGTGGCGGAAGCCATCCAGGCCACGGCTCGCTGGCACGGCACGCCGCAGGTGCGACTGGCGAAAAGTCGCCCGGCTGGGGTGACTAGTGCCTTGCGCGCACTCTGGCGCAGCGCGTGACGGTTATGGGGACGCGCCCGTGCTGGACGTAGGTGCAGGGTTGACCGGAGCGCACGATTTGCCGTGGAGCGCTTGACGAAGCGACAGCGCCAGCGAGTTGCAGCGGGCACTCAGTTCGGGGCGCACGTTCGGATCTTGCGAATCCCGCAGCAGCGTTTCCCGCATGGTTTCGTAGCGGCCCTCGATCTGGTCCTGCGGGTAGATGGCCGCAGCGCGATGGCAGGCCACGTAGCTGGCCAGGTAATCGTCGCAGGCCTGGATGCCGGTGTTCTCAGGCAGTGGCTTGGCAGTGGCGGCTGATTTTGGCTTGCTGGTGGTGGTCGATCGGGTGGTTCCCGTGCCTGTTCCGGTCGACGCGGGAGCGCTCGTGCTGGTGCTCGCGGCTTTCGTAGCGGGGCGATTATTGGACTGGCCATTGCAGCCCGCGAGGGCAATGCCTCCGGCGAACAGTGCGAGAATGGCTAGGCGGTAACGGCTGGGTGTCATGACGCTTTCTCCTTGGAACGGCCGCTGGTATTGCTCGGTCTCACTGAGCTAAAGACCGGATAAAACGAGAAGACGGTGTGAAAATCAAACTTTTGCTTAAAGTCGGGCAGAGGTTTCATTCAGGTTGGAAAGGCCCCGGATTCGCCATGCGCCCACCGGCCGGGTTATCATCCGCAGACTGTGTTTGCTGGGGTCACCAAAGTTTTGTGACCCGATGCCGCCTGATCTCGATCTTGCCTCATCGCCTCACCCCTAGGGTTTCCTTGCACACCAGTAAGCCGCCTGCGCATGTTGCGCGGGCTGAGTCTGTTCAATCTTAGGAGTGATCAATATGTCTGATCGTCAGATCGGTACCGTCAAGTGGTTCAACGATGCCAAAGGTTTCGGCTTCATCAGCCGTGACAATGGCCCGGACGTTTTCGTGCATTTCCGCGCGATCCAGGGCAACGGCTTCAAGAGCCTGCAGGAAGGCCAGAAGGTGAGCTTCAAGGTCGTGCAGGGCCAAAAGGGCCTGCAGGCTGACGAAGTGAACGTCGCCTAATAAAGCGTTATTCATAACGCAAATAAAAAGCCAGGCATCAATGCCTGGCTTTTTTATTTTCTATACAAATGTCTTTAAAATGTGAAGGCGATTAAGATCATTCACTTGTATTAAAGAAATCCGTTATGCTGGATTCACTGTGGTTGCTCGGTCACGTGCGTGCCCGGTGCGCGACTCGACAGAGTCCACATCGCTTCACCCGATCCCTGCATGCCCAGTAAGCCGTCGGCCGAAGGGGGAGGCTGACTTGTCTCAGCATCGAGCAGATCGGAGTGAGTCATGTCGGATCGTGAAGTTGGCACCGTCAAGTGGTTCAACGACGCCAAGGGGTTTGGCTTCATCAGTCGTGAAAGCGGCCCGGACGTCTTTGTGCATTTCAGGGCAATCAGCGGGTCGGGTTTTCGCAGCCTCAAGGAAGGACAGAAGGTGAGCTTCAAAGTCGTGCAGGGCCAGAAAGGCCTGCAGGCAGATGAAGTGGCACCTGCCTGAGCTTCGTCAGTCCTCCCGAAAAAAGGCCGGCCTTGCGCCGGCCTTTTTTTGTGGGCTTTTTCCCAATGGGTGGATTCGCTAGCCTGCGGTGAATTTTCCCATCGATATGGCCATGTCCCTTCCGTTGTCGCCTGCGTTGCCCGAATCGCCATACAAAACCTGTCCAGTTGTCGCAGCGGACGGTGCGCGCACCGAACTGCTGCTGCAGTTGCCAGAGAAAGCTGTCGCGACCAACGTGATCTATTGGTTGCCGGCGCTTGGCGTGTCTGCGCGGCAGTATCTGCCGCTCGCACAATCGTTGGCCTCGCAAGGCGTAGCGATGGTCATCCACGAGTGGCGCGGCATCGGCTCAAGCGATCGGCGAGCAGGGCGCGACGAAAACTGGGGTTATCGCGAGTTGCTCGAAGACGATATTCCGGCGGGGCTGGCTGCTGCCCGGCAGCAACTGCCCCAGGCCCGCATCGTGCTCGGTGGCCACAGTCTCGGGGCGCAGATGGCGGCGCTGTACGCCAGCCTGCATCCGCGTGACCTGCAAGGCCTCGTGATGGTGGCAAGCGGAGCGCCTTATTGGCGGCAATTTCCGCAAGGACGCCTCCTGTGGCTCGCCTATGTGCTCGCCCCCTGGCTGTCACGCCTGTTCGGACATCTGCCTGGACGGAAGATCGGTTTCGGCGGTAACGAGGCCAGGCAGCTCATCGACGACTGGGCGCGCACCGGACGCACGGGACGTTATGCCGCGCTGGGCATGACGGACGATTTCGAGCATCGCCTCTCCGAGCTCACCTTGCCCGTGCTCGCGTTGCGCCTGGCCGACGACTGGCTGGGGCCGCAAGCATCCTTGTCGTGGCTATTGGGCAAGCTATCGCGTAGCAAGGCGACCGTGCAGGTCGTTACCTCCGGCGATCTCGATGGCAAAGTCGCCGATCACTTCGGCTGGATGAAAGCGCCTGCGCCGATCGCTCAACGTGTGAGCGACTGGTTGTCGTCGGGATCGATGGCGTGATCACCCCTTGAAGCGGGCAGGCGGCGTCGGCATCTCGGGCGGATCTTCCTGTGGACCCGCCACGATGAACTTGTTTACCCCCTTTGCGCAGCGCAGCCTCACCCTGCGCAATCGCCTGGTGATCGCGCCGATGTGCCAATACTCGGCCACGGACGGCGTGCCGGACGACTGGCACCTCGTCCACCTGGGCAGCCGGGCCGTGGGTGGCGCGGGCGCGGTAATCGTCGAAGCCACGGCCATATCAGCGGAGGGCCGCATTTCCCCGGGCGACGTGGGCTTGTGGAACGACGCGCAACTGGCCGCCTGGCAACCGATCACGCGCTTCATCAAGGGCCAGGGAGCCGTTATGGGCGTGCAGCTGGCACACGCCGGCCGCAAGGCGAGCGTGCTGCCGCCATGGCAGGGTGGCCATCCGCTTGCGGCCGGGCAGGGCGCATGGCAGACAGTGGCGCCTTCCGCAGTGCCCTTCGATGCGCATTGGCATGTGCCTGATGCGCTTGATGCGGAAGGCATCGCCAAGGTGATTGCCGATTTCCGCGCTGCTGCCGTGCGCGCATTGGCCGCCGGATTCCAGTTGGTGGAAGTGCATGCCGCGCATGGTTACCTGCTGCACCAGTTCCTCTCACCGCTGAGCAACCAGCGCACCGACCAGTACGGCGGAAGTTTCGAGAACCGCACGCGCCTGATTCGCGAGGTGATTGCCGCCGTGCGTGAGGTGTGGCCCCAAGAGTCGCCGTTGTGGCTGCGCATTTCGGCCACAGACTGGACTGACGGCGGCTGGGATGTCGAGCAGAGTGTGCAACTGGCCCGCGAGGTCAAGCTGTTGGGCGTGGACCTTGTCGATGTGTCCAGCGGCGGTCTGATTCCCCATGCGAAGATTCCCGTCGCACCGGGCTACCAAGTGCCGTTTGCCTCGCGCATCCGTCATGACGCCGGCCTCGCGACCGGTGCCGTGGGACTCATCACCGAATCCACACATGCCGCGCGCATCATCGAGGAAGGGGCCGCCGACGTGGTGCTCATCGCGCGCGAAAGCCTGCGTGATCCGTATTTTCCGCGTCGCGCGGCACAGGAACTTGGCGTGCCGATCGCTGCGCCGTTGCAATACCAGCGGGCGTGGTAACGAGGAGACAGCATGGAACAGCAGCCGATGTTGATTGAAGGTCGCGTCCACGACCTGGGTGATGGCTTCAATGTGCGACGCCTTTTGCCCGTGCTTCAGGCGCGGCACGTGGGGCCGTTCGTGTTCTTCGACTACATGGGTCCGGTGACCTTCCTCGAGGACAAGGGCATGGACGTGCGGCCGCATCCGCACATCGGCCTGGCCACGGTGACCTGGTTGTTCGAGGGCGTCATTCGTCATCGCGACAGTCTGGGCAGCATCGCCGACATCCGGCCCGGCGAAGTCAACTGGATGACCTCGGGCAAGGGCATCGTGCATTCCGAGCGCACGCCGCCCGAAGCGCGTGGCGGCGGGTTGCGCACTCACGGCATCCAGGTCTGGGTGGCGCTGCCTCAGAAGGATGCGGAAGTGGAGCCTGAGTTCCATCACCACACCACGGACGAACTTCCGCGCGTCGAACTGCCGGGCGCCAGCCTGGTGTTGATTGCAGGCACCGGTTACGGCAGCAAATCGCCGGTGAAGGTGTTTGCACCGATGTTCTTCATCGAGGTCACGCTGGAGGCCGGCGCCGAGCTGCCGTGGCCGGCGGATCACACCGAACGCGGCGTATGCGTGGTCGATGGCGAGGTCGAGTGGGGCGGGGTCACCGTGTCGCCCATGCAGGCCGCGGTACAGGCGGGGGCCGATGCGCCGCCGCTTCGTGCGCGCAGCGCCAGCCGCGTGATGCTGTTCGGCGGCGCGCCGCTGGATGGCGAACGCCACCTCTGGTGGAACTTCGTGGCCAGCAGCCGCGAGCGCATCGAGCAGGCCAAGGCCGACTGGGCTGCACAGCGCATGGGCAAGGTGATCGGCGACGAAGAGGAATACATTCCGCTGCCGGCCTGATGCTGCGGCCGCGCATGCATCGTGGTGCGCGGCGGTTTAACCTGCAGTCCTCACGCCGAGGATGAGCGCATGTCCGGTTTTGCCAGCTTTCGCGACTTCTATCCGTTCTACCTCAACGAACACAGCGATCGTCGCTGCCGTCGGATGCACTTCGCCGGCAGCACGCTGGTGCTGGCGGTGATCGTGGTGGCACTCGTGACAGGCAACGCAAGGTGGCTGTGGCTTGCGCCCGTCATGGGTTATGGCTTCGCGTGGATCGGGCATTTCGTGTTCGAGAAGAACCGACCCGCGACGTTCATCCATCCGCTCTACAGCCTGATGGGCGACTGGGTGATGTACTGGCAGATCCTGCGAGGCAGGATCAGGCTCTGAGAAGCCGCTGGACCACCCTTTTGTAGGAGCGCACCCGGTGCGCGAAAGGCCTATCCCTCAACGGGACGCCGCGTCGCGGTAACGATGAGCTCTGCGGTCGCGCACGAGGTGCGCTCCTGCAGGGGCGTGTGCGTTCAGCGGTATTGCTGGTGGCAGGACTGGCAAGTCTCGCCGATTGGCTTGAGCACCGCGGCAAGCGCCTTGCAGTCAGCCGGTGCGGCATCCAGAGCGGCCTGGGTCTTGTCGTGCAGCTTCGTCGCTTCATCCAGGAACGGCTGGTCGACGCCCGGAAAGGCGTCACCGATGTCGGCCTGGGTTTGCAGCAGCCGCGTCAGATGCTGGCGCACCGGGGCGGCATCACAGCGCTGGGCCTTGAGCGCCGCGCGAAGTTCACCAGCGTGATGATCCATCAGCGACATGAGCGAATGGGACAATGGCTGGTGCTGATGAAGTGCGTTGAGGGCAAACACGGTGCCGATGATGCCGATGAACAGGCCGAGCACGATCAGTAGGGCGGCACGCATGCGTTGAATTCCTGTGGGCAGGCACAAAGATCGCAAGCATAACCGGCGGCCTGCACGGTGGCTCGTCTCCCGCTAAAATGCACAAACTTCAAGATGTTGGAAAGGCTCCCTGTGACGCACCCTGATGGCACGGCCGGTCTTGTGGCCGCGCGACATACCCCTGACGCCGCGCCTGCGGGAGAAGTGACGTTTCCCCGGGAACGTTTCGCCGGCGTGGAACGCCTCTACGGCACCGGCAGCATCGACCGGTTGGCCCAGGCGCACGTGTGCGTGATTGGCATCGGCGGCGTTGGCTCGTGGGCGGCCGAAGCGCTGGCGCGCAGTGGCGTGGGGCATCTCACGCTGATCGATGCGGACGAGATCTGCGTGTCCAATACCAATCGCCAGTTGCACGCGCTCGACGGTGAATACGGCAAGTCCAAGGTAGGCGTGATCGAGAAGCGCCTGCGTGCCATCAACCCGGCCATCAGGATCGATGCGATCGAACGATTCCTCACGACGTCCACATTGGACGAGCTGCTCGATCGCGGCTACGACGTCGTGCTTGATGCCTGCGATGCGTTTCGGGTGAAGCTTGAGGCCATCGCCTGGTGCCGCCGCCGCAAGCTGCCGATGGTTACGGTCGGTTCGGCAGGAGGCCGCACGGATCCCACGCAAATCCGCATACGCGACCTCTCACGCACCGAGCATGACGCGATGTTCAGCCTGATCCGCAAAAAGCTCCGCCAGGATTTCAACTTCCCCAAGAACCCCGATCGCTATTTCGGCGTGTCGGCCGTGTATTCATTGCAGAACGTCCAGTATCCGCAGCCGGACGGCACGGTGTGCGGCACGCGTCCACCGGTGACCAATGGCACCGAGGCGTTGAACCTCGCCTGCGGCGGCGGCCTGGGCGCAGCGACGCATGTCACGGGCGCGTTTGCGTTCGCGGCGGTGGGCCGGGTCATGGAGCGATTGTTGAAAGACGAGAAGTGAGAAGTGAGAAGTGAGAAGTGAGAAGTGAGAAGTGAGAAGTGAGAAACGAGAGAGGGCCGCGCAATCCCCGGCTGTTCTCTCACTACCCACTCCTCTTCACTCACTCCTGGCCCTTCACTCCTGGCCCCATCACCAACCCATGTAATGCCCGCCGTTGATCGACAGGTTGGCACCCGTGATCCACGCCGCTTCCTCGCCCGTCAGGAACGCCACCGCATGGGCGATTTCCTCGGGCTTGCCGAGGCGACCCACCGGAATCTGCGCGATGATCTTCTCGCGCACATCCTCTGGCACCGCCATCACCATGTCCGTGCCCACATAGCCGGGCGACACGGTGTTCACCGTAATGCCGAACTTGGCGTTTTCCTGCGCGAGCGAAATGGTGAAGCCGTGCATGCCGGCCTTGGCCGCGGCGTAGTTGGCCTGGCCGTACTGACCCTTCTGGCCGTTGATCGAGCTGATCTGCACGATGCGGCCCCACTTGTGCGCACGCATGCCCTCGATCACCGGACGCGTCACGTTGAAGCAGGCGTTGAGGTTGGTGTTCACCACTTCCATCCACTGCGGATAGGTCATCTTGTGGAACGTGGTATCGCGCGTGATGCCGGCGTTGTTGACCAGGATCCCGATCGGGCCCAGGGCGCCTTCGATGATGCGCGCCATGTCTTCGCAGGAGTCGGGATCCTTCACGTCAGCTGGCACCAGCATCACTTCGATGCCTTCCTTTGCCATCATTTCCTTCATCGCTTCCGCCTTGGCCTGGTCGCGATAGTTGGTGGCGACCCGATGCCCCTGGCGGGCGAGATAGCGAATGATCGCGGTGCCGATACCGCCTGTGCCGCCAGTGACCAATGCCGTGCGCTGCGTCATGCCATTTCTCCGAAAGATGCGGATATCCATCCGACCCGGCCGTGCTGCCGGGCGAAGCCATGTGTAACCGCTCTACATGGCAAAACGTCTACGGAAAGCACGTCCCGCGGCCACCGTGAGCGGCGGGTCAGGACCAGGATGCTTTTATAGCCGCTTATGCGGCCGCGCGGTCACTGCAATGCGGAAAATGTTCAGGATCGAACTGCTCGAGGGCGTGAGCGAGAAGTGATGAAGGATTCTGTGCGCCAGGGCCGACCCGCAGGTCGAGGAAGGCAAGGGCGCGCCGCAGCGCTGGCATGGGGTCGGTCGGGTCCACCGGATGGGCCTGCCCGGATTTGGAAAGCTTCTGCCCATCGCCATCCAGCGCCAGCGGCAGATGCAGGTAGGCAGGCGCCGGCAGGCCCAGGCATTGCTGTAGATAGAGCTGGCGTGGCGTGGAGTCGAGCAGATCGTTGCCGCGCACCACATGGGTGATGCCCTGGAAGCCATCGTCCACCACGCAGGCCAGCTGGTAGGCGTAAAAGCCCTCCACCCGGCGGATCACGAAATCGCCTGCGGTGTCGCGCAGGTTCTGTGATTGCGGGCCCTGCAGGGCATCGTCGAAGCCGATGTCCACGTCGGGCACGCGCAGGCGCCATGCCGGCGGACGGTGGGGATTCGCCGACGCAAGGCATTGCCCGTCCAGGTGCAGGCCGCCCGCCAGGTCATTGCGACTGCACCAGCAGGGGAAGACCAGGTCCGCGGCCTTCAGTCGTTCGAAGGCAGCGTCGTAGGCCGCCAGGCGCGTTGACTGGAACAGTGCCGGACCGTCCGCGACCAGTCCGAACGCCGGCAGCGCAGCGAGGATGCTTTCAGCCGAGCCGGGCATTTCACGGGGAGGATCGATGTCCTCCACCCGCACCAGCCATTGGCCGCCCGCATGGCGCGCGCACATCCAGCTGCCCACGGCGGCAACCAGTGAACCGAAATGCAAATGGCCGGTCGGAGAAGGAGCGAAACGTCCGCGATAGGTCATCCGCCGATTGTACGGTGCATCCTGTGTGTCGCCATCCGGTCCGGGCGTGCAGCCCGACGGGGAACGGCGGCGTATCGGAAGCGTCGCCTCGGGGGTGGCCTTGAAACCGCAGGATTTCGCCACGATCCTTGGGTGACGGCGAGAGCCGTCTGTGTTCCTTCATGACTGCCAAAGAGACAGCCATGCGTCGCATCGCACTGTTCCTCCTTACCAATATCGCCGTCCTGTTCCTGCTGAGCATCGTCTGCCACCTGTTTGGCGTCGATCAGTGGGCCGCCGCCCGTGGTTATGGCGGCATGGGAGGCTTGCTGATCTATGCCGCCGTGTTCGGCATGGGCGGCGCCTTCATTTCGCTGGCCATGTCCAAGTGGACCGCCAAGATGGGCACCGGCGCCCGTGTGATCGAACAGCCGCAGAACGAGGCCGAGCGCTGGCTGGTCGATACCGTGCGCCATCATGCGCAGAACGCCGGCATCGGCATGCCGGAGGTGGCCATCTACGACGCGCCGGAGATGAACGCCTTCGCCACCGGCATGACCAGGAACAGCTCGCTGGTGGCGGTGAGCACGGGCCTGCTGCAGCAGATGGATCGCGAGCAGGTATCGGCCGTACTGGGCCACGAGATAGGCCACGTCGCCAATGGCGACATGGTGACGTTGGCGCTGATCCAGGGCGTGGTGAACACGCTGGTGATCGTGGCGGCCCGCGTGGTCGGCCGTCTGGTCGACAGCTGGCTTTCGGGCGGCCGCGACCGCGACGGTGGTGGCATCGGCTACTTCGTGGTGGTGATGGTGCTGCAGCTGGTGTTCGGCCTGTTCGCGTCGATGATCGTGATGGCCTTCTCCCGTTGGCGCGAGTTCCGTGCCGATGCAGCCGGCGCCAAGCTTGCCGGCCGTGGCGCGATGGTCTCGGCCCTGCAGCGCCTGCAGGTGCAGCATGGTGAGAGCACCTTGCCGCAGACCATCGCTGCGTTCGGCATCTCCGGTCATCTGGCGACGGGACTCAAGCGCCTTTTCATGAGCCACCCGCCGCTGGAAGAGCGCATCGCCGCGCTGCAGAACTCGACCAGCACCTGACTTCACCTGCCGTCCCGCTGGGGGCGGCTAGCCTGAGGGGCCGATTCGTCGGCCCCTTCGCTTGTGTATCTCCTCTTAGCCTGACTTTCGAACGAGCCCCTCCGTATGACGACCACCGCACCCGAAACCCGCAAATTCGAAGCTGAAGTCGCCCAGGTCCTGCACCTGGTGACGCATTCGCTCTACTCGCACAAGGAGATCTTCCTGCGCGAACTGATCTCCAATGCCTCCGACGCCTGCGACAAGCTGCGGTTCGATTCGCTTGCGAACCCGGACCTGTTGGCCGGCGATGGCGAGTTGCAGATCGAGGTGAGCTGGAACGCCGAGGCGCGGACCATCACCATTCGCGACAGCGGCATCGGCATGAGCCGTGACGAGGTAGTCGCCAACATCGGCACCATCGCCAGCTCCGGCACGCGTCGTTTCCTGGAAGCGATGAGCGCCGAGCAGAAGACCGACGCGCGCCTGATCGGCCAGTTCGGCGTGGGCTTCTACTCGGCTTTCGTGGTGGCTGATCGCGTCACCGTGTTGAGCCGCCGCGCCGACCAGCCGGCGACCGAAGGCGTGAAGTGGGAGAGCGACGGCAAGGGCGAGTACAGCCTTTCGCAGGTCGACATTCCCGAGCGTGGCACGGCCGTGATCCTGCACCTGAAGGCGGATGAGGATGAATTCCTCAAGGGTTGGGAGCTGCGCTCGCTGATCCGCAAGTATTCCGACCATGTGGCGTTCCCGATCCGCATGCCCAAGGAAGAGGACGGCAAGCCCACGGCCGAGTGGGAGACCGTCAACGACGCCTCGGCGCTGTGGGCCAAGCCGCGCAACGAGATTTCCGACGAGGACTACCAGAGCTTCTACAAGTCGCTGGGTCACGACTTCAACGATGCGTTGGCGTGGACGCACAACCGCGTGGAAGGCAGCCAGAGCTTCACCACGCTGCTGTACCTCCCGGAACAGCCGCCGTTTGACCTGATGATGGGTGGCCGTGACGAGCGCAAGGGTCTCAAGCTCTACATCAAGCGCGTCTTCATCATGGACGCCGCGGAGGAACTGCTGCCCAACTACCTGCGCTTCGTGCGCGGCGTGGTCGATGCGGATGACCTCCCGCTCAACGTGAGCCGCGAGATCCTGCAGCACAATCGCCAGCTGGAGCGTATCCGCGCTGCCTGCGTGAAGCGCGTGCTCGACCTCATCGAGAAGTTGTCGCGCGACGAACCGGAGAAGTTCGCCACCTTCTACAAGTCGTTCGGCAATACCCTGAAGGAAGGCATCGCCGAAGACAGCGCCAACCGCGAGCGTATCGCCAAACTGCTGCGCTTCGCGTCCACCAAGGGTGAGGGCGCCGGCCAGACGGTATCGCTGGACGATTACATCGGCCGCATGGACGTGGGCCAGGACACCCTCTGGTACATCACCGCGGACAGCTACACGGCCGCGCTGGGCAGCCCGCAACTTGAGGCGTTCAAGGCCAAGGGCATCGAAGTGCTGCTGATGTCCGATCGCGTCGACGAGTGGATGCTGGGAAGCCTCAACGAATACTCCGGCAAGAAGCTCCGCAACGTCGCCAAGGGCGAACTGCCGTTGGACGAGGCGGGCAAGAAGCAGCAGGAAGAAGCCAGCAAGGCTGCCGAGCCCGTGCTCAACAGACTCAAGGAACTGCTCGGTGACCGGGTCAACGAGGTACGCGTGTCCGCGCGCCTCACCGATTCGCCGTCGTGCCTGGCGCTGTCCGATTTCGAGATGGCCCCCCACCTGGCGCGCCTGCTGCGCGAAGCGGGCCACGACATGCCCGAGAGCAAGCCGACGCTGGAGATCAATCCGCAGCATCCGTTGCTCAAGCGCGTGGAGAGTGAGGGTGATCCGGCCAAGGCGGCCGACCTCGCCAATCTCCTGCTGGACCAGGCGGAGATCGCTGCGGGTGCGCAGTTGCCCGATCCGGCGGGGTTCGTGCAGCGGCTCAATCGCCTGATCGCGGGCGGTTGATCCGGTAATACCTCACAGGCCCTTTTCGGTCATTCCGGCGCAGGCCGGAATCCAGTGACGTGAGCGGCCGGTTTTCGCGGCGCATTCGATGGCAGCGTAGCCACGCGAATCAAGCGGCGACCACCGGGCATCATCGACGCTGGATTCCGGCCTGCGCCGGAATGACGATGGATGGGGCGCTTTCGCCAGGTGGGTAGGAGCGCGCTCGCTATACTGGTGCTTGTTCCCGAAAGGTCTTCCCATGAGCGCGCTGTTGCTGCTCTTCACCTGTCTATTGCTCGGCGCGCTCGTGGCGCGTTACGCCAAGCCGCCCATTGGCATTGTCCACGGCATCAACTGGTGGGTCATCCGCATCGCGCTGCCGGCGTTGGTGCTTGAGTTGGTGCCCAAGGTGAAGGTGGATGCGCAGCTGTGGTTTCCCGTGGCGGCGATGTGGGTGACGTTCTTCGGCGCGTGGCTGCTGTTTGCGTTGCTGGGGCGCTGGCTGGGCTGGTCACGTGCGCGCGTGGGCGCGCTTACGCTGGTCTGCGGATTGGGCAATACCTCGTTCATGGGTTATCCCATGATGCAGGCGCTGCATGGGAGCGAAGGGCTGACGCTGGCCGTCGTCGCAGACCAGCTGGGTTGTTTTCCGTTGCTGGCTTCCGCGGGTGTCGCGGTGGCCGCATGGTATTCGGGCAATTCGCCGCAGCCGGCGATGATCGCCCGTCGTATCCTGACCTTTCCCGCTTTCCTCGCGCTCGTCGTGGGTGGCATCGCAGGTGCTTTGGGCGGATGGCCGCCCGTGTTCGACAGCGTGTTCGCACCCATCGGTGCCACGCTGACGCCGCTGGCCTTGTTCTCGGTGGGCCTGCAGTTCAAGTTTCACCTTGGCGAACGGCAGCTTCCCGCGCTCCTGCTCGGCCTCGGCTGGAAGCTGGCGCTGGCCCCGCTGGCGGCCCTCGGATTGGGCGTGGCTGCCGGCGTGGGTGGACTGACGCTTACCGTCGGCGTGTTGCAGGCGGCGATGGCACCGATGATTTCCGCGGCCATCCTGGCCGACGAGCACAAGCTCGAACCCACGCTGGCCAACACGATCCTGGGGGCGGGCATCGTGCTGTCGCTGATCACCATTCCGTTGGGAAACCTCTGGCTGGGCGGATGACATGCCATGGATCTTGAAGCGCATCTGATCGATCTCGAAACGCAGCTGCACAGGCAAGACGTACGCGCCGATGCGGATGCCTTGCGCACACTGATCGCCGAAGACTTCTTCGAATTTGGCGTATCGGGCACGGTGTGGACGCGGGAGGCGGTGATCGAAGCGCTGAAAGACGAGGGGTTCTCGCCGAG
The DNA here is from genome assembly GCF_035685885.1 of Dyella sp. Taxonomy (GTDB): domain Bacteria; phylum Pseudomonadota; class Gammaproteobacteria; order Xanthomonadales; family Rhodanobacteraceae; genus Dyella. The sequence continues at coordinate 14,967 of NZ_DASRZX010000146.1, read as the reverse complement.
TGAAGCGATGGACTTTCGCCTGACTTGCCTGGCTGATGGCGTGGCGTTGTTGACCTATCGCGCGCACCGCGGCGCCACGGCCGCCCGCCCCGCCGCCGATTCGCTGCGCAGCTCCCTGTGGCGGCTTCGCCAGGGCAAGTGGCAGATGGTGTTCCACCAGGGCACCCCGCTTACCTTGTAGGAGCGCACCCTGTGCGCGACCGCAGAATCACCGTGCCGCCGCTCCGCAACGTCCCTTTGTGGGATGGGCTTTTCGCGCACAGAGTACGCTCCTGCAGCGTCAGGCGTGGCGCTGCGCAAAGGACAGGATGAGCGACAATAGCCCCATGTCCCTCGTTTCCGCTCCCAACTCGCCCACCGTGCGCGCCGATGTCTGGCTATGGGCTGCGCGCTTCTTCAAGACCCGCAGCCTGGCTAAGCAGGCCATCGACGGCGGCAAGGTCGACCTCAACGACGGCAGCTGCAAGCCGGCGAAAGCCGTGGAAGTGGGGGACGTGTTCCGCCTTACCCGAGGCGAGGAACGCATGGAGGTAGAGGTGCTGGCGCTGTCCGAAAAGCGTGGGCCGGCCAGCGTTGCCCAGGCGCTCTACCGCGAGAGCGAGGCCAGCCAGAAGGCACGCGAAGAGGCGAAGGCCCAGCGCAAGCTCGTCGGCGCCATGGCCCCGCCAGGGCGTCCCGACAAGCAGGCACGTCGGGAATTGCGACGGCTTAAGGGTTCCATGTGAGTCGCACATCGCAGAAAGCGCCGTAAATCTGCGGGAGCATCACCAACGGGGAAGAGGCCGCACAGCGGCGGCCTACCGATGAAGTGATGCAGGAGGTCGACAATGGCAGGCTTGGCATTTCTCAAGCGTTGGTTTGGCGGTACGACTCTCGAACAGCCACCCGAGGTGATGCGCAAGGCGACCCAGGGCGCCCGGGTTCTGGTAGTGGACGATTCGGCCACGATCCGTGCGGTGCTGGGGCGCATGCTGGAGGTTGACGGCTACCTGGTGGACCGAGCGCATGATGGCGAGAGTGCCCTGGAGATGGCGAAGGCCGAGCCGCCGTCGCTGATCTTCCTGGACATCGTCCTGCCGGGCATGAACGGCTTTTCGGTGCTGCGTTCGCTGCGGCACGATCCGGCGACGCAACACATTCCCATCGTGATGATCAGCGGCAACCCGCAGGCGACCGAGCAGTTCTACGTGCAACGCTTTGGTGCCGACGATTTCATCAGCAAGCCGTTCGGCCAGGCTGAAGTGGCCACCAGCATCGACCGCCTCGTTCGCCAGGGACGCCTGGCGCCACGCGAAGCGGCCAAGGTGATCAGCCTGCCGGTGTCGGTGCCTGTCGAAAACATACCGGCCATGCTCGCCAATGCCAGCATGGAAGGCTCGGTGGAAGGCAGCGTGCCCGAACTCGCCGCCTGACCGACGCTGGGCGATGACGAGGGCGGCCATCCATGATGGCCGCCTTTTTTTGCATCTCATCGAAGCAGGCCATGAACAAGCCATGGAGCCTTGCTTCACATCGGCCAGACGGGAACACACCGACGATTGCTCTTCAGCATCGGTGCGTGGAGGCATTCCGTGGACGAGTCGATCGAAGAAGGTTCGCTGGTGTTCGTGGCCGATGGCGAGGACGGCATCGGTTCCGTGCGCCGCTTGCTGCCGGAAGAAAACGCCATCGTGGTCTATGTCGAAAACGCCGGCGACTTCGTGATACCCGCGAAAGGTGTACGCGCCGTGCATTCGGGCAAGGTCATGCTGGACGTGGAGCATCTGCCGCGGCCGGTGCTCGATGCCATCGCCAACGCGCGAAAGTCGGAGTTTCCGCACTAAGCTTCGCTAGGGTCCGGCCACGATAAAAACGTGGTCTGTCTCGCGCAATGCGCAAACGGCTCCCGGCAGATGAAACATTCTTGACCTTGCCGAGAACGCGAAGGCCGTGATCAGCCGAGCGCCTTGAGTCGATAGAGCGCTTCCAGCGCATCGCGCGGACTCATGGCGTCCGGATCGATGTTTTCCAGCGCGCGCTCCACTGCGGAGGGCGCGCTGGCGAACAGGCCGAGTTGCGGCGACTCCTGCGCAGGCGCCTTGCCCGTAGCCGCCGACGCGTGCTGGTACATGCCGCGTTCGAGCTCGGCAAGCGTGCGTCGCGCATCCGCGATCACCGACTTAGGCAGGCCGGCCAGCGCGGCCACCTGCAGCCCGAAGCTGCGGTTGGCGGGGCCTTCCTTCACTGCATGCATGAACACCAACTGCTCGCCGTACTCGACGGCGTCCAGATGCACGTTGGCGATGGAAGGATATTCGTTGGCCAGCTCGGTCAGCTCGAAGTAGTGCGTGGCGAATAGCGTGTACGAACGACTGCTGGCAGCAAGATGCACGGCGGCGGCGCGCGCCAGTGCCAGGCCGTCGTAGGTGCTGGTGCCGCGACCGACTTCATCCATCAGCACCAGGCTGTGTTCGGTGGCGTTGTGCAGGATGTTGGCCGTCTCGCTCATCTCCACCATGAAGGTGGATTGGCCGCGCGAAAGATCGTCGCCCGCGCCGATGCGAGTGAAAATGCGGTCGATCGGACCGATCACCGCGCGCGAGGCCGGCACGTAGCTGCCGATATGCGCGAGCAGCACGATCAGCGCGTTCTGTCGCATGTAGGTCGACTTACCGCCCATGTTCGGACCGGTGATAACCAGCATGCGGCGGTTGTCGTCCAGCGCGAGATCGTTCGGCTCGAACGGCTCGTCGCGCACTTTTTCCACCACCGGGTGACGGCCGCGCTCGATCGCGATGCCGGGCGCATCGGTGAGTTCCGGCGCGCTCCAGTCGAGCGTCGAGGCGCGTTCGGCCAGCGTGGCGAGCACGTCCAGTTCGGCCATCGCGGAGGCGGCGCTCTTCAGCGGTTCGAGTTCGGCGATCAGCGTGTCGAGCAAGGCCTCGTACAGTGCGCGCTCGCGCATCAGCGAGCGTTCCTTCGCCGAGAGCACCTTGTCCTCGAAGGTTTTCAGTTCTTCGGTGATGTAGCGCTCGGCGTTCTTGGTGGTCTGGCGGCGCGTGTAGTGCGTGGGCGCCTTGTCGGCCTGACCCTTGGTGATCTCGATGTAGTAGCCATGCACGCGGTTGTAGCCAACCTTGAGCGTGGCGATGCCGCTGGCGGCTTTCTCGCGCTCCTCAAGCTCGACAAGGTACTGGTCGGCGTGCGTGGAGAGGCGACGCAACTCGTCGAGCTCGGCGTCATAGCCGTCCGCAATCACGCCACCATCGCGCTGCAGCACCGGTGGCTGCGGCACCACCGCTCGGGCGAGCAGGGCAGCGGTACCGGCGTGATCGCCGATGCGTTCCACCAATGCCGTGAGCAGCGGGTTGAGCTGTGTCTGAAGAGTGCGGTCATGGGTGGCCGCTTGTTGATCTTCACGCTCAGGGAAGAGCGCGCGCGCAAAATTCGGCGCGGCGGCCAGGCCATCGCGCAGGGTGGACAGATCGCGCGGACGCGCCGAACGCAACGCCACGCGCGCGAGGATGCGTTCCAGGTCGCCGATGCCGCGCAGCTGTTCGCGCAGCGCTTCGTATTGACGGTTGTCGATCAGCGTGCCGATGGCCTGGTGGCGACTGCGCAGCAGATCACGCGAACGCAGCGGTCGATTGAGCCAGCGACGCAGCAGACGTGCGCCCATCGGCGTCACCGATTCATCCAGCACGCCGAGCAGGGTGTGTTCGGTGCGTCCGCTCGGATGTGTGTCCAGTTCGAGATTGCGTCGCGTGGCGGCATCCAGTGCGATGGTTTCGCCCGCGCTTTCCACTGCCATGCCCGATAGGTGGGGCAGCGCGCTCTTCTGCGTCTCTTCCACGTAGCCGAGCAGGCAGCCGGCGGCAGCGATTGCCAGCGGCATGCGATCCACGCCAAAACCGCCCAGGTCGCGCGTGCCGAAGAAGCGGTTGAGTTCGCGACGTGCCGCGTCGCCGTCGAAATGCCACGGCGGACGCTTGCGCAGGCCGGGCAGCGAGCTTACGAACTTCGGCCAGGCCACGTCCTCGCCCACCAGCGTCTCGGCTGGTTGCAGGCGTGCCAGTTCCGAGGAAAGCGCCTCGGCACTCGACACTTCACTCAGCAGGAAACGGCCACTGGCGAGATCGACCCAGGCCAGGCCGTAGGCGCCATGCGCACCGGCGCTGATGGCCATCAACAGGTTGTCGCGGCGCTCCTCCAGCAGGGCGGCATCGGTCACCGTACCTGGCGTGACAATGCGAACCACCTTGCGCTCCACCGGCCCCTTGGACAGCGCCGGATCGCCGATCTGCTCGCAGATCGCCACGGACTCGCCCAGGCGCACGAGGCGCGCCAGGTAGTTTTCCATCGCGTGATAAGGCACGCCCGCCATCGGAATCGGCTGGCCCGCCGACTGGCCGCGCTGGGTCAGCGTGATGTCCAGCAGCCGCGCGGCCTTGCGCGCGTCGTCATAGAACAGTTCGTAGAAGTCACCCATCCGAAAGAACAGCAGCACCTCGGGGTGCTCGGCCTTGGCGCCCAGATACTGGCGCATCACGGGGGTGTGGGTATCGAAATCCTGGGCAACCATAACGTGCTGTTTTACCTGGCCTGACGGTGGCGTGCGCCGTGGCGGGAAGGCGCTGCGCGCCGTTCGAAGAGGCCCGCCAAGATAACCCAATTGCTCCGATATCGCTGCCCTTGTGGGGACGAGAAGCGGCTGGGTAGGATCGTTCGCCATGCATAGTCCTCTTCGATCCGCCCGCCGTCTGACGGCAGCGCTGGTTCTGGCGCTGTCTGTTCCCGCTGCCTTCTCCGAAGGGGGCGAGCCATCCAAGCAATCCGCTGCCGAAGCCGTGACGCTTTACGCCGGCGCCACGGTGATCGACGGAACAGGTGCGCTGCCACACCCCAACCAGGACATCCTGGTGCGCGGGGAGCGGATCGTGGCGGTAGGGCAGCACGGTTCGCTGGCTGCTGCCAGGGAAGCGGGCGTCCGCACGGTGGATCTGCATGGGAGCTACGTGATCCCGGGATTGATCGACAGCCATGTCCATCTGGCCACGCCGCCGGATGCGAAGCGCGCGCAGGCCATCCTGCGACGCAATCTCTATGCGGGTGTCACGGCCGTGCGCGACATGGCGGACGACCTGCGCTCGATCGGCGAACTGACGCGCGAGGCGCGGGCGGGCGAGATTCCCTCGCCTGATATCTATTACGCCGCGGTGATGGCCGGCCCGGAGTTCTTCGCCGATCCGCGCGTCGCGGCAGCGAGTTACGGCGTGACGCCGGGCAAAAGCCCGTGGATGCAGGCCATCGACAAGGACACCGACCTGCGCGAGGCGGTGACGCTGGCGCGTGGCACCTTGGCCACGGCGATCAAGGTGTATGCGGATCTGCCGCCGGAGTTGGTGGCGGCGATCACCAGCGAAGCGCATCGGCAGCACATCATGGTGTGGGCGCACAGCGCGGTGTTCCCGACGCGTCCGGCCGATGTCATCGCGGCAGGCGTCGATGTGGTCAGTCATGCCTGTTATCTCGCCTATCAGCTGGAACCGGTGATGCTGAAGTCCTACGAGGACCACACGCCGTTTCACGATGAACTGCTGGCAAAGAACGGTGATGATCCCGTTATCGCCGGTCTCTACCGCGACATGCTCAAACACGGCACGATCCTCGATGCGACCGGCAGCCTGTTCGTCCGCTACGACGCCGAGCGCAAGACGCATCCCGATCGCAAGCCGCTGCGTTGCACAGGCCCGACCACCATCCGGTTGGTGCGCCAGGCGTGGCAGGCTGGCGTGCCGATTTCCACGGGCACTGACGACGACGGCGGCGTCAAGAGCGCCTGGCCGTCTGTCTACGACGAGATGTTCTTCCTGGCGCATGACGTGGGCATGCCACCGCTGCAGGTGATCCGCTCGGCCACGCTGATCGGCGCCGAGGCAGCCGGGCAGGCGCAGGACATGGGCTCCATCGCCGCGGGCAAGCTGGCGAACTTCGCCGTGCTTTCGGCTGATCCGCTCAAGGATCTGGGCAACCTGCGCAGCATTCGCATGGCGGTGAAGCGCGGGCATGCCTATCCGCGCGCCGACTATCGGCCAGTGACAAAGGACGAGATGGGCGATGACGACGATTGATCGACGGACGTTCCTGACGGGAGCAACCTGGGCGGCAGCAGCGTCGATGTTGCCGTGGGAGGCGCGTGGTGCATCGGTGCAGCGCGCCGGCGCGGCCGACGGCGGCATCATCATCAACGCGCTGGGCGGGCTTGACGATCCCAATCGCGGCGCCGACGGACTCGTGCCGGAGCTCTCGCCACGCGTGCTGTCCGAAGGCCATGCCTCGGGCCTGACGGCGGTGAACATCACGCTGGGTTATGTGTCCGGGCCGGAGGATCCGTTTGAAGCCAGCGTGCGCGACATTGCCGCCACCGATGCCCTCGTGCGCGCACACGAAAAAGACGTGATGAAGGTGCTGACCGCCGGCGACATCCGCCGCGCCAGGGCCGAGAAGAAGATCGGGCTGATCTACGGTTTCCAGAACGGCGCCATGATGGGCAACGACGCCAAGCGGGTGGACATCTTCGCGAACCTGGGCGTGCGCGTTTTCCAGCTCACCTACAACCCGGCCAATCAGCTGGGCGATGGCTCGATGGCGCCCGAGAACCGCGGGCTCACGCCGTTCGGCCGCGAGGTGGTGGCGCGACTCAACGAGCGCCGCGTCATGGTCGATCTTTCGCATAGCGGCGAGCAGACTTGCCTGGATGCTGCACGTGCTTCCAAGGCGCCCATCTCGATCAACCACACCGGTTGTCGGGCGGTGACCGATCTGCCGCGCAACAAGACCGACGCCGAGCTGCGGCTGGTGGCGGAGCGGGGTGGCTTCGTCGGCATCTATTTCATGCCGTTTCTCAACGCGTCCGGCCACGCCAGGGCCGAGGATGTCGTTGCGCACATCGATCACGCGGTGAATGTCTGCGGCGAGGATCATGTCGGCATCGGCACGGATGGTTCGGTAAGCCAGATCGACGATCTCAACGCCTACCAGGCCGCGTTGGCCAAGGAGATCGCCGAGCGCAAGGCGGCCGGCATCAGCGCCGCCGGCGAGCGCCCCGACACGTATCCGTTCGTGGTTGATCTGCGTGGCCCGCAGCAATTCCACAAGCTGGCGCAACTGCTGGCGCAGAAGGGATATTCATCCGGACGAATCGAGAAGATCCTTGGCCTCAACTTCCTGAGTTTTGCGACGACGATCTGGGGTTGACGAAGCTTGCGACCGGTTCCGTTTAGCGTGTCCGACAACGTGCCGCCCCTTGGCGGGACAGCGCCGGACATGTAGAAGGACGACCTTGTGCCGTCCCCAGGAAACACCATGACCTTGTCCGTTCCCACCGATGCCGAACTGAAGGAGCTGGCCGAACAGATCGCCGCCGCCGCGCTGCAGCAGCGCCTGATGCTGGTTACCGCCGAATCGTGCACGGGTGGCTGGATCGCCAAGACGCTTACCGACCTGCCTGGCAGTTCCGCGTGGTTCGATGCCGGCGTGGTGACCTATAGCTACGAGGCGAAAGAGGCCCTGCTTGGCGTCAACCCGCGCACGCTGGAGCGTACTGGCGCGGTCAGCGAGGAAACCGTGCTGGAAATGGTCTCGGGTGCGCTTGCACGTTTCGGCGCGGGCATGGCGGTAGCAGTAACCGGCATTGCAGGGCCGAGCGGCGGCACGCCGGAGAAACCGGTCGGCACTGTCTGGCTGGGCTGGAAACGCCGCGGCGGCTACGCCCATGCGCGTCTGTTCCATTTCGACGGTGATCGAGAGGCAGTGCGTCGGCAGACTGTGGCGGCGGCCCTCAGCGGCGTCATCAAGGCCCTGACGGACTGATTCCCCAAGCCTTTCCTGACCGGCTTGACCGGTGTGGGATACTCGTCCATCTCAGATCACAGATCGCAGCCCGTGAGACCAGACGCGGGCATCATGCCTCCATTCACTGCCACCCAGGATTCAAGACGATGGATGACAACAAGCGCAAGGCGCTCACCTCGGCCCTCGGCCAGATCGAAAAGCAGTTTGGCAAGGGTGCCGTCATGCGCCTGGGCGATCGTACCGACGACGCCATCGAAACCGTTTCCACCGGCTCGCTGGGCCTGGACATTGCGCTGGGCGTGGGCGGTCTGCCGCGTGGCCGCGTGGTGGAAATCTATGGTCCGGAATCGTCCGGCAAGACCACGCTGACCCTGCAGGTCATCGCCAACTGCCAGAAGAACGGCGGCACCGCGGCCTTCGTCGACGCCGAACACGCGCTGGACCCGACCTACGCCGCCAAGCTGGGCGTCAACGTGGATGACCTGCTGGTCTCGCAGCCGGACACCGGTGAGCAGGCGCTGGAAATCGCCGACATGCTGGTGCGCTCGGGCGCGGTGGACGTGGTGGTGGTCGACTCGGTCGCCGCGCTCACGCCCAAGGCCGAAATCGAGGGTGAAATGGGCGACTCCCACGTCGGCCTGCACGCCCGCCTGATGAGTCAGGCGCTGCGCAAGCTCACCGCAAACATCAAGAAGTCCAACTGCCTGGTGGTCTTCATCAACCAGATCCGCATGAAGATCGGCGTGATGTTCGGCAGCCCGGAAACCACCACCGGTGGCAACGCGCTGAAGTTCTACGCCTCGGTGCGCCTGGATATCCGCCGCATCGGCGCGGTGAAGAAGGGCGAGGAAGTCATCGGTTCGGAGACCCGCGTCAAGGTGGTCAAGAACAAGGTGGCCCCGCCGTTCCGCCAGGCCGAGTTCGAGATCCTCTACGGCGAAGGCACCTCGCGCGAAGGCGAGATCATCGAGCTGGGCGTGGCGCAGAACCTGATCGACAAGTCGGGCGCCTGGTACAGCTACAAGGGCGACCGCATCGGCCAGGGCAAGGAAAACGTCCGCCAGTTCCTGCGCGACAACCCGGCCATCGCCAACGAGATCGACGCCAACCTGCGTGCCAAGCTGCTGGTAAGCAGCGGCAACTCGCCGCTGCCGGCGGTCGAGGTCGAAGAGGCCTGATCTTCCGGCCACAGGTCGCCCGATGCCTCGCCGCGGAAGCGACAAGCCTGACAAGCCCAGCGCCTATAGCAAGGCGCTGGGCCTGCTCGCACGCCGCGAGCACTCCCGGCGCGAGCTGAAGCTCAAGCTGCGCCAGAAAGGGTACGAGGGCGGCGAGGCCAGCGATGCGCTCGATCGGCTGGGCCAGCAGCACTACCAGGATGACGACCGCTTTGCCGAAGTGCTGGTGCGCAGCCGCATTGCCCAGGGCTACGGCCCCATGCGATTGCGGGCCGAGCTGAAGAGTCACGGACTGGCCGATGCCCGCATCCGGGCCGTACTGGACGCCGCCGAGGTGGACTGGAACGCGCTGGCCGCCGCGCAGCTTCGGCGTCGATATGGCGGCAAATCGGCCCCAGATGCCGCTGAAATGGCTCGTCGGGCGCAATTTCTCTTGCGTCGGGGCTTTCCCGCCGCCACAGTACGGAGTGTTACCCACGCCGACGTGGACGACGCAGCCGACGATGAAGCCTGACCTCCCCGAACCCTGGGGTGGGTAAGCGCCGCTTCGGCGCCGTTTCCCGGGCGTGACCTCTCCGCCAGGTCCTCCCCAGCCGCATGAAAACTGCCGAAATCCGCTCGACCTTCCTCGACTATTTCCGTTCGAAAGGGCACACCATCGTGCCGTCCAGTTCCCTGGTGCCGGCCAGCGATCCCACGCTGCTGTTCACCAACTCGGGCATGGTGCAGTTCAAGAACGTGTTCCTGGGCAGCGAGAAGCTGCCTTACGTGCGCGCCGCCGACGTGCAGCGCTGCCTGCGTGCCGGTGGCAAGCACAACGACCTGGATTCGGTGGGCTACACCGCCCGCCACCACACCTTCTTCGAGATGCTCGGCAACTGGTCGTTCGGCGATTATTTCAAGCGCGATGCCATTGCCTATGCGTGGGAGCTGCTGACCGACGTCCTCAAGCTGCCCAAGGACAAGCTGTGGGTCACCGTCTATCACACCGATGACGAAGCCTTCGACCTCTGGAACAAGGAAGTGGGCGTGCCGGCCGAGCGCATCGTGCGCATCGGTGACAACAAGGGCGCGCCGTTTGCTTCCGACAATTTCTGGCAGATGGCCGACACCGGTCCGTGCGGCCCGTGCACCGAAATCTTCTTCGATCACGGCCCCGAGATCGCAGGTGGCCCGCCGGGTTCGCCCGACGAGGACGGCGACCGCTACATCGAGATCTGGAACCTGGTGTTCATGCAGTTCGACCGTGCGCCCGACGGCACGCTGTCGCCGCTACCGGCACCGTGCGTGGACACGGGCATGGGCCTTGAGCGCCTGGCCGCCGTGCTGCAGCACGTGCATTCCAACTACGAGATCGACCTGTTCCAGCACCTGATCAAGGTCGCCTCGGAACTCACGAACACCCAGGATCTCGCCAACAAATCGCTGCGCGTGATCGCCGATCACATTCGCGCCTGCTCGTTCCTCATCGTCGATGGCGTGCTGCCGTCCAACGAAGGTCGCGGCTACGTGCTTCGCCGCATCATCCGTCGAGCACTGCGCCACGGCTGGATGCTAGGCGTGCGCGGCGATTTCTTCTGGAAGATGATGCAGCCGCTCGTCGAAGAAATGGGCGCGGCCTATCCTGAGCTGGCGCAGAAGCAGAGCTTTGTCGAGGAAGCGCTGCGCACCGAAGAGCGCCGTTTCGGCGAAACGCTGGAAAACGGCATGCGCCTGTTCGATGCCGTCTCCGCCAAGGCCAATGGCACGATTCCCGGTGCTGATGCGTTCCGTCTGTACGACACCTATGGTTTTCCGGTCGATCTCACCGCCGACATCGCGCGCGAGCGCGGCATGACGGTGGACATGGATGGCTTCGAGCAGGCCATGAAGGAACAGCAGGAGCGCAGTCGCGAAGGCGGAAAGTTCGAGGCCAAGGGCCAGATGCCGGCGGAACTGGCGAGCCAGCTGCAGCCGACTTCATTCCTGGGCTACGAAGCGCTGACCAGCCAGGGCAGCAAGGTCGTCGGCATCGTGCGCGGCGGCAAGCAGTTCGACGCGCTGGAAGAGGGCGAAGAAGGCCTGGTCATCCTCGACCGCACGCCGTTCTACGCCGAATCCGGTGGACAGGTCGGCGATACCGGTTCGCTGATGAACGCGTCGGGCACGTTCGCCGTGGGCGATACGCTCAAGATGGGCGGCGTGTTCTTCGGCCATGCGGGTCGCTGGAGTGGCAAGCAGGCCCTGCGCGTGGGCGACGTGATCGACGCCAATGTCGACGGCACGCGCCGCCAGTCCATCGTGCTCAATCATTCCGCCACGCATCTGCTGCACGCCGCGTTGCGCAAGGTGCTGGGCGGGCACGTCACGCAGAAGGGTTCGCTGGTGGCTCCCGAGCGCCTGCGTTTCGACTTCTCGCACTTCAAGCCGATGAGCGCCGACGAATTGCGCGAGATCGAGCAACTCGTCAACGCCGAGGTGCGCCGCAACGAAGCGGCCGAAATCCGCCAGATGGGTTACGACGCGGCGATCGAGTTCGGCGCCATGGCGCTGTTCGGCGAGAAGTACGGCGATGAAGTGCGCGTATTGAAGATGGGCGACTTCTCCACTGAGCTGTGCGGTGGCACCCACGTGGGCCGCACTGGCGACATCGGCTTGTTCAAGATCGTCAGCGAGGCCGGCGTGGCTTCCGGCGTGCGCCGTATCGAAGCTGTTACAGGTGCCGGCGCGCTGGCTTACGTGGCCGACGAGGAACGCCGCCTGGGCGAGTTCTCCCAGCTGCTGTCGTCCACGGGTGATGACGCCGTGGAGAAACTGCGCCAGATCTTCGACAAACAGAAGAAGCTTGAGCGGGAACTCGAGTCGCTGCGCGCCAAGGCAGCGGGTTCCGCCACGGCCGACCTTGCTTCCACCGCGACGGATGTTGGCGGCATCAAGGTCGTCGCCGCGCGCCTTGAAGGGCTCGATGCCAAGGCCCTGCGCGACAGCATGGACCAGCTCAAGCAGCAGCTGGCCGACTGCGTGATCCTGCTGGCGGGCGCTGCCGATGGCCGCGTGTCGCTGGTAGCCGGTGTCAACGGCAAGGCCCTGGGTCGAATCAAGGCCGGTGACGTGGTGGCCTACGTAGCCAGCCAGATTGACGGCAAGGGCGGCGGTCGTCCCGACATGGCCCAGGGCGGCGGCGCGGACCGCCCTCAGCTTCTCCCCATCCTGAACGGCCTGCCGGCGTGGATCGGAGAGCGACTGGCCTGAGGCAGCCAGTTGCTCTGATTCCGTTTCTGTTTACGCATTGCACTGCCAGCGGACGCTCGGCTAGTATCAAACAGTGCCGACACCGCTGGTTGCGACGGTGTCGTACGACATGGCATCACAGGGGTGCCGCGTCTGTGATATCCGGGGAAGGCGGTAGGGCCTTCGGCGGTAAGATCGTCGAACTGTCCAGACGGTGAAGCTCAGGGGTGAGGCATAACCGTCTGTTGGCCTATGACCAAAGTATTCATGGAGTGGCAAACATGTTGATTCTGACCCGCAGGGTCGGTGAAACCCTGATGATCGGCGACGAGGTGACCGTTACCGTTCTGGGTGTGAAAGGCAACCAGGTGCGTATTGGCATCAATGCGCCGAAGAACGTTGCCGTGCATCGTGAAGAGATCTATCAGCGGATCAAGAACGAGCACGAGCCGGATGGCAGCGCCTCCGGCGACACGGGCGAACACTGACCGGCAATAAAAGCTTTACCTGAAGCGCGCCGGTTAGTATCCTTACCGGCTCCGCAGCGATGCGGAAAAAATTTGGAGAGATGCCCGAGAGGCCGAAGGGGCTCCCCTGCTAAGGGAGTATAGGGTCAAAAGCCTTATCGAGGGTTCGAATCCCTCTCTCTCCGCCAGATACGCAAAACGCCCCCAAGTGGGGCGTTTTGCGTATCTGGCGGAGAGAGATGTGTGGACGAACCCTCTGGTTCGACAAATTCGCCTGGAGCGAATTTGGACAGCCGCAGGCTGGCCCTGGAGCGCGCAGCGCGGAAGGGTTCGGCCCAAGGATGGGCCGAACAATCCCACCTGTACGTCACAGCACCCTGCAACGAGCCCGAGGGCGTTTGCGTTGCTCCGCACATGGCGAATTTGCGTTGCGCCGCCCTGATTTTCATTTCCCTGCGGACCTTCACCCTGGTGACCGGTCGTTCGCCGCGAGCAGCCGGCGCGGCGCCGTTGCATTGGACGGGCGCAGATCTGACGATAAGGGAAGGGGCGAGGGCGCTCCTTTTCAGCCATCCAATCAGGAACAGGGGGAACAATGTTCAAGCGGATCGCTTTTGCGGCATTGCTGGTGGTATCGGGAAGTGCGTCGGCATCCAAGGCGCTGACCGATATTCCACTGGTTTGGTCGCCCACGCAGAGTTTTGCCGAGTTCGGCGCGATTGACCTCAACGGCATCGGCAACGTGAAGGTGCAGTTCAATGCGTTTACCGATGCACGCAAGAATCCACCGCTGATCGCGGAGAACCATGAAAAGGAAGCCGCGCGCCAGGTCACCACGAGAGACAACGTGGCGAGCTTCGTGACCGACCATGTGAAGGAGACTTTCGGCAAGGCCGGGCTCAACGTGGTGGATGCCGGCGGTGATGTGATCGTGAATGGTGAACTGCGCGATTTCTTCGTCAACGAGACCGACCAGTACGTAGGCAACGTCACCGTCTACGTGACGGCGACGAATGCCGCAGGCAAGATTCTATGGCAGGGCGTGGCGGGAGGCGGCGCCACCAATTTCGGCCGTTCCTACAAGGCCGACAATTACTACGAAACACTCTCCAATGCGGTGCTCAAGCTGAGCAACAGCCTGCTCAACAGTCCGGGCTTCCACGGCGCACTGCAGTCGCATTGATGCGGGCTTCTTGAAGGATGCAGCAAAGAGGAGTCGTCGGCATGTGTGTCGGCGACTCCTTTTTTGTCCTGCCCTGTGCACCCGGGCGCGGTGGGCGTTGAATCAACCCAGGGACAAGCCGCGCAATTGGGCGCCTTCCGGCGTGATGCGCAGCACCGAGCCATGCTCGTACCAGTCACCCAGCACGATGCGTTCGGCCGGCTGGCCATCCAATTCGAAGCGATGGATGGCAGGACGGTGGGTATGGCCGTGGATCAGGCGCGTGACGCCCGCCTTGCGCATGGTGTCGGCCACCGCGTCGGCGTTGACGTCCATGATGGTTTCCATGGTGCTACCGGTGTGCGCGCGGCTGTCTTCGCGCGCCTTGGCGGCGAAGGCGCGGCGCGCCTCAAGCGGCATGGACAGCACCTGCGCCATCCACTCCGGCGTGCGCACCTGCTTGCGCACGGTCTGGTAGGCGATGTCGTCGGTGCACAGGACGTCGCCGTGCATCAGCAGGGTGGGGCGGCCATACAGGTCATGCACGGTGCCATCGTCGAGCAGTGTGAAACCGGCGCGCTCGGCGAAACGCTTTCCCAGCAGGAAGTCGCGGTTGCCGACCATGAAGTAGACCGGCACGCCGCTGTCGCGCAACGCCTTTGAAGCCTCGGCGATGCGACCTGGCAAGCGGGCGTCGTCGTCGTCACCAATCCATGCCTCGACGAGGTCGCCGAGGATATAGAGCGCATCAGCCGAACGGGCTTCCGTACTGGCGAGGAACTCTTCAAACAGTTGGGTGATCTGCGGGCGGCTGTCGTCCAGGTGCAGGTCGGCGATGAACAACGTGGCCATGGTGCTTCAGCCCTTGGTCTTGGGCTTTTCGGGCTTCGCGGGTGCCGCAGCCGGCTTGTCGGAGGGTGCTTTCTCCGTGGCAGCCTTGGCCGGTTCGGTATCGGCAGCTTGCTCGCCGACCACGTTCGCGCTGTCGATCACGACCATGGGATTGGGCACGTCGGTAGCGAACGGACCCAGCCCCCGGGTGGGAAGGGCCGCGATCTTGTCGACCACGTCCATGCCCTTGATCACCTTGCCGAACACCGCGTAACCCCAGGTCAAC
>NZ_DASRZX010000145.1:0-2192 GCF_035685885.1 Dyella sp. | reverse complement strand
GTCGCCCGAATACCGGGATCTTCGCGACATTCGACACAGGACGTCCAAATCGAGCCTTGTTGCCGCCGAAGGAGCCCCCCGCGGCAAAATAGTTGTCGCCCCGATAGAAACTTGAATCTTTCCTGAATTCAAGTCTCGTAGATGGTGGTGGGTTGCCGTCGCCGAAGGCGGCGGCCCTCCTGCCACCGATTTCCGCAACAAGGGGGCGATGATGAGAGAACAAGTTGGCTCGATACGGACAAGGATTTAAGGACAGAGCGGTGGCGCGGTTGCTGCCGCCGGAGAGCGCCCCGCTGGAGGTGGTGGCTCGGGAGATTGGGGTGAGCACAGATACGCTGGAACGCTGGCGCGGTGACGAACTGGCCAAGCCGGCGCGAGAACGCAGCTGGACGGCAGCGGCTCGCCTGGAGGCAGTCATTACCACGGCGGCCATGGACGAAGCCGCCCGCGGCGCCTGGTGCCGCGAACACGGCGTGTACCCACAGCAACTACAGCAATGGCGTGACAGCGCAACGCAAGCGCTTGCCGAGCCCGCGGAGAAGCGCGCGAGTCCGCAGCAGACCAAGGAAGACCGTCGGCGCATCAAGGAACTCGAGCGCGAGCTGCGCCGCAAGGATAAGGCTCTGGCTGAAACGGCAGCACTGCTGGTGCTGTCAAAAAAAGTCGAGGCGATCTTCAACAAGAACAGAAGCGAGGACGAATGATCGGGCTCGAAGATCGCCAGACCCTGGCCCAGGACATTGAAGCGGCTCAACAGGCCGGTGCTCGGCTGACGCAGGCCTGCGAAGTTGCCGGCATCAATGAGCGCAGCCTGCAGCGCTGGAAGGCCAAAGAGGGGCTCGTAAGGGGTGATGGCAGGCCCGGCGCGGTGCGGCCGACACCGGCCCATGCGCTGACACCCACCGAGCGTGAGCAAATCCTGCAGGTAGCCAACGAGCCGCGCTTTGCCGACATGCCCCCGGCGCGCATCGTCCCAATGCTGGCCGACGAAGGCGTGTATCTGGCCAGCGAATCGAGCTCCAGCGCGTACTGCGCGAGCACGGGCAGAACCAGCACCGGGGCCGCGCCAAGGCACCGCGCAAGAGCCGCCCGCCAACCACGCATATCGCCACTGCACCGCGCCAGCTGTGGTGTTGGGACATGACGTACTTGCCTGCCGAGATCGTGGGGCGCTGGTTCTATTTGTACCTGATTCTGGACGTGTACAGCCGGAAGATCGTGGGCTTCGAAGTGCACGACAGTGACGACGCCGACCATGCCGCGCATCTGGTCAAGCGTACGGCGCTGGCCGAAGGCATCCATGCCATGGCGACCAGGCCCGTGCTGCACGGCGACAATGGCTCGACCCTCAAAGCCACGACTGTACTGGCAATGCTGAACTGGCTGGGTGTCAAGCCTTCGTACTCGCGCCCGCGCGTGAGCGATGACAACGCCTACGTCGAAAGCCTGTTCCGCACGGCGAAGTACCGCCCGGAGTTCCCTGACAAAGGCTTCACCAGACTCGACGAGGCCCGCACCTGGGCTTCGCACTTCGTGCATTGGTACAACCATGATCACCGGCACAGTGGCATCCGCTACGTCAGTCCCGCCCAGCGTCATGCGGGCGAAGATGCCGCGATCCTTGCCGCCCGTCACGAGGTATATCTCCAGGCGCGAGAACGAAATCCGCGGCGCTGGTCGGGCGCCACCCGGAACTGGACGCCTATCGGCGCGGTAACACTGAACCCCGAGCGCGACTGCATCGTCAAAACGCATACGCACTCGACCGGTATAGAGCCATTGGCAGCATGACCGAGGCGACAACTAGCTTGACTCGCGCCGCGAGTTTCCCCTTGTGCAACAAGCACTTGGCGTGAGGCGCGGGTTCCGATTTCTGTCTACACCCGGATTTGCTCGAGCAATGCCAGAGCCTGCTTCTGCTTCGCGTTAGCCGTGGTGACGAGCTCGAAGGTTGGCGCCTCAGCGCCGGCGCTGGGGGTGCGGCAGGTGTTGCGCACGACCGTGGCGAGTTCGGCCATCAGGCTTGAGAAGCTGTGCACGGGCGTGCCGTCGTCAAGCGTGTGGCGCGCCGCCTTGGCCAGCGCTGCCGCGGAGCGCACCGCAGGCGCCACGGGGTCCCGCGTGGCCTTGGCGGCCTGATCGGTGTCGGCAAACATCAGTTCGCGCCAGGCCTCGCGCATGTGCCACTCGAC
>NZ_DASRZX010000144.1:0-36041 GCF_035685885.1 Dyella sp. | reverse complement strand
CCGCCGCGCATGTGGGGTGCGGAGTTCCGCGTGAAGTTCTGATCGGGTGACATCGCGAGTGCTGCGCGGTGGATCGCGCAGTGCTCGCCGCTACAACGCAACGCCCGCCGCGACGACATGTGCGGCGGGCGTTTCCGCTTGTGGCTGAAGCCCAGCTTGTACCGGCAGGCGGCAAGGAAACGGATGATTCGCCTGGGTGCGCCCCAGGCGTTGCGATGACCACAACCAGCAACGCCTGACGCAGAGATGGAAGGCCAAAAGCGGCAGCGCGCGTGGCCTATGGATGCATCCTGACCGGGGTGTCGTGTCCCACCAAGCAAAGGGCCACTGCATGGCAGTGGCCCTTCTGAGATGGCGCGCCCGGAGGGATTCGAACCCCCGACCAATGGCTTCGGAAGCCACTACTCTATCCGGCTGAGCTACGGGCGCATGAGCGTTGGCGCGGGTATCGAGGCGAAGCCCCTTGCCCACGGCGGACGCGCAGTATAGCGGAGTTGGACGCGAGCGCCCATGCGGGCGGCTATCCGGCGCGGTCGTGGCAGCACCGGGCCTGCATGCGTCGACAGACTAGTGTAGGAGCGCACCCAGTGCGCGATTGCCGACGGAGCGACCACTGCGGATATGCGCCGGTCACACGGCGGGTTCCTGCAGGGAGGTGGCGTTACAGCCAGAAGCGGCAGCCCGTCCCTCCCCGACCCTCTCCCGAGAGGAGAGAGCCAATCACGCACTTGGCAACGTTACGCAAGCCCGCACCCCGTCCCTCAGCCCTCTCCCGGAGGGAGAGGGAGCGAACCGACGCTCCGCTTCAAGTCCTCAGTACTTCGACGCGTTGCGGGGTAGCCGTTCCTTTTGAGGTAGTAAAGCCAGGTGCCGTCGATGCGTCAGTCGACAGGCTTGTATCCATCGCAGTGCTGTCAGCTCTTCAGGCCATTTTCTTTGGGTCACGTTTCTTTTGGGCCAGCAAAAGAAAGGTGACTCGGCGTCCGGCAGGACGTCGAAACGCCCGCTGCGTCCCACAGGGACTTCCTTCGGTCGTAGGCGGCACGCTGGCGGGAACGCCGAATCAAGGGGCCAAGAGCAAAGTCACTGGGTCCCTGCCTTCGCAGGGACGACGATACGAGGAACCGAGGCAGGCGGCCATCGCGCACAGGGTGCGCTCTTACAGGGGCGTGCATCGCAACCGTCTCCGCCCATACAGAAGGGCCCGCGACATCGCCGCGAGCCCTTCGATTCAACCTGCGCCTCGCCCACTCAGGGCAACGCGCAGCACCCCGTCAACGTGCCTTCAACAGATCCGCCAGGCGATCCGGCTTGCCTGCGATGCGCTCCAGATGCGGATACTTCAGGCCATCGTGGTAATCGATGCGCAGCGTCTTGTACTCGTCGAAGTTCTTCACCAGCAGCTCCACTGGCTGGCTCTTGTCCTTCTGCGCAGCCGTCACCGCATCCTTGATGGCGTCGCTGGAATACTCCTTGCCGTTGACAGCAACCAGCTTCATGCCCGGCGACAGGCCAGCCTTGAAGGCCGGGCCGTCCCACAGCACGTCGGTGATGTCGCCGCCCTTGCCCACCGACACGCCCAGCGAGTAGGTGAGGTTGGCGCCGCCCAGGCGGGCCTCCACGGCCTTGGACACGGCCGAGGGCTTGTCGTTGTAGACCAGCTTCCAGCCATTGGCCTCGAAGCCGCCGATCAGCGGGCCGTGGCCGTCGAGGCGCTCGCGCAGGTACTTCGCCCAGTCGTACGGCGCGATGTCGTTGAGCGTCTTCACCACGTCTTCGAAGGTGTAGGTGTTGACGTCCCACTCGCCATTCTTCACGCCGAAGAAGGCGCGCGCGAAGTCATCGATGGAGCGCTTGTTGTTGCTGAGATCACGCAGCTTGCCGTCGACGTCGAGCCAGATCATCTGGCCGCCCGAATAGTAATCCTCGCTCATCTGGTAGTTGCGGTACGGCAGCGGGCGACGCTGCGCGATGATCGGGTCGTTGGTGGTGTCCTGGATGTTGCGCCACTGCGCCAGGCCCGGACGGCCCTTGTCATACGTGGCCGCAACGTTGGCCAGCATGTCCAGCGCGTCTTCCTGCTTCCACAGGCCCGAGCGCGCGGCCATCACGTAGCCCCAGAACTGCGTCTGGCCTTCGTACACCCACAGCAGGCTGTCCTGCATGGGCACGTTGAAGTTCGGCGTGGTGAGGTCGGCGCCGCGGCGATATTTGCCGTCCCACGAATGGTTGAACTCGTGCGAGAGCAGGTCGCGCACGACGACGTTCTTGTCCCACTCGGTGAAATAGCCGGTGCCCACGCCGTTCTCGCTCGAACGGTGGTGCTCCAGGCCGTTGCCCGACATCTTGTCGCTCAGCGAGAACAGGAAGTCGTAGTGGTCGTAGTGGTGCGCGCCATACAGCTTGTACATCTGCTGCACCAGGTTCTGGTGCACCTTCAGCTGATCGGGCTTGATCTCCAGGAACTTCGCATCGTCCGCCACGATGTTGATGAACACCGGCGTCTTCGAGCCGGGGTCGAGATCGACGCGCTTGAAGTACTTGCCCGCGTAGATCGGCGAATCGACCAGGTCGTCATAGTCGATCGGCTTGAACGTCACCGTGTCGCCGCTGCGCGAAGCCAGCTCCAGCGCGCTGCCATACTGCCAGCCGGCCGGGAAGGTCACCGTGGTCTCTGCCTTGATGCGGCTGGCGAAATAGCCGGCCGGATACAGCGACACCGAATTCCACTGCAGGTTGAGCATCTCCGGCGTCATCACGACACGACCCTGGCGCATGTCCTGGGCGGAGAGGAACTGGAATTCCACTTCCACGTTGTTCGCGCCTTCGGGCACGTCGACGTGGAAGGCATACACGTTCAGCGGATCGCGCTTCCACGGCACGACTTTGCCATTCGCCTTCACCACCAGGCCCGCGAGCTTGTCGATCGAACCGGTCGGCGAGTGGTTGCCCGGCAGCCATTGCGGATACAGCAGCGTGAGCGGGCCCGGCTTGGCCGGCACCACTTCGTGCACGCGGAACACGCGATGCGCGATATCAGTGGCATCGACGTTGATCTTCAGCACGCCATCGAACGGAATGTCCTGCGGTGCGGGCACGTCGGCGAGTGCGGCGAAGCTGCCCAGGCCGAAGGCCGAAGCGAGGATGGCGGAAGCGAGACGCGAGGCTTTCAAGAGGTTCTCCTGTGGAAAATCCATGCGGCGACAGCACATGCTGCATGGAATGTGAACCTCTGATGCTAGTGTGCGACGGCGGGCCACACCCCCTGCCATTGGTCATGGCAGACACTGAACACCGCCCATCCTGCGAAATGCGCAAAGAGTTTTTCGCACGCAGGAGCCCCTATCCTTCCGCCCGCCGCGATCCCCACGCGGGCCGATGCGTGCTTCCCCCCTTAGGCACGTCATCGCAATCACAAGAAGACGATGGAGCATTCCATGAACAAGACTCTCTTTGCGGCCGCCTTGGCCGTCGCTGCCGTTTCGCCGTTTGCCGCCAAGGCCGACGAAACCAACCAGCTCGACAATTTCTTTGTCGCCGGCAACCTCGGCCAGAGCAACTATCGCGTCGGCGGCGTTTCGGACAAGACCGACGTGTTCCAGAACGTGCGCTTCGGCTGGCGCTGGAACGGCATCGTGGGCGCTGAAGTCGGCTACGCCTACCTCGGCAAGATGAAGAACGACTTCGATTTCGCCAGCGTCTCGGCCAAGCCGCGCGCCGCGCAGATCGGCGTGACCGCCAAGTACAACTTCTACAACAACTGGTACGTCACCGGTCACGGCGGCTACCTGCGCTCGCGCACCACCGGTGCCGTTACCGTGGGCGACGTCTCGGCCACCCAGAAGAGCTGGAACAACGGCTGGTATGCCGGTGCGGGCGTGGGCTACGACGTCACGCACAACGTCAGCCTGGCGTTGAACTACGACAACTACCACGTGAAGTACGGCCGCGGCGGTTCCGACCAGTCGCAGACCAACGCCAACGTGGCGGCCTACTCGGCCTCGGTCGAATACCGCTTCTGATCCTTGCGGTAGCCGCAATAAAAAACGGCCGCGAAAGCGGCCGTTTTTCGTTCTTTGTAGGAGCGCACCCAGTGCGCGATCGCAGCGCATCTGTGTATCCGTGTTCGCGTTACTGCTTCGTAGGTCTTTCGCGCACTGGGTGCGCTCCTACAGACAGGCAGAGGGATTACCGCGTCTCCAGCTTGCTGTGCCGGATGCCGTAGCTGAAATAAATCACCAGGCCCAGGCTCACCCAGATCAGGAAGACTTTCCAGGTCACCGCCGGCAGCTCCGACAACAGCCAGATCGAGAAGCCGATGCCGATCAGCGGAATCAGCGGCACCAGCGGCGTGCGGAAGGCGCGGTGAAGATCGGGCTTGCGTTTGCGCAGGATCATCACCGAACTGCAGATCACGATGAAGGCCGACAGCACGCCGATGTTCACCAGTTCGGCCACCTTCTGGATCGGCGTGGAACCTGCCACCAGCGCGGTGAACACACCCAGCGCGATGGTCGGGCGGTGCGGCGTGCCGTAGCGCGGATGCACGTGGGCGAACCAGCCAGGCAACAGGCCGTCGCGCGCCAGCGCGTACCAGATGCGTGCCGCGCCCAGCATAAAGGCAAACAGCACGCTGATGAGTCCGAACACTGCCGACACCGAAACCGTGAGCGCCACCCAGTGCAACCCCAGGCCCTTGAACGCATCGGCCACCGGTGCATCCGTGTTGAGCGTGCTGTAGTGCGCGATGCCGGTAAGCACGAGCGATACGGCGAGATACATCGCCATCGAGATGGCCAGCGACAGCAGTACGGCACGCGGCAGGTCGCGCTGCGGGTTCTTCGATTCTTCCGCCGCCGTGGTCAAGGTGTCGTAACCGAACACCGCAAAGAACACCACGGCCGCCGCCGTTGCCACGCCCGCGAAGCCGAAGTGCGCCACGCCCTTGGCGTCGGTCACGCGATCGGGAATGAACGGATGCCAGTTCTCCGGATGGATGTAGAACACGCCCACGCCGATGACCAGGGCGACCGCAGCCACCTTGATCGCCACTACCAGCGTGTTGAAGCGCGCGCCCCATTCGGTGCGCATGGTGAGCAGGGCCGAGACGCCCAGCGTCACCAGTGCGGCGATCACATCGAACACCTGTCCGGGCTTGTCGGGATTCATTGCCCCCTTGGCCCACACGGGGAGATGCATCCCCATGCTCGCCAGCGCCGATTGCACGTAGCCGGACCAGCCGATCGCCACGACCGCGACGATCAGCGCGTATTCGAGCAGCAGATCCCAGCCGATCAGCCACGCGGGCAATTCGCCCAACACGGCATATCCGTAGGTATAGGCACTGCCGGTTACCGGAATCAGCCCGGCGAATTCGGCGTAGCACAACGCGGCGGCGGCGCTGGCGATGCCCGCGATCAGGAAGGAAATGACCACCGCGGGACCCGCGTTGAGCGCGGCCTGCTGGCCTGCCAGCACGAACACGCCCACGCCGATGATGCCGCCAATGCCGATCGCGGTGAGCTGCCAGAGGCCCAGCACGCGGCGGAAATCACCCCGCTTGCCCGCCTCGGCCTGCAGCATTTCCACCGGCTTGTGCCGGATCAACCTGTTGAGAAAGCCCATCCGCACATCCCCGGCAAAGTGAGCCGCGATCATAGCGAATGACGCCGCCCCTGCCATGCTGCAACTGCGCGGCGGGGCTATTGCCTAGCCGGTGATGATCCGTCCCGGGCCTGCCTGCGCGGGCGTATGGATGGCCAGCCATCCAAGCACGATGGCGCTCAGCGCGGCCGTCGCGACCCATGCCGCGACTACGGCACCGCCCAGCGCCGGAAGGCCAAACCAGCCGCCCGTAGCCAGCACGATGGCCGCCGTCATCAGCAGTCGCGCCAGTTCCATCAGCACGCCCACGCGGCGCCCTTCGGTAAGCGCACCCAGCGCAGTGAGGCTCAACACCAGGAACACGGCATAGCCCGCCAGCTCCAGCAGGCCGAGCTGCTTGGCCAAGCCGAGGAATTGCACGGCCATTGCCAACAACAGGGCGAACTGCACCAGGCTGTAGACCGTCAAGCCGCGCGACAGCACCGGCAGATAGCGTTCGCGCGCGATGTCAAAATCCGGCTTGGGAAAGCGCTCGACGACATCGGCGGGACGCCAGCCCGGCGGCTTGATCCACACGCGCAGCTTGTCGCTCCAGCGACGTGCGTGCCACGCATCCTTGAACGTGGCCCAGTACACCTCGGCATTCGCCCACAGCGGATTCCAGCTGCGCAGCGGCGAGCGCGTGCCATACACCGGAGGGTCGTTGTCGTCTTCTTCGATGAAGGTGCCGAACAGGCGATCCCACACGATCAGCACGCCGCCGTAGTTGTGGTCGAGGTAGCGATCATTCACCGCGTGATGCGCGCGATGGTTGGAGGGCGAGCAGAACACGCGGTCGAACCAGCCCAGCCGGCCCACCAGCTCGGTATGCACCCAGAACTGGTAGAGCAGGTCGATGAGCGCGACCACCACGAACACTTCCAGCGGATAGCCGAGGATGGCCATCGGCAGATAGAAGATCCAGCCGAGCAGCACGCCGCTGCCGGTCTGGCGCAGCGCCGTGGAGAGGTTGTAATCCTCGCTCTGGTGATGCACCACGTGCGCGGCCCAGAGGATGTTGACCTCGTGCCCCATGCGATGCAGCCAGTAGTAGCAGAAGTCGTAGAGGAGCAGCGCCGTGACCCACACCAGCACGCTGTTCGCCGGCAGCGAAAAAATCGCCAGGTGCTGCACGCACCACGCATAGATGCCCAGCGTGAGCAGCTTGCTGAATACGCCCACGATCTGCGAGATGACGCCCAGGCCCAGGCTGTTGATCGCGTCGCTGCTGTGATACACGCTGCGGCCGCGCACTTTCGCCACCAGCAGTTCCAGCGCGATCAGCGCGAAGAACACCGGCGTTGCCCAGGTGATGATGAGTTCCTGCGTATTCACGTGCATCTATCCGCCTCGCCGAACCGAACGCGCCAGACACCACAGCGCCGCGTAATAAGTGGCCAGTATCCACAGCGCCGACATCGGAATGGCCAGCTTGAACCGGTTCCAGGCCAACAGTGTATCGCTGAGCAGGAACAGCAGCGCGCCGGCTGCCGCCCATTGCGCAGGGCCGGCCAGCGCGTCATGGGCATGCCGCCAGGCGCGCGCCACGGCCTGTCCGGCCATGCTCGCCAGCACCACCACGTAGATCACCACGGGCAGATGGAGTGCGCCGGGCAACGCAGGCCACAAGGCCCACAGGTTGAGTGCGCCATAGGCCAGGCAGGCAACTACCGCCAACGGCCGCGCCGCGAAGCGCGTATCCGTCATCAGCGCGCGGATGAAGAACACGTGGCCGATAAGGAACGCGACCAGGCCCGCCACGAACGCGTCCACCGGCAGCATCAGGAAAATATCACCGGCCAGCGAGAACAGCATGCCCGTGACCAGCCATCGCTGGTAACCGGCCGATACCGGCGGCTGGGCGCGCCACGCGCTCCACAGGATCAACACCGTGGCCAGCGGCTTGCACACCCAGTGCAGGCACGCCCAGCCATCGGCTCCGCCCGAACTCAGCATCGAACCCACGATCGCACCAATGGCGGCAAGCACGATCGCGATATCCATCTTGCGCCACATCCACGGCGCGGCGGCCGCGTTTGAAACGGACATGTCCGGATTCCCCCTTCCCCAGGACGAATGCGGATCTTAGAGCCTAATGGACGTCTTTCCACACACCATCATATGTGCACTGCATCATCACTGCGGGGCGTCAGTGTCCGTCGACGGCGGCTCGTCCAAGGGCCGGGTCATCCGTGAAAAAGGCATCGATGCCCGCTTCGAGATAGGCGCGGATTTCCGCCAACGAACCGGCTGCATTGAGCGTGGCCGGATCGCTGCCTTTCCAGAAATTCTTCGCCTGGAAATGGTTTTCGGGACGGAACGTGTACGGATGCAGTTCCAGCTTCACCGCATGCGCGTCGTGCACCAGCGATGTAGGTACGCCCAGCGTGCCATCCGCCGCCAGTGGAATGATGGCGCGGATGCTGGGACCGATGGCATCGGCATAGCTGGCCACGTCATGCAGACCGGCCGGCGTCATCATCGCGCCATAGGTCAGCGAACCGCCTGCGATCACCACGTCATACGGCTTGGCGCCTGTATCGCCCATCAGTTGCAGCAGGCGGATGTGATGCTGGTCCCTGCCCAGCTTGGCGCGCAGGTAACGCAGGTTGGCCACCTCGAACGATTGGATCTCTATCGGCGCGGTGCGCGTGTACGCATGCGCGGCGATCGTCGCCAGCACCAGGTCTTCCATCGGCAGGCCGATCTTCTGGAAATACGTACCGTGCTTGATCTCGGGAATGATGCCGACCAGGCGGTTGCGCGTGGCTGCTTCAGCCGCGACGAAATCGATGATCTCGTCGAAGGTGGGAATCTGGAAGCGACCGTCGTAGACCATGCCGCGCAGTTGCGGCAGTCGCTCGCGCGCACGCAGCGTCTTCAGTTCGGCCAGCGTGAAATCCTCGGTGAACCAGCCCGTCACCTGTTCGCCGTCGATGGTCTTGGTGGTCTTGCGGGAAGCGAACTCGGGATGTTCGGCAACATCCGTGGTGCCGCCGATCTCATTCTCATGGCGCGCCACCAGCACGCCGTCGCGCGTCATCACCAGATCCGGCTCGATGAAATCCGCGCCATCGGCCATCGCCTTGGCGTACGAGGCGAGCGTATGTTCCGGTCGCAACGCGCTGGCACCACGATGCCCGATCACCAGCACACGTGACGCCAGCGGCAGCTCTTTCGCCTGCAATCCACCCATGACCAGCACGCCCACCGTGAAGATGGCCAAGCTTAAACGACGCATCGTCCAATCCCCTGTCGCCGGCCCCTGCACCGGATGGCTAAGCGTCTCATGATCGGCGGGCGCCATGTCGACTGCATGGCGCCACTGTGACTGCTGGCACGGCATGACTTGCGGCCAATGGATGCGCCCGCAGTGGCTGATACCGTGAAACCAGCCCCCCCACTCGGAAAAGCCATGCTTTCCCTCCTGTTCGCCGCCCTGCTCGCCGGAGCGCCTGCCGTCGCCGATTGTCACGTGGGCGCGTATCGGCTCGCTGACGGAAGTTCGCTGGACATCGGCCCCAGCGATGAAGGCACGTTGCGCTGGCGTCGCATCGACGGCGCCAGCGGCAAGCTGAAGCGCGCCGACGGAGATACCTGGACCAGCACGTACGGATGGACCGGCCGCGCCGACGGCAAGGAAGTCACCTTCACCGACTGCAGCAAGGGTGAGATCCGGTTTGGCGGGATGACCGGCAAACGCATCCCGTTCGAGGTGCACGAAGTGACCTTCACCGGCGAGGGAGGCACGCGGCTGGTCGGCCGGCTGCTGATGCCGCCGGGAACAATCAAGGTGCCCGTGGTGGTGCTTGTGCACGGCTCGGAGCACGACTCAGCACGCATCTGGGATCCCATGCAGCGGCAACTGCCCGCCGAGGGCGTGGGCGCTTTCGTCTACGACAAGCGTGGCACCGGCGATTCCGCCGGCACTTATACGCAGGACTACAGCGTGCTGGCCAACGACGCCATCGCCGCACTCGGCGAGGCGCGCCGTCTCGCCGGCGCACGTGCCGGACGAGTGGGCTTCCGCGGTGGCTCGCAGGGCGGCTGGGTCGCGCCGCTGGCGGCATCACGCACGAAGGTGGATTTCGTCATCGTGGGCTACGGCCTTGCCATCTCTCCGCTGGAAGAGGATCGCGAAGCGGTTGCCTTCCAGCTCAGGCTCAAGGGTTACGACCAGTCGGTGATCGACAAGGCGTGGGAGCTGTCCGACGCCGTGGGCCTGGTTCTTTCCAGTGAGCTCACCCAAGGCTTCGAACAGCTCGACGCGGCGCGTGCGAAGTACAGCAAGGAGCCCTGGTACAAGGATGTGCGCGGCGATTTCAGCTATCTCGTGCTTCCGCTCAGCGACGAAGACATCCGCGAGAAGGGCAAGGCGTACATGTTCCACACGCCCTGGCATTACGACTCGATGGCGGTGCTTGGCAAATTGCACACGCCGCAGTTGTGGATACTCGGCGGGCTCGACATCGACGCGCCCAGCGGCGAAACGATGCGGCGCCTGACCTCATTGCAGGCCGACGGCCTGCCCATCACCACGGCACTGTTCCCCAAGGCCGAACACGGCATGACCGAATTCGAAACCGCAGCAGATGGCGAACGCCTCTCCACGCGTTATTCGGAAGGCTATATGCGCCTGACCATCGACTACGCCAAGGGAACGCTGCACACGCCGTATGGCGAAAGCCGCATCGTGTTGCCCCCGCACGATCCCTTGTAGGAGCGCACCCCGTGCGCGATTCGGCCTCGGGAATCGACGCGACATGAGCGGGATGAGGTAACGCTTGCCTCTTCAGCGCTTGCCCGCATCCAGCTGCCGCAGCCACGCCTCATAAGCAGGTCGATCCACCGGCACACCATCGGCATTGCAGCTGCCCAGCTTGCATAGCTCATCGCGGATGCGTGGTGTGTGCTGCACGACCACGTGGAAGATGGTGTTCTGCTCCATCTCGCCATGGAACGCCGCCGCGCCGGGGCCGCTGGCGAATATCGCCACATCCTCGCCACCATGCGTCTCCGCCTTCATCGGCAGGATGGCTTCCTGCATGTAATCCGGGTCGCTGGTCTTCGTCCTGGTGAGGTCGGGACGGCCCTTGGCAATGTACGCATAGTCATGCGGGTTGTGCGGAAAGCGCTTGCTGCCTTCGGGTTGCAGGTCGCTGGCGCCGGTGTAGCCAGGGCCGTTGGCGAAACCCAGGGTGGTGTATGGCTTGCCGCCTGCGTCACGGGCGACGCCCGCGCCGCCCTCCTCGTCGTAGCTGTCGTTGTGGCCCTGCACCAGGCCGAGGATGTCGTTGCCCCGCTTTGGATAGCCGGCGAAGGTCATGGTGTGGCTGTGGTCGGCGGTGACCACGATCAGCGTGTCGCGCGGATCGGTGTGCTGCAGCGCAGCCTGCACCGCATCGGCCATGGCGATCGTCTCGTCCAGCGCACGATAGGCGTTGCCGCTGTGCAATGCGTGGTCGATGCGGCCGCCCTCCACCATCAGGAAGAATCCGTTCGGATTCTGCTTCAGCACCTCGATCGCGCGAGAGGTCATTTCGGCAAGGCTGGGCTCGTCCAGCTTGTCGGTGACGCGCTCATGCTCGTAGCTGAGGTGTGAAGGATTGAACAGGCCGAGCAGGCGGGATGTCTTCGACAGGTCCAACGCCTGCAGTTGTTGCCCGGTCCATACGTATTGGCCATCCGGATGCCTGCGCTTCCATTCGGCGATGAGGTCGCGACCGTCGATACGCTGGCCGACCTTGCCGCGCTCGACCGGATCGTCCTCGCCCGCCGGCATGAACTCGGTGCGGCCGCCGCCCATCGCCACGGTGAGGCCGCCGGCGGCCGGAAAATCGATCAGCTGTGCCGCGAAATCCTTGCAGCCCTGTGCACGCGCCTCGGCGGTGAGGTCCGCATCCACCTCCCAGTTGCGCTCGGGCAGGTGACCGTAGGTTGCCGCGGGCGTGGCATGCGTGATGCGCGTGGTGGTAATGGCACCGGTGCTCATGCCGGCCGCCGCGGCGAGCTCCAGCGCGCTGACCAGTTCCTGCCCGCGCGTGGCGGCGCAATCCTACCGGCGCGGTACCTGCGAAACACCGATGAAGCCGGCGCGCGTCTTCACGCCACTCATGATCGCCGTCATGGTGCCTGCGGAGTCCGGTGTCTGCTGGTCGGTTTCATATGTACGGCTGAGCGCACTGAACGGAAAGCGCTCAAAGCTCAGCCGGTAGCTTTCGCCGTCCACGCCCTTGAGCTGTCCCGCCCGCACGTGCGCGGCGGCAATCGTCGGCAGGCTCATGCCATCGCCCAGGAATACGATGACGTTCTTCGCGCGCTGGTTGCCGGCATTGGCCTGGACGGACAGTTGCGCGGCGGCAGCCGCCGCATGGCGGAACCACCATTGCGGGGTTTCGCCACCCGGCCGCGCGATGGCGGGCACCTCGATCACGGCCGCCGGCGTTTGCGTGGTGGACGTGGGAACGGCCTGGCTTGCGCAAGCTGTCAGCAGCGGCATCGTCGCGAGCCACAGGGAACGGCGCGCGAATCGCATCGGACGAAGCATCAGCAAACCCTTTCCATGAAGATGAGCCGAGCATCCTAGCGATGTCGCAAGAAATTGCCATGACAGACGGTATCAGCGCACGCGCGATGCTAGCCTCGCGCCATGCAACGACGCGTGCTGCCGCTCTCCCTTGCCTGCCTGCTCGGCTGCGCGCTGATGCCCACGTGCGCCGCCGACGCATCGGGCAAGCAGCAGGACAACGTCATCTTCGATGCATACACGCCGCTGGCCAGCAGCGAAGTCCTGCTGCAACGGCTGGTCACGCCGTTGAATGCACGCAGGCTGCTTCAGCAGGCGAAGACGACACGAACCTCGATCCGCGAGCAGCCCATCGACCTCACTCAGGAACGCTTCGCGCTGTATGTGCCCGCGCAGGCGCCGCCGTCGGGCTATGCGCTGCTGGTGTTCGTGCCGCCGTGGAACGATGCGAAAGTGCCACCGTCCTGGATTCCCGCCCTTGAACATCTGGGTGTGATTCTGGTGACGCCAGCGAACGCCGGTAACGACGCCAATGTGCTCGACCGGCGAGTTCCGCTTGCCCTGCTTGCAGCCGCCAACGTGATGTCGCGTTACCGCATCGATCCACGGCGCGTATACGTGGGTGGCTTCTCCGGAGGATCACGCGTGGCGTTGCGGCTCGCACTCGGCTATCCGGATCTTTTCCACGGCGCGCTGCTCGATGCCGGAAGCGATGTCGTCGGCGAGCAGGTCCCGCTGCCTTCGCGCGAACAGCTGGAACAGTTCCAGACATCGACGCGCATCGTCTACCTCACAGGCGAACGCGATGCGGCTCGGCTCGATGCCGATCGCCAGAGCCGGCAATCGCTGAAGACCTGGTGCGTCACCGATGTCGATGTGCGAACGATGCCGTGGAGCGCACACGAACTGGCCGATGGCAGCGCGTTCGAACGCGCCCTGGCGTCGCTGGACCACCACAAGGCTCCCGATCCGGCGACGCTGGCCTCTTGCCGCGCACGCATCGTTGCGGAACTCGATGCGCAACTGGACGACGCCGACGCGCTGCTCGCGCACGGAGACCGTGAACGCGCACGCAGGCGGCTGGAGCAGATCGACGCGCACCTCGGCGGGCTTGCCGCACCCCGCAGCGTCGAGCTGATGCAGCGGTTGGACGCCACCGCACCGAAGTGATGCAACCCTCGACTCAGGGCGTGCCGTCGAAGACCGGCGTGCCTTGCGCGCTCCAGTGGAACGGTTCCATGTACGGCGCACGGCGCGCCGTGCACTTCCAGTCCGGGCCGCCATTGGCGTGGTAGATGATCCAGTCCTTGCCGTGGGGCGACTTGAAGAAGCCGTTGTGGCCCGTGGCGTACACGCCCCGCTGCGCCGAACCATGCAGCACCGGCGCGGGCGACTTTTTCCACGAGGCTGGATCGAGCAGGTCGGCGTGCGTATCGGCGGTGAGCAGGCCGAGTGCGTAGTCGTCGGACCAGCACGCGCTGGCCGAATAGCTGAGGAATACCTTGCCGTCCGGGCCTTCGAGGAATTCCGGCGCTTCGAGGATCTTGCGTCCGCCCTGCATTTCCCAGTCGAAGGTGGGGTGCGCGATGTCCACTTGCGGTTCGCCCAGCGTCCACGCGTTGCGCATCGGCGCGATGATCAGGTCACTGTGGTCGCCCACGTACGCGGAATAGACGAAATAGCGCTTGCCAGCGTGGTCGAACACGGTGCCGTCGATGCCGGTCAGGTGCGTGGCCAGCATGCCGCGATCGATCCACCGGCCCTGCGTGGGATCGGGCGAGGCGTTTTCCAGCACGAACACATGACGATGCGCATCGTCGTTGTGCTGCTTGTCGGCGGCGGAGTAGTACAGGTACCACTTGCCATCGAGGAAATGCAGTTCAGGCGCCCAGATGGCCGCGGAGTTCGGACCCTGCGCAGGCGCGCGCCACACCACCACCGGCACGACATCGGCAAGCCAGGCCACGTCCGTGGTTTTCCACAGCGAGATGCGATCGCCCTGCGTGTTCGTGTAGTAGTAGACGCCGTCGCGCTGCGTCACCCAAGGATCGGGCCCGGAAGGCAGCAGCGGACCATGCGGCGCGACACTTCCCGCCTGCGCGAGGCTCGCCATCCACCACAGTGCAGCGGCGAGCGCGATGCGAAGAGACGAGGTCATGGCGCTGGGGCCTGCGTCTGGCCGTCCATTTGCAGGAAATCGACGTCGAGTACGTGGGCACCACCATCGACGTCGATGGTGTTGAAGCCCGGCAAGAGCGGGGCGGAGACGGTGGCGTCATGCCAACCATCAGCGGCATCGCTGACCTGCGATGCGCTCAGGCGCGCACCGTTGACCACCAGTGCCGGCTGCGCGGCGAGACCGAGGTCGGCATAGCGCACATGCAATACATGGGCTCCGCCGGTGCTGTTCACCACGAAGCGCAGGCGCCCTTCCGGGCCCGCGCCCAGCCGCGCCTTGCGCAGGTTGGAGGCCTTCGGATCGGGCACCGCGACGGCACCAGTGAACTCGGCGTCCTCTGCTTCATAGCGATTGAAGTCGAGCTTCTGCGCGCGATAGAGGATTTCATTGCTGCCTACATGCGTCGGCCGCTCCGGCGAAGACGACGTGGTGACGTGCAGCAGGCTGCCGTCATCGCGCAGCAGCAGCGCCTGCGTCCAGCCGGCATGGATGTTGCCCGTACGCTTCTGCACCGGCGCACGCACTTCCCACCACGGGCCGCGGCCCGAGGCATTGTTCCAGTACAGATCGCGACCGCCTTCGTCGCCGCCGCCGCCCGCGCGTTCGGCGGACACCACGATCACGCCTTCGGGTCCGCCCAGCGGGAACCAGCGTACCACCGGGCAGGCGGCCGGCCAGAAGCCCGACAACGTCATTACCGGTTCGCCATGGCGCTGCGGATCGCCCCAGTCCAGGCCGTTGCGGCTGAACTTGATGAATACCTGGCCGTTCTTCGGGCCGTCGATGTTCTCGTAGGTCATCGCATAGCGATGATCCGGCAGGCGCGTGACGATGGCCATGCCCGGGCGTTGCACGCCACCGGGGATCGCCACGTCCAGCGTTTCCTTGCCCCAGTGCTTGCCGCCGTCGTCGGACAACTTGTGCGCCAGCACCTGGTTGTAGCCTTCGGCCTTGTGCTGCTCGCTGGAGTAGTAGGCCACCAGCCGTCCGTCGTCGAGCACGTGGATGTTGGCCTCCCACACGCCCTTGTTGTCCTTGTCTTCGGGATGCCCGCCGCCCTTGATGATGGAGCTGCGGTAGCGCCACGTCTTGCCGCCATCGAGCGAGACATACATCTGCAGGTCTTCGCTGCTCACGTGGCCGCGCGCGTCGTTGCCGGTGGCATTGGCCGAGAGCACGAGCGTGCCGGCCGGAAGATCGCCGCTGGCGCGCTCAAGCTCCGTGATGTGCGGCTGCCAGCGCAGTTGCCACTGCTTGTCGGAAGGATGCACCTGGTCGGTGACGTTCATCAGGAAGCGCCAGTGGTCGCCGTTGTCGCGGCTTTCCCACAGCGGAATACCGCCCATGCCTTCCTGTTCGAACGCCATCAGCAGGCGGCCCTTGTCGGCGCCCTGCCCGATGCGCAC
Organism: Dyella sp.; assembly: GCF_035685885.1. GTDB lineage: Bacteria > Pseudomonadota > Gammaproteobacteria > Xanthomonadales > Rhodanobacteraceae > Dyella. The sequence continues at coordinate 20,287 of NZ_DASRZX010000144.1, read as the reverse complement.
GACCGAGACATAACCTGCGCCATCGGCCATCCGCGTGCCGACGGCCGGCTCGCGATCTTCCTGCGCATGTGCGCCGCCTGCCAGCGCCAACGCCACGCACGCGACAAGCGCGCGCAACGGATTCTCCAAGCCATTCATGCGGACTCCTGACTTTCGATCTCGCGTTCTCGCCCGAAAAAAAGGCGGGACGGCGGCATGTCACCACCGCCGCCCGCCAGCAGGGAGACGTTACATCTTGAAGCGCACGCCCAGGCCGTAGGTGCGATCCTGATAGCGCACGTCGCGCGGACGGGTGTCGCCATCACCCCAGTACTGGTGCAGGTCGGCGCCGAAGATATTGGTCGCGTTGAACACCACGGTGAAGTACTGGTTGATGTCGTAACCGAGCGAGAAGTCGACCTGGTTGGCTGGCTTGATCTCGTCGTTCACGCCCGCCACGGTTGGCTGGTTGAAGCCGTCGATGAAGCGGCTGCGGTAGTTGTAGGCAAGACGTGCGGACCAGCCGTACTTTTCGTACATCAGCACGGCATTGCCGTTGTTCTTGGATACGTTCTGCAACGGCGAGGTGACCACCGGGCCGCCGATGTACTGCGGCGAGCGCGTGGAACCGTCGATGTAGGTGTAGTTGAACTGCACGCCCAGGCCGTTGAACGGTTCCGGCAGGAAGTCGAAGAACTGCTGGTAGGCGAATTCACCACCGAACAGGTGACCCGAGCCCGCGCTCTGCGGCGAGTTGAGCTGGTACGGCTGGCCACCGATGGTCACGTCCGTCACGTAGTTCTGGATGTAGCCATTGATGTCGCGATAGAACAGGCCGCCGCTGACATAGCTGGCCGGCGCGAAGTACCACTCCAGCGAGGCGTCGTAGTTGTTCGACTTGATCGGCTTGAGGTCCGGGTTGCCGCTGCTGGCGACGCCGGCGCGGTTGATGGTGCCCGGGTTGAGCGACAGCGACGGGTTGAGCTGGCCAAAGCCCGGATAGGTGAGCGTCTTGGCCGCCACCAGGCGCAACTGCAGGTTGTCGCGGAAGTGCAGGTTGAAGCTGACGTTCGGCAGGTATACCGGTGCGCTGGTGTCGGCCGTCAGCGGCGAGTACACGTTGGTCGAGGCGTCATAGGAGAACGCGTCGAGGTTGCGCTTGACGCGCTCCACGCGCATGCCCATCAACCCGTCATACGGCAGTCCAAACATTTCGTTGCCGTAGGCGAACTGCAGGTAGCCGGAGTAGGACTTCTCGTCGATGTGATAGAAGCGGCCCGGGTTCTCGGCGGCCAGGCCATCGGGCAGACCATAGAGCTGGCGGATCGCGTCGGCATTGTTGACGAGGTAGTTGTAGCAACCGCTCAGCCAGTGGCCAGGGATGGCATCGGTGCTCGGCTGGCTGCAGAAATAGCCGTTGGGGAAGCGCGCGATGACCTGGTTGGCCGGGTTCGGGTTGAGCGAGATGTCGCCGGTGCCGCCCGGCGGCGGCGTGGAGATTTCCACGCTGCCCGTGTACTCGGCCTTGTGGTCCGAATAGCGCAAGCCGAAATCCATGTACTGGAAGAAATCGCCGTTGAGGTCGAAGTTGCCGTCGCCGCGCCATGCGGTCTGCTTGCCGCGCTGGTTGTTCCAGGTCTGGAACAGACCATTGAGGTAGTACTGCGACGGATCGTTGGCCGGGTTGCCCGCCAGCGCCCAGCTATTTCCGCCATTCCACACCGTTGTGATCGGTGCCTTCAGGAAGGTGTCTACGATGAAGGTCTGGTCATGGAACGAGCTGGAGTTGAACGACAGGTCGGTGGAGAGTTTCAGGCGGTCGCCATGCCACTTCGCGCCGATCGAGTTCTGGATGTCGTGGCCCCACTGCTGGTGCGCCTGCGTGCTGGTGGCCGCGTAGGTGTTGCCGGTCCAGCTGCCGCTGGTGGCGTCGCAGATGGTCTGGCCTTCATACGGCGAACCGGTGAGCTGGTTCGCGTAGCAGTTATTGCCTGTGGTCACCGAGGTCGGAGCGACCGAGCCGACCGGGAAGCTGAAGTAGAACGGCTGGTTGTAGTTGTCCGAGTCCCAGTCGTACAGGCCTTCGACGTAGACTTCGGTGCTGTCGTTGGGCTTCCACTGCAACGCGTAGTTGAATTCCTGGCGCGTGCGGTCGCCGATGTTGTAGTCGGCGCCGAAGCCGTTGGGCATCGAGATGAGGTTGCCGTCCCCGGTGCGGATCGGCGTCTGCGCAGGGGAGCCGTCCGTAAGCACCTTCGGGAAGTCATTCCACACGGCGTTGTAGGCGTAGTGCTGCTTGTCGTAGCCCACGTTCATCAGCGCGCCGAACTCACCAATGTCGGTGCTCCAGCGATCGCTCAGCAGCAAGCTGCCGTTGGGATCGGTGTGGTCGCCGTACTTGCTGTGCGTGCCGGTGAGCGTGGCGGCTACCTTGGGGCCGTCGAAATCAAATGGGCGGTACAGCTGCATGTCCACCATGCCGGCGATGCCGCCGTCGGGCAGGCTCGCTTCGCTGGTCTTGTACACCTGCACGGTCTTCACCGCCGTCGCCGGCAGGTTCTGGAATGCGAACGAGCGACCCACACCGCTGAAGATCTCGCGACCATTCAAGGTCGTGATCACGTTGGGCAGGCCGCGGATCACCACCGAGCTGGTCTCGCCCTGGAAACCCTGCGCGATCTGCACGCCGGTGATGCGCTGCATGGCATCGGCCACGCTGTTGTCCGGCAGCTTGCCAATGTCCTCGGCGACGATCGAGTCGACGATCATGCGCGAGTCCTGCTTGATCGTCTGCGCGCTCTGCAAGCTCTCGCGCAGCGGTGTCACCACCACGCCTGAGAGGTTCACCGCATCCTGGGCGGATGCTTCGGTGCCACTGGTGGTCGGCTTCTTCTGCGCTCCGGATTGGCCGGTCTGCGCGTCGGTGGTCTGCTGCTGCGGATCGGTTGGTGCCGGCGTCGGCGCGTCAGCCGCGTGGGCGGAGGCGAACGCCGCGGCGATCATCGTCGCGAGCAGGGTCATGGGAATGCGATGGCGATACATGGATGAAGCCTCCCCTCAGAGGTCGGTCGTGTGCCGCCGGGTGGGCCGGCGGCTGTCGTTGTGCATTCGCCGTTGTGGGACGGCGCGTGGAAAAGGCGAGCGTCAATGCGTCTTGCTGGTGGCCTGTGCCGGATACGTGGCCGCCTCGGCAGGCACGACGCCGCGCGGCGCGTGGGACAGCGCGCGGAGAATGTCGGCCTCGCGTTGGCGATAAGGCGTGCCGTCGCCGTGCAGCAGGTCGTGGAACCACAGCGTCGGTGGCTGCTGCGTGTAGGGGCGCAGCCAGGAATCCCACGGCATGATGGTTTGCGACTTACCTTCCACGAAGCCCCAGTTCACCATGCCCACGTCGAGCTTCTTGGCCAGCGGAAGCACGCCGTCGATGGTGGAACCGGCGCCGCGTGCCATGTACTCGGTGCAAATCAGCGGACGTCCATAACCCTTCAGCTGCTGCACGCGGCTGGCGAACTCTTCGGGCCAGCCGTAGCTGTGAAAGCTGATCACGTCGGACTGCTCGAGCTGGGTGCGTTCCACCGCGTTGAGCTTTGCCGGATCGGACCAGTCGTCGTCATGCCAAACGCCGCTGGTCAGCGGCTGCGTCGGCGACGCGCTGCGCGCCCACGAAAACACCTGCGGCAGCAGCCTGGCGACCAGCGCCACCTTGTCCCTGGGTTCCTTCGGGTCGTAGTTGCCGCCGCCCGGATTGTCCGGTTCGTTCCACACGTCCCAGGCGAGGATGCGCTTGTCCTTGCCGAACGTGCCGACGATGTCCTTGACGTAGTTTTCCAGGCGCGGGTACTGGCTGGCATCGGTCATCGCCACGCCCGGGCTCTGCACCCAGCCGGAGTTGTGCACGCCGGGAATCGGCGGATGCTGCGGGCCGAGTTTCGGCTCCGGGTCCCAGCACGAATCGAACAACACGAAGATCGGCTTGATGTTGTGCTTGCTGGCAATGGCGAGGAAGCGGTCGATGCGTTGCTTGAAGCCCGCCGGATCCTGCTGCCAGAGGAGATCGTGCAGGAACACGCGCATGGTGTTCATGCCCAGCTTCTGCGCCCAGCCCAGCTCCAGATCGATGCGCTCGGCATCGAACGTGTCGGCCTGCCACATCTCCAGTTCGTTGATGGCGTTGGCGGGTAGGTAGTTGCTGCCCAGTGGCCAGGATTGCTGTGCGTACCAGGTCTTGGCTTCGGCTGGCGTCCAGCGCGCATTGGCGTCGCGCGCCAGGGACGGCGTGGCGAACGTCGCCGCCAGCCCCATGGTCACCGCCAGTAGTGCGTACTTCATTGCAATCTCCCCATGACTCAGACCGAAACCGCTTTCTTTGGACAAAGCGATCCCTGGAGCGCCCGGCGGCGCCCTTGTGGTGGAAACGTGTCGGGTCAGCGCGTGCCGCGCGCCGGCTCGGTGGTGAACTCGTAAACGATCAGGTTGCGATAGGCATGGCCGGGCTCCAGCCGCGCCGAACCAAATGAAGGCTGGTTCGGCGTATCCGGGTAAAGCTGCGGTTCGAGCACGAAGGCATCGCCCTGGCGATAAACGTGACCGCCCGTGCCCACCGTCGTGCCGTCGAGGAAATTGCCGGAGTAGAACTGCAGGCCCGGCTGCGCCGACTTCAGCGTCAGCACGCGCCCGGAAGCGGGATCTTCCACGCGGGCCACCATGCGCGGCGCGGTGGCTTCGGTGCGGCTGATCACCCAGTTGTGGTCGTAGCCGCGACCGTTGAGCAGCTGCACGTCATTGGTGCGGATGTCGCGGCCGATCGGCTTGGCCTGGCGGAAATCGAACGGCGTGCCGTCCACCTTGCGGATCTCGCCCGTGGGAATGGAACCCGCATCGACCGGCAGGTAGGCATCGCCCGCGATGGTGAGCTGTTGCTCCATCACGCTGCCCGCGCCTTCGCCCGAGAGGTTCCAGTACGCGTGGTTGCTGAGGTTGACGATGGTGGTCTTGTCGGTAGTGGCGCCGTAGTCGATGGACAGGCGATTGGCGCTGTCCAGCGTATAGGTCACCGTGGCGGTGAGCTTGCCCGGATAGCCCATGTCGCCATCGGGGCTCACGTAGCTCAGCGTGACGCTGGCCTTGTCGGCGTCGTGCTTCACCTCGCCGACAGTCCACAGCACCTTGTCGAAGCCGCGCGTACCGCCGTGCAGCGAATTGGCGCCGTTGTTCACCGGGACCGTGTACGCATGGCCATCAAGCGTGAAGCGTCCCTTGGCGATGCGGTTGGCATAGCGTCCCACCGTGGCACCGAAATACTGCGGCGCCTCCAGGTAGCCGTCCAGCGCGCCGTAACCGAGCACGATGTTCGCGCCCTTGCCGCTGCGGTCGGGCACCGTGAGGGACTGCAGGCTGGCGCCCAGCGCCAGGATGCGCGCCGTCATGCCATGGCCGTTGTCCAGTACCACGGCATCCACGTGCGTGCCGTCGGGCATGTTGCCGAACGTTTCACGCTTCGCATCCGTCGAGGCATGCACGGCCATCGACAATGTCGCCAGGCCAAGTATCGAACCCATCAGTCCTGCACGCTGCATGTTCTTTGAGTCCCCTTCGCGTATCGCGGGATAAGTCATGCAATCACATTGTATGATTATCGTGCAAGTGTTCTCGGGCACGGGAAAAGCGCTTTGTGCAGCGCGACATGACGCGTTTGGACGTCCGATTTCCAGCGCCATGTCCCCGTAGTGAGGCGCCTGCGGCGGTGTCTCACGACAACGCCGCTTCGTGTAAACGGTCGCAAATTTCTGCAATGCGTCATCGACGGTCCGCCGCCAGAGGCCCACGACCTTGGTCTCAACGCAGGAAATGAAGACACAAACCGGCTTGGCAGGACGCGGACAAAGTGCTTATAGTCAGTTTGTATGACAAACCGGTCGAGCCTGGAAAGGCTCGGCGGAACAGGTCGATCAAGAGGACGGGGGCCAGAGGATTTCATGAGGAAGCCGATCGCAGTTCGCAGCCTGTACGGGCATGTCATGCATGAACTCGGGCAACGCATCGTCAGCGGCAAGGTCAAGCCGGGCGACGTGCTACCCCGCGAGGAAACCCTGGCCGAAAGCCTGGAAGTGAGCCGCACCGCGTTGCGCGAAGCGCTGAAGGTGCTATCCGCCAAGGGCTTGATCGAGTCGCGCACGGGCGTGGGTGCCCGCGTGCTGGAGGAGCGCTACTGGAACCAGCTCGATGCCGACGTGCTCGCCTGGCGCTGCGCTTCCATGCCCACCGATGATTTCGTCGACAAGCTGGTGGAAATGCGCGAGGTGATCGAACCGGCCGCCGCGGCCGCGGCCGCGCGTCGCCGTACCACTGCGCAGCTCGCCGCCATCGACAAAGCCTTCCAGGCGATGGATGCCGCGCAGACGCTGGACGAATGGACGGAAGCCGACCTGCAGTTCCACGAGGCCGTGTTGCACGCGACCTGCAACGAGCTGCTGCAGTCGCTGTTCTCGGTGGTGGAGACGGCGCTGGGCACGTTCTTCGCGCTGTCGGCGCGCAACGCCGGCAACTTCAAGTATTCGCTGCCGCATCACCAGAAGGTGCTGGACGCGATCCGCCGCAAGCAGCCCGAAGTGGCACGCAAGGCCATGCACACGATGATCGCCGATTCGCAGGCGAACCTGCAGCGCAGCCGCAAGAGCGCGCGCAAGAAGGCGGGCGCGTGACCACACGCTTGATCGGGCTGGATTGGGGCAGCACCCACCTGCGTGCGTACCGCTTCGGCGAGCGCGGCGAGGTGGAAGCCGTGCGCGCCCTGCCCTGCGGCATCCGCCAGCTTCCCGCCGACGGCTTCGCCGATGCGTTCGCCCAGGCCGTCGACGGTTGGCCGCTCGCGCCGGTGATCGCCTGCGGCATGGTCGGCAGCCGCAACGGCTGGCTGGAAGTGCCTTATCTGGATACTCCAGTCCGCATCGATCGCCTCGCCGCCGCACTGACGCCGCTGGCCACTGCCGAAGGTCGCATCGTGCACATCGTGCCGGGCCTGCGCGATCCCTCGCGCCCGGACGTGATGCGTGGCGAGGAAACCCAGGTGGCCGGCGTGCTGGCGCAGGACGAACGCGCCGCCAGCCACGCGCGCCTGCTGCTTCCTGGCACGCACAGCAAATGGGTGCGCGTGCAGGATGGCGCGGTCGGCGGCTTCGCCACGGTGATGACGGGCGAGCTGTACGGCCTGCTCAACCAGCATTCCATTCTCGGTGCCGCGCTGCCCACGCCGGTGGCGGACGACAGCGCGTTCCAGCGCGGCGTGACCATGGCACGCGACAGCGGCCCGGCCGGCGCGCTGTCGCGCGTGTTCGCGGCGCGAACCTTGATGCTCGACGGCGTGCTCGCGCCCACCTCGGTCGCCGACTTCCTCTCGGGCCTGCTGATCGGCGAAGAACTGCGCATGGCGCTGGCCGCCGGCTGGGTGCAACCGAACGACACCGTCACCATGGTTGGCGACGACGCGCTGTGCGCGCGCTACCTGCGCGCCGCCGGTGCTTTCGACCTGCGCATCGCCAACGCGCCAGACGACACCACGGCGCATGGGCTGTGGCGCATCGCCAGCGAAGCCCGATTGATCTCTCCCCCCGCAACGGCTTGACCCCATGGATGCCTGGCTTGCTTCTTTTCCCCTGATTGCCATCCTGCGCGGACTGCATCCCGACGAAGCGGTCGACGTCGGCCACGCGCTCATCGATGCCGGCTTCCGCGTGCTTGAAGTGCCGCTCAATTCGCCCGAGCCGTGCGAAAGCATCCGCCGCCTCGCCGATGCCTTCGGCGATCGCGCACTGATCGGCGCAGGCACCGTGCTTTCGCCGGCACGTGTGCACGAAGTGGCCGCCGCTGGCGGCAGGCTGATCGTGATGCCGCACGCCGACGTGGATGTGATCCGCACGGCCAAGCAGGCCGGCCTTTATTGCGTGCCAGGCGTGGCGACGCCCACCGAGGCGTTCGCCGCGCTGCACGCGGGCGCCGACGCGCTGAAACTTTTCCCCGCCGAACAGGCCAGCCCCGCCGTGCTCAAGGCATGGCGCGCGGTGCTGCCTGCCGGCACGGCCGTGATGCCGGTAGGTGGCATCGCGCCGGACACCATGGCGCCGTGGCTCGCGGCAGGCGCCGGTGGCTTCGGCATTGGCTCCTCGCTCTACGCCCCCGGCCGCCCGGTCAGCGACGTCGCCGCGCGTGCGCGCGCCTTCGCCGACGCCTGGCAGGCCCACCTCGCTTCGAAAGGAACTGCCGCATGAAGATCACCCGCCTCTCCACTTTCCTGGTGCCGCCACGCTGGCTGTTCCTGCGCATTGAGACCGACGCCGGTATCAGCGGCTGGGGCGAGCCGATCGTCGAGGGTCGCGCGCACACTGTCGCCGCCGCCGTCGAGGAATTGTCGGACTACCTGATCGGCAAGGACCCGCGTCGCGTCGAAGACCTGTGGAACGTGATGTACCGCTCCGGCTTCTATCGCGGCGGCCCGGTGTTGATGAGCGCCATCGCGGGCATCGACCAGGCGCTGTGGGACATCAAGGGCAAGCATCTGGGCGTACCCGTGCATGAACTGCTTGGCGGGCGCGTGCGCGACAGCATCCGCGTGTATTCGTGGATCGGCGGCGACCGCCCGGCCGACACCGCCCGCTCGGCGCAGGAAGCGGTGGCGCGTGGCTTCACCGCGGTGAAGATGAATGCCACCGAGGAGATGCAGTACGTCGACACCTATGACAAGGTCGAGCAGGTGCTGGCCAACGTGCAGGCGATCCGCGATGCCGTCGGTCCGCACATCGGCATTGGCCTGGATTTCCACGGTCGCGTGCACAAGCCGATGGCCAAGGTGCTGATGCGCGAACTCGCACCGTTCAAGCTGATGTTCATCGAGGAGCCGGTGCTGTCCGAACACCTGGAGGCGCTGCCCGAGCTTGCCGCCATCGCGCCCGCGCCGATCGCGCTGGGCGAGCGCCTGTACTCGCGCTACGACTTCAAGCGCGTGCTGAGCATGGGCGGCGTGGACATCCTGCAGCCCGATCCCTCGCATTCGGGCGGCATCACCGAGACGCGCAAGATCGCGGCGATGGCCGAAGCGTACGACGTGGCCATCGCGCTGCATTGTCCGCTCGGCCCCATCGCGCTGGCCGCGAATCTGCAGTTGGATGCGGTGTGCCATAACGCCTTCATCCAGGAACAGAGCCTGGGCATCCACTACAACGCGTCCAACGACCTGCTCGACTACGTCAACGACCGCAATGTGTTCGCCTACCAGGATGGCTTCGTGACGATTCCCGACGGCCCGGGCCTGGGGATTTCGGTCAACGAAGACTACGTGGCCGAGCGCGCCGTCGTCGGTCACCGCTGGCGCAATCCCGTGTGGCGTCATCGCGACGGCAGCGTGGCGGAGTGGTGAGCATGTCGTCGTTCGCCACCTATCCCAGCCTGACGGATCGCCATGTCTTCATCAGCGGTGGCGCCAGCGGCATCGGCGCGGCGTTCGTGGAACACTTCGCGCGACAGGGCAGCCGCGTGTCGTTCGTCGACATCGACCGTGACAGCGCGGCGCAGTTGATCGCGGGCCTGGGCGATGCGAAGCACCAGCCGCACTTTACGCCCTGTGACGTGACCGATCTTGCCGCACTTCAATCGGCCATCGACGAGGCCCGCAAGACGCACGGCCCGATCGGCGCGCTGGTCAACAACGCGGCCAACGACGTGCGCCACACCTTCGGCCAGACCACGCCGGAAGCATTCGATCGCAACATCGCCATCAACCTGCGCCACCAGTATTTCGCCACGCAGGCTGTGCGCGAGGACATGCGCGCGCTGGGCGGTGGCTCGGTGATCTGCCTGGGTTCCACCGGCTGGATGAAGAAGAACGCGGGCTATCCGATGTATGCGATGGCCAAGGCCGCCGTGCACGGACTGGTGAACGGCGTGGCGCGCGAACTTGGCCACGATCGCATCCGCATCAATGCGCTGGTGCCCGGCTGGGTGATCACCGAGAAGCAGCGGCGCCTGTGGCTGGACGACGACGGCAAGGCGGAGATTGCCCGCGTGCAATGCCTGCCCGGTTACCTGATGGCCGATGACCTCGCGCGCGCCGCGCTGTTTCTCGCCGCCGACGACAGCCGCATGTGCACGGGCCAGGATTTCATCGTGGACGGCGGCTGGGTATGAACGCGCGCGCCACCGTGGCCATGCAGGTGCACAACACGCTGGGCGAAGGCGTGCTGTGGTGCGACCGCGAACAGGTGTTGTACTGGACCGACATCCACGCCAGCACGCTCTGGCGTTACCGTCCGCACGACGGCGCACTGCACCAGTGGGACATGCCCGAACGACTGGCCTGCTTCGCGCTGTGCGAGGCCGACGGCTGGCTTCTGCTGGGGCTGGCTACGCGGCTGGCCTTCTTCCATCCGGCGAGCGAACGCATCGTGCCGCTGATGGACGTGGAAGCGGAGCTTCCCACGCGCCTCAACGACGGTGCCTGCGATCGCCAGGGCCGCTTCGTGTTCGGCACGCTGCATGAGCCGCCGGGCGGTGGCCCCAAGCAGCCGGTGGGAGGCTTCTGGCGCTTGAATCACGATCTTTCGCTAGAGCGCCTGCCCTTGCCGGGCGTGGCGATCAGCAACAGCGTCGCCTTCAGTCCCGATGGCGACACGATGTATTTCTGCGACTCGCCCACGCGCAGGATCCAGTGCTGCGACTACGGCGACCAGCTGGGCGAGGTCGACGTCTTCGTCGAGCTGGACGAACCGCGCGGCGAGCCGGACGGTTCGTCCGTGGACAGCGAAGGCGGCCTGTGGAACGCCCAATGGGGATTGGGACGCGTGGTGCGCTACACCAGCGACGGCCGCATGGATCGCTGCATCGACGTGCCGGCTTCGCAGCCCACGCGTGTCGCGTTCGGCGGCACGGGACTGTCGACTATCTACATCACCAGCGCGCGCGACGGCCTCGATGAGGCTGCGCTCGCCGCACAACCGTACGCCGGCGCGCTGTTTGCCGTGCATTCGGACGTCGGTGGCTTGCCCGAACCGCGTTTTCCGGGACCGCCGCCACACGTGATCGCATCCGCCTGAAACAACGCGGAACCACAACAGCCCAACGGGCATCCACTATCGCCAGCGGGGGAAGACCAGCCATGAATGCGAATGCCATAGCGCCACCCACGACCCAATCGAAAGCCACCGTCATTTTCGTATGCGTGCTCGCCGCTCTCGCCGGACTCATGTTCGGCCTGGATATCGGCGTGATTTCCGGCGCCACCCAGTTCATCCAGGACGAGTACAAGGTCAGCGACCACACCATCGAGTGGATCGTCAGCTCCATGATGTTCGGCGCAGCCTTCGGCGCCGTGGCCGCTGGCTGGCTTTCTGCCACACTGGGCCGCAAGCGTTCGCTGATCCTGGGTGCCGTGCTGTTCGTGCTGGGCTCGCTGCTGTCGGGCTTCGCATGGTCGCCCGAAACACTGATCGCCGCGCGCGTGGTGCTGGGCCTGGCCATCGGCGTGGCCACGTTCACCGCACCGCTGTACCTGGCGGAGGTCGCACCGGAGCATATCCGCGGCGCGATGATCTCCACCTACCAGCTGATGATCACCATCGGCATCCTGGTGGCATTCCTGTCCGATACCGCGCTGAGCTACTACGGTGCGTGGCGCTGGATGCTGGGCGTCATCGCCGTTCCGGGCGTGTTGTTCCTGATCGGCGTGATGTTTTTGCCGGACAGCCCGCGCTGGCTGATGATGCGCGGCCGCCGCGATGAAGCACTCGACGTGCTGCAGCGCCTGCGTGGCGACAGCACGATAGTGTCGCGCGAAGCGGCCGACATCGAGGAGCAGCTCAAGACGCCGCAACGCGGCTGGCACCTGTTCCTGGAGAACCGCAACTTCCGTCGCTCGGTGGGCCTGGGCGTACTGCTGCAGCTGATGCAGCAGTTCACCGGCATGAACGTGGTGATGTACTACGCACCGCGCATCTTCAAGGAAATGGGCTACGACACGTCGGCGCAGATGTGGTTCACCGCGCTGGTAGGCCTTACCAATGTGCTGGCCACCTTCATCGCCATCGCGCTGATCGATCGCTGGGGCCGCAAGCCGATCCTCTACACGGGCTTTGCGGTGATGGCGGCGGGTCTTGGCTTTGTGGGATTGATGATGCACAACGGCATCCACGGCCACGGCACGCAGATCTTCACCGTGACCATGCTGCTGATCTTCATCGTCGGTTTCGCCATGTCCGCCGGCCCGCTGGTGTGGACGCTGTGCTCGGAGGTGCAGCCGCTGAAGGGCCGCGACTTCGGCATCGCCTGCTCCACCTTCACCAACTGGGGCTGCAACCTCATCGTGGGCTTCACCTTCCTCAGCCTGCTCAACGGCATCGGCAACGCCAACACGTTCTGGCTGTACGGTGCGCTCAACGCGGTGTTCATCGTGCTCACGTTCTGGCTGGTGCCGGAAACCAAGGGCGTCACGCTGGAGCAGATCGAGCGCAACCTGATGGCCGGCAAGCGGCTGCGTGATATCGGGCAGTAAGCCATGCCGCGGCACCGGGGCAGTCCATGAAGCCCCGGTGTCCGCGTCACGCGTGCGGCGCGACGGCTGAGCGCCTATATTGGAGCCACGCCAGGTTCTTCTATCGCCACGCCAGCCATGACCGCCCGCCACATCCCCATCTGGCTTCACCCGTCTTCGGGCCACGGCCCGTCGACGCCGCGGCACCGCGATTTCCCGCGCGACGGCATGGGCTAGCACCATGCCCGCGCCGCTGCCCTCCACGCTTGCCCGAATCATGGACCTCCTCTGGGACGCCATCTGCGTGGTGGACGAGGAGGGCCGCTACGTTTTCGTCAGCGCCAGCTACGAGCGCATCTTTGGCTACACGCCGCAGGAAGTGATCGGCCGGCGCATGATCGAACTGGTGCATCCCGAGGATCGCGAGCTGACGCTGCGCGTCGCCGCGGCGATCATGGATGGACATCCGCAGTCGCACTTCCAGAACCGATACCTGCGCAAGGACGGCAAGGTGGTGCACATCATGTGGTCAGCGCGCTGGTCGGCGACCGAACGCATGCGCATAGCCATTGCGCGCGACATCACCGAACTCAAGCGCGCCGAGTCGATGACGGCGGCGCTGCACGCCATTTCCGAGGCAGCACACGCCAGCGACGACCTGCCGTCGCTGTACGAACACATCCACCGCATCATCGGCGGCCTGCTGCCGGCCGACAATTTCTTCGTGGCCTTGTACGACCGCGCGCGCAACGAATTGAGCTTTCCCTATTTCGTCGATGAACGCGACGAACGCCCGCCGCCGCAGCCGCTGGACTCGGGCACGCTCACCGGCGAGCTGATCCGCTGCGGCCAGCCGTTGCTGTTCACGCCGGCGCAACCGACCGACCCGGCGTTGCCCGTGGTGGGCACGGATGCCGTGCACTGGCTGGGCGTGCCGCTGACCTCGCGTGGAACCACCGTCGGCGCACTCGTCGTGCAAAGCTACTCGCCGGACACCAGCTACACCGAAGGCGACAAGGAGCTGCTGCAGTTCGTCTCCACGCAGGTCGCCGCCGCCATCGAGCGCAAGCAGGCCGAAGCGCGGCTGCACCATATCGCGCGTCACGACCCGTTGACCGACCTGGCAAACCGCGACCTGTTCTACCAGCAGTTCGAAGCGGCGCTGGAACAAGCGCGGCGATTCGGCCGATGCCTCGCCCTGCTCTATCTGGACCTGGACAAGTTCAAGGACGTCAACGACCGCTTCGGGCATCACGTCGGCGACGTGCTGCTCTGCGAGGTCGCCCAGCGCATTCGTCGCGTCGTGCGCGAAGGCGATGTGGTGGGCCGCGTCGGCGGCGATGAATTCGTCGTGCTGTTGAACGGCCTGCACGCCCCCGGCGACAGCCTGGTGGTGGCGGACAAGCTGCGCCTGGCACTAGGCGAATCGTTCCCGATCAGCGATGAACCGCTGAAGGTGTGCGCCAGCGTCGGCGTGGCTACCTATCCGGAACATGGCGACGAATCGCGCAGCCTCACCCGGGCCGCCGACGACGCCATGTACCGCGCGAAAAAGCTGGGTGGCAACGGCGTCTGCATGGCTGCGGAGCCGGGCGACGAGGGCATGCTGGCGAACCGCAAGCCGCTTACAACTTGAGATGGATCTTCCTGCGGTCCAGCGCGACCACGATCAGCCACCACACCGCGACAAACGCCAGCGCATACGCCAGCGAAGCGATGTACGGGCCGGCCAGCGGCGTGATCCATCCGGCGAAGGCGTGTTGGTAGAGCGGCTGCTGGATGCCAAGCGCAGGCATCAGGATCTGCATCAGCTCGGAACCGGCATAAGCGGCCACGGCATTCATGCCGAAGCGGCGACCGACCGCCGGCCACTCGCCCCGATCCACCAGCAGATGGAACAGCACCAGCGCCAGCATCGCCAGGCCGCCCGTCCACAGCACGAACGAGGACGTCCACAGGTTCTTGTTGAGCGGGAATACCAGTGACCATGCGCCGCCAAGCACCAGCAAGAGTACGCTCATGGTCAGCAGCGCTTTCACCTTTCCATCGCGCAGCCATTGTCCCGCGCGCAGACCGAGCAGGCTGGTCGCGAGTGACGGAAAGCAGCCCAGCAGGCCTTCGGGGTCATGGCCGCGACCGGTGATCGGATCGGTCTGGTAGACGGCGTGTCCGAAGATGGCGAAATCGACACGATCGACGATGTTCACGAAGGGCTCCAGCGTACCGCCCGCCAGCAGCAATGCCCAATAGCCCAGCAGGATCGCCACGATCGCCGCCCACTGCGCACGCACACTACTGTAGATGGCGAACCACGCCGCGCCGGCAAAGCACACGCCGATGCGTTGCAGCACGCCCGGGAAACGCAGGTGTGCTTCCGGCATTGCCAGCCAGGCCAGCACGTTGATCGCCACGCCAAGCAACAGGATGCGCGAGGCGCGCATCATGGCCGCACGCGTCAATGCACCTTTATCCTCGCCGCGCTCCACACGCGGCCCGATCGCCAGCGCAATGGATACGCCCACCACGAACAGGAAGAACGGAAACATCAGGTCGGTCGGCGTGCAGCCATGCCATTGCGCGTGCACCAGTGGCCAGTACACATGCTCGCCGTCGCCCGGATCGTTGACCAGCAACATCAACGCCACCGTGCAGCCCCGCAATGCATCCACGGAGCCGAGGCGGCGCAGCATGTTCACGGCTTGCCGTCCGCCGGCACCAGCGTGGCCGAGCCGATGCCATACAACGGTCCGGTGATGGGGCCGGTGAATACCATGCACAGGTCATGCACGCCGGCTTGCGCGGCAAGCGGACCCTGCAGCGTGAACGACTCGGCGCCACCGGCAGGCAACGGCAGCGTGGCCAGCGTCTTGCCCTTGCAGGTGTCAAGGTGCACCACCAGTTCACCCTGCGGCGTGGCGCCTTTGTGTTCGACGACCAGCTTCTGTTCGTGCGCCAGCTGGTAGTTGCGTGGCAGGCGGGCGGTGTTCACGCGAATGCTGGTGATGTCGTCGAGCGCCGCCGCGGGGTACATGCGGCAATTGTCGAACACGTTGACGACGTAGCTCGGCGCCATGCTGGTGGCATCGGGCGAGGGCTGTATGCGCAGGCGGAAATCGCTGCCCGGGCAGTTGTCCATCTCGGCCGTACCGCGCGTGCGCAGGGAAACCAGGTCAAGCGCACGCTGGCGCACCTGTGCAAGCGGCGCGCCATCTGCCCCCAGCGCGACAGCTTTCACCGTGGTCGGCAGCTTCACCGTGAACGAATTGACGTAGAGCGGCGAGCTGGCCGTCGGCGTGCTGCCGTCGATGGTGTAGTGCAGGCTGCCATGGCGCGTCTGGTTGGACAGCGTCACTTTCGCCGCGCCACTGCTGATGGCCAGGTTGCGGTCCACTTCGATGTCGGCGGCGAAGGCGCTGTCGGCGTAGCCGATGTCCCGTGCGCGATAGCGTGCGAACTGCGCGGGCAAGCGATCGAGGAAGCCGTTCCAGTCATGCGACGAAGCCGGCGACCACGCCGCTTCGGCCAGTGCCGCTATGCGCGGGAACACGGCGTGCTCCACGTGGCGCAGCGTGGGCATGTGTTCGGTCCACATGTTGGCCTGCATGCCGAGCACATGCTTGGCTTGCGCGGCATCGAGCTCCTTCGGCACAGCCTCGAAGTCGTAATAGCTCTGCAGCGACATCGACGGCAGGCGGCCGGTGGTTTCGTCGGCGAGATCGCTCTGCATCTGGTCGAGATACAACTGCGGCGCGGGTGACAGCACGACATCGTGCCCCTGCTTCGCCGCTTCGATCGCGCCCTTGGTGCCACGCCACGACATCACCGTGGCGCTCGGCGGCACGCCGCCTTCGAGAATCTCGTCCCAACCGATCACGCGTCGGCCGTGCGCCGCGAGGTATTGGCCCATCTGCTCGATGAGCCAGCTCTGCATGGCGTTCTCATCCTTGAGCTTGAGTTCGCGTATGCGCGCCTGCACAGCGGCGGAAGCCTGCCACTGGTCCTTCACGGCCTCGTCGCCACCGACGTGGATGTAGGTCGACGGGAACAGCGCCATCACTTCGTCCAGCACGTCCTCCAGGAAGCGGATGGTGTGGTCGTCGACGTTGTAGAGATAGGGGTTGACGCCCCAGTCCACCGACACCGGCGGACGCGTGCCGGTGACGCCGAGCGCCGGATAGGACGCCACCGCGGCCTGCGCGTGGCCGGGCATGTCGATCTCGGGCACGATCGTGATGTGACGGTCGGCCGCATAGGCGACGATGGCGCGGATCTCATCCTGCGTGTAGAAGCCGCCATAGCGCAGCGGCTCGCCGTTCTTGCCGGCACCCGGCGGCGTGCGCCAGGCCCCGATGCGCGTGAGTTCGGGATACTTCTTGATCTCGATGCGCCAACCCTGGTCATCGGTGAGATGCCAGTGCAATACATTGAGCTTGTGCTGAGCCATCTGGTCGATGACCGTGCGCACTTCGTCCGTCGTCTGGAAATGGCGTACCGAATCGAGCATCAGTCCGCGCCAGGCGAAGCGGGGCTGATCCTGGATGTGCACGGATTCCACGCGGACGTCGCCCTCGCCGCTGGCTGGCGACAGCAACTGCCACGCGGTGACGGCACCATAGAACAGGCCCGCTTCTCCTCGCGCCACAATGCGGATGCCTTGCGGCGTGACATCGAGCACGTAGCCTTCGTCGCTGCTCACGGGCGCGCGCGGATCGCGCTGCAGCACGATAGCCGCCCCGCTCGCAGGTCCGTTGGCCACTTGGAGGGCAAGATGGCGCGTGCGACGGGTGAGTCCGGCCAGATAGTCGGCCGCGCGATGCGCCGCCTGGTCATTGCCATCCACCACGACGGGCGTCTGCGCTGTCACCGTGAAGCCACCGGTACCGGTGTTTACCTGGGCGGGAGCCGGAAGCAGTGGCAGCGTGGCCGCATGGGCCGCGCCCACCAGGGCAAGACTGAAGATGAGGCCGATGGCTTTCACGAAGGGGTTCCTGATGGCTGGGTTGGCCGGCGGACGGACGAGTGCTTCATTGCTGTTTGCCGAAGTGCGCGCGCTTTCACAGATGCGCACGCGCCCCTAGCTTCAGCAGTTCCACGGTTTCGGCAGTGAGCGGCGCCAGTACGCCGCGACGCTGTTCGGGGATGTGCGCCACGGCGTCGTCGTCACCGAAGACGTAGTGGTCCAGCAGGTGTTTCCAATTGGCCCGCTCGGCGGCGGGCAGTCCGCGGAAGGCAAGCAGGCAGTGGTACAGCGCCGCTCGCGCGTGGCCGGGGTTGTAGCCCTCGACATCGATGGTGGCCCACCAGTAGTTCACCAGGGCGTTGAGTTGCTGCAGCGATTCGACGTTGTGCCACCACAGCGGCGGCATGTAGATCGCGTCGCCCGGATGCAGTTCGGCCACCTGCGCGGCGGCCAGGGCGGTTTTCAGGCGCGGGTAACGCGGATCGTCCGGCTGGTCCAGGCGCGCCATGCTGATGGCGGCGCCGGTCGGCGCGTAATCCAGCGGGCCGATGTAGAGATTGGGCAGTTGTTCCGGCGGAAACAGCGTGAAACGGCGCACGCCGCACACCACGCAGGCAATGTTGTGCTGCGAATCGAAATGCGTCGGCGTGGTGACCTTGTTGCCCATCCACAGGCGCGGTTCCACGCCGGGATCGAGAAACGGCAACGCGTGTTCGGCGAGAAAGCCCGGCACGCATTCCTTGATCACGGCACTCTGGATCACCAGGCCCGGCGCATTCGGGCGCCGGCTGTAATTGGCCAGGCGTTGCAGGCCGAGCGTCACCGGCACCTTGAAGTGCTGGTAACTGAAATCGTTCATGTCGGGTGTATAGCCGATGATGCCATCGGCCTCGGGAGCAACCATCAGCGTGCTGACATCGGTGCCGTTGTCCCACTGGGCGATGCCCTGTGCAAACGCGGTATCCGATTCCAGCGCCAGCTTCACCAATGGCCAGTCGCGAACCAGGCCGCGAATCACCAGCGGGCGGTTGCGGCCAACCAGGTCTTGCAGCCCCAGCGGATGCCCGGGCACCACGTGGTATTCCTCGATGGCCTCGGGTGCGGTTGCCGCATCGGCATGCTCGCTCATGACCCATCCTCCGCGATGCACTCGCCATGCATCTTGACTGCGTCGCCGCACGACAGGCGGCGACCGATACAAAAACTGCGATGCCGGTGACCCGGCATCGCAGCGGATGACATCGTAACCGTTCTTTCCCCGTCCCTTCCTCCCGCCAGTGATGCCGAGGGAAAAAGCGGACCTGGCAATCGTGCCAGGTCCTTGGCGGGAAGAAACCTTAGAGCTTGAAGTTCGCGGTCAGGTAGTACTGGCGACCGTTCGTGTAGAAGGCTTCCGGCACCTTGCCGAAGTCCAGGCCGGCCTGGTGGCCGTACACGTAGTAACGCAGCGTCGGGTTGTTGAGGTTCATCGCATCGAACGAGAAGCTCACGTGCTCGTTGAGCGTGTAGCCGATGGATGCCGACAGGTAACCGGTGCCCGCCTGGTAGTACGGCAGCAGCGGCATGGTGTTGCCGAGGGTGCCTGCGGTGACCGGCATCATGCCGTCGTAGAACGACGAGCGGTACGTGTAGTTGATGCGAGCGTTCCAGCGGTCGTTCTCGAAGAAGGCCGATGCATTGACCGTGTTCTTCGAGGTGCCGTACAGCGGACGGGTGCCCGCGGCCACGTTGTTGCCGTAGCTGCCGTCACCGTTGTACAGGTAGGTGCCGCCCGAGGTGTGGCCGTTGGAGTAGGTGTAGCTGACCTGCGTGCCGAAGTTCTCGCCGATCGGCTGCACGTAGTTCAGTTCCACACCCTTCAGCGTGCCGTTGACGTTCACCGGCTGGCTGATCAGGTACTGGCTGTATACCGGCGTGTGCGTCGGGTTGCTGACGCCATAGGTCAGGTAGTTGTTGAGGTACGTCTTGGTGACCGTGCCGTAGTCGTAGTAGTTGTTGAGGTCCATCGTGTAGATGCTGGCCGACAGCAGGCCACGCGGAGCGAAGTACCACTCCAGCGCTGCATCGAAGTTGGTGGACACCATCGGCTTCAGGTACGGGTTCGGACCCAGGCCGCCACCCAGCTCACCCGCTGCCTGCGGATCGCTCAGCGAGAGGAAGCCAGCCAGCTGGCCGTAGTCCTGGCGCGTCATGGTCTGCGAAGCGGCGAAGCGGGCCAGCAGGCTGCCATCCTCGGTGAGGTTGAACTTCAGGTTGAAGCTCGGCAGCAGCTTGCCGTAGTGGTGCTGGTAGTAGTTCCAGTACCAGCCGCCCGAACCGTCCGTACCGCACGGATACCAGGGCGAGTTACACATCTGGCCGCCGTGCGAGGTTTCCTGGATGGAGCCCGCGGTGTAGCCGATGTTTTCGTTGGTGGAGACATAGCGCACACCCGCATTGCCGCTCCAGCGATCGCCGCTGAAGTTGGCCTGGAAGTAGTACGCGCTGTTGTCTTCCTTCATCGCGTAGATGTCGTTCGGATAGAAGCGCGAGTTCGGGCCGCTGCTGGCGCGGTTCGCGTACAGCGCGTTGAGCTCCTTGAGCTGCGCCGGCGACCAGTACCAGATGCTGCCGGGCATCTGGCCCACGCCCAGATCGCTGCCGAAGCTGCTCGGGTAGTTGCCGCTGGAGGACGGCCACAGCGGCGAGTTCGGGTTGAAGTCGACGGCCGACGCCCAGTTCGGGCCCTGGCCGACGGCGGTCGGGCTGTCGTGGTTGTGACGGGCGTAGCGCGCACCGAACTGCAGGCTGGAGAGCGGGCCGGCGTTGTCGAAGTCGTACTCGCCGTCGGCCTG
>NZ_DASRZX010000143.1:0-18021 GCF_035685885.1 Dyella sp. | reverse complement strand
CATTTGAGCCGGATGTGATGTTGGAGAAATCAACCGCCTGGGCACCGCCTTTGGACGCATTCAGTGAAATCATCTGGCCGTAGTTGTTGAGTGTCACGCTGGCCGTGGGCTGCGCCATCTGGATGACGTCGTTGTCCGCGGTCTGGATGGTGGCCGTCGAGTTCGCGGCACTGCCATTGTTGATGACCAGGCCGGTGACCCCGGTATTGTCGCGAATGGCGCGTCCAGTGCCGGTTTGCGTTATCAGGCCGAGATTGCTGAGCGTGGCGCTGTTACCCGTGATGGTGACGGCCACCGTCGAGCCGCTGATGGAGAGCGTACCATTGGCGGCCACCGAGCCGGTCTGACCTGAGCCGGAACCCAGGGTCTTGGCGGAAGTATCCGTGGTCCCGGACGCCACCGTGAAGTTCGCTGCGCCGGCGGCATTGGCCGCCAACAGACCCGCGACGAACACCGGAATCGAACCTGCCTTGCCGATGACTGGATTGCGCACGCTGCACCGTTCTGTTTTGACATGGGTCGCCAGCAAGATGCGCGACGCGTATTGGCCACGCGTGACGGGACCATGACGAATTTGTTTCGAGAGCTGCGGGCAATTGTCCGACAGTGGTCAGTCCGGCCCGGACGGCGCCGTGGGTTCGGCCCGCGCGGCGGAAATATATGCAGTGCGATTGAAAAGATAGCGCACGTATTCCATCACCAGGAACCCCACCAGCACCGCCAGCGCCCATTCCAGCCATTCCGGCAGCAGGTGCACCGTGATCTTCTGCCGCGGCAGGATGCCGAACAGATTCTTCAGCGCGCGGCGCTCGACGGAATGGTAGGTCGACAGCACGGTGACGAACGAGCCGGCGACGAAGCCCACGAAATTGCCGATGGTGGTCTTGACGAACAGCCCTTTGAGCTTGGGCCGGGTCAGCGCGTGACGGAAGAATTCATGCATGGCGACGCACTCCGCTCAAGCCGGCTTGAAATACCGCAACAGGCCGCGCGCGGCCAGGAACAGGCTGCCCGCCAGCGCCACGTATGCGCCGCCCGCCACCGAGACATGGCGCGTCACGAGTCCGGTCCCGCGGCTCCAGAGGTTGTTGGCCAGTCGCGTGAGATCGCCCGCCACGGTGTCGGGATCGGTCCGGATCAGTTCGTGGCCCGTGCGGTGATACAGCAGGGCATAGCTTCCGACCAGCACGATCAGCGGCAGCAGGTGCAGCAACCAGGTCTCGCGCGGCAACCCCTGGTAGGGCAGCAACAAGGCGTAGATGCAGGCCAGGCACAAGGCGCCGAACGGCAGCGCGAGCAGCAGGTAGTAATGGCGCACGCCGAAGAACAGCTGCGAAGGCTTGAGCACGATGGCCGGCAGATCGTAGAAACGCACGCCGTGCTCGATACCGCTCACCCAGACGATCAGGCATTTGACGTAAAACCAGCCCAGCAGCAGGCAGATGACGGCCAGCCAGGTGAGCGGGTCCCAGCGGGCGATGGCGCGCAGCGGCGGCTGGCGTGCGGGTGTCGACGGCGTGGCCTCCATGCTTCCCTCACCCCCCATCAGTCTGGTTGCGAACTTCATCGCTTGCGGTACATTTTAGGCCCATGCCCCTCCATCGGAACACCACCCAAAAGACCGGTCGGAGCCTTGCGATTGCCGTCGTGGTGTGCGCCGGCGTGTTTGGCTGCGCCACGGTCGACCAGAAATTCGGCAATGACGCCTGGTACCAGAAGACCAGGGAAGGTACGGCGAAGGCCGCCGACGTCTCGACCAAGGCCGTGGTGCAGGCCGCCGACGCCAGCCGGACCATGGCTGCCGAAGCCTACCAGCGCATGCAGAAATACGCGGCCGAGCGGGATCTGCTCAAGACCTTCACCGACGCCAGCGAACACAGCGAATCCGTCGTGCTGGAAGTGCTGCATCGCCAGCAGCCTGCGAAGCCCGCCGTGGGCGGCGCCGGCACCAGGGCCGGCAAAGGAGGCAAGACCGGCACCGGACGCGCGAGCGGCCCGGGTGGCGCGGCCGGCACCGCGCCGCCCACGTCCGTCGCAGCGGCGCCCACCACGCCTGATCAGTACACCGGTTCGCTGCGCTGGCCGGTGGATGCGTGCATCATCAGTTCCCGCTTCGGCGCGCGCTGGGGCAAGATGCACAAAGGCCTGGATCTCGCCGCCGAAACCGGCGAACCCGTGTACGCCATCGCGGCCGGCACCGTGATCTACGCCGGCAACGGCCTGCGCGGCTATGGCAACGTGGTGATCCTGCGCCACGACCGGAACCTCACCTCGCTGTACGCGCACAACAGCGAGCTCAAGGTGAAGCAGGGAGACACCGTCGTCCAGGGCCAGCTCATTTCGCTGCTGGGCAGCACGGGCCATTCGACCGGACCGCACGTGCACTTCGAGATCCGCGAAGGCGATGTCGCCGTCGATCCGATGCTCAGGTTGCCCAAATCGAAGTTCGCGGACCTGATCGATCCGGAGCCGGACACCAGGGTCGCCAGCGCGATCGCGCGTTGATCGGGCGCCGTCAGCCGCGCGCCGTCACCACCAGCTCGCGACGCGTCGACAACAGCCGGGCGCTGCGCCGCTTCATCCAGATCATCACGCCCGTCACGCTGAGCGCGGCCACGCCGAGGCCGAGCAGCGACATGAAAATGCGATAAGGCAGTCCGAACACTTCCGCCATGTGCAGCATGTTGATCCAGGCCACGAAGCCATCGGCACGCGTCACGCCTTGCGGTCGGTGCAGGTCCAGCACGTCCCCATTGCGCGCGTCGAAGGTGAGCGCGGTGGCGCCCTCGCGATCCGACCGGTCGAGACTGGTGCGCGCGTACAGCGTGTACGCACCCGTGCTGGCGTCGTAACTGAGGCCGGTGGGCTGCTGCAGCGAGAATCCCTGGCGTGCACCCAATGTCGCCAGCCGCTGCAGGCCCAGCGCCAGGGCGGCGTGCGCATCGAGCGGCGGCTGCACCAGCGGCTCGGCCAGCGCCGGCGCGACGAAGTCCCGGCTCGCGCCGAATGCCCGCATCACCGGCTTGCCCACCTGCGGCAGGATCAGGCACACCGCCGACCACGCGATCACGAACAGCATCGGCCACAGCCACAGGCCGCCAGCGCGATGCAGGTCGAACGTCAGCTTGTGCCCGGCCCGGCCGCGGATCTTCCACGCCGGGCGCCAGCGTTCCCACCACTGACGCGCGCTCTGCCTCGCGTCGCGCCGCGGTCGCTGCGGCAAGGTGAGGTAGAAACCCACGAAGCAATCCAGCGCCCAGACCAGCGCCGCGATGCCGAACGCGAGCTCCCCCCAGGTGCCCAGGACGTAGCCGTAGTGAAGGCTGTAGAGGAAGGGCACGATGTTTTCGGGCCCGTCGCCGAGTCCGCCCCACTTGTACTGCAGCTTCACCGCTCCTGTGAACGGATCGGCCCACACCACGTCGTAAGACAGAGCGGGTGCACCCGGTCTGGCCGCGACGAACAGTCGCACCGGACGATCCGGTTCGATCACGAGGGGGATGTACGAAACGACCACGCCCAGCTGGCGCTGCACGCTCTCGGCAAGGGTCACGCCATCGAGCGGCTTCGAGCCAGCACTGGGTGCATGCGTGCTCGCGATATCAGGCCGGCTGGCGAAGTTGAGCGATTCCTCGAACGGCAGGATCGCGCCCGTCACGCTGGCGATCACCAGGAAAACCGCGAGGGTCAGTCCTGCCCAGCGGTGCACCAGCACCCACAGCCAGCGCAGCGCCGGCAGCCGCGAAGTGGTGTGTGTCGTCACTGAAACCCTTGCTTGATAAGTGTGGGAGTTTCTACCATGGACGCAGATGCGAATCAACCTCATTTGCATCTGTGAGGCCGCGTCGCCGCGAGAAGCTGTGCACGGCCTCCACCGCCCCCGACCACGCAGGCTTCGCGCCACCCGTGAGCGCGAGCATGGAACTGTCGCGGTGGCAGCAATTACGCCGCTTTAATTGGCGGGCGCCGCGTGACGCTCCCAGTATGCAGCCCGCAATCCCATCATCCGAGGAGCAGACTTTATGAAGAAGTCACTGATCGCAGGCGCCGTTGCCGTCACGCTGCTGTGCGCGGGCGCGGCCATTGCCGTCGAACCGGTGCGCGATGTGAGCAGCCATCGTCATCCGAACATCGCCGCCGCACAGCGTTTCGCGCGCCAGGCGTTCGAGAAGATTTCCGCGGCCCAGGAAGCCAACGAATTCGATCTGGGTGGCCACGCAGCCAAGGCGAAGGAGTTGCTGGAACAGGCGAACCAGGAACTGAGGCTGGCGGCCGAGACGGCCAACAAGAACCACTGACTGGCCATCGCTGCGGGCACTGCGGGCACCGCCGGCGCGTCCGGCGGCCTCCACGCGCGTTGATTTGACATGCAGGTATTTACCTGCCTATTATCCCCAGGCCTTCTGAGCGGAATTGCATGAATCAACCGGACCTGCTGTTCAAGGCACTGGCCGACCCGAGCCGCCGCCGGCTGCTGGATCTGCTGTACGCCCACGACGGCAGGACACTGGGCGAACTGTGTGAGCACCTCGACATGACACGCCAGTCCGTTACCCAGCACCTCGGCCTGCTGGAAGCGGCCAACGTGGTCACCATCCGCTGGCGCGGTCGCGAGAAGCTGCACTTCCTCAATCCGGTGCCGCTGCAGGAGCTCTACGAGCGCTGGATCCGCAAGTTCGAAAAGCCGCGACTCAAGGCGCTGCATGAACTCAAACGCACCCTGGAGGATGATTCGACATGAACAAATCGACTTTCGTCTACGTCACCTACATCCGCACCACGCCGGAGAAGTTGTGGTCCTCGCTCACCACCTCCGAGTTCATCAAGCAGTACTGGTTCGGCATGGACTGCATCAGCGACTGGCAGCCGGGCTCACCCTGGAAACTGGTGTTCAGCGACGGTCGGGTGGCCGATGCGGGCGAGATCCTCGAAGCCAATCCGCCCGCGCGCCTGGTCATCAAGTGGCAGAACCAGTGGAATGAGGAAATGAAGGCCGAGGGCCACACCGTCTGCACGTTCGAAATCGAAGCCGCGCCCGACATCGGCCCGAAAGCCGTGAAGCTGTCGGTCACGCACACCATGGATCGCCAGGACTCGAAGTTCATCGGCGCGGTGTCGGGTGGCTGGCCCAAGATCCTCTCCAACCTCAAGTCGCTGCTGGAGACCGGCGAGACGGTGCTGGCCAGGTCCAAGTAGCGGCGATGATCGGCTGCGGCCGGGCCGCGCGGTCGCGGAGCGGTTCAGCCGGCCAGCAGCGGGATCAATACTTCCGCCGCGCGCCGGCACTGCGCCCCGTCGACGTCCAGGTGCGTCACGGCGCGGACCGTACGCGCGCCGAAGGCATTGAGCAGCACGCCCTGCTCGCGCGCCTGGGCGGTGAGCGTCGGCGCATCGATCGCCAGCGTCGCGGGCAGATGGAACACCACGATGTTGGTCTGCACGGAGGCGAGCTCGAGCTGCACGGGCGCAGCGCCGGCGAGGCGCTGCGCGAAATCCCTGGCGTGCGCGTGATCGTCCGCGAGGCGCGCCAGGTTGTGATCCAGCCCGTGCAGCGCGGCAGCGGCGAAGATGCCGTTCTGGCGCATCGCACCGCCCATGCGACGCCGATGGCGGTCGGCCGACTGGATCAACGCCTTGCTGCCCGCGAGCAAGGAGCCACCGGGCGCGCCCAGCCCTTTGGAGAACGCCACGGCCACCAGGTCGAACGGCGCCGCCAGTTCCGCCGGCGACAGGCCGCTGGCCACACTCGCATTCCACAGCCGCGCGCCATCGAGGAAGCTCGCCAGGCCCTGCTCGCGTGCCGCTTGGCAGATGCGCAGCACTTCCGCCTGCGGCACCACCACGCCGCCCGCCCGGTTGTGGGTGTTCTCGATTTCCACCAGCGAGGTCGTCGGAAAGATCGAAAACGTGCGCGGCTTGATCGCCGCCAGCAATTGCGCCGCGCTGAACACGCCGCGCTCGCCGATCTCATGGATCTGCACGCCGGCATTGGCCGCGCCCCCGCCCGCCTCGTGCCAGGCGGCATGCGATTCGCGCGCTGCGATGACTTCATCGCCAGGGCGCGTCAGCACGCGCAGCGCCACCTGGTTCGCCATCGTGCCGGTGGGCAGCCAGAGCGCCGCTTCCTTGCCCAGCAGCTCGGCGAGGCGCGCCTGCAGGCGGTTGGTCGTGGGATCTTCACCGTACTGGTCATCACCCACCGGCGCCGCGGCCATCGCGGCGCGCATGGCTTCCGAAGGACGCGTCACCGTGTCCGAACGCAGGTCGATGGGCGGGGTCATGCCGCACTATACTCACGCTTTCCGGATTTTTGCGAGGCAGGCATGACGCATTCATTTGGCCGCTCATTCCGATGGCTGGTGTTCGCTGGCATGGGCATGTCGGGCATGGCCATGACCGCAAGGGTGCACGCCGCCGATCCCGGAGCGGGCGCCGCCCCCGCGGCAGCGTCGGGGCCGTTCCAGCCGCCCGCCCTGTATGCGGAACCGCTGCCGACAGTGCACGCGGCGGGCCGGCTCACGTATCCGATGCACGTCGTGGGCCTGCGCGATCTCACGTACAAGGAAGTCGCAGGCTACCGCCCGCTCAAACTGGATCTGTACGTCCCGGAGAACACCACGGTCCGTCATCCCGCCGTCGTGTGGATCCACGGCGGCGGCTGGGAAATCGGCAATCCGCGCGCCGACTGGACTTACGGCGACTGGACGCAGGTGCTGGCCCGGCTGGCGGCGCGCGGCTACGTGGTGGCCGCCATCACCTACCGCTTCAATCGCGAAGCCGCCTTCCCGGCCGCGATCCAGGACGTGAAGGATGCGATCCGCTTCGTGCGCAAGCACGCGGACCTGTACGGGGTCGATTCCGGCCACATCGCAGCCTGGGGGCTGTCCGCGGGTGGCCATCTGGCGGCGTTGGCCGGCACGACGTGCCATGTCGATGCGCTGAACGCGGGCTCCAGCGATCCGGCGCTGTCGCCCTGCGTGCAGGCCGTGGTCGACTGGTTTGGTCCCGCGGATTTCAATCTCGGCGCGTCCAGCTCCAACGTGGCGAAGCTGCTGGGCTGCGCGGCGGAGGCCTGCACGCACGACGAGCTGGCTCGTGGCAGTCCCGTCACGTACGTCAGCGAAGGCGCGCCGCCGTTCCTCCTCATGCAGGGCGGCGAGGATCCGCTGGTACCGCCGGAACAGTCGGCGCGGCTCGAGGCGGTGCTCAAGGCGCACGGCGACAGCGTGCAACGCATCGTCTATCCCGGCCTGGGGCACGGATTCTCCGGAGCGACCCCACAGCAGGAACAGCAGTTCCTGGACGAAGTCTTCAGGTTCTTCGACCGGACCCTGCATGCCGCCGCGTCCCGCGGCTAGTCCTCCACAAGAATCAATCGCAGCGCAGAACAACACCAAGTCGGCAAGATCATCGACATCGAGAACGCCGAAGGCAGCACCCGCGACAAAGTGGCGGAGGTGTACGAGAAATACTCGCACGATGGCGACCTCTCCAGCTACGTGCAGACGGCGACCATGGAAGTGTTCAAGGCCGTCACCGCGGAGTACACCGCCCCCGACCTGATCGCGCAGCGCTCCAAGGTGTCGGGCGACATCAACGCGCTGCTGTCCAGCGCGGAACAGAAGCAGAAGGTGGCGATCGCCGAAGCCGAAGCCAGCGCCGTGCGCGCCACGGCGGATGGCGAGGCCGATGCGCAGCTCAAGCTCGCGACCGCGAAGGCGGATGCGATCAAGGTGCAGGCTGCGGCGCTGGCGGCCGGCAGCAAACCCTGAGGCGACCGTCGGGCGCCCGGGCCACGCGGCTGCTCACGCAGTCGCGTGGCCGAGCTCGGCGTCCTTGGCCTCCGGCCCCGCGGACATCACGATGGCGATCAGCAGCGCGGCGCCACCGGCCACCAGCGCCAGCGCCAGGGAATAGTTGCCGCCGTGGCGTTCCGCCAGTTCCCCCTGGAACACCGCGTTCACCGAAGCGATGAGATTGCCGAGCTGGTACACGGTGCCGGCGAAGGTGCTGCGCACGCCCGGCGGCGACAGCTCGTTGAGATGCACGGGCACCACGCCCCAGGCGCCCTGCACGCAGAGCTGCATCAGGAACGCGCCGGCCGCCAGCGCCACGGCGCTGGTCGCGTAGGCCCAGAACCCGATCATCGGCAGTGCCAGCAACGCCGCGGCGATGACGGCTTTGCGGCGGCCGATGCGCTGGCTGAGCGTCGCGACCAGGAGCCCGCCCACGATGGCGCCCAGGTTCAGCGTCACCGTGATGAACGTGACCGTGGCATCGTCGAAGTGATGCTGCACGCGCAGGAAGGTGGGATACAGGTCCTGCGTGCCGTGGCTGAAGAAGTTGAAGCCCGTCATGAGCAGGATGGCGTACAGCGCCAGTTTCCAGTGCCGACGCATGAACGGCGTCAACGCGGCGCCCAGCAGCAGCAGCGGCACCACACCCGCCACGATGTACAGCAGGCCCTGCTCGCGGCCGAAGCGGATCAGCACGCCGAGCATCAGCGCGAGAATGGCGGCGACGACGAGCAGGTGCAGCAGATGCCTGGCGCCCTGTGCGCTGGGCGGACGCCGCCAGACGGGTGACTCGGATACGCGCGTCAGCAGATAGAACGCCAGCAACAGGCCGGGTACCAGTCCCACCATGAACATGCCGCGCCAGCCGAACGGCGCGTGCACCAGGCCGAAGGCGATCGAAGCCAGCAGATAGCCGCCCGGATATCCGGACTGCAGCAGGCCGGAGACCAGGCCGCGGGCGC
Organism: Dyella sp.; assembly: GCF_035685885.1. Classification (GTDB taxonomy): domain Bacteria; phylum Pseudomonadota; class Gammaproteobacteria; order Xanthomonadales; family Rhodanobacteraceae; genus Dyella. The sequence goes on along the minus strand of NZ_DASRZX010000143.1, from coordinate 9,263 downwards.
GGGAAGGAATGGACTCGAATGCGAGCGAGGCACCGATCCCCCAGATGCCGCCCATCGCGACGCCGAACAGTGCGCGCACCACGAGAAACACCGTGAGCGTGGGCGCGAATGCAGTGGCGAACCCGAACAGCGAATACAGGAAGATGTTCAACGCCAGCACGGGCCTGCGGCCGTAATCATCGGCCAGCCGCCCGAACAGGAACGCGCCCAGCGGCCGCACTGCGAGCGTCAGCGTGACCGCCAGCAGGATGGCCGGGATCTTCACGTCGAACTGCCTGGCCAGATCGGCGGTGACGAAGGTCAGCACGAAAAAGTCGAAAGCGTCGAGCGTCCAGCCCAGGAACGCGGCGATCACGGCGCGCCGCTGCGGAGCGCTCCACGACGCGCTGGTGGCCGTTGGCGCGGATTGATCTGCCCTCACGCGATCCCCCTGCTGGATAGGCCTACCTTATCTGATTTTTAATCGCGCGGAACCGCGCATGGACGGGATCTGTGTAACTCTACCGCCGGATGAACACCGTCCCTTCCCGCGTCTTCCGATCGCTGCAGATACCCAACTATCGCATCTGGGCGGCTGGCGCGTTGGTTTCCAACGTGGGCACCTGGATGCAGCGCACCGCCCAGGACTGGCTGGTGCTCACCGAGCTCACGCAGCGCAATGCCTCGGCGGTGGGCCTCGTCATGGCGCTGCAGTTCGGCCCGCAGCTGCTGCTGTTGCCGTTCACGGGATTCGCCGCCGACTACTTCAACCAGCGCAAGCTGCTGATGGCCACGCAGGCGACGCTCGGCGCGCTGTCGCTGGCGCTGGGCGTGCTCACGGTCACGGGCGTCGTGCAGCTCTGGCACGTGGACGTATTCGCCTTCCTGTTCGGGTGCGCCACCGCCTTCGACGCCCCGGTACGCCAGACGTTCGTCTCGGAGCTGGTGGGCGAGCAGGACCTCTCGAACGCCATCGCGCTCAACTCCACCTCGTTCAACGCCGGCCGCATGGTCGGCCCGGCGGTGGCCGGCCTGACCATCGCCTCCATCGGCAGCGGTTGGGCATTCGTGCTCAACGGTGTGTCGTTCATCGCCGTGCTGTGTTCGCTGGGATGGCTGGATGTGGGCGCGCTGCACACCAAGGAGCGGGCACGGGCCGCCAGAGGCAGCCTGATCGAAGGCTTCCGCTACGTGTGGCGGCGCCCCGATCTCGTCACCATGCTCGTCATGTTGTTCCTGATCGGCACCTTCGGCCTGAATTTCCCGATCTTCATTTCCACCATGGCCGTGAAAATTTTTCACGCCGATGCTGGCCGGTACGGGTTGCTGTCATCCGTCATGGCGATCGGCACGATCACGGGCGCGTTGATGAACGCGGGCCGCGACCGGCCGCGGTTCGCGCTGCTGGTGTGGGGATCGGCGATTTTCGGTGTCGGCTGCACGCTGGCGGCGCTCGCCCCCGGCTACTGGTGGTTCGCAGCGACGCTCGTGATCATCGGCATCGCCGCGCTCACCTTCATGAATGGAACCAACAGCCTGGTGCAGCTGTCCACCGAGCCTGCGATGCGCGGACGCGTGATGGCGATCCGCCTGGCGGTGGCGCTGGGCGGAACGCCGCTGGGCGCGCCCATCGTGGGCTTCATTGCCGATCGTTACGGGCCGCGCTGGGCGCTGGGCGTGGGGGCGTCCGCCGGGTTTGCTGCCGTGCTGGTCGCGCTGTACGCCGCTTCGCGCCGCACCGCGAAGCTCGGCGATGTCACCCCGGTTTAACCAAAATGTCAGAGCTACTGTCACCGGTTCCCTGCTAGTTTTCTCCTCACCGACATTCGCCCGTCGCAGCATCGAGGAGATCCCATGGCCAGGCTGACACTCCGGGAAAAGGTGCCTACGCTCGATCCGCACTCGAGCCTCGCGCTCATGCATGTCAATGCCTGGCTGAAGCAGGGCCGGGGTCTTGCCCTGGCCAGGCCCGATTGCGGTGAGCCGGTTCAATCCACCGGCGGCCGCGAGGTGAAGGAACCCGTGTTCGTGCTGCCTTACGAGAAGGCCTGAGCTGCTCGCGGATGACCGCGCACCTGTCCTTGCGTCCTCAGGCGCGTTGCTTGCGCGGCGGCGTGCGCCAGGTGCGCACGATGAGCAGATGCGCGAGGATGGCCAGCACACCATTGACGCACAGCGCCGTGCGCACGCCCAGCAAGCCCACCGTTGCGCCGGTGAGCAGGCTGCCCACGGATATCCCGCCGCGCATGGCCAGCATGTAAACACCCACCGCGCGGCCGCGCAGCCCGGGTTGCGCCGCGCCGAGCAGCAGCGTGTTGGCGCAGGCGTTGCTGATCGTCATGCACAGTCCCGCCAGCACCAGCAGCGCGGGCAGCCACCAGAACCAGCGGTCCAGCGCCGCGAGCACCACCAGCACCGCGTACGACACGCCCAGCCATGAGGCCAGCGGCCGGCGGTCACGCCCGCGATCCACGGCCAGCAACGCGGTCGCTCCGAGCAGACCACCCAGCCCGAACGCGCCCACCGCAAGGCTGAAGTGGCCGACGGCGCCCTGGAACCCCTCCTTGATGAGCACCGGCGTGAAGGTGATCAGCGGCGAGGTCAGCAGGCTCGTGGCCAGCACCGTGAGGATGGCGCCGCGCATCAGGGGGTCGGCGGTGACTTCGCGGATTCCTTGTCCCAGCTCGCGGATGTGGAACGAATGCGCGTCCAGCCGCGCCTTTGAACCACGCGGCAACACCCACAGCGCCACCAGGATGAACGGCAGGTAGGACGCGGCGCTGACCGCAAACGCGCCCGCGGCGCCCACGCTGGACATCAGGATGCCGGCGATCGCAGGTCCCAGGATGCGCGAGAGATTGAACTGGGTCGAATTGAGCGCGATGCCCGCCGCGAGCTGATCGGAGCGGACGATGGACGGCACGATGGTCTGGAAGGATGGCATCGACAGCGCGTCGGTGATGCCCACGATCAATGACAGCGTGATGACCACCCACGGCTGCACCAGGCCCGTCCACAGCAATACCACGATCAGCGTCGGACACAGCATCTGGATCGACTGGAACAGCGCGATCACGTGGCGGCGATCCGCGTTGTCGGCCAGCGCGCCACCCACCAGCGTCAGCAGGAACACCGGTGCGCCCATGGCAAACGAGTCGAGGCCCAGCAGGAACGGCGATGCGCCCAGGCTCAGCAGCAGCCAGGGCTCGGCCACCTGCTGTGCCCAGGTTCCGATGCTCGACAGCAGGCTCGAGAACCAGAAGGTGCCGAAGCGCCGCGTGGCCAGCAGACCCAGCGACTCGCGGAACGTTGACTGCGGCATGCGGCCTTGTGTCACCGCGGTTCTGTTTCGCATGGCGGCGCAGTCTAGCGCGCCGCTTCGCGTCCCCGCTGGCCGCGCCCTAGTTCAACCTATTGAATTGCTTCATTAGATAGAACGCCTCTGCTAAGATGCGCGCCGCCTGAATTCACCGAATCGCTTTCGATCAGACGGGGGTATGAAGATGAAGAGGCTTGGTTCCGTTCCGGCCCTGGCCGCGGCCGGTTTGATCTGCGGGTTGCCGATCGGGCATGGCGCGCTGGCGGCGACCCAGGACTCCGCCGCCGATGCCGGCACGCTCGAAGAAGTCATCGTCACTGCCGAGCGCCGCAGCGTTGATCTGCAGAAAGTCGCCGTCGCCGTCACCGCCATCGATGGCGCCGACCTCGAACAGCGCGGCGTCGACTCCGTCGCCGAGGCGCTGCAGAACGTCCCCGGCGTGGTCGTGCAGGGCATCACCGACGGCCCGTCGCAGCAGAGTGTGCAGGGTGCGGGTGGACCGCCCAACATCTCGATCCGCGGCCTCGGCACGTCGGCCGTGAACACGGCCGGCTCGGTCGCCATCTATGAAGACGGCGTGCTGCTGCAGGGCGGCGGTTCGAATTTCTACGACATGTCGCGGGTCGAAGTGCTGCGTGGCCCACAGGGCACGCTGTACGGCCGCGGCGCCACGGCCGGCGCCGTCAACTTCATCACCAATGATCCGCAGCAGGACTTCGAAGCGTCCGGAAAGGTGACATTCGGGTCCTTCAACCTGGTCGGCACACAGGGCATGGTCAACATTCCGCTGACCGACACACTGGCGATCCGCGCGGCCTACAACCAGGCCCGTCATGACGGCTATTTCAACAACGGCTGGAGCTCGGAGGACGACGTCGGAGCGCGCGTCAAGGCGCTGTTCAAGCCCGGCGACGATTTCTCGCTGCTGCTCGGCTACACCGACTACCGCTCCAACGGCTCGGGACCGGGCCAGGTGCCGCTCGCGACCAACGCCGAACCCTCCGACTGGACCACCGATCTGGCCGGCGGCGCCTCGGATGTGATCGGCTATCGCAAGGTCTACACCGATGTCGAGGCCAACCTGGGCTTCGCGCGCCTGACCTACCTCGGCAGCTACCAGACCACGCACAGCGACTGGGCCGCACAGGGTTCGTTCGCCTACCTCGACATCACGCAGCCCATCAACCAGACCTGGACCAACGAACTGCGCCTCGCGAGCAGCACCGATTCGCGCCTGACCTGGCAAGCTGGCGTCTACGCCTACCAGAACCGGCTCGAGACCGCCTACCAGCCGGGGCCGGCCCCCACTGCGGGCGGCGTGTTCACGCCCTTCTTCATCTATGCGCAGCGCTTCCATCCGCGTTCACTGGGCCTGTTCGGCGAAGCGACCTTCGCGTTCACCGATCAGACGCGCGCCACCCTCGGACTGCGCGAAACGCGCGACCACGTGGATGTGGCCTTCGCGGCCGGCGTGGGCGCAGCGTTCACGCGCAGTTCGACCGACATCAACCACTTCGACTGGAAAGCGCGTGTCGAACACGACCTGGCCAGCAACAACCTGCTGTACGGTTCCATCACCACCGGCTACCGGCCCGGCACGTACACCAACAACATCCTGAACCGCAACGAAACGGTGCACGCGTACGAAGTCGGGTCCAAGAACCAGGTGGGCAACACGATGACGCTGAACGGCGCCGTGTTCTACTACGACTACGGCGGCTTCCAGGAGCCCTACTCGATCCCGAACCCTGCGCATCCCACCTACGGCGGCGTCGGCCTGACCGTGGTGGTGCCGGCCAGGTTCTACGGCGCGGAGCTCGAAGCCACGATCAAGCTGTCGGCCAACGACAAACTGACCTTGTCGCCGACCTGGCTGCATGCGACCTACACCTCGAACATCACGGTCATCAGTCCGTTCGACGGCTCGGTGTACGCCAACGTGCAATCGGACGGCGGCGCGGTGCCGACGGCACCGAAGTTCGGCGTGTCGGGCAGCTACGAGCACGACTTCGTGTTCTCGAACGGCTCGGCGCTGAAGTGGGAGGCCGACGCCCACTACCAGACCAGCCAGCTGACGGATTACGACACCAGCAACTATCCGTCGACCAACCCCGTGTTCCAGCAGGGCGCGTACGCGATCGCCAACAGCGCGCTCACGTATACGGGTAGCAGCGGCAAGTACAGCCTGTCGGCCTACGGCAGGAACCTGTTCAACAAGATCTACAAGGTGACGGTGTACAACCCGCAGCCGCCGTATGTGTTCGTGGATGATCCGCGCACCTTCGGCGTCTCGCTGGCCGTCAAGCTGTAAGGCGACACAGATGCGCGCCACCGGCAAACCGGCGCTGGCTTCCGCCAGCGCCGCCTGCTCCCTGCTCCTGCTGGCGAGCGCCGCCGCTCCCGCCGCGAACCATCCGGCAACGAAGTTGCCGGACTGGTCGGGCACCTGGGCCTGCGACGACAGCTGCTTCCAGGCCAGCGAGGACAGTTTCGGCACCGACCAGGGGCGCGTACCCCTGACGCCGAAGTACCTGGCGCTGCGCGCGCAAGCGCGCGCCAATCGCGCACAGCAGAACCTCTCGTTCTGCCTGCCGGCGGGCACACCGGGCATCCAGCAACATGGCGTGCTGCACGAGTTCCTGTTCACGCCGGACCGCGTCACGATCATATTCGAAGATGGCGAGATCCGCCGGATCTACACCGACCATCGCGCCCATCGTCCGCTCAAGGAAATGACCGCCAGTTTCATGGGCGATTCCATCGGCCATTGGGAAGGCCAGACGCTGGTGGTCGATACCATCGGCTTTCCCAAAGGCAGCCTGTTCCAGAACTACGGACTCACCGCCACGCTGCAGACCCACCTGGTGGAACGCTATCACCTGAAAGACAAGGACCACCTGCTGGTGGACAGCGTGATGACGGATCCGGCGATCTTCGCGAGTCCCTACATCTATACGCGCGGCTACAAGCGCGTGCCGATCACGATGGATGAACCGCAGTGCCGTTACGGCAATCACGATACCGGCGAAAGCGTCGATCTGACGCCGCCTCCCGAGGACGAATAGACATGAAACCGCGCATTGCCGCTTTGGCATCTCTGCTGGCGTTCGGCACGGCCCATGCCCACCACTCCGCGGCCATGTTCGACTCCACCAAATGCGAGTCCGTGTCAGGGACGGTGCGAAACTTCCAGTGGGTGTATCCGCACACCTGGGTGTGGATCGTCGTGCCGGGCGCGAACGCGAGCGCGGATGCTGCCGGTGACATCTGGGGCTTTGAATTTCCGCCGTCGGGCAGCCTGGCGCTGGCGCCCAACTGGTCGCGGACCGCGCTCGAGAAGGGCGACAAGGTCACCATTTACTACAGCCCACTGCGCGATGGTCGCCACGGCGGTCTCGGCAACACCGTGGTGCTCTCGGGCACCAGGATCCTGCATGGCGCGCCGAACGCCTTTGCCTGTGACGAGAAACTGTGGAAGCCCGGTCCGAGCGGCTCGCCGATCGATGCCATCAGCACGCTGAAGCTGGAAAACGGCAGGATCATCGAGCCCTGAGCGGCAGCCTTGGCCGCTTTATGCAGCAATATCAAGCGCTTGGAGCGGCAACGCTGTCAGCCCCTCGCCGTGCGTAAATCCCGCTAATATCGTGGGCGGGTGAAGGCCAGAAAACATATTGGAGCGCTCCGATGGCGATGAAATCCGGTAATCCGGCGCTGAAGTCCACCACCTTCGACAACCTGGCGGTCTCGGACAATCCGATGACGCTGCCGGGAACCATCAACCGCACGGCCATGCTGCTGGCCATCGTGCTGATCGGCGCGGTCTGGGTGTGGAGGTTGTATTTCGCCACGCACCAGACCGAGGCCATCGCGCCTTATCTGCTGGTCGGCTCGGTGGGCGGCCTCGTCATGGCGCTGGTCACCATGTTCAAGAAGACCCTCTCACCCTACACCGCGCCCGCGTACGCCTTGCTGGAAGGTTTCGCGATTGGCGGCATCTCCGCGCTGTATGAAGCGCGCCAGCCTGGCATCGCGCTGCAGGCCGTCGGACTCACCTTCGGCGTGCTGGCCTGCATGCTGGCCGCGTACCGGTTGCAGATCATCAAGGTGACGGAAAGGTTCAAGCTCGGGATCGTCGCCGCGACCGGCGGCATCGCGCTGCTGTACCTCGTCGACCTCGTGCTCATGTTCTTCGGTCACCCCGTCCCCATGATCCACGAAGGCGGGACCGCAGGCATCCTGTTCAGCTTGTTCGTCGTGTGCATCGCGGCGCTGAACCTGGTGCTGGATTTCGATTTCATCGAAAAAGGCGTCGCGCAGCGCAGCCCCAAGTACATGGAGTGGTATTCGGCGTTCGGGCTGGTGGTGACGCTGGTCTGGCTGTACCTGGAGATCATCAGGATGCTGGGCAAGCGCAGATAGTCGTCGCCCAGCGCTCCGATCCTCATCCAGGCGCCGAGGCGCCAGCCACCACGATGGGCTCGTCCAGGGCCCGCCGGTAGTCGTCCTCGCTGATCGCATCCACCGAACGCAGCTTGGCCAGCAGCTGGTCGATCAGCGCGCGCAGGCCTGGCCCAGGCATGCCGTGCGCGAACGAGCTCTGGTACTTGATGGGCCCGGGAATGATGGCGATGAGGAACGCCATCTGCGCCGGCGTGAGGGCCTGCGGCTCGCACTGGAAATACCGGCGCGCTGCGGGCCGCAGGCCGCGCAGGTCCGGCCCCCATTCGATGATGTTCAGGTAGATCTCGAGGATGCGGTCCTTGCCGAGCGCCGACTCGAGCATGAAGGTGATCGCCAGTTCCTCGAGCTTGCGTCCGAGCTGCTTGTCGCGCGATAGGAACAGGTTCTTCGCGAGCTGCTGCGTGATCGTGGACGCGCCCCGCGCAGCGTCGCCGCGCAACCAGTTGGTGAGCAGCGCCGCGGGCAGTTCGCGCAGATCGATGCCGTGATGGCTGTAGAAGCCGGCGTCCTCGGAGATCAGCAGCGTGCGCACGAACAACGGCGGAACGTCGCGCAGCGCGATGAAGTCGGTCGATTCGGGTGATACGTTGATGGCGCGATGCGGGCCCGCACCTTCGTCGGCGGCGAAAACGAAATCGCCGCGCAGGCGCAGGATGGCGGGCGGCATCTGGCGCGGCGGCGTGTAGTTGATCTTCTGGGTCACGACGAGCGAGGCGGGATCCGAGAGACGCCCGCGCACCTGCAGATCGATGGCCGCCGTGCCGAGATCGTGGGCGCCGTCCTGCGGCAGACCGAGGCTATCGGGAACTGAAAGTCCCGATGTGCCCAGCAGCTGCGCGAAGTCCAGTTTCTGTACGCCGAGCGCGAATTCGATGGCCGGATCGGAGTCGAGGTCGCGCAATGACACCGAGCCGGACAGATCCGCCCCGGCCACCTTCGCATGCAGCTCGGGGATCTCGATGGTGCCACTGCTCCGCGCCCATGAGCCATCGAAGCGCAGCGAGACATCCGTCGGATCGCCAAGCTGGGAATCCTCGGCCGCACCGTCCGCCAATGCACGCAGCCGGGCGTCGCGTGCCTCAAGATTCACGTGGAAGCTCAGCGCATCGCTGCTGGTCTCCAATTCCGCGTGTCCATCCGCAATGCCGCCATCGAACAGCGGGTTGGCATCGCGCTGCACATCGAACAGTTGGCTGACATCCAGCCCATGGGCCTCGACACTCCAGGTGTTGCCAGGCGACTGGCTCACGTGTCGGATCGACAGGCCTTGCTGGGGCGCCACGAGCGTGAGCCGCAGATCCCCGCTGCGGATGCCCGCGACGTTCCAGGCGCTGGCCGGCGCGCGGACGCTGAGGCCCGCCGGGCCGGTGAGTATCGCGCCGCGTGCCGCGAGCCGCAGCCGGCCCAGCCAGCTGGCCGCGACGCGATCCGCGTGCAGCCGTGCGCCGTGGCCAAAGTCGAGGTCGACGGCTTCCAGCCGCAGGAAAGGCCACACGCCGACGTG
>NZ_DASRZX010000142.1:0-7081 GCF_035685885.1 Dyella sp. | reverse complement strand
CTGTTGTTATCGCTGCACGGACGCCGCCAGCGGCAACCGTCTGTCTCATGGACAGCGCTCCCCAACTATCAGGAGAAATCCCATGCGCACCAACAACCTGTTCCGCAAGACTCTGATCGCCGTCGGCCTTGCCGCTGCCATCTCCGCCGTGCCCTTTACGCAGGTTGCTGCCCAGGACGCCGCGATGAAGTCGTCGGACAACCAAACCGTGCCCGACAAGACCGCCGATGGCTGGATCACCACCAAGGTGAAGTCTGAGCTTGCCACCACCAAGGGCATCAAGAGCACCGACATTTCCGTCAACACGCAGGACGGCGTGGTCACCCTGACCGGCACCGCCAGCAGCTCTTCCGAGAAGGCCAAGGCCGCGTCGGTCGCCAAGGCCGTCAAGGGCGTCAAGAGCGTCGACGCCAGTGGCCTGACGGTCAGCGATACTGCCAAGTAAAGCTCTTGCACGCCGATTGAGGCGGTAACCGAAAACGAAGAAGGAGCCCGCGGGCTCCTTCTTTTCGTACGAAACGGAAAACCGCTCAGCGCCGGAGGAAATTGCCGCTGAAATTCTGCTGGTCGCGGGTTTCTTCCAGTTCCACGCCGTCCAGGCCCTGCGACAGGGTGTGGGCGTCACCGCCCTGGGCCAGCTTGATGCGCAGACGCACTTCGTTGGAGCTGTCGGCGTGACGCAGGGCGTCTTCGTAGGAGATCTCGCCGGCGTGATAGAGCTCGACCAGGCTCTGGTCGAATGTTTTCATGCCGAGATTGGTGGACTCCTTCATCACTTCCTTGAGCTTGTGGATCTCGCCCTGGCGGATGTAGTCCTGCACCAGCGGCGTGCCCAGCAGCACTTCCACCGCCACGCGACGCGCCTTGCCGTCGGGCGTGGGGATCAGCTGCTGCGCCACGATGCCCTTGAGGTTGAGCGACAAGTCCATGAACAGCTGCGAGCGGCGGTCTTCCGGGAAGAAGTGCAGGATGCGATCCATCGCCTGGTTGGCGTTGTTCGCGTGCAGGGTGCACAGGCACAGGTGACCGGTTTCGGAGAAGTTGATCGCGTGCTCCATCGTTTCACGCGTACGCACTTCGCCGATCATGATGACGTCGGGCGCCTGGCGCAGCGTGTTCTTCAGCGCGTTGTCCCAGCTGTCGGTGTCGATACCCAGCTCGCGCTGCGTGATGATGCAGCCCTCGTGCTTGTGCACGTATTCGATTGGGTCTTCGATGGTGATGATGTGGCCGGTCGAATTGGCGTTGCGAAAGCCGATCATCGACGCCAGCGAGGTGGACTTACCGGTACCGGTACCGCCCACGAAGATGATGATGCCGCGCTTGGTCATCGCCAGCTGCTTGATCACCGGCGGCAGGCTGAGTTCTTCGATGGTCGGGATCTTCGACTCGATCCGGCGCAGCACCATGCCCACGCAGTTGCGCTGATAGAAGCACGACACGCGGAAGCGGCCCACGCCCTGCGCCGAGATGGCGAACTGGCACTCGTGGGTCTTTTCGAACTCCTCGCGCTGCGAGGGCGTCATCACGTTGAGCACCATGTCGCGCGACTGCTGCGCGGACAGCGGGCTCTGCGTGATCGGCACGACGCGGCCCTGCACCTTCATCGACGGCGGCACGCCAGCCGTGATGAAAAGGTCCGAAGCCTTCTTGTGCACCATCAGCTTGAGGAACGAGGTGAAATCGAAATCGCTCATGATCTGTCTCCTTGGGAGACGCAAACGTCAATGGCCAAGGGTAGAGAAGAAACCCGAAGCTGCGGCGAACCAGCTTCTCCCCTCTACCATTTACTCCTCACCCTTTACTTGAAGATGTCCTTGTTGCGCGCGTAGCTCGCCGCCTGCTGGCGCGTGACGAGGCCGCGTTTCACCAGGTCCTGCAGGTTCTGGTCCAGCGTCTGCATGCCGTACTGCTGACCGGTCTGGATGGACGAATACATCTGCGCCACCTTGTCCTCGCGGATCAGGTTTCGGATGGCGGGGATGCCGACCATGATCTCGTGTGCCGCGATTCGACCGCCGCCTACCTTCTTCAGCAGCGACTGCGAAATCACCGCGCGCAGCGACTCGGACAGCATCGAACGCACCATCGGCTTTTCGCCGGCGGGGAACACGTCGATGATGCGGTCGATGGTCTTGGCGGCCGAGCTGGTGTGCAGCGTGCCGAACACCAGGTGTCCGGTTTCCGCGGCGGTCAGCGCCAGGCGGATGGTTTCCAGGTCGCGCAACTCGCCGACCAGCACGAAGTCCGGGTCTTCGCGGAGTGCGGAACGCAGCGCCTCGTTGAAGCCGTGCGTGTCGCGGTGCACTTCGCGCTGGTTGATCAGGCACTTCTGCGAGGTGTGCACGAATTCGATCGGATCCTCGATGGTGAGGATGTGGCCGTATTCGTTCTTGTTGATGTGGTCGACCATCGCCGCCAGCGTGGTCGACTTGCCCGAACCGGTGGGTCCGGTCACCAGGATCAGGCCTTGCGGCTGCTCGATCAGGTCACGGAACACGGCCGGTGCGGCCAGGTCTTCTAGCGTGAGCACTTCGGACGGAATCGTACGGAACACGGCGCCCGAGCCACGGTTCTGGTTGAACGCGTTGACGCGGAAGCGCGCCAGGCCCGGGATTTCGAACGAGAAGTCGACTTCGAGGAATTCTTCGTAGTCGCGGCGCTGCTTGTCCGACATGATGTCGTAGATCAGCGAGTGCACCTGCTTGTGCTCGAGCGCCGGGATGTTGATGCGACGCACGTCGCCATCCACGCGGATCATCGGCGGCAGGCCGGCGGACAAGTGCAAGTCCGAGGCTTTGTTCTTCACCGAGAAGGCAAGCAGTTCGGCGATATCCATCTGGCGTTCCCCTCAAGCCGATCGTCTGGATGTCCTGATGCCGGGGTCGCGCGGTTGAGGTGAGGCATGGCGCATGCGACGCGAACGCGTCGACGCCGTGCAATGGCCCTGTCCCGGTTCCCCTGGCAAGCGAGCCGATACTACTCGTGCCAAGGCCCGCGCCACCAGTCTTTCCTTAGGTCTACTGCCCAAAGTGCGGACCGGGTCGGCAGAAGGTCTTGCCAGCCGGCCACGGGCTGCACTTCCGCCATGGGACGGACAGCCCTTCCTCCGGTAAGGTAACCGCCGCATGGATGAGGAAACTGCATGACACGTATTGCCTTCATTGGTGGCGGGAACATGGCACGCAGCCTGATTGGCGGCCTGCTCAAGACCGGCTTTTCCGCTTCCTCCCTCAGCGTGGCCGAGCCGCGCGCCGACGCCCGCCAGGAGCTGGGCCGCGAGTTCGGCGTGGCCTGCTACGCCGACAACCGCCAGGCCACCGCCGACGCGGACGTACTGGTGCTGGCCGTCAAACCGCAGATCATGCCGGCCGTCCACGCCGAGCTTAAGGACCTGCTGGTGCGCCAGCGGCCGCTGCTTATTTCCATCGCCGCCGGCGTGCGCATCGACCAACTCGAACGCTGGTTCGGCCACGCGCTGGCCATCGTGCGCTGCATGCCCAACACACCCGCGCTGATCGGTGCAGGTGCCACCGGCTTGTTTGCCAACCGTCGCGTCAGCGCCGAACAGCGCGCACAGGCACAGCACATCCTCGATGCGGTGGGGCTGACCCGCTGGGTCGATGACGAAGCGTTGATCGATACGGTGACCGGCCTTTCCGGTTCCGGCCCGGCCTATTTCTTCGCCATGGTGGAAGCGCTGGAAGATGCCGCATTCGCCCAGGGCATGTCGCGCGAAACAGCTCGCGCACTCGCCGCACAGACCTGCCTCGGCGCCGGCCGCATGCTGGTGGAAAGCGGCGAAGATCCCGGTGTGCTGCGCCAACGCGTGACCTCGCCCAACGGCACCACGCAAGCCGCCCTGGAAAGTTTTTCCGCCGACCATTTCCACCAGATCGTCGCCCGTGCCGTGGCCGCTGCCACGCGCCGCAGCGGCGAGCTGGCCGCTGCATTGGATGACCAGCCGTGAGCTATCTCGTCAACGCCCTTTCCTTCCTGCTCGAACTGGCCTTCGGCGCCGCCGCTGCGCTGTTTGTGCTGCGGCTTGCCGCCGAAGCCAGCCGCGCCGATTTCCACAATCCGCTGAGCCAGTTCATCTACCGCACCACCAACCCGGTGCTGGCGCCCGTCCGCAAGCTGCTGCCGAACTGGCGGCGCATCAACATCGCGGCGCTGCTGGCGGTGTGGCTGCTGATGCTGATCAAGCGCGTGGTGCTGTTCGCGCTGCTGGGGGTCTTTCCGCACGTACTGGGATTGATCGTGCTGTCGCTGGCCGACACGCTCGACTTCATCGCCATGTTCTACGTGGTGCTGATCTTCGTGTGGTCGCTGATGAGCCTGTTCCAGGTCGAGACCTACCATCCGGTCTATCGGCTCGCCGGCAGCCTGGTTGACCCGTTGCTGCGCCCGTTGCGAGGCCGCCTGGTGGCCGGCGGCCTGGACTTCGGTCCATGGGTCGTGATGATCGTGCTGGTCCTCGCACGCCTGCTGCTGGTTTCGCCACTGACCGACCTGGGTGCGCGACTCGCACTCGGTCTCTGATTCCGTCCCCCATCCCATCGTTTTCCGGAGAGACAACCGCATGAACGCGAATCCGTCGCCCTTCCGCCGTCGGCTGCTTGCTCTTGCCCTGGGCCTTGCCGCGACCGGCGTGGCCTGTGCCGCATCGCCTGCGACTGCCACCAAGCCCGACGTGGTCGCCGGCAACATCGACACGTCCGTGAATCCGGGCGACGACTTCTTCGAATTCGCCAACGGCGCATGGCTGAAGGCGCATCCGATACCGGCGGAGGAATCCGCCTGGGGCATCGGCCAGGTCGTGCAGGAAGAGCTGTACGCCAAGCTGCGCAAGATCAGCGAGGACGCCGCCGCGCAGACGCATGCCGCGCAGGGTAGCGACGAGCAGAAGGTGGGCGATTTCTGGACGATCGGCATGGACCAGGCGCTGGCCGACCGGCTGGGTGCTTCGCCGCTGAAGGACACGATGGCGACCATCGACGGCGTGCATGATCTCAATTCCGCGCTGGACGCTGCCTTCGCGCTGCAACCGCTGGGCGTGGACGTGTTCTTCGACTTCGGCGTATCGCAGGATGAAAAGCAGAGCGATGCGATGGCCGTGCACCTCGTCCAGGGTGGCCTGGGCCTGCCCGAGCGCGACTACTACTTCAACACCGAGCAAGGCATTGCCAAGGCGCGCACGGCGTATGTCGAGCACCTGGGCCGCATGTTCCGCCTGCTGGGCGCCGACGGTGCTTCCGCGCACAGCAGCGCCACGCAGGTGATGGCGTTCGAGACCGCACTCGCCAAGGTGTCGCGCCCGCTGGCCGACCTGCGCGATCCGGAAAAGAACTACAACAAGATGGCGCCGACGGAATTCACCGCCAGGCACACGCCCGCCATCGTGTGGAATACGCGCCTGGCCACCTGGAAACTCGCCGCTCCGACCGTCATCGTCGGACAGCCGGAGTTCTTCGATGGCCTGCAGGCGCTGCTGGCAAAGACGCCGGCACCGGTGCTTCGCAATTACCTGCGCGTGCACCTGGCCGATACCTATGCGAGCTTCCTGAGCCAGTCGTTCGATGACGAACACTTCGATTTCTACGGACGCACGCTGTCTGGCCAGGCGCAGCAAAAGCCGCGCTGGAAACGCGTGCTGCGCGCCGAGAACGATGCGCTGGGCATGATCCTCGGCCGCATCTACGTGAAGGACTATTTCTCCCAAGCCAGCAAGCAGCGCTACAACGCAATGGTGGAAGCCGTACGCACCGCCTACGGCGAGCGCATCGACAAGCTCGACTGGATGGGACCGGCCACCAAGGCCAAGGCCCACGAAAAGTTGGCGGCAGTTACGCGGAAGGTTGGCTATCCGGACAGGTGGAAGGACTACTCCGCCCTCGCCATCGGTCGCGATTCCTACGCACAGAACATGATGCGCGCGCGGCGCTGGGCCTTCGACGACATGCTGTCCAAGTACGGCAAGCCGGTCGACCGTACCGAATGGGAAATGACGCCGCAGACCTACAACGCCTACTACAACCCCTCCAACAACGAGATCGTGCTGCCGGCGGCGCAGTTCATGATCCCGGGCTACGCCGACAGCGAGATCGACGACGCCGTGGTCTATGGCTATGTCGCAGCCTCGACCATCGGCCACGAGATCACCCACGGCTTCGATGACGAAGGTCGCCAGTTCGACGCCAAGGGCAACCTGGTCGACTGGTGGACCAAGCAGGACGCCGAGCGCTTCCAGCGACGCGCCGATGTCATGGTGAAGCAGTTCAACGCCTACGAGCCGCTGCCGGGGCTGCACATCAACGGCCAGGCCAGCCTGGGCGAAAACATTGCCGACTTCGGCGGCATCCTGATCGGCCTGGATGCGTTCAAGAAAACCGAGCAATTCAAGAAGGGCGAGAAGATCGCCGGCTACACGCCACTGCAGCGTTTCTTCCTCGGTTACGCGCTGGGTTGGTTGTCGCAGGAACGCGAGGCACGCCTGCGCAACGGGCTGCTTGCAGACGTGCATGCACCTGCCAAGTGGCGCGTCAACGGGCCGATGTCGAACGTACCGGACTTCTACGACGCCTTCGGCGTGAAGCCGGGACAGCCGATGTGGCGACCGGAAAACCAGCGGGTGAAGATCTGGTAAGGGTTGCGCGGGTTGCCTTTATTCCCTCTCTCCCCTCCGGGGAGTGGGTTGGGGTGAGGAGCTAACCTCGCCTCACCATTTGTCATCGCACCTGTACTTCCCTGTAGGAGCGCACCCTGTGCGCGATCGCGACGCGTCCATCACTTCTACGGTCGCGCACTGGGTGCGCTCCTACAGTCCGCGCTGCCTCTTTTGCCACTCCGTGAAAATCCCATGCATCACCTCCAACCCGTCGAACAACGCCGCCGGCCCCGGCTGCAGGATGAGTGGTGACTTGATCTCGTAGAGATCGCCGTGCCGCACAGCGGGAATCGCACCCCAACCATCGCGCGCCGCCACTTTTTCCGGCCGGAACCGTTTGCCGCACCACGAGCCCAGAATGATGTCCGGCGCTTGCTGCACGACCTCCCCCGGGTCGGCAAGAATGCGGTGCTT
>NZ_DASRZX010000141.1:0-9508 GCF_035685885.1 Dyella sp. | reverse complement strand
AGTCGTCCAGGCGTTCGGGGAACAACACGCTCTGCGACCGATCCGCACCTTCGACGAACCGCTTCATGCGAGACTCCATCGATTGAGGGCACTAGGATACTGGCAGCCGCGCTGCTGTGTGTTTTTACACAGCCTCGACCCAACCCGGACACCCACTTGCCCTCACGTCAACTTAACTCGCCCAGACCGAGTGTCACGAGGCGATTCCGCCGAGCTGGGAGAAGGAAGATGAGCGCAATACTGAGAGCTATGGCATGCGTATTGATCCTGGTTGTAAGTGCGACTGGCTCCGCCTCGGAGAATCAGGTCAAATCGAATGAGGTCACGGCCATCGATATCTTGCTGAAGCCGGATGCGACGATGATTCTGCACGCCTCGAACAACAACGCCCGGTTGCTGAAGGTGTACCCGAAGGGTTTCGCCTTAGATGCTACGCACACTCCCCACATCACGTTAGTCCAGCGCTTCGTCCGTACAGGAGACCTAGACAAAGTTTATGCGGCCTCTAATGCCGTGCTTGCGAGAGCGAAATTGAGATCAATGCGGTTAGAAGCATTTAAGTACTACTACGCACCAGCTGGCGCAGTCGGCGTCGCGGGTATCGTCGCTAGGCCAACGTCGGAGCTGTTGAAGCTACAAGCTGACATCATTGCTGCGATCGCACCATTTACGGTGGCAACTGGGGACTCGTCGGCATTCGCCACCGCGCCCGATGATCCGGTCATTGATCCGCTACTCATTGACTACGTTGCCTCGTTTGTTCCGAAGCAGACCGGTTCACATTTCAGTCCCCACGTCAGCACCGGTGTGGCGACAAAGGAATACCTCGACAGGATGCTGTCCGAGCCTTTTGAGAGCTTTACGTTTTCACCAGTGGGGGCCGCTGTCTACCAGCTAGGCCAGTTTGGTACTGCAGCGAGGAAATTGCGGGATCTAACGTTGCATCCGTGACGTCATTCGTTGAGGTACCGAAAACGATTAGGCTGTCGCTTAGGTCCGCTTGCGACCCAGAGCTGACCTTGGCGTAGGATGCGAACAGGCCTAGTACGTGGTGGAGTGGCCCGATGCAGGGGGGGGATGTGTGGCCGCAAATAATCCTCAGTTTGACAGACGCTTCTGGAAGATCTTGGGAGTCACCCTTATCCAGATATTGCTGCTCCTGGCTGTTGTGCTGACCCTTGTGCACTTCATCTTTGGGCACAGCCCTGTATCACGATTGCTTTTCCAGGTGGCGCCGCCCGTGTTCACAGGCCTGGGAATCAAGATGGTCTTGGACAAGTTGCGCAAATCGGACTCCGCATAGCTGGCGGCTTTCGGGCAAATTATGGATGGCTGCTTCCGACCGAGGCTGTTTGAAAACGCGAGAGGCCATATGGAGCGTCTGAAGCGTCCTCGTACTTTCGAGTTACTCAGGAGTAGAGGTGGTTGATGATGCCATGGCATAGCGGATGGGCGACAGACTGCCGAGAGAGCGATGCGGTCGGTCATGGTTGTAGCGGTGTTGCCAGTCGTCGGTCATGCGTCGGACTTCGGCCAGTGTGGTGAAGACGTAGCGGTCCAGCACTTCGGTGCGGAAGGTGCGGTTAAAGCGCTCGATGTACGCGTTCTGAGTGGGCTTGCCTGGCTGGATGTGCAGCAGTTCGACGCCGTGACGTTGCGCCCATTGCTTGAGTGCTGCACTGATGAACTCCGGGCCGTTGTGCAATCGCCGTCGTCGCGGAGCGCCGCGAAGCTCGACAAGATCGTCCGGCACGCGAATGATGCGTTGCGAGGGCAGGCTTGTATTGATCTCCCGGCATCGCGACGGCGGCGTACGCGCCTCGCATCGCAAAATTTCGTCTCGCCATTGCGGTATTCTCAAAGCCAATCGACTCATCGTCGATCATCGGAATGACGTCACAGGGGGCGGCATGTGGGGGTATTACGTGGCTCTGGCGCTGCGCAGCAGCGGGCGGAGCAAGGCGCTGACGGCGCTGGTGGTTGTGTTGCTGGCGTTCGGCGTGGCGGCGTGCATGGTGTCGTTTGCGGTCTTCCGCGCCACCACCAGTGATCCGATTCCGGGTAAATCATCGCGCCTGTTCGTGCCGCAGATCGACAATTTCGGCCCGACCCACACGTATCAGAATGAGCCGCCGGACATGCTCAGCTACCGCGACGCGCTCGCGCTGCTGCAATCGCGGAAGGCGAGGCGGCAGACCCTGCTCTATCCGACCCAGTGGCAGGTGGCTTCCGACAACGCGTCAGTCCCCACCATGTCGCTGCATGGCGACGCCGTAACCGCCGACTTCTTCAATATGTTCGATCTGCCGTTTCGCTACGGCAGCGGCTGGAATGCAGGCGACGATGCGCAGCACGCGAGCGTATTGGTGATCAGTCGCGCACTGAACGAAAAGCTGTTCGGCGGACGTGATAGCGTGGGGCAGGAGATCCGGCTGGACGGCAAGGTGTTCCGCATCGGTGGCGTGCTGGACGACTGGAACCCCAAGCCACGTTACTTCGATATCGGCACCTACGAAGCCGAACGCGCGTTCGACGATGCGGGCGACATCTACATCCCGTTCTCGCGCGCCACCGACATGAAGAAGGACAGCTTCTACTCCAGTTGCCCGACCGCCATGGGCACGTTCGACGTCAGCCAGTGGGATGCGTATCTGGACAGCGAATGCGTGCGCATCGGTGCTTGGGTGGAGCTGCAAACCCCGGCAGAAGTCCAGGCCTACCGCGCCTTCCTGCACAACTACGCCGAGCAGCAGCGGGGGATTGGACGCTTCGCCTGGCCGACCAACGTGCGCCTGAGCAATGTGAATGACTGGCTGACTCATCTGAAGGTCACGCCGAAGGCGTCCAGCCTGTCGATGCTGGTCTCGGCGTGTTTTCTGCTGATCGTGATGGTCAACGTGATCGGGCTGATGCTGGCGCGCTTCATGCGGCGTGCGCCGGAAATCGGCGTGCATCGTGCACTGGGTGCGTCACGCGCGTCGATCTGCCGGCAGTTCCTGATCGAGGGCGCCATGGTTGGTTTCGTCGGCGGCGTGCTCGGCGTGCTCCTGACACTGCTGGGCTTATGGAGTGCCAGTGCGCTGTTCGAGCCGCAGATCGCGCAGCTGGTGCGCGCAGACCTGTCGCTGGTCGCGCAGACCGTGCTGCTGGCCATCGTCGCCACCGTGGTGTCCGCGCTGTATCCCACCTGGCGCGCGGCGCAGACGCAGCCGGCGTGGCAGATCAAGATCAATCCTTGAGGCTTCGGTAATGGCATTCTCACGCGCTTTCATGCAGCTGCGTCCGATCGTCTCCGCGCTGGGCCGGCACAAGGTCGCCACCTTGCTGATCGTGCTTCAGGTGGCGCTGACCCTGGCGGTGGCGTCCAACGCGCTGTTCATGGTTGCGACGCGCATGGTGCATCTGTCGCGCAGCACCGGAACCGATGAAGCCCATCTGTTCGTGATGCGGAGCAGTTGGGCGATGGGTCTGACCGCGGGCCAGATCGACGCCAACATCCGCGCCGACCTGGACGCGCTGCGCCACGTCGCCGGCGTGCGCGACGTCATCGCCAGCAACAGCTATCCGCTGGGCGGCAATGTCGCGGGTATGCTCACCACTCGCCTGAAACTCACGATGGAGCAGGCCACGCGTCCGCAATTCGCCATGGTCTACGCCGCCGACGAGCATGCGATCGACACGCTCGGCGTCTCGCTGATCGCCGGGCGTAATTTCCGGTCGGACGAGATCTCCACCATCGGCCCGAACGACAAACTGAAGACGCCGGGCATCATCGTCACCCGCGATCTTGCCGACAAACTTTTTCCGGATGGTTCGGCCCTGGGCCGCACGGTGTTTCTGCCGGGTGGACCCAGCGCCATCATCGGCATCGTTGCGGACTTGCAGGGGCCGCTGAGCATCACGCGTTCCTCCGACGCGGATAGCGTGCTGATCCCGGCGCGCTACATCGATCCGGATGTGGTGATCTATCTGGTGCGCACCGACGGTAGCGCCACGCACGAGGTGATGGGGAGGGCAATGCAGGCCCTGCAGCAGCGCCCGGGCCTGCATGTGATCGATCCGAAACTCGGCATGTTCGCGATGGATGCGGTGCGCGAGCAGGCCTATGCCACTGACCAGAGCGTGGCGACGCTGATGAGCATCGTCTGCGGCCTGCTACTGCTGGCGACTGCCGGCGGTATTGTCGGCCTGAGCAGCTTCTGGGTCAGCCAGCGGCGCCGGCAAATCGGTATACGCCGCTCGCTCGGCGCCACCAGCGGCGACATCCTGCGCTATTTCCACGCCGAGAATTTCCTGATCGTCAGCAGCGGCATCGTGCTCGGCATCGCGCTCGCCGTGTTGGCCAACTCCGGCCTGATGAAGATGTACGAGCTGCCGCGCATGCCATTTTATGTGCCGCTGCTCGGGGCGCTGCTGCTGTGGCTGATCGGCCAGCTGGCCGTGTGGGGACCGGCGCGCCATGCAGCCAAGGTCGCGCCGGTAGTGGCGATCCGCACTACGTGATCAGATCGAACCCGACCCTGTCGCAACCAGGTTCCATGACTGGTTGCATTCCGCTTGAGCATCAACGTTGTCTGCTCTGGACCGAGGCGGAGCGATGAAATCACCCATCGCGGATGGTCGTGCCATCGATCAGGCGAATGCACGCTTCAATCGCACTTTTGCTTCACAGGGCGATGTCTTCGATGCCAGCTTTGTCGGTCTTGCCGGTCTCAATGCAAGGCTTTCGGCGCATATGTCGATGATGTTCGGTTAGGACTGTGAAAAGGGTCAGCATGACCCTTGAGGCGGGCTGCGAGATCGGCATGAAATGCCCGTTGCTGTCGGTCACAGTGAAGATCGCCGATGCCCGGGTCCGTGACGATAGCGTTTCCTCCATCGTCACGTCGACTCAGCCGAAATCCGGGCCCTGCCTCCATAGTTCATCCCACGACTTGCGTGCGGGTCCGCACACGAAGATGTCGGGGTGGTAGCGGGTCTCTTCGTTGCTTATTCCCAGGGCATTGCTCACGTGGCCGGCAACGCGGCATGACACGAAAAGCTCATCGACGCGTTCGCGCGAATTTCCCAGCACGATGAGCGTGGTGGGCTTGATTGCCGGAGGGCCGCGCAGCCATCCGGAGTTGACGGTGGTGATGGGCGTGGGCAGGTGATAGCGCGGGCCCAGCAGGGCGATGGCGCCGTACTCGCCGTAGTTGCCTACCGCAATGCCGAGGTTTGCCTGCTGATCGGCGGGCAGGGCGTCACGGATCGATGCCACTTGCGCGACCAGTTCGTCCCAGCCGATTTCTTCCCGCAGGTCGGTGTTGTGCTTGAGCGCGAAGTCCCGCAACGGGCCGTCCGACGCGAGGGGAACGATGCGGAGTGTGGCGTAGGCGCCAATGGCAAGGACCCCGATGAAGGCCAGCACGGTAATGCCGGCACGCACGGCTGGCTTGAGGGTTCGCAACCAACGCTCTCCCATCACCGCACCCATGGCCAGCAGCATGGGGTAGGTGCCGCAGACGTAATAGAAGCGTCCCTGTGCGAGCAGAAACAGCAGCAGCGGCACCACGTACATCCACGCCAGCATGCGATAGCGGCGGTTCCTGAAATAGCCGAACAGGCCCGCCAGCCACACGGGTGCAGCAAACAGGTTGGCATTGAGCAGGAACTGGTCGCGCAGAAAGCCATCCGCGCGGCCCTGGTGTACGTCGCGGGCATGGATGCCCTGCAGGAAGTGATACGAAACGAAATCGTGGCGGACGAGCCACACGAGATTGGGTGCGAAGATCACGAGCGCCACGCCACCGCCCGCCCAGAACCAGCCGCTTTTCAGGTATCGCCGCGCGTCGGTGAGAAGGACGCCGGCCAACACGCCCGTCAATCCGAACGCGATGGAATACTTGGTCTGCAGCCCAAGGCCGGCGAGTGCGCCGATCGCCAGCCACCAGCGCGGTTCGTCGTCGCGCAGCAGGCGAATCACGCACCAGGCGATGAGCACCCACCACAGAAGATCGAACGAGGAGTACTGGAACTCCGTCGCCTGGAACATCGGCAATGGCGACAACCCCACAGCGACGGCCACGAATACCTGCGCCAGCCGCTCGCCGCCCAGGTCACGCGCCATCAAGCCGCTGGCGATAATCACCATAACTTGCGCCAGCACGGAAAACACGCGCAGGCCCACCAGCGAAAGGCCGAACATGCTGAGCCCCACATGCTCCAGCGCGGCCGTCAGGGGCGGGTAGGGGACGAAGCCCCAGTCCAGGTGTTGCGCATCACTCAGGAATTGCCATTCGTCGCGATGAAATCCGTACTGGCCGTTGGTCAGCATGTGGGCCATGCCAAACAGCAAGGCGATGGCGACGACCGGCATGACGCTTCCTTTCTTCGCCTGCTCGTTTGGCATCGCGTCGAGCAGCGACGTGCTGGGCGTGGACATGGGCGCTTCCCTGAGGTGGTTGTTGGGTCGTCCGATGTTCATCCCTTCCCGGGCGGCATCGTTCGTGTCTTGCCAACCATAACCAATGTCGGCCTCGAAGCGGGCTTCGGGGCGGTTTCGGATGGACCGTCACCGTCGTGCCCCAGGAAATCCATGGAAGGGTCCGCCGCCGGCCCGATGCGACGCGCAGCATTCGGGGCCGTTGATCGCAGCGTTGTCCGCTGCCGGGGAGGATGTCATGAGGCCATGGGCTGTTGTCCTTTGCTTGCTGGTGGCATGCGGTTGCGTGCGTGCCGAGACGAAAGTCTGGCAGCCCGCCGAAGGGCGTACGCAAATGCCGCTTTGGCCCGGCACCCCGCCGGACCCCCAGCCCATGCCGGGGCCGGAGGAGATCGATACCAATCCCAAGGCGTTGATCGGCGGCAAGCCGGTGTCGGCGATAAGGAACGTGTCAGACCCGACGATGACCGTGTATGCCCCGCAGGGAAAGAACACGGGCGCCGCCGTGGTCGTGTTCCCCGGTGGCGGCTTCGAGATACTGGCGATCGACCTGGAGGGCACCGACGTCTGCGACTGGCTGACGCCCAAGGGCATTACCTGCGTGCTGCTCAAATATCGCGTTCCGGGCGAACCTTACCGGTGGCGATGCGATTGCCGCCCCCACAACCTGGGTTTGTCGATGCCTGCGTTGCAGGACGCCCAGCGAGCACTGAGGCTGGTGCGCTCGCATGCGCAGGAGTGGCATGTCGATCCGCACAAGGTGGGCGTGCTCGGCTTCTCGGCCGGTGGTTATATGGTGGCGGAAGTGAGTACGAACTATAAGCGCCGCACGTACAGGCCTATCGATGCTGCTGACAAGGAAAGCAGCCGGCCGGACTTTGCCCTGGCCATCTATCCCGGGCATCTGGCGACCGATCGCAACACGTTCAACCCCAATATTCCCGTCACCAGTGAAACACCGCCGACGTTCCTGCTGCAGGCGGAAGACGACCACGTGGATGGCGTCAACCAGGCACAGGTTTACTACGAGGCCTTGAAGAACGCCGACGTGCCGGTGGAGATGCACTTGTATGCACACGGCGGGCACGCGTTCGGTCTGAGGCCAACGTCAAACCCGATCACGCGCTGGCCAGCCCTGGCCGAAACATGGATGCGCACCATTGGCATGATTCCCGAAGCGGCACCCTGAACCCCGTGGGGCGTGGCGCCGATAGCCACGCCCGCCCGAACTGCGTAGGACTTTCGCCCGATTGCCGGGACGAAGGCTCGGAGTAGCGTCATGGGCTACGTTGGCAAAGGGATGGGCTCATGAAACTGCTGATGGGAATGTTGGCCATGGTGCTGCTGGCTTGCGGCCTGTTTGTGGTTCCAGCCAGGGCACACGCCGCGCAGAAGGCGGATGAGTGCAAGTCGGGCTATGTGTGGCGCGAGGCATTCCACAATGACCACGCCTGCGTGAAGCCCGAGGTGCGCGATCAGGTAGTCAACGACAACCGCGACGGGCCTTCCCGTCGGCAGCCTGGTGGTGGCGCTTACGGACCGGACACATGCAGGTCGGGCTATGTGTGGCGTGAGGCCAATCCGCACGATCACGTCTGCGTGAAGAAAGAAGTACGCGACCAGGCGGCCGCCGACAATCGCGATGCGCCGAATCGCCTGGCGCGCAAGCAATATACGTTGTGATGCGCCTTGCCTCGCGGAGATACCCGGTCATGGGGTTTTCCGCATCACGATAGCTTGCCGGCTTGCAGCGTGCAGCGTGTGCAGATTTTTGTGTAAACGGGGATTGCATTACAGCTGAGGGAGGCGCCCCTCGAACTGGATGGTAAAGCGGTTGAGCGCGGCCTTCCAATCGCGGATGGGCAGCGTCCATTTCTTGCTGATGTTGCGCAGCGCCAGGTAGAGCAGTTTGACCAGGGCCTCATCGCTGGGAAATGCGCCACGATGCTTGGTCAGCTTGCGCAGCCCCATGTTCACCGACTCGATGGCATTGGTCGTATAGATCACCTTGCGGATCTCCGGCGGGTAGTCGAAGAACGGGATCAGGCGCGGCCAGTTGCGACGCCACGATTGCCCGATCGGCGGATACTCCTTGTTCCATCGCGCCTCGAACTCGGCGAGCCGCTGTTCGGCCTCCTCGGCGGTGGCGCAGGTGTAGATGCGCTTGAGATCGGTCGCCACTTCCGGCCGCCGTTTCCACGACACATAGTTGAGGCTGTGTCGCACCATGTGCACGATGCATAGCTGCACCGTCGTGTGGGGAAACACCGCCTCGATCGCCTCAGGAAACCCCTTCAGCCCGTCGACGCAGGCGATGAAGATATCCTGCACGCCCCGATTGCGCAGTTCCGTGACCACCTGAAGCCAGAACTTGGCGCCCTCGGTTTGCGCCAGCCAAAGGCCCAGCACCTCCTTCTCGCCGGCCATGGTGATGCCGATGGCCAGGTAGACCGCCTTGACTCGCACCGAGCCCTCACGGACTTTGAGGTGGATGCAGTCGAGATAGACGATGGGGTAGACCGTATCGAGCGGGCGGCTCTGCCAGGCCTTCACTTCGTCGACCACCGCGTCGGTGACCGAGGAGATCAGACTCGGCGAAACCTCCGCCCCATACATCTCTTCCAGGTGCGCCTGGATCTCGCGCACCGTCATGCCTCGCGCATACAACGACAGGATCTTGTCGTCGAAACCGCTCCAGCGGGTCTGGTGCTTGGGGATCAGCTTCGGCTCGAAACTGCCATGGCGATCACGCGGCACCTCGATCGGCAACTCGCCGAACTCGCCCTTGAGCGTCTTGCGGCTACGGCCATTGCGGGTGTTGCCAACGGGGTTGGCTACCGCCTCGTGCTTCTCGTGACCGAGGTGCTCGGTCATCTCCGCATCCAGCGCCTTCTCGACCAGCAGCTTGGTCAGCTGCTTCAGTAGCCCGTTCTCGCCGATCAGGTCTTCCGGTTTCTTGTAGTTCGCCAACAGGCTGCTAAGCAGCTCGTCGGGTACGTCGTGCTTGCGTGGACTCATGGTGTCTCCGGGTCAGGTGGCAGTGTCCTGCCAAAGACCCGTTTACACAAAATCTAGGACACGCCC
>NZ_DASRZX010000140.1:0-48240 GCF_035685885.1 Dyella sp. | reverse complement strand
GTAGGAGCGCACCCAGTGCGCGACCGCAGCCCACAGAAAAACGCCACGGCTCTCACCGTGGCTTTTTTCTTATTCCGACACCCGCGGTACCGGCGGTGGCTCCACCATCAACTTGGGCTTGCGAGGCCGCCAGTAGCCGCCGTGACTCCATGCTTCGAAGCCCCAGCGCAACCACCCGATCAACGCATTCGCCAGCCATAGTGCCCATAGCAACATGGCGATCTTGTAGACCCAGATCGACACGCTCAGAACGCCTGCGCGTGGCAAGGCGTCGGTGGCCTGGTCGACAAACCATTGCAACCGCCACGCATACGAACCGTTGCCGTCCACGTGCATATCCGGAAGGCCGAGCAATCCCTTCGGCACTGCGGAAACAAGCACGGCCAACGCGGCGAGCGTCACCACAGCCAGCGCGGCCTGACACAGGTTGAAGCGCATGCGGAAACGGTCCGGTGCCACGTGGCGGGCACGCAGTCCCAACAGGATCAGCCACGCCACGACGAAGGCATAGGCTCCCCACGCAAAGGCGGAGAATCCCAGTCCAAGCAGAAGCCACTGATGGAAACGCAGCGGCGCGGGTGCGTAACGCGCGAGCAGCCACGCAGCGACCAGCAGAACGATCAGTTGCGACCAGTACAACACGGCGGGCCCAGCCGCCGGCCCCCAGGTCCACAACACCCAGCGATCCTCCGGCAAGTTGTTGACCAGCGCGATGTTGGCCGCCGGCGCAATCAGCGACAGCGAAGACGTGCGCGTGGCGAGCCCTACGCCGTGTGGTTCACGCAGGCGTATCACGTAGTGGTGCGTTCCCGGCCAGAGCGGCAGGCTGAGCTTGTTGTCACGGATGGCAAGATTGATCGGCGCGCCGTCGCGGCGGGCGTCGAGCAACTCCACGCCCACCGGAAGTGAAATGGCATGCTCACCTCCGCGCGTGCTGCGTGCTGCGAGGTCCAGCTCCGACTCCGTCACGCGATCGCCGGTGTGGCTGACGAGGGTCACCGAGTCGAAGGCAAGACTGTCGCCCGCTACCGCCTTGGGCTGGTTGATTGCAACCTGCAGGTTTTCGCCGGGCAGGGGCTGGAAGCTCAGGCCATCGTCGCTGACGGTGCCGGGCACGCCCTTGGTCTCCACGTGCCACATCGGTGCCGTCTGCAGCACCCACTGTTCCGCGCGACCATCCAGAGATGGTGCACTCAGTGCGAGCTTTTCCGTGCGATCCAGCCGGCTCGTCCAGGTGACCTCGTCCTGATCAGCAGTGAAGGTGATGCCGATGTGGCCGTCGTGCACGCGTGCGTCGTCACCCAGCGGATGCTCGCCCGGAAGCAGGGGAAGTTCGAGGCTGAAGCCGCCCTCCTTCGGTGCCACGCGTTCCACCGCGTTGCGCACCGTCCACTGCGTGCCCAGCTCCAAGGTGCGCGTAAGCCGCACATACGGTGGAAACGTCTGCGCGACGACGTCCACACCCTTGCCATCGGCGGCGGCGCGCACGCGATTCAGTGCAATGCTGTCGCCCAGCAGGCGGCCTTCATCGACGCCATCGGCCTTCCAACCGTCGCCGCTGAACACCACGCGTTGCGGATGCAGCGGAAAGCGCAAACTGGCCGTATCCGCTGAGGTCATGGCGTAGCGCAGCGCAACGCGGTGCACGCCACGATCCAGCTTCACCAGCAGGGTGTCGTTGATGCGCAGCAGTTCGGCGTCACGGCCGTCCACGGCGACCGACTGCAGCGACAACGCGTCATCCACCTGCGGCATCGGCACGCCGATGGGCGCGCCCGTATGGACGTCCAGATCAAGCATCAGTCGATCGCCACTCGCCTGCACCGACGCCTGCGCGGCAGTCGCGCAGTTCGGTGCGCATGGCGCCGCCTCGACAAGGCGTTGTCGATACTGCGCGAGCAGCTCGCTGCCGGGTGTGGACTGCGCCTGCGCGGTGTGCGGCATGAGCATCAACGCCAGAACGGCGACGGCTCCGCCCGCGCGCAGGCCGCGCCATGACGGCTGCCCTGGCTTCATCACATTCAACACGACTCTGGCCAGCAAGGCCGCCAGCATTGCGAGCATGACGACGCGAAGCAGTCGGACCAGCCATGACGGCGCAATTACCAGGCGCGCAGTCTGTTCACTCGTGATGGGACCCGACCAGCCCAGTTCGTAATCGTTATCGGTTTCCCATTGCGGGATGCCAGGTCCGGCCTGGACGAAGCTGTGCGCATCCATCTCCTGTCCGATGGTGTCGGCGGCGGTGATGCGGCTTCCGGTAACAGTGATCGCCCTCAATACCATCGCCGGTGCGGCCGGTGTTTCGGCCTTCTGTTCCGCCTGGGCTTCCTGTTTCAGCTCCGCCGCGCCCTCTTCCTGTGCTTCTGCTGAAGTTGGTAGTCCAGGTGGCGGTGGCGGTAACGGCGCCGGCAACGCATAGGTGTCAGCCTCTGCCATTGCGGGCGCGTTTGAAGAGGCGTCACGCGGTTGTTCCGGGACAAAGGGCGGCATGACCGATTGGCCGTCCTCCTCCAGCTCCGGATGCAGCGCGTAATTCATCTGCGCGCTGGCAAACGGCAGAGCCCACAGCACGGTGAGCGCGAGCAACACCCCGGCACCAGCGCGCGCGAAAACCCGCAGGCGTCCCTCGGGCAAGGCGCGCATCAGCAGCGCCAGTGCGAGTGCTGCGGCCAGCGTCCATCTCGGCGCGTCACCTTCGTGTTGCGACAAGACGAGGAAGCCGAGCGCGACCAGCGCCCACGGCCAACTCGCCAGCCGCCCCGCGAGCAAGGCAATGACCGCCACCACGAACAGATCGAGCAGGCTCCACCGCGCGATCCACGAATTGGGAGAGCGGTCCACGCCCGTCGCGCCGATGAGCCGGTAACCATGCGGCAGATGCAGCTTCACGTCGATGGCTTCCAGCGGTGTCTGCCAGCCACCACTGGGCATGACGCCGCGACCCGGAAAGCGCAGGACAGCCGAAAGTTTCACGGCCGTCTGGCGCAGCTCCAGCCCGGAGGGTGCCTTGTCACTGGAGGTGACCAGCAGCGGCTTACCGCCCTGCGATGCGGTAAGCAGTTGCCACGGCCCTGCGATGTCCAGCCGCTGGCTGCGACGCAGTGTGCCGGTAAGATGATCTAACGCGGTGAAACCCGTGCCGTCGAAATCCAGCCAGAGTTCACGGGCCAGCGTGAGTTGGTCGCCCTGCGCGTCCTCGCCGCCGCGCGTGCCTTGTTCGATGGTCAGGCCATCGCCGTCGTCGAGCACGTAGGCCGGTAGTTGTTCCCATTCGTCCGGCACATCGGCCTGCGAAGCATCGGTGGCGTGGCCCTGCACTCGCGTACCGCGCAATGCCGGGTCGTCCGCGTAACTCCAGATTTCCTGGCGTGGCCACGGCTCGGCGGGCAGGTGCAGCGCAATGCGCGAAAGCACCTCGGTGCCGCGCGCGCCCAAGGTCATCTCCCACTCACCCGGGCGAAGCTGGATGCGCAGGCGTCCGTCGCTTTCCAGGCGCGCCGGCAGATCGCCTTCCAGCGACACGGCGACGAACCCGACCGGCAAGGCCGGTCCCAGCAGAACTTCGCGCGCGCTGCCGGTGACGTTGATCTGCAGGCGTGTCTCCAGTTGCGGTGGCATGCCATCGGCCAGTCGCCGATACACACGCACCGACAGCGCGTCGGCGGCACGCTGGGCGGCGGCCGCTTCGCCCAGGGTGAGCTGGTCGTCGTGGCGCTCGATGCGCGTGACGGCGTTGCCGTCCAGCGTCAAGGTGACGAGGCCGATCGATTCGGGGACGCGCAGACGCGCGGGACGAGTGCTCCACGGCAACATGCCGCGCAAGGCGTACTCACCCGGTTCAAGCTGCAGGGCCGGGGCATTGCCGTGTTGCAGCACGGCGACAGGCTTGCCGTCGGCGCTGACCTGCTGCGGCCAGTACCGCGCATCACCCGGCAAGGGAACCCAGCTGCGTGCATCCACATGGACGGTGAAACTGAAATGCGCACCGTCCTTGCCCACGTCCAGCGCGAGGCGTCCGGGCCATGCGCAGGGCCGCTCGCCGGGCGAGCCCGCTCCCGTCGCCAGCATGGGACAGGCATGCGCAGGTACATCGTGCAGCACCCAATCCTTCCAGTCACGCAATGCCGGAGGAGCCTCCTGCGCCAGCACCGGCATGGCCAACAACACGAGCACACCTAACCATTCCCACGGACGACGCATGTCTTTCTCCCTGACTCCCCGGGTGGGCCGGCCCAGTGTAGGGGGACGGCGAAGGGCGCGACCAGCGCCTTCGAGCATGGAACGGGTCGCCTGCGTCGTTGGGGTTAACGGGGCGGGCCGTCGTTGCCCCGAGGCACTCGGGCGAGACGTGCGGCATGCGTTGCGCGGCCGCGCTCAGTGATGCGTGTCGTGTTCCTCGTCAAGGCTCGCATGGCTGCCGCCCATGCCGCCCATGCCGCCGCCGAGTCCGCCACCGCCGCTCTTGCCGCCGCCCTTTGCGTCGTCGCCCTTGCCGCGTGAGGCAGGCGTGCGGGAAGGCCCTTGCCGCGGAATGGCGAGGTGCGTGGGCACCGGCTCGAGATCCAGCACCTTGCGGATGAAGTCGCGCAGCGACACCACCAGGTCGGCGGTATGCGTGGGTCGTCCTTCGGCAAGTTCGGTGGCGGCCCTGGCGGCGAGAAGCACCTGCTCCTCCGTGCCGAGCAGGATGATATCCGACAGTGCGGCCTCTACCGCATCGCGCACGCGACGCGAACGGTCGGAGCTTTGCCGCGCATCAGCGCTCGCGGAAACACCGTCTTCGCGCTGGCGCAGGTCGCGCCGATGCGTCGGATCGACCGCGAGGTTGCCGGTGAACGAACCGCCCAGCGTCTTGTACGCGGCAATGAGGGTGCGAAGCCGCTCGTTGATCTGCCGGTTCTCGCGTTCGCGCCGCTGTTGCACGGTGTGCATGGCGAGCAGCCTCACCCCGACCATGATGAGCGTGATGAGCGCCAGGCCGAGCACCGTCGACAACATGGCGTGCCACGAGCTGAAGTCCAGGTTGCGCATCTGTCCGCTCCGGGTGCTGCACAGGGCCAGCGGGCCCACTGTAGCGCCTCGTCAATTCACCGTCCCGGTGACGATCAGCTTGTCGACGGCATAGCCGCGCATCGTGGCGTGCTCGCGCAGTTCGTCGTACAGCGCCCGGTCCATGCGCGGCGTGCGCGAAAGTATCCAGAGATATTTGCGGCTGGGACTGCCCACGACCGCCCAGCGATAGTCGGGATCAAGCTCGATGACCCAGTAGTCGGCCCAGACCAGGGGCAGCCAGGCCAGCCAGGCAGGCGCGAACCGCACCTGCAGCGCGCCTGGCCTGCCCTTTACCGGGCGCGCCACGCCTTCCGCCGAGTCGGCCACGTCATTGCGTGTGCGGCACACGTTGCGCACGCCGAAGGTACCGTCCGCGCGCACGGTGTAGTCCGCGGTGACGTGATCGACGCACTGACGCTGGAAGTACATCGGCAGGTGGGCGATCTCGTGCCAATGTCCGGCATAGCGCGCCGCGTCGAGTTGCGGCACGGGCTCGTTGGCCAGGCCACGCGACTGCGCAGGCATCGTGGCCGCGGCGCAGATCAACAGCCAACCTTGTTTCGTCCAGGACATGCCTCGTCTCCCAAACCGGCGGTAGCGCCCGTATAGGAGGAAGACAGTCGCCACCGTGTGATAGCGAGGCGAAAGACGCACGCACAAAAAACGCCGGGCGGTTCGCACCGCCCGGCGTTTCCGTTCATCAACGCATCAACGAAGGATTGCGGCGGCGTCCTGCTTCTGCACGAGCGAGTGGCACAGCACGGTAGACTCGGTGGTCTGCGCGAGGCCACGCTCGGCGCCGCTCACCTGCTTGGCGCGGTCCTTGAAGAACGCCTGCAGACGATCCGCTTCGTCCTGCGAGCAGCCACCGCCGCCGACGAGTTCCGGCAGGCGACCGCCGGAGAAGCTGCCCGTGCGCTCGACGATCTTGTCGTAGTTGGTGGTGGCCCACTGCCACGATTCGTCACGTGCCTTGCGGGTGTCGCGACCGCCGCGCAGCAGCATGCCCATCTCGCCCACCTTCACCTTCTTGTCGAGGGCGAAGTCACGGACCTGGTTGGACAACGCGGGATCGTTCACTTCGCTCAGGCCATCGAGCATGGCGTTGCGCAGCGCCGGATCGCTGGTCTGCGGCACTTCGGCAACCAGCGCGTCCACCGCCGGCTTGCCACGCTCCTGCACGGCCACGCCAAGAGCGGAACCAAGCAGATCCGAGTCGGCCGAGCCCAGATCGAGACGACCATCCGCCTTGCGCTTCAGTGCGGCATCGCCCTGCTTGAGCAGTTCGGCGCGCACTTCCGGCAGCTTCACCGTCAATGCGAGTTCGTCGGCCAGCGTGCTGCGCAGCAACGAATCGGTGTCGGCCTCGTTCGCCTTGCGGTGGTAGCCCAGCTGCTGCATGCGCGGCAGGTAGGCGGCCTTGGCCCATGCGGCGAGCTTGGCGCGCTGCGCGTCGGTCTGCGCGAGGTTGCGGTAGATCCAGTTGAAGCTGGTCAGCGGCGCGGTGGCCACTTCACGCGTCTTGGACGAAGTCAGCGGCTTGAGCGCGGCGAGCACGTCGCCGGCATCGAGGTCGCCGTGCTTGAAGCTGGCGTACACGGCATCGGCATAGGCGAGCTGCTCGGCATCGTCGAGCTTGTTGATCTGCTTGCCCAGGTTGGCCAGGTCGTTCTTGGCCATGGCGAAGCGGTAGTAGCCGCTGCCGTTGGCGTTCGGCAGCACCCAGGTACCCTTGCTCGCGCCTTCGAGCACCATGCTGCCCTCGGCCTTGTCGAACAGTTCGCAGCTCACCTTGGTGCCGTTGGCGGTGGCAAAGCGCACGCACATCGGCACGCCCCACACTTGGCTTGCGTCGCCCTTGCTGCCCACCGGCAGGTAACGGCTCTGCGTCAGGTGCAGCACGGTCTTGCCGTTCTCTTCCGTCAGCTTGGTCTGTACGTACGGCACGCCCGGCTGGTTGAGGAAGCTCTTGAACGCCTGCTTGAAGTCGTTGCCCTTGTCGGCAGCCTTGGCGATCGCGTCGATCAGGTCGTCGGCAGTGGCGTTGCCGTACTTGTGGTCCTGGATGTACGCGCGCATGCCCTTCTGGAAGACCGGCTCGCTCACATAGCCTTCGAACATGCCGAGCACGGCCGCACCCTTCTGGTAGGTGATGCCGTCGAACGCGGTTTCGATGTCGCCGTTGCCGGTGATCGGCTGGCGGATCTTGCGCGTGGTGACCAGGCTGTCGCCGTTCATCGCGCCCTGCGCGCCACGCACGCGATCGAGGTCGGCGCGGTATTCCGGATGCACCTTCTGCGTCACCTTCTGCTGCATCCAGGTGGCGAAGGCTTCGTTGAGCCACAGGTCGTCCCACCAGGCCAGCGTCACGGTGTCGCCGGTCCACTGGTGTGCCAGCTCATGCGCGGTGACGTTGAACGAACCGCGCACGTAGTTGGCCGGGGAATCCGGATCGAGCAGCAGCAGCCAGTCGCGGAAGGTGACCAGGCCCGGGTTTTCCATCGCGCCCGCGGAGAAGTCCGGCGCGGCGAGCAGGTCGAGCTTGTCCCACGGATAGCCGAAGCCGTAGTAGTCCTCCAGCGTGTGGATGATGCTCGGCGTCTCGCCCAGCACATGCTGCATGCGGTGACCTTCGCCCTGCGCAGCGATGCCGCGAAGTTCCAGGTTGCCTTCGCGTTGCGCGGTGGCCGAGATGTCCGGACCCTTCACCACGTCCCACGGACCCACGCCAAAGGCGACCAGGTAGGTCGGCAGCGGCTTGGTGGTGGAGAAGGTCAGCGTCTTCCAGCCGTCGGCGGCCTTCTCTTCCTTCACCTGTTTGGTGTTGGCTACGCCGACTTCATCGTTGGGGATGGTCAGGCGGATGTCGAACGGCGTCTTGAAACCGGGCTCGTCGAAGCCGGGGAACGCGAAGCGCGCGCTGATCGGTTCCATCTGCGTCATCGCATACGGCTGGCCCTTGTGGCTGACCTTGTAGAGGCCCTGCAGCTGCTGGTTGAGCGGCGCGCTGTACTCGAACGCCAGCGTCACTTCCTGCGGCTTGAGCGTGCTGCCGAAGTCGATGCGAACGACGCCTTCCTGCGGCGCCACTTCCACGTACTTCGCGGCGTGCTTCTTGCCGGCGGCGTCGGTCACCGTCACCTTGCTCACCTTCAGCTCGCGGCCGTGCAACCACAAATGGTCCGACGCCTGGTCCAGCTTCACCTTGATGGTGGTGGTGCCGGAGAAATCCTGCTGGCGCGGGTCGACCTTGAAGTCGAGGTGGTACGACTCAGGCACGGCCCAGCCCGGCAATCTGCCATGCGGCTGATCATCGGCGGCCGGCGCGGCCAGGGCGGAGGCGCAGCCGAGGGCGAGCGCGGTGAATACGAGTGGACGGACAAGACGCATGCGGAAGAGCTCCCCTAGGGACGGACAAACCTTCACGCTAGGCGGAGCCATGACGAACGACCCAGTGCCAGAAGACATGGTTGCCAGGTCCCGGCGGCGGGGACGGGACCGTCGTCACCGCAGGCCAAGATCTTGCGGCAGATGCGCGGAGGCTTGCTATCTGACGACAACCCGCACCACGAGCGCGATTCATGAAGAATCCCGGCCACCTTCCTCAACGCAGGAGCGCCACTTCGGCGCGCGTGGCCGTACTTGAGGATGACGCCGTCCTGCGCGAGGACATCCTCGTCCCGGGGCTGCGCGATTTCGGCTTCGACATCATCTCCGCGGGCACGGCCGCCGAGCTGTACCGGCACATGACATCGAAGTGTGGCGGCCACGCTGCACAGCCTTTCGCGTCGCCTGCGCGGCCCGGGCGAAGGGGTCACGATGTTCGCCCGGGTGAACGACATGCGCGGCCGCTGGCACCGGGACACCGACGGCTGGCACCTACTACATCCGCGTAGTGGGCATGGCCGACTTCAGCAAGCTCACCGTGCTGGGCAGCTTCGTCGCCCCGTAAGCCAGCCTCGTGAAGTAAGCCCGAGGCTTCGCGCCGGGGCTTTTCGGCGTTGCGGCCAGAACTATTGTTATGCCCGATGGAAGCCACCACAATCATAGATATCGCCTATGAAATGCGTGGACGTCCGGCATGAACCTGCGTGACCTGCATTACCTCGTGGCCCTGGCCGAGCATCGCCATTTCGGGCGCGCTGCCGAGGCAAGCTTCGTAAGCCAGCCCACGCTGTCCACGCAGATCAAGAAGCTGGAGGAAGAACTGGGCGTGGCATTGGTGGAACGCACGCCGCGCAAGGTGCTACTCACCGAGACCGGCCGCGAGATCGCTCGTCGCGCCCGCGGCGTGCTGTCGGAAATCGACGAGATCAAGGCGATCGCCCAACGCACGCGCGACCCGGAATCAGGCACGCTACGCCTGGGCATTTTTCCCACGCTCGGCCCCTATCTGCTGCCTCATCTCGTGCCGCTGGTGCGCAAGCATTTCCCGCGGCTGGAGCTGCTGCTGGTGGAGGAGAAGACCGAGCAGGTGATCCGCATGCTGCGCGAGGGTTCGCTGGACGTGGGCATCCTCGCCCTGCCGCTGCATGAAGACAGCCTGCATGCGGAATTCCTGTTCGAGGAACCTTTCGTGCTCGCCGTGCCGGAAGAGCATCCGCTCGCGCACAAGCACAAGCGGCTCAAGCTCGACGACCTGGAAGACGAGAGCCTGTTGCTGCTGGAAGACGGTCACTGCATGCGCGACCAGGCGCTGGAGGTGTGCCAGCTCGCGGGCGCAGGCGAACGTTCCGGCTTTCGCGCCACCAGCCTGGAAACGCTGCGCCAGATGGTGGCGGCAAACGTGGGCATCACGCTGCTGCCGACGCTGGCGATCAAGCCACCGGTCGCGCGCACCGACAATGTGCACCTGCTCGAATTCGCTGGTCGCCCGCCGAGCCGGCGCATCGCATTGGTGTGGCGCAAGAGCTCGTCGATGGGCACCTTCCTCAAACGCTTCTCCGAGGTCATCAGCGACCTCCCTGCCGATCTTCTGCGACCCGACGTCACCGACGGCAAAGTCGCCAAGCACACCGGACGCTGACACCCCATGCAACGTTTCCTGCTGATCGGCGTCATGCTGATCGTGATGCTGGGTGCCGCGCACTGGTTCCGGCATCGACCGCTCGCGCCCGCGGCTGGCGTGCTCGCGATCGACGCCCCGCAGCAGGTGGATCTCGGCGACGGCACCGCGCTGCAGCGCGGCGATGTCACGTTGCGCACGCGCGCCCACTTTGAAGTGACCGCGCGCGTGCTGTCCCGCGAGGATTATCGCTTCGACGCAGGCGCCAGCCTTGCGCCCGTAGACCTCGCGTTGGGCTGGGGCCGCATGTCCGACAGCGAGGTGCTTGCGCAAATCACGGTCAGCCAGGGCAACCGCTTCTACTACTGGCACGTGGACCACTTCCCGATCCCGCGCCGCGAGATCGAGACCTCCAGCGCCAACATGCACATGATCCCCGCCGACGATGGCGTACGCCGTGCGCTCGAACGCGTGCGCAAGGGCGAAGTGGTGCATCTGGAAGGCTTCCTGGTCGACGCCAGTCGCCCCGATGGCTGGCGCTGGCGCACATCGATGTCACGCGACGACACCGGCAACGGCGCCTGCGAGCTGGTTTACGTGGAAAGCCTTGCACCCGTGGATCAGTAACGCCGACTTTTTTCTGCAGGAACGCACCCAGTGCGCGAACAAGTCTGCGATGCGTGGCAAGCTTGATCGCGCACTGGGTGCGCTCCTACAAGAGGCGTTAACGCCTTCTTGCTCGCAACGAGTCAACGGAATCAACGAGGCGCCGCGGTCGCGTACAGGGTGCGCTCCCACATCTCATGCTCTTGGGTCGCTCAACCTTTCTTTTGTAGGAGCGCACCCTGTGCGCGACGCTCTCCCAGACAAGAACGGCGACGCCCTGGCG
This sequence comes from Dyella sp., assembly GCF_035685885.1. Classification (GTDB taxonomy): domain Bacteria; phylum Pseudomonadota; class Gammaproteobacteria; order Xanthomonadales; family Rhodanobacteraceae; genus Dyella. The sequence continues at coordinate 37,291 of NZ_DASRZX010000140.1, read as the reverse complement.
CCGCCGTTCGGCCTATCCAAACGGAAGTTCTCAGCCCGCGGCCGCCACGCCTATCGGGCAACTCACGCCTGTCCCGCCCAGGCCGCAATAGCCGTCCGGATGCTTGGACAGGTACTGCTGATGCTCGTCCTCGGCGAAATAGAACGGACCGGCAAGTGCGATTTCCGTAGTGATCGGGCCGTAACCGGCGCGCTTGAGTTCGTCCTGGAAGCGCCTGGCCGAAGCTTCAGCCTGGGCCAACTCGCCGGGGTTTTCCATGTAGATGGCCGAGCGATACTGCGTGCCGGTGTCGTTGCCCTGCCGCATGCCCTGCGTGGGATCGTGGTTTTCCCAGAACACGCGCAACAGCGTATCCAGGTCTACTTTCGAGGGGTCGTACACCACGCGCACCACTTCGGCGTGGCCGGTCTGGCCCGAGCAGACTTCGCGGTAGCTCGGGTTGGGCGTATAACCGCCCGCATAACCGACCGCCGTGGTCAGCACCCCGGGGATCGTCCAGAACTTGCGTTCCGCACCCCAGAAGCAGCCCATGCCTACGGTGAGCACGGCGGCATCCGGATAGGCGTCCGGCTGCAGCGATGTGCCCAGCACATGATGCGGGGCCGATGGCAGGATCGGCCGGTCGCGACCCGGCAAGGCGTCCTCGCGATGAGGCATCCGTTGTTTGTACGCGCCAACACCCAGCATGGGAAACCCTCCGTCAGGTTCGATACGCCCTAGATGGCGTTCATGCACCGGCAAATCAACAAAGCGGCGCGGGCCTCAGTAACGGACCAGCGCGTGCAGCGGAACGTCGTCGTGCCAACGCGCCCGGCCCTGCAACGCAGCCAGTTCGATCACCACGCTGGCGCCGACCAGCCGCGCACCCAGCTTTTCCACCAGCGCACGCGCGGCCGCGACCGTGCCACCGGTAGCCAGCACGTCGTCGACGATCAATACCCTTTCGTTCGAATGCAGCGCATCGTTACGTGCCTCCAGTCGATCCACGCCATATTCCAGCTGGTAATCGACGGAGACCACCGGCGGCGGCAGCTTGCCGGGCTTGCGCAGCGGCACGAAGCCGGCGTGCAGCTTCTGCGCCAGCGCCGCGCCAAAAATGAAGCCGCGCGATTCGATGCCGCATACCGCCTGCACGCCGCTGCCCTGCCAGGGTTCGGCCAGCGCGTCGATGCAACGCGCGAAGCCGCCGGCATCGGCGAGCAGCGGGGTGATGTCGCGAAAAACCACGCCCGGCTTCGGGAAATCCGGCACGGCGCGGATCAGCGAATGAATCTGTTGCAGGGAAATATCCAAGGACGGCTCCGATGTCCACGCGCAGGGCGCTTTTCACCGCTCAGAATACCGCCCTCGCCGCGAAGGATTCAGCAGAACTGCGGTTGCGAGCCGTCAAGATCCTCATCGGGATCGATCGCCAGCCGCGCCTCGACCAGCACGCGCTCCACCTCGCGCACCACCTGCTCGGCTGCTGCCAGGCTCGCCTCGGGCACCAGCACGGCGACATAGTCCAGCGCAGGCAGCTGGCCCACCGCGCCGGTCAGGTACTCGCCGGAAATGAAGGCCGGGATCTCGGCGCGCTCCAGCGCATCCTTCACCAGATGGGCGTCGATGAGGCTTTCGGCTCGGTAGGCGATGCGCATGGGCTCACGCTAGCGCTGGAAGGACTGGCGGGCAAGTTGTTGTGGAGCGTGTGTTGGGCAGGTGAAGGACACCGCATTCGTGGAATGCGGACTTTGTGGGAGCGCACCCTGTGCGCGACGATCCCGCGGAGCGTAACCGTCCAGGGTGGCTGTCGCGCACAGGGTGCGCTCCCACAGCGATGGCGAATGACCGCCCTATTCCGCCGCCCGCACGAGCAAGGTGATGCCATCCACGCCGATCACCTCGACCGTGCTGCCCGCCGGCAGATCGGGGCCGCGCACCAGCCACAGGCCGTCGCCCACCTTGGCCCTGCCGCGGCCGTTGACGATGGCCTCGGCCAGCACGTAGCGCTGGCCGATTTGCTGTTCGCCACGGCGATTGAGGCGTGCATCGCCGGGTTCGTCACGCGTCAGTTTCGGACGCAGCCAATACCAGTAGGCCGCACAGGAGAGGAAGGCCAGCGCAGCGAATGCGATGGCCTGGGTCAGCATGGACAAGCCGGGAGCGACCAGCACCAGCACGCCCGTGATCGCGGCGGCGATGCCGATCCAAAGCATGAAGTAACCCGGCAGGACCACCTCGATGGCAATCAGCACGAGGGCGATGATCCACCACCAGTAGTGCAACGCGACCTGTTCCATGCGACGCCTCCGCTCAGCGCACCGGTGGCGGCACGCGGCGCGTGTCGCTCTGTTGCTGGCCCAGGGATTCCTTGGCGAGCTCCGCAATGCCCGCCAGCGAACCGAGGATGCCGGTGGCTTCCATCGGCAACAGCAGCATCTTCTGGTTGGGCGAGTTGGCCATTTCCTTCAACGCCTCGACGTATTTGTTGGCTACGAAGTAGTTCAGCGCATTGACGTTGCCGTTGGCGATGGCCTCGGACACCATGGAAGTCGCCTTGGCTTCGGCCTCCGCCGAGCGTTCGCGCGCTTCAGCCGCACGAAAGGCCGCTTCCTTCTCGCCCTCCGCGGCCAGGATCACCGACTGCTTCTCGCCTTCGGCCTTGAGGATCGCCGCCTGGCGAAAACCTTCGGCCTCGAGGATGTTGGCGCGCTTCTCGCGCTCGGCCTTCATCTGCCGGGCCATCGAATCGACCAGGTCGCGCGGCGGCGCGATGTCCTTGATCTCGATGCGGTTGACCTTGACGCCCCACGGATGGGTGGCTTCGTCGACCACCTTCAGCAGCTTGGCGTTGATGGCATCGCGCTGGCTCAGCGATTCGTCCAGGTCCATCGAGCCGAGCACGGTGCGTATATTGGTCATGATCAGCGCGAGCGCCGCCTGCTCCAGGTTCGCCACTTCATAGGCGGCCTTGGCGGCATCCAGCACCTGGTAGAACACCACGCCATCCACCCGCACCACCGCGTTGTCCTTGGTGATGACGTCCTGCGAAGGGACATCGAGCACCTGCTCCATCATGTTCATCTTGCGACCGATGCTGTAGATGAAGGGAACGAGGAAATGCAGGCCGGGCGAAAGGGTGCGGGTGTAGCGGCCAAAGCGCTCCACCGTCCATTCGTAACCCTGCGGCACGATGCGCACCAGCTTGGCGAGCACGATGACTGCCACCACCACTACGACCAACGCAAAAAGCTGACCCACGAGGTTGTCTCCCGATCCATGAAAACTTTCCGGAGTATAGGCGAGCGCCTGTTCCGGTTTGGATGACCTAACGCGGCCCCAAAGGCAGCATGAGGCTGACGCGCAAACCACCCTCTTCGCGGTTGGCCAACGCAATGCGGCCGCCGTGCGCCTCCACGATCTCGCGCGCCAGCGCCAGGCCAAGGCCCGTGCCTGACCGCTTGGTGGAATAGAACGGCAGCAGCGCCTGCGCCAGCACCGTTTCGCTCATGCCGGGGCCGTGGTCGGCCACTTCGATGCGCATGTCGCGCCCGATCGGCGTCAGCGAGACGGTGACTTCATCATCCGCGCTGCCGGACTCGTGTGCGTTCTTGATCAGGTTGATCAGTACCTGCTCGATCTGTCCCGCATCGAACCAGCCCGGTTGTTCCGGCAGCGAACCACGCAACTGGAATTTGCAATGCAGCGACAGGCTGTCGAGGAACGGCTTCCACGCAATGGCCACCGGTTGCGGCGCCGGCAACTTGGCGAAGCTGGCATAGCCGGCGATGAAACCATGCAGGTGCCTGGCGCGTTCGCCGATGGTCGCGAACACGCCGGGCAGGCGGCTGGTGTCGCCGCGGCGCGCCAGCTCCGAACCCGAATGCGCCAGCGAGGAAATCGGCGCGAGCGAATTGTTGAGCTCGTGGCTGATCACGCGGATCACGCGCTTCCATGTCGCCACTTCCTGGCGTGACAGTTCGCGCGTCATGCGGCGAAACAGCTGCAGCCGGTGCGGTCGGCCCTGCAGGCGGAAACTGCGCTGCGAAAGATGGAAGGTTTCTTCGCCGCCATCCATCTCCACGGTGAGCAGCGCGTCTTCGCCGCCCTCGACCGCGCGGCGCAGTGCCTCGGGGCTGCCACTGAGCAACTCCACGAAATTCAGCCCGTGCAGCGTGCGGCCTTCGTTGAACAGATGGCGCGCGGCGATGTTGGCGTAGGTCACGCGTCCGATGGCATCGGTAAGCACCAGGGCTACCGGCGTGTTCTGCACCACGGTGTCGAGCAGCAGCTCGCGTTGCGCCAGGTTCTGGCGCTGTTCGCGCAGGGTCTGGCCCAGCGCGTTGTGCATGCGGATCAACTCGCCCAACTCATCACGGCGCGTGGCGGCGATGGAGAAGCTGAAATCGCCATCGCGATAGCTCGCCACCGCGCCTTCCAGCGCTCGCAGCAGCTTGGTGATCGGCGCCATCACGTAGTGGCCCAGCCACAGCGACATGGGCAGCAGGAACGCGACGGAAATGAGCAGCGCGGCATAAAAACCAAAGTGGGCCGGTGCGCCAAAATTGATGCCGAGGTCATGCTTCATCCACACCAGCAGCTGCGGCAACGGCCACTCGGTAACGCCGGCATAGATCAGCGCACCCGACACGCCGGCCACGCCCAGCAGCAGGACCATGCGCGACTCAAGCGATCTCAGGCCGCGCAGCATCAGTGAACTCCCTGGACTCAAGCCGCATCAATGGCACGCACCGGCTCCCATCGGCACGCAATTGACGTGAGGCCCGTGGCCATTGTTGATGATCACCCGAATCGGCGACTGGTCCGGCGGCGCCTTGTCGGGCGCGGCCTCGCCGCTGAAATTGAAGCGCTGGGCCTTGTCGGCAGCGGTGCTGAGCGCATTGTGGTAGGCACTGCCCGCGGTAGCGGCAGGCGCGGGCTTGGGCACGCTCCAGCGATCGTTCGGCGCCGACGTCGGCACCACGCCCTGCGCGGCCGCAGTGGCACACAGCAGACCGGTGATGAGCAACAGCGGGCGATAGCGCATGACGGTTCCCATCGGCACGGCCGACATCATCCCTCGGCCGAGGGCACGGCGGCAATCATGACGGATGGGAGGCAGGCTGCTCCGAGGATGGCGGCGGTGTCAGATAGCGCTCCCATGCAGCGGTACAGCGCTGGAGCGACTGCTGCCCTCACCTTAGCTTCTGCAGGAACGCACCCAGTGCGCGATAGCCGACGGAGCGGAGAAGCCGTCGCGAAAGCCGGGCATGCCAATGCCGCAGCGTTGCGGTCGCGCACTGGGTGCGCTCCTACGACGAGCGACGACGTTCCATCAGGCGATACAACGCCTAAGCGAATGGCGCAGTTCTCTCCAGTGCGCGATAGCCGAGGGAGCGGAGAAGCTATCGCGACAACCGGTCCCACAGTTGAACCGCAGCGCCGCTGTCGCGCACTGGGTGTGCTCCTGCGACGAGCGAGTGAATGGGTACTAGGCCTGGGCCAGGCCGTAGCGTTCCATGCGGCGGTATAGCGCCTGGCGCGAGAGGCCCAGCGCTTGCGCTGCGCGGCTGACGACGCCGCCTGCGTGTTCCAGCGCCGCTTCGACGGATTCGCGACTGGGCTCATCCAGGTTGCGCGCGGCGGCGGGTGCCAGTTGCGGCAGGTTGAGCTGTTCGGGCGTGATGCGGCCATCGCTGGTGAGCAGGGCGGCACGTTCGATGGCGTTCTTCAGCTCGCGCACGTTGCCCGGCCATGCATAGGCCAGCAACGATTCGCGCGCGGCGTCGGTGAGTTCGGCGCGATGACCAAGGAAATGATCGGCCAGGGGCAGGATGTCATCGACGCGTTCGGACAGCGGCGGCAGGTTCACTTCGATGACGTTGAGGCGGTAATAAAGGTCTTCGCGGAAGGTGCCTGCGCGGATCATCGCCTTGAGGTCGGCGTTGGTCGCGCTGAGCACGCGTACCTTCACATGGCGCGTGCGGCCCGAACCCAGGCGCTCGAACTGGCCCGTCTCCAGCACGCGCAGCAACTTCACCTGGCCCGACAGCGACAGGTTGCCGATTTCGTCGAGGAACAGCGTGCCGCCATCGGCGAGTTCGAAGCGGCCTTCGCGTGCCTTGTTGGCGCCCGTGTACGCGCCCGCTTCGGCGCCGAACAGTTCGGCTTCGATCAGTTCGCCGGGCAGTGCGCCGCAATTGACGGCAATGAAGGCGCCTCGCTTCACGGCGGAGTTGGCATGCACGATGGCGGCGATGCGCTCCTTGCCGGCGCCGTTGGGGCCCGTGATGAGCACGGGTACATCCGAGCGCGCCACCTGGCAGGCAAGGTCCAGCGTGCGGGCCATGGCTTCGGAGGCGAATACCAGGCCGTCGAGCTCGTAGCGGCGTTGCAGGTCTTCACGACGCTTGCGACGTTCGTTGCGCGCGCGCGTCACTTCGCGCGTGGATTCGGAAAGCTCCAGCAGGTTCTCCACCGTGGCCAGCAGCTTGGCGTCATCCCACGGCTTGGCGAGATAGTCGGCGGCGCCGGCCTTCACCAGTTCCACCGCGGTTTCCAGGTGGGTCCAGGCGGTGAGCAGGATTACCGGCAGGTCGGCGTGCCGCTGGCGCAGGGCCCGGAACAGCGCGATGCCTTCCTCGCCCGACGTCGTGTCGGCGGTGAAGTTCATGTCCTGGATGACCACATCGATCCGCTCGGTTTCCAGCGCGGCCAGGCCCTGTTCGGGCGTGAGCGCGATCAGCGGGCGGATTTCGTGCAGGGACAGCGCCAGCGAGAGTGCCTCGCCCACGGCCGGGTTGTCGTCGATGATCAGTACGGTTCGCATTCGTCGCTTGCACATGTAGACGTGGATGCAGCTCCACGCCAAAAGGTTGACACGTTCGGCGCGATTCGTCGCCCGATGGCTCGTCATCCTCGCGCAAGCGGGGATCCAGCGCCTTTGGCATGGCCGTAAAAGTCACTGGACTCCCGTATTCGCGGGAATGATGGCCTGGGGTCGCCCTGTCGCCATGCTCCGGAAAACCACGCTCTCCCCGGTCGTCGCCGGGAAGAGCGGCCTGGGCTTACTGCTTCGCCGGGTGCGCCGGCGCCTTGCCCGCCTTCACCGCGGCGATCCAGGCATCGGTACGCGCTTCCAGCACGTCCAGTGGCAGCGCGCCGCCACCCAGGATCTCGTCGTGGAAGGAACGGATGTCGAACTTGTCGCCCAGCTCCTTTTTGGCGCGCTCACGCAGCTCCAGGATCTTCAGCTGGCCCATCTTGTAGGCCAGCGCCTGGCCCGGCCAGGTGATGTAGCGGTCGGTTTCGGCCTGCACGTCGGGCTCGTCCTCGCTGGAGTGCTGGTGGAAGAAGTCCACCATCTGCTGGCGCGACCAGTGCTTATAGTGCACGCCGGTGTCGAGCACGAGGCGGTCCGCGCGCAGCAGTTCGTCGGACAGGCGGCCGTAGTCGGACAGCGGATCCTTGTAGAAGCCGATGTCCTTGCCCAGACGCTCGGCATACAGCGCCCAGCCTTCGATGTAGGCGTTGTAGCCCGCCTGCTGGCGGAACGGCGGCAGGCCCGGCAGCGTCTGCGCGATCGAGATCTGCATGTGATGGCCCGGCACGCCTTCGTGATAGGCGGTGGACTCGATGGTCAGCACGCTGCGATTGGCGAAATCACCGGTGTTGACGAACACCTTGCCCGGGCGCGAACCATCCGGCGTGCCCTGCTGGTATTCGGCGGCAGCCGCTTCCTTCTCGCGGAAGGCTTCCACCGGCACCACTTCCACCTTGGTCTTGGGCAGCAGGCCGAACAGCTTGGGCAGCTCCGGCTGCATGCCGGCGATGTAGGTGCGATAGCGGTTGAGGATGTCCTCGCGCGACGTCGCGTGCGTTTTCGGATTGGTCTCCAGCGATTTGCGGAAGCTGGCCAGATCCTTGAAGCCCTGCGACTTGGCGATCGCGGTCATCTCGTCCTCGATGCGCTTCACCTCGGACAAGCCGATCTCGTGGATGCGCTCCGGGCTCTCCTTGGTGGTGGTCATCTGCTCCGCCTGGAAGCGGTAGATCGCGTCGCCGTTGGGCAGCTGCCACACGCCGGGCTCGCTGCGACCGTGCGGCGCATAGTCCTTCGCCACGAACTGGCTGAGCTTCTGGTAGGCCGGACGCACCTGTTGGTCGATCGTCGCAAGGATGGCGTCATGCAGGCGCTTCTGGTCGGCCGCGGATACCGTCTTCGGGAAGTGCTTCAGCGGCTCGGCGAACACGTTGTCCATGCCGGCGGGCTTGGCGATGCTGTCGATCTGCATCACCACCTTCTCCAGCAGGTACTTGGGCGGCATCATGCCGTCCTTCAGGCCCTGCCGCGCCACGTCGGTGACCTGATCCAACAGCTTGGGCATGGCCTTCAGGCGGGCCAGGTAATCGTCGTATTCCTTGGTGTTGTCGAACGGGATCGAGCTGACGAAACCGGCCAAGCGCAGGTGCACGCCGCTCATCTGCTCCAGCGGCATCTCGTCGATCTTCAGCTCGTGCGCCTTCAGCGCGTCCTGCAGCTGGCGAACCATTAGCTGCTGGTTGAGCTTGTCCTCATCGGACAAACCGGTGGTGGAGATGGCCTGAAAGCGGGCGAGGAAGTCCTTGGTCTTGGCGTATTCGGCCTGCTGGTTGGCCAGCGAGGCGTCGCTCCAACGGTCGTTGTAACGCAGATCACCCAGGATCGTGGCGAACTCGGGCGAGGTTTCCAGCGTGTGCTGCCACTGCTCGGCAAGCAGCGCATTGAGCGCCTTCACGTTCGGAGCCTCTTCCGCCGTGGCGGCAGAGGCTGATGCCACACAGGCCAACGACAGCAGGCCTGATACGAGCATTCGCGGTCCGATCTTCATGGATTGATCCTTAGAGCCTGTTTAATGTCTCCGCGTGGCCCGCGCCGGGAGCTGTTTGCGCGCAGACCAAGGAAGAACGATGGAGTGTACGTCCGTACACGACTGAGTGATGACGCCGGGCTGTGGGCAAACAGACCCGGCCCGACAGGGTTGTCCATCAACGCGGGCTACGTGGAGACATTAAGCAGGCTCTTTAGGGTGGAGAGGGGCCTATTCTGCACGGGTCCGGGCGCGCTGCCCGTGCCGGACCGCATGGATGGCCGTTCAGGCTAGACCGATCGGGTCGCCACCACCGGGGGAACGGCCGCCGCGCGCAAAGCCGGGCCCAGCACGGCCAGCTGGCCCAGCAGCCACAACGCCACGGCGCTGGCCGGCAGATAGGACAGCGGCAGCCGGGGCAGTTCGTAGAACTTCATCAGCATCAGGTTGAGCACCACGGCCAGCAGCATGCCCACACCGATGCCGCCGCTGACGATAAGGAAGTTCTCGGTCTGGAAATAGTGCAAGATGTCGCGCCGCGTCGCGCCAATGGCGCGGCGGATCCCGATCTGCTTGCGCCGCTGCTGTACCCAGAAGCTGGCCAGGCCAACGATACCCAGCGCGGTCACCATCAGCAGCGCGACGATGACGCCCACCAGCATGCCGGCCATGATCCGGCTGGGTCGAAAGAAATCGCTGCGCAGTTCGGACACCCTGCGGCTTTGCGCAAGGTCGAGCACGGCCTCCGGCGCTGCCTTCTGCGCGGCTTCGCGGGCATCGCGCAACACGCGCGGGAGGTCGGCGGGCGCAGCGCGTATCGCGTAGGTGCCATTCAATACCTTGCCCGGCGCCATCGGGGCGAACACCGACCATTCGGCGGCACCGCTGCCGCGCGTCCCACCGGGGTCGGGCCGCACCAGATGTGCCAGCACCCCGACCACGCGGAAGTGGAATTTGTCGGTGACCCAGAATTCCTTGCCCAAGGCGGATTGCCCTGGCCACAACTTGTCGGCCAGCGTGCGGCTGATCCACACCGGCGTATCGGCCGGTACCCAGACATCACCCGTGCGGAAATCCTCGGGCTGGAAAGGCTGGCCTTCGGCGAGATGCAAGCCGAGCGTTTCGGCTGCGCCGGGGCCACCAAGATAGAAATGCGGCACGGCAACGTAATGCTCGCGATCGATGCTGACGCCGTTGTCACCGGCGCGCTCGCCAAACGGCACCGTGTTGACGGCAGCCACCGATTGAACGCCAGGAACCGCGCGAAGCGCAGCCATCAACCGCGCATTGAGGTCGGTGCTGTTGCAGTCGTCACAGTCGAGCTTGATCAGGGCGAGCGAGGATTCGTCCACGCCGCTTTCGATATGCATCAGGCCGATGCGCGAGGCAATCAGGAAACAGGCGTTGCACAGCACGGCGCAGGCCAGCGCGACTTCCAGCGCGATAAGCAGGGTGGCCGTGCGATGACGACGCAGTGCGGCAAGGATCGGGGCAAAGTCCATCATCGTTGCCTCACAGGGTCTTCAATTGCCAGGCCGGCGCTACCCGGCAGGCTCGCCACGCGGGAAGCACGCCAGCCAGCACACTGGCACCAACGGCAAGCACGAAAGTGAGCAGGAACATCGGCACGTCCAGTCGCGCGAGGTCCGCGTAAGCGACCGGTTGCTGGCGCACAAGCCACAGGCCCAGCAGCGTCAGCAGGAGGCCACACAGGCCACCGATCAACCCGATCACCACCGATTCCACCATGCATTGCGCGAACACCGCGGCACGGCTTGCACCCAGTGCGCGTCGCACGCCGATCTCGCCACTGCGGCGCAGGAACTTCGCCAGCAGCAGGCCGACCGTGTTGAACAGGCAGATGGTGAGGAATGCAAACGACAGCCAGGTCTGCAGGCGCACGTCAGACGGCACGACGCCATTGAAATCCAGCCACTCCATCAGGCTGCGCATGCGCGTGTTGCCTGCATGCGTGAAACGCCCCAGCGTCTTCTGCTGCGCCGCATAGTCGGCGACGAAACGACGGTAGTCAGCGGCCTTGGCCGCGCTGTCGAGCTGCACCCACAAGCCCAGCCATACGCAAGGCGCATCCTGCAGATGGCCCGTGCGCGCAGGCAGGCTCCAGCAGGTGAACTGCCAGAAACTGCCGTCGTTGATATCCAGGCCGGTGAAGAACGGCGTGATGACGTCTTCCGGCTTGCCATAGAAATCGGCCGTATCGCCATTGGAGAAGCGACCGCCCGCGACCATGTAGAACTGCGGCGACGGACGCCACGGCTTGAGCACGCCGACGATGCGCACGTCGCTGTTGCGCAGTCGCAGCGTGCGGCCCACGCTGTTGGCGCCGCCGAACAGTTTCTGGTTGAGGTCGGCGGTGATCACCGCGACGCGTGCGCGCGATGCGTCGTCCTGCGCACTCCACGCGCCACCATATTGGAACGGCACGTCGAACATGGGAAAGAAGTCCGCCGTGGTGGACAGCATCATCGACATGATCGGTGGCGCGCCGCTGGCGGGATCGCTGAGTTTCAGCCTGCTGTCCACCACGATGGCCTGGCGGTCGGCGCGATGCGCGCTCCACAGGTCCACCGCCGACTGGTAGTCGAGCTTGTCATAAGGTTCCTTGTCATCCGAACGCTTGGGCTCGGCGTCTACCTGCGGGTAGTAGATGTGCTGACTGCGGCCCGGCAGGGGATCGCCGGAAAGCAGGTGGGTCACCGTCAGCGTGGTCATGCTAGCGCCGATGCCCACGGCGATGGCCAGTACCATCAGTGCCGTGAGCATCATGTTGCGACGCAGGCTGAGAAACGCCAGGTCAAGGTAATAGGCGAACATCCACTGCGCTCCTTGTCTTTCCCGCTCCGTCCGCTTCAGGGATCACACCGACCGTGTAGCCACCACCGGCGGCACCGCGGCCGCGCGCATCGCCGGGCCCAGCACGGCCAATTGCCCGATGACCCAAAGCGACAATGCACCTACCGGGAAATAGATCATCGGCAAGCGCGGCAGTTCGTAGTGCACCATCAGCAGCAGGTTGATGCCGTACGCCAGCACCATGCCGACCACGATGCCGATCGTGGCGAGCAGGAAGTTCTCGGTCTGGAAGTAATGCAGGATGTTGCGGCGCGTGGCACCCAACGCGCGGCGCACGCCGATCTGCCGGCGACGCTGCGCCACCCAGAAGCTGCCCAGGCCGACGATGCCCAGCGCCGTCACCACCAGCAACGCGATGCAAACGCCTACCAGCAGGCCGGCCATGGCGCGATCGTTCTGGAAGAATTCGTGACGCATGTCATCGAGGATGTGCTTCTTCAGCACCACGCGATGCGGGTTGATCTCCTTGAGCTTGGCCACTGCGGCGGCCAGCACCCGCTCGCGATCCTGCGGCGTATTGGTGCGGATCACGTACTGCCCCTGCGCCAGGCGTATCGGGAAAATCATGCTGTAGCTCTTGGCCGCGTCGTCCCAGATCGACGGCCGCACCAGTTCCTTCACGATGCCCACCACGGTCAACGGGTACTCGGACAGCCATATCTGCTTGCCCAGCGCCTGCTGTCCCGGCCACAGCCGGTTGGCGAGGTTCTGCGTGATGATCACGAACTTCGGAATCGCCTTGGCGTCCTTCGCGGCCGCGCCGCGCACCACGTCATCGAAGTCCATGTATTCCTCCGGCCGCAGGTCGCGACCGGCAATCAGCTGCAGACCCAGTGCGTTCACCACGTTCTCGCCGTAATAGGTGGTGGCATTGAGCGTGGACACGCGCTGTTTGGGATCGAGCTTGATGCCGCTGTTCCACGAGGAGTTGCCGAACGGCACCTCGTTGAGCGAGGCCACTTCCTTCACGCCGGGAAGCTGGCGAAGCGCGGCGACATCTTCGAGCATGCGCGCCTTCTGATCCTTGCTGGCGCCGATGTCGGCCAGCGCGACGTGCAGCAGGCGATGTTCATCGACGCCGCTTGCCATGTTCATGCGGTCGAGGCGCTGGTTGATGATGAACACCGCGTTGCACACGATGGCGCAGGTGAGCGCGATTTCGATGATCACCAGGAAAGCGGTGATCTTGTGCCGGCGCAGCGTGGAGAGAATGGGCAGGATATCCATGATTACTGGCTCTTCAGTTGCAGCGCCGGAGTGATCTGGCAGGCACGCCAGGCCGGCAACAGGCCGGCCAGCAGGCTGGAGCCCACCGCCAGCAGGAAGGTGATCAGCAGCATCGAGAAGTCCAGATGCGCCAGCGCGGCGTAGTCGGAGGGTTGCAGGCGCACCAGCCATAGGCCCGCGAAGGCCAGCAGCAATCCGCCGATGCCGCCGGCCAGGCCGATGACACCCGATTCCACCAGCAACTGGGAAAACACTTCGCGCTTGGAAGCGCCCAGCGCGCGTCGCACGCCGAGTTCACCCGAGCGGCGCAGGAATTTCGCCAGCATCAGGCCCACCGTGTTGACCAGGCACACCAGCAGGAAGCCAAACGCCAGCCAGGTCTGCAGGCGCACGTCGCCGGGCACCACCTTGTTGATGTCCAGCCATTCCATCAACCCCGGCAGGCGCACGTTCACCGGGCGCTCGAAGCGGCCCAGCGATTTTTGCTCCTGCGAGTAGTGGGTGAGGAATTCCTTGTACGCGGCGGCCTTGGCCGTGCTGTCCAGCTGCACCCAGAACTGCAGCCACACGCAGGGTTGCGTTTCGACATGCTCGTCGTCGCCGCCGCCGGTGCCCCAGCAGTCGGTCGAGCCGTTGTGATCGAAGCGGACATCGCGCGACGTGGACAACGGCACGAACACATCTTCGCCGGCCGAGTAGTTGCCCATGTTGACGTCGTAGAAGTGCGGATTGGGACGCCAGCTGTCGAGTACGCCCACCACACGGAAAGCGGTGTCCTTCATGCGCAGCGTCTGGCCGGTGCTGTCCTTGCCGCCGAACAGCTTGTCGTTGAGCGTGCGCGAGATCACCACCACGCGCGCCTTGCTTTCATCGTCCGATGCATTCCAGGCACGGCCGTAGAGGAACGGCACCTTGAACATCGGGAAGAAGTCGCTCGTCGTGTAGCGCGCGTCGCTGTAGAACGGATCGAGGCTCGATTGCGTCGGCTGCACCGGCACCGCGCCACCGGTCATCAGTGCCTGCCGGTCCGCGCGCTTGGCGCGCAGCAGGTTCTGGCCGTCGATCCAGGTCATCTGCCGCGGCGGCTCCTTGCCGGGCTCGTAGCCGTCCATGTCCTGCGGATCGATCTGCGGATAGAACAGCGTGTTGCTGGTGCCGGGCAGCGGATCACCCGACAGCACGTGCAGCACCGTCAGCGTGGTCATGCTGGCGCCGATGCCCAGCGCGATGGCCAGCACCATCAGTGCCGTGAGCATCTTGTTGCGCCTCAGGCTACGCAGCGCCAGGTCCAGGTAGTAGCTGAACATTTCGGTTTCCCCTCTTCCCTAGTCTTCCACGCGGTCACACCGACCGCGTGGCCTCCACCGGCGGCACGCGCGAGGCGCGCATGGCCGGCGCCAGCACGGCGCCCTGCCCCAGCAACAGCAGGATCACCACGCCAGCCAGCAGATACGTCAGCGACAGGCGGTGCATCTCGAAACGCGTGACCAGCCACAGGTTGATGGCGACGGCGAGCAGTGCACCCACCACCACGCCGCCGCAGCTGATCAGGAAATTCTCGGTGAGGAAATAATTGAGGATGTCCTGTCGCGTGGCACCCAGCGCACGCCGCACGCCGATCTGCTTGCGGCGCTGGCCTACCCAGAAGCTGGTGAGGCCCACGATGCCGGCCGCGGTGATCGCCAGCAGCACCATGCAGATCACTCCCATCAGGATGGCCATGCCGCGGTCCCGTTCATAGGCGCGCGAGCGGACCTCGCTGAAACTGAGCACGCCATCTTCGTCATTGATGACGCGGCGGGGATTGTGTTCGAACAAGGCCTTGGGCGCGGCGCGCATCGCCGCTTCCAGCTGCCCTGGCCGCGCACGCACGAGGTACCAGCCGCCCAGCGAGATGGCCAGCCGCTTGGGCACGATCACCGAGCGATAGGCGAACGAGGCCGCCCAGCGGTCCACGCTCTGCGACTGCAGCAACTGCACCACGCCAACGATGGTGGTGGGGCCGCCGACCAGATAGATCGTCTTGCCTACCGCATCGCCCTGCGGGAACAACTTGTCGGCCAGCGCCTTGGTCACGATCACCGCCGGCGGGCTGAGGCGGTCGCGCACGTTCATCGGCGTGATCTCCTCGGCGCGGAAGTTGCGCCCCGCGACAAGATTGAGCCCCAGCGTGTCGATGAAATGATCATCGGCGAAATAGATCGTCGCGCCCGTGGTGTCCTGCTGCTGCTCAGGCTTGAGCTTCACGCCGTCGTCCCAGCCACCACCGCGCAGCGGATAGGAGTTGCTCGGCGTGGCGTCCTGCACGCTGGACAGCGAGCGCAGCACGCTCAGGTCTTCGCGCATCTTCGCGTCGACCTGCTCGCCCGTGGCCGCACCCACCCATTCGTTCTGGATAACGAAGAGGCTGGCTTCGTCCACGCCGCTCGGTTCGGAGAGGTGCGAAAGGCGCTGCTGGATGATGAACAGCGCGTTGCAAACGATGGCGAGCGTCAAGGCGATCTGCATCGCGATCAGGAACGTGCCCGCCTTGTGCCGGCGCAACGCGGAGAGAATCGGCTTGATCTGCACGGTCGTCTCCTCAGTTGGACTTCAGCTGCCACGCAGGCTGGACCTGCGCCGCACGCCACGTGGGATAGAACGC
The DNA here is from genome assembly GCF_035685885.1 of Dyella sp. Lineage (GTDB taxonomy): Bacteria > Pseudomonadota > Gammaproteobacteria > Xanthomonadales > Rhodanobacteraceae > Dyella. The sequence continues at coordinate 21,718 of NZ_DASRZX010000140.1, read as the reverse complement.
AGCCAGCACGGTGGCCGTCACCGCCAGCAACAGGGTCAGCGCCACCAGCGAGAGGTCCAGGTGCGCGAGGCGCGCGATCTGCGGTTCGAACACGAGCCCGACGCCGAACATGCCCGCCCCGGTAAGCACCAGGCCCAGCACGCCACCGGCAAGACCGACCATCGCCGCCTCCGCTAGGAACTGCCGGTAGATGTCCGCACGCGATGCACCCAGCGCACGACGCACGCCGATTTCCGGAGCCCTCCTCATGAACTTCGCCAGCAGCAGGCCGATCGTGTTGACCAGGCAGATCACCAGGAAACCCAGCGCGAGCGACAGCGAAATGCGACTTTCCGGCGGCACCGCGTGTTCGTGGTCAAGCCAGGCGTGCACGTCGCGCAGGCGGTTGTTCGGCGCCCAGTTGAAACGGCCCGCCTTGCGCTGCTCTTCGGCATAGCCGTCCAGGAACTGGCGATAGGCTTGCACCTGGTCGGCGGTGTTGAGTTCCACCCACGGGCTGATCCACACGCACTCGCCGCGCAGCCAGCTGTCAAAATCGTCGCCGCGCTTGCCGTCGCTGCCGCAGTTGTTGTTGCCGTAGGTATCGATGCGCTGGTCGATGGCATAGGTGAACGGGATGTACACCTGCGGCGCATCGGCATACGCATTGCCGCTGAACATGTCGAAGAAACGAGGCTTGGGATCCCAGTTCTCGCTCACGCCGACGATACGGTACTGGCGATCTTCCAGCGTAATGCGTCGACCCACGCTGTTCTCGCCACCGAACAGCTTCTGGTTGAGCGTGCGGCTGATCACCGCCACGGGCTCGCGCGCGTTGTCCTGCTCCGCGTTCCAGCCGTTGCCGTACCGGAACGGCACGTCGAACATCGGGAAGAAGTCGCCATAGGTTGCATAACCCATCGCCTTGAACGGCATGCGATGCGCGTCATCGGGCATCACCGACAGGCCGACCTGGAACAGCAGCGTCTGCCTTGGCGCCTTGTGCGCGCGCATCAGCGCCATGGCGTCGGTGTAGTTGAGCGCATCGGGCGGCTCGCCCTCGCGGTTGTACTGCGGGCCGCGGTTGTCGATCTGCGGTGCAAACAACTGCGAGGACTTCTGCGGTATCGGGTCACCCGATACCGCACGGAACACGGCGTACGTCACCATCGACGCCGCCACGCCAAACCCGATCGACATGATCATCAGCGCCGTCAGCAGCGGGTTGCGCCGCAGGCTGGCCGTGCCAAGTCGCAGGTTGTGGACAAACATGCCGCTCATGAATACCTCGTTCCGCTTGCGGACTCTGCCGGTGACATTCTTCCGTGACCTATCGATGCCGCCTTACACCGAGCGCGTCGCTTCCACCGGCGGCACGCGTGAGGCGCGCACGGCCGGAGCGAGCACGGCGCCCTGCCCCAACAGCAGCAGCACCACCACGCCGACCAGCACGTAAAGCAGGGAAAGCCGCGCCATTTCGAACTGGGTGACCAGCCACAGGTTCATGCCCACGGCCATCAGTGCACCTATCACGACGCCGGCCGTGCCGATCAGCAGGTTTTCGGTGAGGAAGTAGCTGAGGATGTCGCGTTGCGTGGCACCCAGCGCACGTCGCACGCCGATCTGCTTGCGGCGCTGGCCCACCCAGAAGCTGGTGAGGCCCACGATGCCCGCCGCCGTGATCGCCAGCAGCACCAGGCACACCACGCCCATCAGGATCGCCATGCCGCGATCGCCCTTGGTCGCCACATCGCGCACCATGGCGTAGCTGCGCACGCCACGCTCCGAAGGAATCACGCGCATGCGATTGACCTTGGTGAGTGCCGCCGGCGCCGACTTCATCACGTCCTGCAACTGGCCCGGCTTGGTGCGGATCAGGTAGTTGGTGTAAGAGCCGGTGAGCAGGAATGGCTCGAGCACGGCGTTCTCGAAGAAGTTGTCCGCCCAGGTACCGTTCCACGGCACGATCAGCTGGGCCACGATGCCGATGATGGTGCTGGGCTTCTTGCTGTCGCCCAGGTAGATCGGCTTGCCCAGCGCGGAACCGTCCGGATACATCTTGTCGGCCATCGCCTTGCTGACGATCACCACCGCCGGATCGCCCACGGCCTGCGGATCGGCATCGCTGATTTCGTCGGCGCGGAAATTGCGGCCGGCGATCAGGCGTGCGCCCATCGTCGCCAGTGCATGGTCATCCACGAAATACAGCGTGGTGTGACCCTTGGGCTTTTTGTCATCCGCATTGAGACGCACGCCGGTAGACCAGCCGCCGCCGCGCAGCGGGTAGGAGTTCACCGAGATGGCGTCCTGCACGCCCGGCAGCTGGCGCAACGCCTGGACGTCCGCACGGGACAGCGTACCGCCGCCCTTGAAGTCGTCCACGCCGACGAAGCGGTTCTGGATCGCCATAAGGTCGGTCTCGACCATCCCGCTGGGACGCGAGATGCGTTCGATACGCTGCTGGATGATGAACAACGCGTTGCACACGATCGCCAGCGTCAGCGCGATCTGCATGGCGATGAGGATGGTGCCGGCCTTGTGTCGCTTGAGCGCGGCGAGAATGGGCTTGATCTGCAGCATGGTCATCGCCTCAATTGGATTTCAGCTGCCAGGCCGGCTGCACCTGCGCCGCCCGCCACGTGGGATAGAAGGCCGCCAGCACGGTGGCGAGGATGGCCACCAGCAAGGTCAGCGCCATCAGCGACATGTCGAGCGTCGCCAGCTTGGCGATGTCAGGCTCGAACACCAGCGATACGCCGAGCACGCCCAGGCCGGTCAGCAGCAGGCCCAGCACGCCACCGGCCAGGCCGATGGAACCTGCCTCGATCAGGAACTGCAGGTAGATTTCCTTGCGCGACGCACCCAGTGCCCGGCGCACGCCGATCTCCGCCGAGCGCTTGAGGAACTTGGCAAGCAGCAGGCCCACCGTGTTCACCAGGCAGATCAGCAGGAAGCCCAGCGACACCAGCAGCGACACCTTGGCCTCCTGAGGCACAACCTTCTGGTAGTCCAGCCACTCCATCACGTTGCGCAGGCGCGTGTTCGGCGCCCACTTGAATCGGCCGGCGCGCTGCTGCTCGGCCGAGTAACCGTTGAGGTACTGGCGATAGGCGTCCGCATCAGCGGTGGTCGGCAGTTCCACCCAGAAGCCCGTCCACACGCACTCGGAGTGAATCCAGGCATCCCAGCCGTTACCCGCGTCACGATTGCAGTTGTTGTTGCCGTTGGTACTGATCTTCAGTTCCACCGCGCGCGTGAAGGGAACGAACACTTCCGTGGGATCGTCGAAACCATTGGTGTTCACGGCGTCGAAGAACAACGGTTCGGGATGCCACTTGTCCATCACGCCGGTGATGCGATAGCTGCGTCCGTTGAGGTTGATCTCACGGCCAACGCTGTTGGCACCACGAAACAGCTTGTCGTTGAGCTCGCGGCCGATCACCGCCACCGCCGAGTGCGCATCATCGTCTGCCGCGTTCCAGCCACCGCCGTAGATGAAGGGAATGTCGAACATCGCGAATGCATCGGCGTAGACGCCGTAGCTGTTCTCGCGGAACGGCAGCATGTTCACGTCGTCGGGCACGATTGAAAGACCGATGGGATACAGCGCGGTCTGCCGTTTGCCACGCTTGTCGCGCATCAGGTTGATGGCGTCGGTATAGCTCATCGCGCTCGGCGGCTCGCCCTTGTTCTCGGCGGCGTCCTCCGGACCCCAGTTGTCGATCTGCGGAACGTACAGCCGCGACGACTTGTTGGGGATGGGGTTGTTCGACGTGGCGCGGAACACCGAATAGGTGGTCATCGATGCGGCCACGCCGAAACCGATCGCCATCACCATCAGCGCGGTCAGCAACGGGTTTTTGCGCAGGCTGCGCAGGCCAAGCTGGAGGTAGTAGGCAAACATGGTCGTCCGCTCAGGGGGCGATGTCGGCCTCCCGCCGAAAGCGGGAGGTGTCCTTGGGTGGTCGTCAGGCCGGCGAGTTGGCGCGTGCCGCATGCACCGCCTGGTGGAAACGCGGGTCTTCCGCGAGGTCCACGACCTGGCCGTCGATGATGTGCACGTTGCGCTGTGCGCGGGCGGCGAGTTCCGGATCGTGCGTCACCATCACGATGGTGGCGCCCTCACGATGGATTTCCTCGAGCAGCTCCATCACGCCACGCGCCATCTGCGTGTCCAGGTTGCCGGTCGGTTCGTCCGCCAGCAGCAGGCGCGGCGAGCCGGCCAGCGCACGGGCAATGGCCACGCGCTGCTGCTGGCCGCCGGAGAGTTCGGCCGGGTAGTGCTTGGCACGCGATGCCAGACCCACGCGCTCCAGTGCGTTCATGATGCGGTCCTTGCGCTCCGGACCCTTCATGCCGCGATAGCGCAGCGGCACTTCGACGTTGTCGTAGACATTGAGGTCGGGAATGAGGTTGAACGCCTGGAAGATGAAGCCGATCTTCTCGTTGCGGATCTTCGAACGCTCGTTGTCGTTGAGGTTGCTCACCTCCACGCCGTCCAGGTGGTACTGGCCGCCGGTGAAGGTTTCAAGCAGGCCGGCGATGGTGAGGAAGGTGGTCTTGCCCGAGCCGGACGGACCGGTGACGGCCACGAACTCGCCTTCGTTCACGTTGATGTTGAAATCACGCAGCGCGTAGGTCTCCACCACTTCAGTGCGGTAGACCTTGGACAGGTGGGTCATCTTGAGCATGGTTGCGTCCTTCGGTGGTTCGGTGGTGGTGGTTAGTTGCTGATGGCGACGCGCTGGGCGCCCTTGAAGCTGTCGGTACCGGAGATCACGATGTTGTCGCCTTCCTTCAGGCCATCGAGGATCTCCACCTTGTCGATGCTGCTGACGCCGACGCGGATGGGATGCTTCTCGGCAACGCCGTCGCGCACGATGTAGGCGTAGCTGCCGCCCGATTCGTCGACGAAGGAGCCGCGCTGCACGGTGAGCACGTTGTCGCGCTTGTCGAGCAGGATGCGCACCGACAGGCGCTGGTTCTGGCGCAGCTGCTTGGGCGTGGCGCCGTCGAAGCGCAGGCGCGCGGCCACTTCGCCATTCACCACTTCCGGCGAGATGGCGCTGACCAGGCCCTTCCACACGCTGCCGTTGCCGCTGATCTCGCCGGCCATGCCGATGCCCAGATCGCGCGCGAAGCTTTCCGGCACCTTCATTTCCACTTCCAGCGCGGTCAGGTCGATCACGCTGAGCAGCTGGGCATCCTTGGCGACGGTGGCGCGTTCGGCGATGAACAACTGGCCGACCTGGCCATCCACCGGCGACTTCACGTTGAGGTCGTCCACCTGGCGCTGCAGGTCCTTCACCAGCAGCACCTGGCGATCATGCGCGAGCTTCTTGGACTGGATGTCGAAGTTGAGGCTGTCGGTGTTGGTGGACAGGTCAGCCTTGGCGTGCTCCAGCGTGATGCGCGCCTTCTCCAGCGAGTCCTTGGACTTGTCGACGTCCATGCTGGGCACCGCGCCCTGGGCAAACGCCTTCTGGTAACGGGCCAGATCGCGCTGCGCGCCCTGCTGGTCGATGCTGGCGTTGTCGTAGGCCTTCTGCAGTTCGCCGCGCGTCTTGCGGGCATCGATCTGCGCACGCAGGTAATCCACCTGCATCGCGTCGGCCGCGCTCTGTTCCTGCGCGAGCTTGTTGGTGAGCTCGGGGCTGTCGATCACGGCGAGCACCTGGCCCTTCTTCACCGCATCGCCCGCGTGCACCTTGAGCGTCACCGCGCCGCCATACGTGGCATACATGGTGGGGCTGACGGCGGCCACGATCTTGCCTTCGGCCGCGATGTCACGGACGAAGGGTCCACGCTGCACGGTGGCGAAGGCGAGGCGCGAGGAGCTCACCGAAGCGTCGGCGGAGAACAGGCGGCCGATGCGCGGGCCGAACAGCGCCAGCAGCGCGAGTACGGCAACACCGCCGCCGATCAGCATCATGCGGCGCCTGGGATTGGATTTGACCTCGACCAGACGGTCTTGCGCGGAAGTGTCACGAATCATCGATGGGTCCCTGGCCGCGGACAATGCGGCCCCTGGTTCCTGTCAGCAATTGGCGTGCCAACTGGAAATCGATGACTTACTGCGGTCTTTTCAGTGAGTTAGAAAGCCACCCGCACGACGGACAGCTGTCCGCGGACACCGTCACGGACAGACGGACAAGCGTCCGCGGACGGCGGGACTCAACCCAGCGCCGGTTCCAGCTCCACGGCGGACGAGCGCGCAACCTCGCGGGCAATGTGCCGCCCCAACGAGGACAAGTGGCCAAGTGGCAGCGTATCCAGCACGGCCATCGCACCGAGGGAGCGCGTGCTGAAACACACCAGTTCGGCACTGGCCGCGCGGCAGGCCACGTGACGCGGGCACAGCGGCGCAGCCGGCAAGGGCTCGCCTTGCGACAGCAGTGCATCCCAGGCCAGATAGTCGGTGTCGGGCAGCAGGTGCAGGCGCGCGCAGAACTCGCCGTTCGCATCCACGCAATCGACCCACTCGCGGGGGCCATCGGCGCCGATCATGCTCGATACGATCAATCCTTCGGTACGCAGCAGCGGCGCCAGCTCGCAGCGTGCGGCCAACCAGCCCGCGGGCAACGGCCAGGGCTCGGCATCGGTGCAGCGCGCGGGCAGGTACAGCACGCTGCCGAGCCATGGCAGGCGCGCGGCCAAGGCGCTGCCGGACATCGGCACCAGACAGCGGCTGATGGACCAGTGGGCCGCTTCGTAATTCGGTTGGATCGTGGCGAAGGCGTGCGCGAGCCAGGCAAACATCGTCAATCTCCTGCGTGGGAGGCGACCCGGCTGGCGTTCCGCGGAACGGCGTGGCGATAGGCCTGAGCAACGAGCCCGGTAACCCGGGCGGGGAGAACAGGCATCCATGCCCATGAAGCGCTCCTCGGTGAGGCGATTACTTGGTGAGGATCAGCTTGTCGTTGCGCGTGAGGCGCAGGTGGTACTCGTTGCCCTGGTGCTGGATCACCAGCTCGCGCTCGCCGTTGAGCAGCGATTGGCTGGACACGCGGCGGGCCGGTGCCTCAGTCGAGGGCGCGGGCGCCTTGAGGGTCAGCAGGCGAAACGCGCGAACCGGCGCCGGGGCGCCGTGCGGCAGGGTCAGGACGCTGGTCGTCATGGTGGAACTCCGCAGTGGGAAGTGGCACATGAATGATAATAATTCTCATTTAAGTGTCAACCCATTGAAGGCCCCTATGCGACGTCCTGTTCAGTGCCCGCCCTTGCCGCTCGGCTGCACGCCCTTTTCCTTGGCCAGCCGCGCCTCCAGCTTGGCCCGCCCTGCTTGGGCATAGGCACGGCAGGCGTGGCCGTCGATCACGGGGTCGGGCTTGGCGCCGGCGTCGCGCAGCGCCACGCGTTCGAGGAAATCGCTCTGGCCCGGATGGGGCGACAGCAGGATGTCGCAAGGCAACGACGCGATCGTGTCGATGCTTCGCCGATAGGCTTCCAGGCGTTCCGGATGCGCCGGGTCGCCGAACCGGTAGCCATCGGCCGCGAAGGCACCGAGGCTGTCCGCGTACACCATGTTCATGCAGCGCCCCGCTTCGCACGCGCGCCAGGTCCACGTCGTGGCACCCGGCGTGTGGCCCGGCGTGTAATGCGCCGTAATCGCCACGTCGCCCACCTGCACGACACCGTGGTCGGCAACGACGATGACTTGCGCAACAGGAGGAAACAGCGGTGCTTCCCCGTATTGGGGATCGGCCGGGTCCTTGCCGCCCAGCATCAGCGCCTTGGCGCCCGCGCTGCTTGCTTCCACGCGGGCACCGCTGTCGCGCGCGAGTTCGGCGATGGCGCCGGCATGGTCCGAATGCGCGTGCGAGTTGAGGATCAGCTTCACATCGGTGATGCGAAAACCCAATGACGCGATGTTCGCTTCGATCTGCCTCGCGTTCTGCGGCAGCGTGCCGTCGATCAGCACCAATCCCTGCCCCGTGTCGACCAGAACGGAACTGAGGCCACGCGTGCCGACGTAATACGTATTGCCGTAGATGCGGAACGGCTTCTGCGGCTGCGTCCATTCGGGATCTTCCGCATGCGCGCAGGAGAAGGCCGAAACGGCGAGGGCGGCGGCAAGCGCCATGCGGAGTGAGGGCTTCATGCGTGAGGGTTCCTTGATGGGTCCCGGCACCGTGCCTTTCCGGGCCGGCGGGTTGCGGGCAGTAGATGGCAATCCGGGGGCGGGTTGCAGGCAATGCGAGGCGGATGGGGATGGCGCGCTTCGTGATGTGTCGGTGGCGAGTCGCGCACAGGGCGCGCTCCCACAGGAACTCGCCGATGCCGCCGCCCTTCGCGCACTGGGTGCGCTCCTACAAAAAAGTACCGGTCGCCGCGCTCGCGAAATGCCCAAGGGGTAGGAGCGCACTCAGTGCGCGACCGCAGCGTTAGGACATCGCCACTCCGCCGGCCTTTCGCCCATCGCCCCCACTCGCAAGATAGGCAACGATCAACCCAGCGCTTGCTCGATCCGCTTCAACACCTCGGCGTCCAGGCGCGGCAGCACGTCCAGCGCATCCAGATTGTGTTTGAGCTGGTCGAGCTTGCTTGCCCCCAGCATCACCGTCGAGACATGTGGATTCACCAGGCACCACGCCACGGCCAGCTGCGCCATCGACACGCCCAGGTCCGATGCGATCGGTGTGAGCCGCCGTACTTTGTCGATGCGCGCACCGCCCTGCTCCAGGATCGCTTCGCGCAGCCATTCATAGCCCGGCTGCGCAAGGCGCGCGTCGGCGGGCATGCCGTCGTTGTATTTGCCGGTGAGCAAGCCCGAAGCCAGCGGTGACCAGATGGTCGTGCCCATGCCGTAGGCGCTGTACAGCGGGGCGTATTCCTGTTCGACCCGCTCGCGGTGCAGCAGGTTGTACTGGGGCTGCTCCATCGTTGGCGCGATCATGTAGTTTTCGCGAGCGACGCGATGCGCTTCCACGATCGCTGCCGCCGGCCATTCGCTGGTGCCCCAATACAGCACCTTGCCCTGGCGCACCAGCATGTCCATGGCCGCGACGGTTTCCTCGATCGGCGTGTCCGGATCGGGACGATGGCAGAAGTAAAGATCCAGATGTTCCACGCGTAGCCGCTGCAAGGCCTGGTGACAGGCCTCCACCACGTGCTTGCGCGAGAGGCCGCGCTGCGTGGGCAGCGGATCGTCCACGGCGCCGAAATACACCTTGCTCGACACGCAATAGCTGTCGCGAGGAAAGCGCAGGTCCGCCAGCACATCGCCCATCAGCGTCTCTGCCACGCCGTGGTTGTACGTCTCGGCGTTGTCGAAGAAGTTGACGCCCCGATCGTGCGCCATCGCCAGCAGATCGCGCGCCAGCGAGCGGCCCACCTGGCGGCCGAAGGTCACCCACGCACCGAACGACAGCGCCGACAACTGCAGGCCGGATTTTCCAAGACGTCGATATTGCATGGGTGCACTCCTGGCGAAGGGGATGGAACAGCATGCAAGAGCAGGCGCGCGGCGTCCATCGGCAGCATCTATACGCCATGCGCACGCCATGGAGATTAGGCTGCCCGGTCGCCGACGCATGCACATTCACGGGAGCCAGAACTATGTCGCAGATGCAGGGTTGGGCAGCCACTGAGGCGGGCAAGCCGCTGTCGCTACAGACCTTCGATCTCGGGGCGCTCGGTGCCGAAGAGGTGGAAGTCGCGGTCGACTATTGCGGCATCTGCCATTCGGACCTCTCCATGATCAAAAACGAATGGGGCATGTCACGCTTTCCGTTCGTGCCGGGGCATGAGGTGATCGGGCGCGTCACGGCTTTGGGCGAACATGCCAAGGGCCTGGCGATGGGACAGCGCGTGGGCATCGGCTGGACGGCTTCCAGTTGCATGCACTGCAAGCAATGTCTCTCCGGCCATCAAAACCTCTGCCCGGAAGGCCTCGCGACGATCGGCGGCGGACACCAGGGCGGTTTCGCCGACAAGGTGCGCTCGCACTGGGCGTGGGCGGTGCCGCTGCCCGAAGGCATTGACCTGGCCAGCGCGGGTCCGCTGTTGTGCGGCGGCATCACCGTGCTCAAGCCCTTCCTGTCCTACCGCGTCAGCCCCGGCGCCCGCGTGGGCGTGGTGGGCATCGGCGGCCTCGGCCACATGGCGCTCAAGTTCGCGCGGGCATGGGGATGCGAAGTCACGGCGTTTACCTCCAACGCGGCGAAGGCCGACGAAGCGCGCGCGTTCGGCGCGCACAACATCGTTTCCAGCCGCGACGCTTCCGCGATCAAGGCGATCGCCGGCTCGCTCGACATGCTGCTGGTTACGGTGAACGTGCCGCTGGACTGGAACGCGCTGCTGGGCACGCTGGCGCCGATGGGCCGCATGCATGTGGTGGGCGCCGTGCTTGAGCCGATTCCGGTGCCGATCTTCACCTTGATGATGGGCGAGCGTGAAGTCTCAAGTTCGCCCACCGGCTCGCCCGTCGACATCGCCACGCTGCTCGATTTCGCCACGCGACATGACATCCGCCCGCAGGTGGAAATGTTCCCGATGGACCAGGTGAACGAGGCGCTCAGGCATCTCGCCGATGGCAACGCGCGCTATCGCATCGTGCTGGAAGCCAAGGCAAGCTGAGCGCACCACCTGCGAAGGAGCCACCGATGACTGTCCAATCGCTGCGCGCGGTGCTGGGCTGGGCTGGGCTGGGCTGGGCTGCGATCTTCAACCTGGCGCTGGTCACCGTGTGGTTTGCGCTGTTCCGCCTGCTGCACGGTCCGATGTACGCACTGCACCGGCGCTGGTTCCGCCTGTCGGAGGAAACCTTCGACGCGATCCACTACGCGGGCATGGCCTGGTACAAGACTTCGACCTGGATGTTCTTCATCCTGCCCTACTGCGCGTTGCGACTGGCCAGCTGACCGTTTTCGCCGATGCGGGGACGCCGCTGCATCCCCGCGTCCTTTAGCGCTTCATGGCAGCAAATGGACGTCCATCCGCTTGTCGATGCCGTCGTCGGCACCCGGTCGGCCCACGTCGCGCAAGCGGTCGCTGGTGCCCCATTGCTTGAGCGCGGCCAGCACGGCGTCATCCTGCCCGTCCTTGCGCACGTAGATGTCCAGGTAGCGATAGTCATCACAACCGGTATCGCAATGGAAACTGGAAAAGCCCAGCGCTTCGATCTTGCCGTACTCGTCCACCACGATGGCGGCGGCGTTGCCCGTGCAATCGCGTGCCGGGCATGCCGAATACAGGTAGCGCCCGTTCCCGAGCAGCACCACGTTGTACTGTTGCCCACTGAAGGCCGAGAGCGCCTGCGCACTGAGCGAGCGCTTTGAGCTGAAATAGCTGGCTTTTTCGTCGCCGACGAAATGCCCCAGCGCCGTGGTGAAGCCCGAGGCGCGCGAAAGCTCGCTTGCGCTGGAACAGGTCGATGGATCGATCAGACGGCACGGCCCGGCCGGCTTGTCAGCCGCCCATACCGACGCCGAAAGGCTCCAAGCGAGCGCGATCAGACATGCCAACCCGAAAAGTTTGCGCATGACACACCCCCTGATGGTCAAACCCCCTGCACGCCGGCGCCAGGCCGGCTTCCCCTGCCCCGCTACCGTCAGATGCGCTTACGCTGGCGCGCTGCGGTGATGCAGGGCCGGAATGCGTCCGCCAAATTGCCGTACAGACGCCCCTGTTGCAGCTGCCGGCAAAGCTTCACGCGGCACTGCAGCATTAGTAGATGCCTACATAGACGGGGTTTCCATAGGAATTTTTGTCGGTGCCGCAGGCATGCAGCAGCCAGAAATGTGCGTTTTCACATATTCATCACGGGTGGCGCCATCGCCCACCCGGCCTGCAAACAGACTGACAATTCCGCTTCAGTGCGTTTTTCGCGATCTCACTGGCCACCATGGACGGCCAAACATGGGCACGGCAAATGGACGGCCAAACAGTCGCTTCGCGCGAAACGCGCTCCTGCAAGGACTCGCTACAGCCGCAGCAGCAACGCCAGCACGAGCGCGGCGAACACGCCGGCGACCACGTCATCGACCATCACGCCCATGCCGCCCTTCAGCTGCCGGTCCAGCCAGCGAATGGGCCAGGGCTTCCACACGTCGAACAGGCGAAACAGCGCAAAGCCGAGCACCACGCTCCACCACGGTGCCCACAGCGCGGGCATGAGTGCGATCCACAATCCGACGAATTCGTCCCACACGATGCTGCGGTGATCGTCCACACCCACAGCGCGTCCCGCGATGCCGCATGCCCACACGCCCACGACGAAAGCGACCGCGATGGCAAACACATGGAGCTGAAGCGGCAACGAGCGCAGCAGCAGCCAGGGCAGGATCGCCGCCAGCGAGCCGAACGTGCCCTGCGCGACGGGTGCCAGCCCAGAGCCGAAACCGCAGGCGATCCAGCCGGCGGGCGTGGCCAGCAGGAGCCGACGCTGATCGGGCGTGAGTGTCTTCTTGTCGCTCATGCGAAGTGGTCCCAGCCGTGATGGTTCGTTTCCAGCCATTGGCCCTGTTCGTCGCGCACGCGCACGCGATCGCCCTCGACCATGCGCCCGATGCGCGTGGCGCCGCAGCCCATCCGCGCGAGGTCACCCTGCACTTCGGCGACCTGCGAAGACGGCACCGTGAAGCAAAGCTCGTAGTCGTCGCCGCCGGACAGCGCGAAGTCGCGCGTCACGACATCGTCGAACGCGCCCAGCAGCATCGACGAGCGCGGCAGCAGCGAGGCGTCGATCTCGGCGCCCAGCGCGCTGGCCTCGCAGATATGCCCGAGGTCGGCGACCAGGCCATCGGACACATCGATGCACGCCGTGGCACGGCCACGCAGGGCCAACCCCGCCTGCAGGCGCGGCGTGGGGCGATGGAGACGTTCGATCAGATACGCCGCGCGACCGTCGCCTTCTGCCACGCGAGCACCTGACTGCAGTAGTCGCAGACCGGCCGCTGCGTCGCCCAGCGTGCCGGTTACCAGCACCACGTCGCCCGCGCGGGCGCCGGCACGCGTGAGCGCCTTGTCGGGCGGCACGAAACCATGCACCGCCACGCTCACCGAAAGGGGTCCACGCGTGGTGTCGCCGCCGATAAGGGCCAGCCGGTGAGGCTGCGCGAGCTGCGCGAAGCCTTCGGCAAAGCCGTCGATGAATTGCTGCGCCTGCTCCGCCGGCTGGCGCGGCAGCGTGAGTGCCAGCAGTGCCCAGGCCGGGCTGGCGCCCATCGCGGCGAGGTCGGAGAGATTTACTGCCAACGATTTCCAGCCGATGTCAGCCGGATCGGTGCCCTGCGGGAAATGCACGCCTTCGACCATGGTGTCGATGGCGATGGCCAATTCCTGACCGGCCGGTGGTGCCACCAGCGCGGCGTCATCGCCAATCCCCAGACGCACGTCTTCGCGGCCTTGCGCGGTGCGTTCGCGGATGCGGTCGATCAGGCGAAATTCCATGGATGCGGCCCGAGTGCGTGAAGGGTCGCCGCCGATGCTACCGGCTGAACACGACAGTGGGGCCGCCGTGGTAGGTCGATTCCTGCCAGCGCTTGAAGCCGGCCTTCTCGGCCACGCGGATCGATGGCTGGTTGGCAGGATCGATGATGCACACCGCGCGCATGCCGGGTCGATGCTGCTCGGCCCAGTGGATGGCGGCGACCACCGCTTCGCTCGCGTAGCCCTTGCCATGCGCGTGCGACGCCAGCACCCAGCCAAATTCCAGCATGCCTTCCAGCGACGGTTGCAGGTCGCGCTTGAAGTCGGCGAAACCGATGTCGCCGATGTAGCGCCCCGTGGACTTCTCTTCCACGGCCCAATAGCCGTAGCCCAGCACGCTCCATAGGCCCATGTACTGCAGGAAGCGGCGCCAGATTTCCTCGCCGGTCAGCGGGCGGCCACCGATGAAGCGAGTCACTTCGGGATCGGACCAGATCGCCACGCGCTCGGCGTGGTCTTCGGCACGATGCGCCCGCAGGCGCAGGCGCTCGGTGTCGAGGACGGGAACGACGGGAGACTGCCGCTCCACGCCGTCCATCAGCCGCGCTTTTCCGTGGAGCGCAGCGCGTTGGCCAGCTTGTCCAGCACGCCGTTGACGTAGCTGTGGCCATGGTCGGCGCCGAAACGCTTGGTGACCTCGATGGCCTCGTTGATGATCACGCGGTAGGGCACGTCCGGGCGGTACTTCAGCTCGTAGGTGGCCAGGCGCAGTGCCGCGCGCTCGATCGGATCGATCTGCTCGACCTCGCGGTCGACGTACGGCTTGATGGCCTCGTCGATGGCGGCGGCATGGCGCTCGATGCCGTGCAGCAGGTCTTCGAAGTACTCGAGGTCGGCCACTTCCATGTCTTGCTCGTGGCGGAACTGATCGATCACCGCATTCATGCGGCTACCACCGATCTGCCAGGCATACAGCGCCTGCAGCGCGCGGCGACGGGCGCGGGACCGTGCAGCGAGATCGATGCCTTCGGGACGTTGGTTCATCACAGCTTTCCGTACAGGTTGACCATCTCGAGCGCCGCCAGTGCCGCGTCCGCGCCCTTGTTGCCGGCCTTGGTGCCGGAACGCTCGATGGCCTGTTCGATGGTGTCGGTGGTCAGTACGCCGAACGCCACCGGCACGCCGGAGCCGTAGGCAGCCTGGGCCAGGCCCTTGGCGCATTCGCCGGCCACGTAGTCGAAATGCGGGGTGGAACCGCGGATCACCGCGCCCAGCGCGATCACCGCGGCGTATTTGCCGGAGTTCGCCACCTTGTGCGCAGCCAGGGCGATTTCCCAGGCGCCCGGCACCCGGATCAGCTCGATGGCGTCGTCCTTCACGCCGTGGCGCACCAGCACATCACGCGCGCCAGCCACCAGGGGCTCGACGACGAAGCCGTTGAAACGGCCGGCGACGATGGCAAAACGGCCTTTGGGCGTGGCGAAATCGCCTTCGATGATCTTCATGAATCGGGGTTTCCTGTGGGCTCGGTGGCCCATGCGGGCCGGCTATTTTACGGGAATTAAGGCAACACTGACCAAGTATCGTCGCCGTCACCAGCCCTGTCTGTTCGCAGGCCACAGGGCCGTCGACGAAGGCAGCCTGACTGGCTGTCGAGACGGCGGACCGAAGGCCTGCGGGCAGACAGGGCTGGCCCCGCATGCTGAATCAAGGAATGGGTGATGCCTGGAAGGCCCGCAAGCTGCGCCGCGCGGCTTGGCAAGACGGCCAGCCTTCCCGGCGCCACGCGACACAGCTTGCAGGCCTTCCAGGCACCATGACGGCAACGATACTTGGTCAGTGTTGCCTTAAGGCAACGTGCCCGGATCGGGCCGGGAAACCGCCCCGGACAGGTGCGGATGCCCGCTGATGGTGAGGCTGGCCTGCCCGTCAGCCACGCGCAGCCGCGCGGGAACGCCGAACGGCAGGGTGAACTTGTCCGCCTCGTGCCCGAACGGCAGATCGCGGACCACCGGGATATGAGCCACCCGGCTGATGTGGTCCAGCACGGCGGCCACGTCGTAACCGTTGTCGTAACTGTGCGGGCGGCAGTTGGTGAAGTGGCCGAGAACCAGGGCGCGTTGGCGGTCCAGCACGCCGGACAGATGCAATTGGTACAGCAGGCGCTCGATGCGGAACGGCGGCTCGCCCACGTCTTCCACGAACAGGATGCCGCCGTCGATCCTGGGGAAATACGGCGTGCCGATCAGGCTGCACAGCATGGCAAGGTTGCCACCCCATAGCGGGCCTTCGACATCCAGCATGGTTTCGGTGGTGGTGGCCCAGCGCGCCGTGGCCTCGGGCTGGGTGACGGCCTGCCAGAAATGCTCCCACATCAACCCGTTGAGCGTGGGCGCGCCGAAGTCGGGTCCCAGCATGGGGCCACCGAACGTGGTCAGCCCGGCCTTGGCATGCAGCGCCATCTGGATGACGGTGAAATCACTGTGCCCGACCAGCAGCGTGGACGTGCCCGCGAGTCGCTCGCGCAGGGCGCCGTAGTGGATGTGTTCCAGCAGTCGCGTGGCGCCATAGCCGCCGCGCACCGCCAGCACGATGTCAGGCAGGGACGGATGGATGGCCAGATGATTGAGGTCCACCAGGCGTTCTGCATCGCTGCCGGCAAAGCGGTGCTCGACCCGGTCCAGCACGTCGAGGCCTTCGATCGCACACCCGGCCGCCCGCAGCCGCGCCACGCCGCGCGTCATGGCGTCGCGATCATGTGGGTAGCCCGAGGGTGCGATGAGGCGGAGCGTCGTGGAGGTCATGGCTGGCCGATGGTGGTGAAAGCCCGAGTATGCCGGTGGCGTTGTGGCGCGGAAGTGGCGAGGCGGTGCAAAGCCCCTTCCTTTTGTGGGAGCGCACCCTGTGCGCGACCGCGGAGCCTCCATCTCGCCGCTGTGCCCGTCAGTCGCGCACAGCGTGCACTCCCACAGGGGACGCTTTTGCGTTCAGACGTGCTCAACCACTTCCAACCCAAACCCACCCAGACCCACCATCTTGCGCGGCGTACCCAGCACGCGCAGTCGGTGAATGCCCAGGTCGGCCAGGATCTGAGCGCCCAGGCCCAGCTGGCGCCATTCCTGCTGCTGCGCCTCCTCCGGCTCCTGCGCCAGCGGCTGGCGGTTGAGGCGGCGCAGCAGCGCATCGGCGGTGTCTTCGCCCGAGAGCACCAGCAGGGCACCGCGATCCTCATCGGCGATGCGGCGCAGCGCGGAGGTCACCGTCAGGCCCAGGTCATCGCGCTGCAGATGCAGCACGTCCGACAACGTGTTGCGCACGTGCACGCGCGTGAGCACCGGCGCACCGTCATCCACCTTGCCGCGCAGCAGCGCGAAATGCAGGCCGTGGCGGATCGCGTCGCGGTAGGCCACGAGGCGGAACGGGCCGAACTCGGTCTGCACGTCTTCCTCGTACACGCGCTGCACCGTTTTTTCGGTTTCGAGGCGGTAGCGGATCAGGTCGGCGATGGTGCCGATCTTGAGGCCGTGCTTCTTCGCGAATACTTCCAGCTCGGGGCGGCGCGCCATCGAGCCGTCCTCGTGCAGGATCTCGATCAGCACCGCCGACGGCTCCAGCCCCGCCAGCGCGGCAAGATCGCAGCCTGCCTCGGTGTGGCCGGCGCGCGTGAGCACGCCGCCCGGCTGTGCGGTAAGCGGGAAGATATGGCCCGGCTGGGACAGATCCTGCGGCTTCGCATCCGACTTCACCGCGACCTGGATGGTGCGTGCACGGTCATGCGCCGAGATGCCGGTGGTGACGCCTTCGGCCGCCTCGATCGAGACGGTGAAGTTGGTGTGGTATGGCGACGTGTTGTCCACCACCATCGGGCGCAGGCCGAGCTGGCGCGTGCGCTGCTCGGTGAGCGTGAGGCAGACCAGGCCGCGCGCCTCGCGCACCATGAAGTTGATGTCCTCGGGGCGCACCATCTGGGCGGCCATGATGAGGTCGCCTTCGTTCTCGCGGTCCTCGTCGTCGAGGATGACGACCATGCGGCCGGCGCGGATGTCTTCGAGGATCTCGGGGATGGTGTTGAAGCTCATGGATCGGATTCCGTGTGTTTGATCCTTCTCCCCTCGGGAGAAGGGGCCCGAAGGGCGGATGAGGGGGCGGTCGGGGCGGTGCGTTCAAGATTGCGCACGCCCCGCACCCTCTCCCCGCCTCTTTCCGGGAAGGCGAGGGAGTTAAGCGAAGCCGTGCTGCTTGAGAAACGCCTCATCCAGTCTCGGCGCATCGCCACTGGCGATAAGCCGCTCGATATAGCGCGCCACCACGTCCACTTCGATATTCACCGCATCACCCGCCCTGCGTGCGTGGAATGCCGTGTGTTCCACCGTATGGGGGATAAGGTTCACGCCGAAGCGATGCCCGTTCACCTCATTGACGGTGAGGCTGGTGCCGTCGATGCAGATCGAGCCCTTGGCCGCGATATAGCGCGAGAGATTCGCCGGCACCTCGAACGTCCAGCGCTGCGAGCGCCCGTCGGGCGTCACGGCGACCACTTTGCCCACGCCGTCGACATGGCCGGAGACGAGATGGCCACCCAAACGGTCGGCCAGGCGCAACGCCTTTTCCAGGTTCACCGGATCGCCGGCCTTCAGCTTGCCCAGCGTGGTGAGCGACAGCGTTTCGTTGGAGACATCCGCGCTGAAACCGCGCGGCTCCAGGGTCACGGCAGTGAGGCACACGCCGGACACGGCGATGCTGTCGCCCAGCTGCACATCGGCGAGATCGAGGTCGGCCGTATCGACGTTCAGACGCACGTCACCGCCGCGCGGCTCGAGCCGCGCGATGCGGCCCACGCTCTGGATGATCCCGGTAAACATCAGCGCACCTCCCGAATGGAGGCCGCGGTGGAACAATAACGATGCTTGGACATGAAACGTTTCCCGCGTGAATAGCTGCGAAAAACGCCCCAAGGCGTCTGGCAGGCACACGCCCGCGAAGGCGTGCGCCATACCGTCTTCTCTCATCCGGACTTTCTGGAGGCCATCGCTGGCTTCCAACCGTCGGCTCCGGCATTGGACCGGATCTGCTGACCTTCCGATGACACCGGAAGCGCTCGCGGGCTCGTACCCGAAGGCACCTACCGCCGGTGGGGAATCGCACCCCGCCCTGAAGACGTCGTTTGTGGTTTTTGCCGGCGGACCGGCGTGCGCAGTCTACCATCAACCCTGCCCGCGCTCGCCGCGCCAGTGTCCATCGGGGAGAACAACGCGTCTCAGGCACCGCCCAGGTGGGTCGCCAGGAAATCGATGAGGCGGCGCACGGCCGGTGCGCGATCGGCGCCTGGCAGCCACACCAGGTGGATGGGGGAAAGGCTCAGTTGCCAGTCGGGCAACACTTCGACCAATTCGCCGGAGGCGAGCAACGGATCGCCCATGTAGTCGCCCTGGACGCCGATGCCAACGCCGGCCAGTACGGCGTCGCGGATCGCCTTGGAATCGTTGCACTGGAGCACCGGTTCGACGCGCACCGAGCGCCGTCGGCGTTGCTGCGTGAACTGCCAGAGCGTGCCGGTGCGCAGCCCACTGAATGCCAGGCAACGATGCGACTTGAGGTCGGCGGGGTCGTTCAGCGGTGGCGCGTGCTCCAGGTAACCCGGTGTGGCGCACAAGTAACGACGCATGTTGCCCACCCGCCGCGCCACCAGCTGCGATGATTCGAGCCGGCCGGCGCGCACGGCAAGATCGACCTTCGCCGCAACCAGGTCGACATAGGCATCGTCGTAGGTCGCCTCGATGCGCACAGAAGGATGTTCAGCCATGAAGCGGCCCAACAGCGGCGCCACTCGGTGGATGCCGTAATTACGCGGCAGGTGCACACACAGGCGCCCCTGCAGCTCGCCCTCCTGTGGTCGCAGTTCCACGGCCAGCTCCCCCAAGACCGCCTCCAATCGCTGGCAATGGGCCAGCAGTTGCTCGCCGCGCGCGGTGAGCACGACGCGCCGCGTCGTACGCAGGAAAAGCCTCGCGCCCACGACGGTTTCCAGCGCGGCGATGCGCCGGCTCAGCACCGAAGGCGTGCAACCGGTCTCGCGTGCCGCCAACGAAAAATTGAGCAACCGCGCCGATGCGGCGAAGGCCCGCAGCTCCCGGACCCGTGTCGGCGTCAGTTCGAATGATTTATTCATTATTTGAATAAATGAAGTGCAATGACAATGGATTATCACGCAGGCGAGGCAGGGCCACCATGCCGCCCATCTTCCGCGGAGCCACGCCATGCGCGCCTATCAACTCACTTCTTTCGGCCTGGACCACCTGCAACGCACCGAACTTCCTGACCCGCAGCCGGGCCCCGGTCAGGTACGGGTGCAACTGAAGGCCGCCTCGCTCAACTACCGCGACCTGCTGCTGGCCCGTGGCGAGCTGTATCGCGGCGTAGACCTGCCCCTGGTGCCAGTGTCCGACGGCGCAGGCACCGTGGTCGCCGTGGGCGCAGGCGTGCAGCGCTTCAAGCCCGGCGACCGCATCACCACGCTGTACAAAGCGCGCTGGGTCGCCGGCGCCATGCGGCCCGAGTGGGTCGGCGCGGAGCCGGGCGGCCCCGACCATGGCGTAATGCGCGACCTCGCCTGCTTCGACGCCTATGCGCTGGCCCATGCGCCGGCCGGCCTCGACCATCGCCAGGCGGCCACCCTGCCCATCGCGGCGCTCACCGCATGGCAGGCACTGGAGCTGGCCCGGTTCACCAGCGGCCAATCGGTGCTGATCCTCGGTACCGGCGGCGTGTCGCTGTTTGCGTTACAGCTGGCCAAGCTGCGCGGCGCCAGGGCGATCGTGCTCTCCTCCAGCGATGAAAAGCTCGAGCGAGCCCGCGACCTGGGCGCCGACGTGGTCATCAACTACCGCACGCATCCGCAGTGGAGCCCGCTGGTGCGTGACGCCACCGGCGGCAGGGGTGTCGACCTGGTGGTGGAGACAGTGGGGGCTGCCACCTTGCCGCAATCGATCGACGCCGCGGCGATGCACGGTTTCATCGCCGTGGTCGGGTTCATGGGAGGCGACGATGCACAGATACGCCTGACCCAGGCGATCCTCAAGCGCCTGCGCATCGAGGGCCTTTCCGTGGCGCCGCTGGAACAGCACGAACGCATGGTCGCGGCGGTGGAACTGGGCCACCTGCAGCCAGTGATCGACCGGGTCTACGGCTTCGACCAGTTGCGCGAAGCGCTGGAGTTCATGGCCTCAGGCCAGCACTTCGGCAAGATCGTGATCGACTTCGAACGTTGATCGTCCCGGCGGCGCCTGAACCTCAGGCGCCGATCGGCTGGCCGGTCTCCCGGCGGTAGTCGCGCAGCACCTGGTCCATCACCCAGCTGGTGCGCGCGCCGGTTTCCGCGGTGGAGGGGCATGCCCCCTTCTCGCCGGTGAGCTCGGCCACGATGGTTTCGATCAGCGGTTGCTGGATGTGCAGCGGGTTCTCGACATGGTGCTCGTGCGTACCGCGGGCATTCTCGACCGTGATTGGCCCGTTGCCGAACGTGGCGAACGCGATGCGCCCTTCGTCGCCGACCACCTCGATCTGGTCGTGGTGCCTGTAGCTGCCGAAATTCCACAAGCCCGTGCCCAATACGCCGTTGCCGAGAGCGAACGACATCGCCACCGTATCCTCCGGCGGATAAGCGCCCAGCTGATTGCTCGCATGGCCACTCACCGAGACGATCGGACCGAACAGCCAGTCGATGATGTCCAGCGTATGGCAGCCGATGTCCATGAACACGCCGCCGCCGGACATGTCTGGCTGCACGTGCCAGGGCAGGTTCCTGGGGTCGTGGTAGCGCGGATGGTGCGGCTCGTGCAGCACGGTGTTGACGATGCGCGGCTTGCCGATCGCCTGCTGGCCGAAAATCAATTCGCGCACCTTCTGGAAGCGCGGCAGCGCGCGGCGGTAGTACGCCACGAACACCGGCACGTTCGCCTGGCGCCCTGCCTGGATGATCGCCTCGCATTCGGCGTGATCCATCGCCATCGGCTTTTCCACGTACACCGGCTTGCCCGCAGCGATGGCCATCAGCGCGTACTGCTTGTGCGTGGACGGCGGCGTGGCGACATACACCGCATTGACCTCGGGATCGCCGATCAGCTTCGCCGCGTCGTCGTACCAGCGCGGCACGCCGTGACGCTCGGCATAATCGCGCGCCTTGTCGCCGTCACGACGCATCACCGCCACCAGCGCGGAATGGGGCGTCTTGCTGAAGCCCGGACCACTCTTTACCTCGGTGACGTTGCCGCAACCGATGATGCCCCAGCGGATCGCTGCCGTTGTCATGTGGTCTTGAACTCCTTCTGCAGGAACTGCTGGTGATAGGCGTGGAATACGTTCACCTCCG
>NZ_DASRZX010000139.1:0-29164 GCF_035685885.1 Dyella sp. | reverse complement strand
CCCTTGCCGCCCGCCACCGCGATGGCGCGACAACGCTTGCGCGCCGGTGGCGGCGTGGCCAGGCCAAAGGCCTGGTCGTGCGATGCCGGCTGCTTGCCATGCCGCTCCGCCAGGGCGCGCAGCATGCCTTCCAGACCTATCGCCTGATTCATTGCGAATGCACTCATGCGTTTGCCACCGCAAGTCCAAAACGTTCCGCCATCACATCGTCGTCCGCGGTTGCGGCGGCGTGGCCCTTGAGCGCCTGCGCGGCACGGCACACCAGCACTCGCGCGTCGGCGGCGGCGATGTCCTCGGGCACGCGCTGGCCGTCGGTGGTGTAGTCGAGCGCAAGCCGGTGGCGGATGAGCACCGACAGCGCGCCGCCGAGGTTGGGAGCCTCGTCGAGCTTGGTGAGGATGCAGGCGTGCGGCCGCAGCGGCAGGTAAGCGCGCACGGCCTCATCCAGCGAAGGCGCCTGCGCATTGGCGGCCAGCACCAGGCATGCGCGCAGGTCGCCGCCGTTGGAGAGCACGTCCAGCTGCTGCGCCAGGCGCGGATCGCCACCAGCCACGCCGGCGGTGTCGACCAGCACGGTATGGCAGCCGCGCAGCAGGCCCAGCACCTGGCGCAGGCTGTCGGCGTCGTACGCGGGATACACGCGCACGCCGAGCAGGCGGCCGTAATGCTCCAGCTGCGCCGCGGCACCGATGCGGTAGTGATCGGTGCTGACCAGCGCGACGTGGTTGGCGCCATGGCGCATCACCGATCGCGCGGCGAGCTTGGCAATGGTGGTGGTCTTGCCCACACCGGTGGGACCAACCAGCGCGGTGACGCCGGCGCGCTCGGATTGATCCCGGCGGCTGATCTGCAGGCTGCGGCTCAGCATGCCCAGCGGCAGGTAGCGTGCCTGCTCGGCGTTGAGGTTGGGCGGGAGGTCGTCCACCAGCTGGCGGGCGACATCCGATTCGATACCCAGGCGCGTCATCTCGCGCAGCACGCGGGCGCGCATCGGCTGCCGGCGCTCCATGTCGTTCCAGATCAGGCTGGACAGCTGCGTCTCCAGCAGGTCGCGCAGGCTGCCGAGTTCGGCACGCACGCGTGCGGTGTCCTGCACGGCACGCTCAAGCAACGGATGGATCGGTGCGGAAGGATCGAGCGTCGCGACGGGCGCGGTGGCTTCCATCGGTGCGATCGGCGCCACGGCAGGCGCGGCCTGCTGCAC
The DNA here is from genome assembly GCF_035685885.1 of Dyella sp. Taxonomy (GTDB): domain Bacteria; phylum Pseudomonadota; class Gammaproteobacteria; order Xanthomonadales; family Rhodanobacteraceae; genus Dyella. Next base: position 27,960 of record NZ_DASRZX010000139.1, on the reverse strand, counting down.
CACCGGCTCGACAGCGCGCGGCGGCGCCGTGCGCAGCGATGGCGCCGACTCGGCCGGCAGCGGCGTCATCGGTTGGCGGGCACGTGACAGCGACACCGTCACGCCGTCGTCGTGATGACGGCTGGCCGTCGGCAGCGGCGGCGGAGTGACGTCGCCGCGACAGATCGCCGCCGGCTTCGTGTCGGCCGGCGCCGCCTGTGCGGGCGTGTGCGCCTCCACCTGCAGTGGCGCGCCATGGCGTGCGGCCTCGCGCACCAGCGCCTCGTCGAAATCGACGGCGGCGATGATCTCGATGCCTTCGTCCATGCGACGCGTGGAAAGGATCACCGCATCCGGGCCCTGCTCCTCGCGCACTTCACGCATGGCCTGGCGCATGTCGGCGGCCACGAAACGTTTGATCTTCATGCGTTGAAACTCCGGGAGCGCGCGGCAGAGGCGGCTTGCAACGTGGCGTTTGCACGACGGCGGAATCCGCCCGTCGATGCGTTTGCGCTACCCATTTGCCAGCCTCGCTTGGTCATCGCTCTGTCCCTTGTCCTATCGGCCCAGCGCCTGCACCAGCCGCACACGGCGGTTGTCAGGCACCTCGTTGTAAGCCAGTACGTGCAGGTTCTGTGCCACGTGGCGAGTGAAGCGCGCGAGCCACGGACGAAGCTGCGGCGCGACCAGCAACACGGCCGGTTCGCCGCTCATTTCCTGCTTGCGGGAAGCCTCGGCAACGCCCTGTTGCAAGCGGTCGGCAAGGCCCGGTTCCACCGCCGCGCCCGCCACACCGCCGTTTGCGAGCGATCCCAGCAGGATCTGCTCCAGTTCCGGCGCCAGCGTGATGACGGGGATTTCGGTGCCCAGGCCGGTGATCTCCTGCACGATCTGTCGTCCCAGCGCCACGCGCACGGCGGCGGTGAGCGCGCCGGGATCCTGACTCTGGCCCGCGTGCTCCGCCAAGGATTCGACGATGGAGCGCATGTTGCGGATCGGCACCCGCTCGGCCAGCAGGTTCTGCATCACCTTCACCACCACGCCCAGCGACAGGCGCTTGGGCACTAGGTCTTCCACCAGCTTGGGCGTGGTCTGCGCCAGGCGGTCCAGCAGCTGCTGCACGTCCTGGTGGCCCAGCAATTCGTGCGCGTGGCTCTGCAGGATGTGCGAGAGATGCGTGGCGATGACCGTCGCCGGATCGACCACCGTGTAACCGAGGCTTTGCGCGGTTTCGCGCTGCACCGGCTCGATCCACATCGCTTCCAGGCCGAACGCCGGATCGCGCGTGGGGATGCCCATCAAGCCATCCTGCACGCGTCCCGGATTGATCGCCATCAGGCGGTCGTTGTGCACCTCGGCCTCGCCCATCGGCACGCCCATCAGGGTGATGCGATAGGTGTTGGGGCCAAGATCGAGGTTGTCGCGGATGTGCACCGGCGGCACCAGGAAACCCAGCTCCTGCGAAAGCTTGCGGCGCACCGACTTGATGCGTCCCATCAGCTCGCCGCCCTGGTGGTGATCCACCAGCGGAATCAGGCGATAACCCACTTCCAGGCCCAGCGGATCGACGCTGGCCACGTCTTCCCAGCCCAGCTCGATGCGCTCGGCCGGTGCGGCCGGCGGCGGCGTTTCGGCCGCAAGTTTGGCCACACGCTCCTTCGCCTCGCGCTCGCGCTTGATCATCAGGTACGCCGCGCCGCCGCAGGAGCCGCCCAACAGCAGGAAGGCGATGTTCGGCATGCCGGGGATCACGCCCATCACGCCCAGCACCACGCCGGCCACGGCGAGTGCGCGCGGCTGGCCGAACACCTGGCCGATCAGCTGTTTGCCCATGTCCTGCGATTTGGATACGCGCGTGACGATCACTGCGGTGGCGATCGACAGCATCAGCGACGGCACCTGCGCCACCAGGCCGTCACCGATGGTCAGCAGCGTGTAGGTTTTGGCGGCCTCGCCGGCGGAAAGGCCGTGCTGCATCACACCGACGAAAAAGCCGCCCACAATGTTGATGATGAGGATCAGGATGCCGGCCGTGGCGTCGCCGCGCACGAACTTGGACGCACCATCCATCGAGCCGTAGAAGTCCGCTTCCTCGCGCACTTCCTGGCGACGATCGCGCGCCTGTTCCTGATTGAGCAGACCGGCGTTGAGGTCAGCGTCGATAGCCATCTGCTTGCCGGGCATCGCGTCGAGGGTGAAGCGCGCGGTCACTTCGGACACGCGCGTGGCGCCCTTGGTCACCACCACGAAGTTGATGATGGTGAGGATGGCAAACACCACCAGGCCCACCGCGAAGTTGCCGCCGATGACGAATTCGCCGAACGCCTCGATCACCTTGCCCGCTGCGCCAGGGCCATCGTGGCCGTGCAGCAGCACCACGCGGGTGGAGGCGATGTTGAGCGCCAGTCGCAGCAGCGTGGCCATCAGCACCACCGTGGGGAACGCAGCGAATTCCAGCGGCCGCATCACATAGATCACCGCCAGCAGGATCACCAGCGACAACGCGATGTTGAAGCTGAAGAGCATGTCCAGGATGAAGGGCGGCAGCGGCAGCATCATCATGCCGAGCATGGCGAGCATGATGATCGGCGCGCCGATACCTCGGCGTCCCAGAGATTTCAGGCTATCGATGGCGGTAGCGGTGGCCATGCGTGTTTCCGTCAGAACTTGTAGGGACCCATCAGGTCCGGATCGATATCGGGTTGCGGCGTCTTCGGCGGCTGTTCACCACGCGCGACGGCCTGCTTGAGCTGGAACACATACGCGAGCACCTGCGCCACGGCGACGTACAGCGTCGCGGGAATCTCGCGATCCATCTGGGTGGTGGCATACAAGGCGCGTGCCAGCGGCGGCGCTTCCACCGTGGGAATGCGATGGCTGCTGGCGACGAGGCGGATCTGCAGCGCCAGTTCGTCCAGGCCCTTGGCGATCACGCGCGGGGCGCCCATGCGGCCTTCGTCGTAACGCAGCGCAATGGCGAAATGCGTGGGATTGGTGATCACCACGTCGGCCTTCGGCAGCTCCTGCATCATGCGCTTGCGCGCCATCTGGTACTGCATCTGCCGCACGCGGCCCTTGAGCTCGGGGTTGCCTTCGCTCTCCTTCGCCTCGTCCTTCAGTTCCTGGCGCGTCATGCGCAGGCGCTTGCTGTGGTCGAACTTCTGATACAGCGCATCGGCGCCACCGATCAGCGCGAGCACCGAGCCGAACAGCAGGGCGCCGTGCCCAAGCAGGCTCATCGCCTTGAACATGCCTGCCACCACGTCGCCGTGGCCGGTGGACATCAGGTCGGTCTGCCAGTTCTTGAGCACCAGCACCAACACGGCGCCGATCAGCAGCAGCTTCAGCAGCGATTTGCCCAGTTCAACCAGGCCGCGCATCGCGAAGATGCGGCCCAGCCCTTCGATCGGATTGAGGCGCTCGAACTTCGGCTGCAGCGCCTCCCCGCTGAAGTTGAGGCCGCCCAGCAGCACCGGCGCGGCCAGCGAGGCCAGCACCGTTGCCATCGCCACGGGCGCAAACAAGGCGAACGCCTCGTGCATGGCCATGCCGAGCACGCGCGACGGCAACGCATCGCTGAACAATGCGTCGCGCCCGTAACTGAGGCCAAGGCCGTAGATACGGCGTACATGTTCGACCGAGTGTTCGCCGCTGCTCATGAGCGCGGAGACGCCGGCCAGCACCACCACGGCACCGGACAGATCGCGTGATCGGGGAACGTCGCCCTTCTCCCGCGCTTCGCGCAGGCGCTTTTCTGAAGGTTGTTCGGTGCGGTCTTCGTTTTCCTGCTCGGCCACGGTGCGCTCCTCAACCGCCGACCAGTTCGTGCATCAGCGACCAGGCGCTGTTCTGCAGCGAATCGAACGCGCCCGGCACGCTGCGCAACGACAGCCACAGCGCCACGAAACCCAGCGTCACCGTGATGGGGAAACCCACCGCGAAAAGATTCATCGAAGGCGCCGCGCGGCTGATCGCGGCAAAGCCGATGTTGACCATCAGCAGCGACGTCATTGCCGGCAATGCCACGCGCACCGCGCCACCAAACAGGTGCACGCCGAACGCCACCACCGCGTGCAGGCCATTCGCATCGATGGCGGACTGGCCCGGCGGAAGGCTATGGAAACTGTCGGCCAGCAATGCGATCAAGTGCAGATGGCCGTCCATCGCCAGGAACAGCAAGGTCACCGTCAGCAGATAGAACTGGCTGAGCACGGGCGAACTGCCGCCGCCGCGCGGGTCCACCGTTTCGGCAAAGCCCAGGCTCATGCTCTGCCCCACCAGCTGTCCGCCCAGCGAAACCGCCTCGAAGATCAGCTTGAGCACGAAGCCCACCGCGGCGCCGATCAGGATCTGGCTGACCATGGTGGCCACGCCATCGGCCGACATCAGGTCGATGCTGGTGGGCGCGAGCGGCGCCAGCACGAACGCCAGGATCAGCATCACCGAGAGTCGGATGCGCTGCGGCACCACCTTGTCGCCAAACACCGGAGCCACCAGGCACAAACCGCCGACGCGGCCCATGGACCACAGCAACGAACCCAGCAGATGCTGGATGTCGGCGAGGTCGACGTTCACTTCACTGCACCGGGCAGGCTTTCGATCAACTGGCGTGTGAACTGCACCAACGTGCGCAGCATCCACGGACCCGCGATCAGCGCGACCGCCGCCATGGCGATGACCTTGGGGATGAAGCTCAAGGTCATTTCGTTGATCTGCGTGGCGGCCTGCACCACGCCGATGATCAGGCCCACCAGCAAAGCGGTAAGCAGCAGCGGCGCGGCGACCATCATGGCCACGTAGAGCGCGTGCTGGCCGAATTCGATGACGGATTCAGGGGTCATGGCGCACCTCCGCTCTGCTCCCTCGCCCCTTTGGGGAGAGGGTTGGGGTGAGGGGCCGGGGCTTGCGAGGGAGCTCGTTGTCTTCGCTGTGGCGCTTGAAATGAAACCCCACCGCGAGCACCCGCCCCTTTAACACCTTGAGGTGGCTCACTCCAACCTTCTCCCCGGAGGGGAGAGGGAGAAAGTCGCGTCGCGCCACTCACGAGTAAAAACTCCCGGCCAGCGTACCCAGCAACAAGGTCCACCCATCCACCAGCACGAACAGCATGATCTTGAACGGCAGCGAGATGATCGTGGGCGACACCATCATCATGCCCATCGACATCAGCACGCTGGCCACCACCAGGTCGATGATCAGGAACGGGATGAACAGCAGAAAGCCCATCTGGAAGGCCGTCTTCAGCTCGCTGGTGACGAATGCGGGCATCGCCACGCGGAACGGAACATCGTCCTTGCTTGCATAGGGCTTTTCGTTGGCCAGATGCGTGAAGAGCTGCAGATCGGCATCGCGCGTCTGGTCCAGCATGAAATGCTTGAACGGAGCGGCCGCGGCCGGAATCGCCAGCTCGGCACTCATCTGTCCGTCCATGTACGGCTTCACGCCATCGTTGTACGCATGCGTCAGCACGGGCGACATCACGAACAGCGTGAGGAACAGCGACAGGCCCAGCAGGATCTGGTTCGACGGGGTGGACTGCGTGCCCAACGCCTGTCGCAGAAAGCCAAGCACGATGATGATGCGCGTGAACGAGGTCATCATCAGCAGCACGGCTGGCAACAGCGTCAGCACCGTCATCAGTGCCAGCACCTGCAATGACAGTGTCCAGTTCTGCGCGCCACCCGGCGCGTTCTGCACGGTCAGCACGGGAATGCCGGCGGGCGATGCGGGCATGGTCGGCATGGCCGGCATCACGGGTGCGGCCGGCGCAGCCCAGGCAAGCATCGGCACCAGCAGCAGGGCCAGCAGGAGAATCCAGCGACGGTATTTCTTCATGGCGTGCGCTTCCAACGGGCCAGCACGTCGCCAAAGCCCGGCATCGGCGGCGCGGGGCTTTCTTCAGGCGCGACACCTTCATACACATGCAGCGTGCGCATGCCGCCCTGGCCCACGCCCACCAGCAGGCGCTTGCCGTCGGCGTCGATCAGCATGAGGCGATCGCGCGCGCCCACCGCCATGGTTTCCACGCAGCGCAGGCGACGACCGCCGGGTGACGTGCGTGCCTGCAGGCGGCGGCTCAGCCAGCCGGCGGCAAAGATCATCGCGACGATGCCAAGCAGGCTCAGCACGACGCGCACCAGTTCGCCGCCGGTATTGAGTTCCGGCGCCGCGGCGACCGGCAGGGCCAGGGCGAGAAACATGCCGATCACCGCAGCTTGCGCACGCGTTCGGCCGGACTGATCACGTCGGTGAGACGGATGCCGAAGCGGTCATTGATCACCACCACTTCGCCGTGCGCCACCAGGGTGCCGTTGACGAAAACATCCAGCGGTTCGCCAGCGGAACGGTCCAGCTCCACCACCGACCCCTGGTTGAGCTGCAGCAGGTTGCGGATGCTGATGCGCGTGCGGCCCACTTCCATCGCCAGCGTCACGGGCACGTCAAGGATCATATCCAGGTTGACGTCGGCGCCTTCAGCGGCCGGCGCGGTGAGCGGATCGAATTCGACGCGATGGGCGCCGGCTGCGTCTGGGTTCGGGATCATGCGGGGATCTTCTCCGTGACAGGGTCGGTTGACAGGCGCATTTCGCGGCGACCGGTCGGGGTGTGGAATCGAATGGCGGTGCGGCCGTTGGCCTGGCCGTAGCGACCGCGGAACACCGGCACGTCTTCGGCGAAGACGGTGCACAGTTCCGGCAGCTGGATGGGCAACACGTCGCCCGGGCGGAGCTGCAGGAAGTCGCCGATGCTCAGTCGCGTTTCCAGCAGCAGAGAGCTGAGCTCCACTTCCGCATCGAGCACTTCGTCCTGCAGGGTTTCGGCCCAGCGATCGTCGCGATCGACGCGGTCGCTCTGCACGCCCGCGTCGAGCAGCGTGCGGATCGGCTCAACCATCGCGTAGGGCAGCGTGAGGTGGACTTCGCCGCCACCGCCGTCGAGCTCGACGTGGAAGCGCGACACCACCACTGTCTCGGTAGGACTGACGATGTTGGCGAACTGCGGATTGATCTCCGAGTTCAGGTATTCGAAGTTAAGCCCCAGCACCGGCTGCCAGGCCTCGCTCATCGCGCCGAACAGTTCGGTGAGCATGATCTGGATGACTCGATTCTCCGTCGCGGTGAAATCGCGACCTTCGATGCGTGCATGGAAACGGCCATCGCCACCGAAGAAATTGTCGATCACGGTGAACACCAGGCGCGGCTCCATCACCACCAATGCGGTGCCGCGCAGCGGCTTGATGCGCACCAGGTTGAGGTTGCTGGGCACGGCCAGCGAATGCACGTACTCGGCGAACTTCACCATCTTCACGCCGAGCACCGACACTTCGCAGGTCTTGCGCAGCACGCCGAAGATGGCGGTGCGGAAGAAGCGCGCGAAGCGATCGTTGACCATTTCGAGCGTGGGCAGGCGACCGCGCACGATGCGGTCCTGCTGGGTGAAGTCGTACGAAATCACTGCATCGCGCGGCAGCGGCTCGTCGTTGCCCGTCTCGACGGCGCCGCCTTCCACGCCGTCGAGCAGGGCGTCGATTTCTTCCTGTGAAAGCAGGTCGCTCATGGCCAGGCTCCGTTACTGCATGACGAAGCTGGTGAAATAAAGCGCTTCCACGCCCGGACGGCCCAGGCGGTCCTGGACGATCTTGCGCACGGCGGCCAGCGCCTGCGCCTGCAGCTTTTGCTTGCCGGCGGCATCGCTGAGGATGGTGTAGTCCTGGCTGGAGAACAGCATCACCAGCGCGTTGCGGATCACCGGCTCCGCTTCCTTGGCCGAAGCAAGCGCGGCGGCGTCATGCGACATCAGGCTCACGCCCACCTGCAGGAAACGCATCGACTGGTCGTCCTTGAAGTTGACGACGAACGGCGGATCCATGGCCAGGTATTGCTCCTGCTTGGACAGCAGCACCTTGGGTTCTTCCTGAACACCGGCGTTGTGCGCACCGCGCGGCCCCAGCAGCAGGAAGCCGCATGCGCCGCCAAGGCCCAGCAGCGCCACGCCCATGACCAGCACCACCTTGGAAAAACCCTTCCTGGCCGGAGTGCCCACCGATTCCGTTGTCTGTTCGTTCTGCGCCATGCCTGTTCCTGCGGTCTCGAATGCCTTGGCGACTCGTGCTGAGCGCCACATGAGCAACAGGTAGCAAACGCCATGCCATCGGCGCAGAACGTTGTGGCGACTGGGTTTGCGAGGAATATGCGAAGGGCAGCGGCGCTTTCTTGACGCGTGTCGGAAGCCGGGCGCGTCGCCCGCATGGCGGCCGTCGGAAGGCCGACACCGGGTGATGGGCTTGGCGAAGTGTCACCCAGTGGACCAGCCCAATATCGCCGTTGCAGGAGCGCACCCAGTGCGCGATCGCAGCCTGTCCGTTGAACTCAGTATCGGGCTCTCGCGGAACCAAACGAGCAGCGACAACCGTGCGGTGTCATGCACCCATGCGCCGCGGTCGCTCACAGGGTGCGCTCCCACAAGGGAGAAGTTGTTGCCGCGCTTATCGCGATGAGGTTGGCCACCGAGACATCCGTCGGTCCCGGGACAAGCCCTGCCCAGCTGTTGTGGGAGCGCACCCTGTGCGCGACCGCAGCCTGTACGTTGAACTCAGTATCGATTCATCGCGAGGCCGACGAGGTTAGCGACAACCGCGCAATGTGGTGTACCCATACGCTGCGTTCGCGCACAGGGTGCGCTCCTACGACGGCGGGACTCCCCCGTAGGAGCGCACCCTGTGCGCGACCGCGGACTTCCCGGATTCCTCGACCTGCGGTCTTCGCGCATGAAAACCCGCGATACCCAAAGGACCCTCAGGCAAACATATCGAGCAATCCGACCGCCTTCACCACCGGCGCAACCACCGATGCGATGCCGCCCTGCTCGTTCGACACTTCTTCGCCCGACGCGGATCCGGTCGACGAACCGGAACCCTGGCTGCTTTCGTTGCCACGACCACCCTGCCCCACTTCGGCGTGTCCCAACGACAGGCCGTGGTGCGCCAGCAAGGTGTCGAGCTGGCCCAAGGTCTGCTGCACGGCGTGAACCGCCTGCGGATGCTGGGCGATGAAGCTCACGTCGACGTGGTCCTGCTTGACGCTGACCTTCACATCGAGTTGACCGAGATCTTCCGGATGCAGGCGGATACGTGCCTGCTTGATGTCCTGCCCGCCCAGCCAGGCCACCTGCTGCCCCAGCTCCTGCGCGAATGCGGGCGTGCCGACGGTGGACTGCATGGTGAGCGCGTGCGGTGCGGCGGGCTGCGTTGCCGCGGGCTGCTGCATGGCCAGGGGGTTGCCGGCCAGCGAACGCAGCGCATCGAGCGGATCGCTGTGATCGTTGGCATCGGCCGATGTCGTGGCCTGCGTGGCCGACATGGCCTTGCCCATCGCAGCCATGGCATGGGTGAAGCTTGTGTCGGTATCGGTGTCGTCGCCCGCCGCGGCCAGCGCGTTGTCATCCGCGTCGCCCATGCCTTTGCTGTCGAGCATCTCGTCGCCATCGGCTGGCAGTCCCGGTGAAGTCACGCCCTGCGCCGGCAGGCCGGCGGTCAGCGTGGCGGCGATGGCAGCGGCGCCACTGGTCGTGGCATCGGCTGCCGCCGGAGGCGCGGGCGCCGCCTGCGCAGGAATGCTCTGGCCGAGCAATGCAAGCATGGCGCTGGCGGCATCGGGGTTGGCACTGCTCGTTGGCGCATCGTCATGGTCGGGCTGATCGTGCGTGTCGCCCGCGCTCGCCGGGCGATGCGCAGTCTTCGCGGTTTTGTCATCGCCGCTGTCGCGTTGCGCTGGCGCCTGCGCGGTTTGCTGCTGTTGCTGGCGCGCGTGCTGCAGCGGCTTGCGGAAGTCCGAACGCGGTTGCGCGCGGCTGGCCGCATCGGCGACGTTCGCGGCCGCGGTGGGTGCGTTCGCCGCGGCCGGGGTGTTCGCGGCAAGGAGTGCGGTCGGCGTCATGGTGTCATCTCCAGCGGAAGGCACGTCATCGGCGGGGGTCCCATGCCGGACGGCGGTGTTGCATGCGTTCGTCGATCTCGGCCTGCTCGCGGCGCTCCTCGATTTTGCGTTCCTGGTCGCGATAGCGATCGATCACGCTGCCCAGCGCCTGCTCGCGCGCATGCGCGTCGCGCCACTGGCCTCGCACCTGCTCGAGCATGCGCTGCTGGCGGGCCACTTCGTTGATCTGCTGCCCGATCACCTGGTCGATGCGCTCGACGAACTGGCGACGGTTGAGCAAGGCACTCACCGTCACGCCATTGGCAGGCTGCGCATATTCCTCGCGATAACGGCGCAGTTCCGTCAGTTGCGCCTCGGCTTTCGCCAGCTTCTGCTGCTGCTCGGCGAGCCGCTGCATGGCCGTCTCCTGGCGCTCGTGTGCCAGGTCGACAGCGGGCTGCAGCTGGCTCGCGCGCGACTTCACGGCGAGCCCGCGGCGGTGAGCTGTTCAAGCGAGCCGATGGCATCGCGCAACGACATGGGCGCATCCACCTCCTGCTGCAGGAAGTCGCGCAGCCGGGGCCACATGGCGATGGCGTGGTCCACCTGCGGATCGGAACCCTTCTGGTACGCGCCCACTGCGATCAGGTCGCGCTGCTGGCGATAGGCCGAATACACCTGACGGAACCGCTGCGCCGCGCGCATGTGCTCGCGCGTGACCACGGCGGGCATGACGCGGCTGATCGAAGCTTCGATGTCGATGGCCGGATAGTGGCCCGCTTCGGCCAGGTCGCGCGACAACACGATATGGCCATCCAGAATGGCGCGCGCCGCATCGGCAATGGGGTCGTGGCGATAGTCATCGCCTTCGGCCAGCACGGTGTAGAACGCGGTGATGGAGCCGCGCCCTTCGGCATCGTTGCCGGCGCGTTCCACCAACGCCGGCAGCATGGCGAACACCGACGGCGGAAAACCCTTGGTGGCCGGCGGCTCGCCGATGGCCAGCGCGATTTCGCGCTGCGCCTGCGCGTAACGGGTGATGGAGTCCATCAGCAACAACACGCGCTGGCCGCGATCGCGGAACCATTCGGCGATCGCGGTGGCGTACTGTGCGCCGCGCAGGCGCTTGAGCGGCGGCGCATCAGCCGGCGCAGCAACGATCACCGACCTGGCACGGCCTTCGGGGCCCAGCGTGTGTTCGACGAATTCCTTCACTTCGCGGCCGCGCTCGCCGATCAGGCCCACCACCACCACATCGGCGTCGGTATAGCGCGTCATCATGCCCAGCAGCGTCGACTTGCCGACGCCGGAACCGGCAAACAAGCCGATACGCTGGCCGCGGCCCACACTGAGCAAAGCATTGATGGCGCGCACGCCGGTATCCAGCGGCGTGTCGATGGGCTTGCGTGACATCGGGTTGATCGGTTCGCGCTTGAGCGACGCATGCTCGTCCGCATCAAGCGGACCGAGGCCGTCGAGCGGCACGCCATCGGCGCCCACCACGCGGCCCAGCAGCGAAGCACCCACGGGCAGGCCGCTGGTATGCGCGCAAGGGCGCACACGCGCGTTGGGCAGCACACCGTGCATCTCGCCCACCGGCATCAGCAGCAGGCGTTCGTCGGCGAAGCCCACCACTTCGGTATCCAGTTCATTGCCATCGGCGGTAGTGACCATGCAGCGCGCGCCCAGCGGCGCCTCGCAGCCCTCGGCCTCGAGCGTGAGCCCCACCACCCGGCGCAGCCGGCCTTCCACGGTAAGCGTATGCGCGCCGAGCGCACGCTGGCGGCGGCGCGACAGGCGCTCCTGCCACAGCGACGCACGTGAAGGGTCGGCGGCGAAATTCACCCGCGCACCTCATCGGCGTCGCCATCCATGTCTTCCGCTTCGGCGCCCAGCACGGCATCGACGATGGCGGCCATGCGCGTTTCCACGCGCGCGTCCAGACGCGAGCGCTCGGTTTCCAGCACACAGTCGCCGCGTTGCAGCGTGGTATCGACCATCAGCTGCCAGTTCGGCTCGCTGGCGTCGAGCGACCGCAGCAGTTGAAGGTCTTCCGCATGCAGGCGCACGCGAAGGCGCCCGGTCGAAGCAGGCAAGGCCAGCGCGGCCTGGCGCACTGCCTCGACCACCAGGTCGGGCGAGGTGCGCAGTTCGTGCGCGATCACCTGGCGCGCCACGGTCATGGCCAGGCGCGCCAGTTCAAGTTCCACCAGTTCATCCATGCTGCGCAGCGGCCGTGCCGCCGCGTCCAGCAAGGCATCCAGGCGTGCCACGCGCGTATTGATCAGGTCGCGTGCGGCGGCCATGCCCTCGGCATGACCTGCCGAATAGCCTTCTTCGCGCGCCTGTTGTTCCAGCGCTTCGAGCTCGCGCACGGTCGGCTGCACCACCGGCTCGGCCTGCGCCGGCTCGACGGCGCTGGGCACGCCGACTTCCGGCGGCATCCAGCGCTCGAAGGCGATCACGTTGTCGCGATTGAGGAGGCTGTTCATGCGACCAGTTCGTCACCCGTGCCGGAAAGATTGATCTGGCCCGAGTCGGCCAGCTTGCGCGCGATGCCCAGCACTTCCTTCTGCGCGGCATCGACTTCACTCAGGCGCACGGGACCGGACACTTCGAGATCGTCGCGCAGCATGTCGGCCGCGCGCTTGGACATGTTGGCGAAGATCTTTTCGCGCACGCCGGGCTCGGCGCCCTTGAGTGCCGTGACGAGGCGCGCCGTCGGCACTTCGCGCAGCAGCGTCTGCATGCTGCGGTCGTCCAGCTCGGCGAGATCCTCGAACACGAACATCAGTTCCTCGATGCGGCCGCCCAGGCCCGCGTCATGGCTGCGGATGGCCTGCATCAGCTCGTTTTCGCGGCTCGTTTCCATCGCGTTGAGGATGCTGGCCGCCGCCTTGAGTCCACCGACGCTGGCGGACTTGAGCTTCTTGGTGTTGCCCGAGAACTGGCGTTCCATGATCTCGTCCAGCTCGTTGAGCGCATGCGGCTGCACGCCGTCGAGCGTGGCAATGCGCATCACCGCGTCGCTGCGCACGCGCGGCGGCAGGTAGCCAATGACTTCGGCCGCCTGGTCGGGTTCCAGATGCGCCAGCACCAGCGCGATGATCTGCGGATGCTCCTGGCTGATCATCTCGGCGATGGCGCGGCTTTCCATCCACTTCAGCGATTCCAGGCCCTTGCTGGATCGGCCGAGCAGGATGCGGTCGATGAGGCCGCCCGCCTTGCTCTCGCCCAGCGCATTGACCAGGATCTTGCGGATGTATTCCTCGGTGCCCACGCCCAGCGACGTGTGGCGGCTCATGTCCTCGTTGAGGCGCCCGAGTACCTGCTCCACGTGTTCGCGGGACACGTTGGTAAGGCCGGCCATGGCCGTGCCCACGGCCTGCACATCGCGCGCGCTGAGGTGCTTGAGCACCTCGGCGGCGTCCTGTTCGCCCAGCGTGAGCAAGAGGATGGCCGCGCGCTGCGCGCCGCCGATGGGAGTTTCTGCCTTCATGATTCGTTCCGCCCGACGGCCTGCGTCGTATCCACCCGGTAGGCCGCGACTGCGTGCGCGGCATGTGCATGGCTTATCGGCCGCGCGAGCGGATTCCGAAGCGCCGGACGGGGAGCGCGAATGCGGGAATGCCTAGCCGCCATCTTCGCCCACCCAGCTCTTGACCACCTGCGCCACCTGCTTGGGGTTCTCGCTGACCATGCGGCGCGCGAGGCCGATGCGCTGCTCGTAGGCCATCTGCGGTGCGATGCCGTTGTTGAGGCGCGCCAGCTCGTCGCCGTCGTCCTTGTCGCCCACGCGCACGGAAATGGTCGGGATGTTGTCCTGCGCCGCCACCGCCAGGCCCTTGCCCGGCGCCGGCGAGCGCGTGAGTCCGCGCAGCAGCGGTCGCAACAAGCCGAAAGCCACCAACAGCGCGACCAGGATGCCGGCGCCCTGCTTGATCAGGTCGAGCATGCCGGGGCGTTCCCAGAACTGCATCGCCGGCTGCGTGGCGTCGCCGGTGATGTCCTGGTGGAACGGCTGGTTGATCACGCTGACGTTGTCGCCGCGCGCTTCGCTGTAGCCCACCGCATTGCGGGTAAGCGTGGTGAGGTGTTCCAGCTCCTGCGGCGTGAACGGCACGCTTTTGCTGCCACCCTTGTCGCCGGCCACGGTCTTGTTGTCCAGCACCACGGCAACGGTGAGGCGCACGAGGCGGCCCGCCGGATCACTGACGTGGCTGATGGTGCGATCGAGTTCGTAGTTGCGCGTGGCGCTGCTGGAGTTCTCGCCCGGTGCGGTGGCCTGCGCCGTGGTGGCCGTGGCGCCCTTGCCGGCGGCGCCCTTGCCGTTGTTCGGTTGTGCCGCGGTGGGCTGCGCCACGGTGTTCGGAGGCTGGTTGCTCAACGCGCCGGGAATGCCGCCATCGCTGGCGCTGCCGGTGCGCGTCTCGCTGCTGGTCTGTTCGCTACGCAGCGCAGGATGGTCGTGGCCGTAGGTTTCGGTGGCCTTCTCGGTCTCGCTGAAATCGAGGTCTGCATAGACCTGCGCGCGCACCTTGCCCGGGCCGACCAGCGGAGTAAGCAATTCTTCGATGCGCTGTGCGTAGGTGTTCTCGATGCGCGTGGCCAGGCGCAGGCGCGTGTCGCCGATGGCGCTGGCACTCCCGGCATCGGTGGTGGTGAGCAGCTGGCCTTGCTGATCGACTACCGACACCTGCTTGGGATCGAGGTTGGGCACGCTGGAGGCGACCAGATGCACGATCGCCGCCACCTGGCTCGCATCGAGCTGGCGACCCGGATACAGCGTCACCAATACCGAGGCGCTCGCTTCCTTGTTGTCGCGGATGAAGGCCGAAGGCTTGGGCAATGCCAGATGCACGCGAGCCGCACGCACCGATTGCAGGCCCGCAATGGTGCTGCCCAGGTCTGTCTCCAGCATCTGCTGGTAGCGCGTGCGTTCGGCGAGGTCGCTCATGCCGAACGGCGAATCGCTGCCCGGCACCGGCGAGGTGGCGCTGCCCTGGGGCAGCCCCTGCGACGCGAGTTTCAGGCGGATCGCTGCGAGGTCGGATGCGGGCACCATGATGGAGTTGCCATCCGCGCCCAGCGTGTACGGCGTATTGGATGCCTGCAGCGCCTGCGTGACGGCCGCGGCATCCTTCTGTTCCAGGCCCGCATACAGCAGGCCGTAGTTGGGGCCGCGCGACCACAGCACCACGGCAACACCGAGCGCGACCGCAGCGGCCACGCCCACCAGCAGCAGCAATTGCCGCGTGGCCGGCGTGCGCGCCAGTTGCTTGAGGTCCAGGCGAGAACCGGCCTTGTCGTCGGTGGTCGCGAGGGCGTTATCGGCCATGAAGAGGGCTCGTGCGCGTCAAGAGCCGGTCAGACCGGCATGTTCATGATGTTGTTGTAGGCATCGACCAGCTTGTTGCGCACCTGCGAAAGCGTGTTCAACGACAGATCGGCCTTCTGCACCGCCACCATCGTGCGACCGAGATCGGCACCGGCATCGCCGCGCTCGAAACCCGCTGCAAGGCGGCCCGCGTCGGTCTGCGCATCGGCTACCGACGCGATGGATTGCTTGAGCAGACTAGAGAAATCCGACTGCACCGGCTTGGCCGCCGTGAAGGCC
The DNA here is from genome assembly GCF_035685885.1 of Dyella sp. GTDB lineage: Bacteria > Pseudomonadota > Gammaproteobacteria > Xanthomonadales > Rhodanobacteraceae > Dyella. The sequence continues at coordinate 12,450 of NZ_DASRZX010000139.1, read as the reverse complement.
TGTTCGGCCGGCTTCACTTGCGAAGACATCTGGCGCATTTGCGACAGCAGGTTATTGACGTCGATCTGGCTCATGTCGGAATTCCAACGCGTGACGGTGTTCTGGGGTGTAGAAGCAGGATGCGTGCCATGGGCGGAGAATGAGAAATGAGGAGTAAGGAGCGAGAAGTGAGAAGTGAGAAGTGGGAGAAAAGCACGGCTCTCTCTCACTACTCACTCCTCTTCACTCACTTCTGCGCTCAAGCCTGCTCTCAAGCCTGCAAACTCGGCTGCAATCCGTACTTGCGCAGCTTCTCCACCAGCGTGGTGCGCTGCATGCGCAGCAACTTCGCCGCGTGCGCGACGACGCCACCGGTAACGTCAAGCGCTTGACGGATGAGGCCCACTTCGATGTCGGCCAGGTGGTCCTTAAGATCCAGGCCGCCTTCGGGCAGCATCACCAGCGAATCGGCGGAAACCACGGTCATCGGCTCCGGCATCACGCTCGACTGGCCCGTCATCAGCGACAGCAGCGCGGCGCCGCGCACTTCCTCGATCACCTGCTGGCCACGATATTTTTCCGGCAGGTCGCCCACGCGCACTTCGGCGTGTGGATAGAGAATGGAGAGGCGCTCGACCAGGTTGTACAGCTCGCGCACATTGCCCGGCCACGCATAGCCGTGCATCGCGTGCATGGCACCCGCACTGAAGCGCACGCCAGCCAGGCCGCGGCGCGAAAGGCGCTGGTTGAATTCGGCCACCAGTTCCGACAGGTCGTCCAGGTGCTCTCGCAGTGCCGGCATTTCCAGCGGGAACACGCTGAGGCGGTAGTAGAGGTCTTCGCGGAAGTGGCCGTTGGCGATGGCCTGCTCCAGGTTGCGATGCGTGGCGGCAATGATGCGCACGTCGCAGCGCTGGGTGCGGTTGCTGCCCACGCGCTCGAACACGCGCTCCTGCAGCACGCGCAGCAGCTTCACCTGCATCGGCAGACTCATGTCGCCGATTTCGTCGAGGAACAGCGTGCCGCCCTCGGCCAGCTCGAAGCGCCCCTTGCGGGTGGAGATGGCGCCGGTAAACGCGCCCTTCTCATGGCCAAACAATTCGCTTTCCAGCAGTTCCGCCGGAATCGCGCCGCAGTTGATGGCCACGAAGGGCTTGTCGCGACGGGCGGAGCATTCGTGGATGGAGCGCGCTACCATTTCCTTGCCGGTGCCCGATTCACCCAGCACCAGCACGCTCGAATCGAACGGCGCGACCTGGCGCACCAGCGCGTTCACGCGGTTCATCGGGCCAGAACTTCCGACCAGGCGCAACTCCGGACGACGCCCCGGCAGCGAAAACTGGCCGCCGCGCAGGGTCTCGGACAACTGCTCGTAGCGCAGCGGAAATTCCACCATGCCGATGCGCGCGCCGAACGGCGATGCGTCGGAACCCAGGCGGGATACCCACTCGGAGTCGGCGGCCAGCAGCACCATCGCATGGGCGGCGGCGCCCCCCAGGTGCGCGAACTGACGCTCGGCCTCGCCATCATCCTTGACGGTGCCTACATAGACGGCACGCCATGCATGCGTCGTTTCGTCTACGGACTCGCACTCGGCACCGTGCTGCGGACGGTACCCAAGGAACTCCAGCGCCGAAACGACGGATTCCGCCCTGCGGCGATCGGATTCGATCACCAGTACGTCGAACTTCCCCATGCCTGACTCTCGTGCGTGCTGCTTCATCGGTGGACCCCTGAACCTTGACTGCACTGCTCTGTAGAACCGTCGACATTCCGTCGCGGGTCCCATGGCACATCGAGCAAGAAGAAGGCCAGCACTGAACGAAATCTCGACACCTTCAGGGGAGTCACCCTGCCGGTATGCGTCACACACGCGCGCGTCTATTCGTCCGCGACGCAGGGGTATGCGGCATATCACTGAATCTATTGGGGTTAAACGTTTCAGCGCGCAGCCGGGAAAAGTGACCCTGTGCGACACTCGCCTGAGAAGAGCGTCAAAGAATCTTCGTGTCGATTTTTCGTAACGTGATGTGCATCACATAGCACATCCGTGTGTGGGCACTGGCCTAAAAGCTCGTCAGCTTCCGACCTGCCACTTTGCGTCGGTGATGTCGGAAGACGAGGCGCTCAATCGCGTCACCCGTCACATCGTCCAAAGACTCGAACGCGACGAAAGTGTGATCTTGATCACGCTCTTGTACAAGTCGCGCCGGTAACTCCAGCGGAAGCGCCAGGCAACCATCGAAATGGAATCGCACCAGCGCATGCAATTGCCCCGCCGGCCACATCCCGCCCGGCAGAACGGCGCCGACGGCGTTGAACTGCACCGGCAGGCGCGGCGGCAATTCGGTGTCGCGACGAAGCAGCTGGTCGAGCATGGCCATCAGGACGTTGAGCTTGCCATCGAGGCGCTGCAGCTCCTGCGCCACCAGGTTTTCCTCGTCCTGGGCATCCATGCGGCGCTCGCTGAACACCGCAAGCGTGCCGAGCACGCTGAGATTGCGCTCGCGCATCGCCGACAGCTGCAGATCGCCCAGCGGCTGCGCCAGCGCGGCACAACCGGCGTGAAGGCCGTCCTCGTAGGTGACTCGTTCGGAAAAAGCCTGCCAGGATGAGTCTTGCATGGGTCCCTCGGTCGCTCAGCGCGGGCCGTCTGTGGGTCGCTGGAATACGTGGGGATTATGCGCGGATTCGAATCGGTGCTGGCCAGTGGAGAGTGTCAGTCCAGGCTGGCCTGGAGATAGGCACTGAGTGCGCGATGACGCTGCTGGTGTTGCCCCAGCGCTTCGCCGAGCTGCTCGCGATGCTGGCCGGCCAGCGAGCGCACTGCTTCGGTGTGTGCCAGCAGGGTTTTCAGGACGGGAAGTGCGGCTGGTCCATCGAGGCGCACCTGTTCCAGCACGCAGCGGCGCTCGCTTTCCAGCCGCGCCACCGCATCCCAGTCGCCGGCGCGCGCCGCGGCCAGCATGCGTGCACTGATGTCCAGGATGCGCTCGATGGCCATGATTCGGTTACGCCGCAGCGCTGGACGCGCGGCCCTGCGAGGCAAGAAAGGTTTCGCGGATCTCGCGCCACGCATCGCGCACGGGCGTCAGCAGGTCCACGGCCTCATCGATGGCGCGCTCGTCGTCATTGAGCTGTGCGTGCAGCAGGCGGCGGCTCACGTAGTCATAGAGTGCGTCCAGACGTTCGGTCAGTGTGCCGCCGGCCTTGTGGTCCAGGCTGCCGCGCAGCTCGCCGATGATCGCCTGCGCCTTGCTGAAGTGCATGCCCTTGGCCGGCACGTCGCTACGCCGCATGGCACCGCGCGCCTGGTTGATGCGGTCGATCACGCCGTCGAACAACATGCTGGTCAGCTGGTGTCGGTCCGCGCCTTCGACGCTGCCGCGCGCGCTGTTGTCCTGGTAAACCGCGCTGGCGTTGCGCGCATAGCCGTAAGTCATGGTCACTGTTCCGTTCAGTTCTTCGAGTTGGAGTTGGTCAACTGCTCGAGCGCCGTGGTCAGGTAACTGCTGGTGTTGTTGAGCGAGGACATCAGCGTGTCCAGCGCCGTGTATTGCTGCTGCAGCTGTGTCTGGTAAGTCGACATGCGCGTGTTGAGCGCGGTCTGCTGCTGGCTTAGCTGGGTCAGCGTGTTGTTGAGGCTGTCCATCCGCGTCGAGATGATGCCGCCGCTGGACGTGTAGCTGGCGATCGACTTGTTGAGGCGCGTCGCATAACCGTTGGTGCCGGTGAACAGATCCTTCACCGCCGACGCATTGGACTGGAACGCTGCCGCGAGCTTGTCCGTATCCAGGTCGAGCGTGCCGTCGGCGTTGCGCGTGATGCCAAGGTTGGCCAGCGTGCCGATGCTGTTGCCCGATGCCGGGCTGCTGAGCACCGAAGCGATCTGGCGCTGCACCGAGGTGAGCGTGGTATCGCCAAGCAGCACGCCCGCCGCGCCCGTGCTGGTGTCATAGCTGGACAGCGACGACACGGTGCTGACATAGCTGTTGTAAGCGTCGACAAATCCCTGGATGGCATTGGTCGCCGTGGTGTTGTCCTGCGCCACCGTCAGCGTGCTGGTGCCCGTGCCGGTGAGGTTGATGGTGACGCCATCCATCTTGCCCGACACCGCGTTCGATGCGCTGGTGACGTCGATGCCATCGATGGAGAGCTTGGCGTCCTGCGCCTCGTTCTTGCCCGCCGTATTGAGCATGGTTGCCAAGCCCTGCAGGCCGCTGCTGCTGGTGGCATTGGAGCTGACCGTAAAGGCGTTGGCGACGCCGGTCTTGCTGGAACTGAGCATCAGCTGCTGGCCGTTCACGCCGTTGACGATGGTGGCGGTCACGCCCGGATTGGACGACGAACCATTGATGGCCGAGGCGATATCGGAGAGCGAATTGGTGGCCGACACCGCCACATTCATCGTGCTGCTGCCCACCGAAATGGTCAGCGTGCCCTGCCCCACCGCGGTACCGGTGGCGTAGGGATCGCTCGCGCGCTTTTGCGCCGTCGCCAGCTGGCTGACGTCGATGTTGTACGTGCCTGCGTGGGCACTGGACATCGTGGTTGCCGTACCGATGCTGGTGCTGCCATTGGTCGGCGACAGCGTGGCGTTGTAGCTGCTGAACGTATTGATCGAAGTGAGCGTGGACAGCGCGGTCTGGATGCCGCCAAGTGCGGAATTGAGCGACGACAGGCCGGTCAGCAGGTTGTTGGTCTGGCTGGTGCGCGTGTCGATCTGCTGCTGCGACGCCGCCTTGCGCGCGTTCACCAGCGCCGTGACGATCGAGCTGACATCCAGGCCCGAACCGATGCCGCTGGCGCTCAACGTGCCGCCACCCGAACTCGTGGTGCTGGAGCCGCTGGTGGACGTGCCGCTTCCACTCGTCGTGGTGCTATTGCCCGAGGTGCTGCCCGACGTCGTATTCGCCGTAAGCGTATTGAGCAGTGAGCTCAGGCTGCCGGTGGCGCTGCTGGTCGTGGTCATCGCGTAGCCTTCTACGTTCCCGAATGGATCCGCCTTGCGGCGGAGGTTTTCGAGCCCCCGGCAAAACCCTCGCACGCAAGGGCTTTGCCGGTGGCTCCCGTGATGTCGGGCGGATCGAAACCGATCCGCCCGACGGTGTTTCCGGCCGAGGTGACCGCGACCCGGGAGAGTCGCGGTCAGGCCTTCGGTCCGTTACTGCAAGAGCTTCAGCACCTGCTGCGGGTTCGAGTTGGCCTGGGCCAGCACCGAGATGCCCGCCTGCTGCAGCACCTGGGCCTTGCTGAGGCTGGCCGTCTCGGAAGCGAAGTCCGCGTCCTGGATGGTCGACTGCGAGGCCTGCAGGTTGGTCGTCTGCGCCGCCACCGTGGAGATGGTGGACTGGAAGCGATTCTGCACGGCACCCAGCTGGGCAGCGAAATCGCTGACCGACTTCAGCGCCACGTCGACGCGCGAGACCAGCGCGTTGGCGTCGTCCACCGTCTTCACGTCACCGCCGGACAGGCTGCCCGAGGTGGTGATGGCCGTGGCTGCCGTGGAGGTCGCCGCCGCACCCGAGAACTTCAGCGCGTTGGTAGCCGAGGAAGCCGAATCGGCCGCCGTGCCGTAGATGGTCAGGGCGCTGCTGGAGTACAGGTTCAGCGACTTGCCGTCGCCGCTGACGGCCGAGCTCACGTTGGAGATACCGGCAGCGTTGATCGCGTCCGACAGATCCTGCACCGTGGCGAACGAGCCGGTGATGTCCTTGCCGTCGATGTTCAGGTCGCCGGCGGCGAGGGTCAGGCCGCCCGACGAAGCGGCCACGCCAGCCGTACCGGCCGTGGTAGTCGGAGTGCCGCCGAACACGGCGGTGGTGGAAGCGCCCGTATCGCTGTCGGCGATGACCGGTGCGGCCGAGCCGGCGGTGTTGTTGGTGATCGTGATGCCACCGGTCGTGCCGTCGACACCGACGGTGTACTTGCCAGCAGAAGCCGTGTCCAGCTGAGTCTGGATGGCGGACTTCAGGCCATTGATGTCGGTGACGTCGGTGGTCAGGCTGACCGCATTGCCGTCGACGGTGAACGAGGCATTCGTGCCCGTGGCGCTGCTGAAGTCGAAACTGGCCGGAGCACCCGTGCCCGTGGAAACGCCGCCGGTGCCCGCCGTCGCACTCGTAGAACCAAACAACGCGCTGATGTCACCGGTGGAGCTGGTGGCAATCTGGCCCATGGCGCTGGACTTCACGCTGGTGCCCAGGTTCACGCTGATGGTCTGGCCGACGTTGGCGCCGATCTGGAAGCTCTTGGTCTTCATCGAGCCGTCGAGCACGTTGGAACCGTTGAACGTGGTCTGGTTGGCGATGCGGGTGATTTCCGCCAGGCGCTGCTGCACTTCCTGGTCGATCGAGGAACGATCGGAGTCGGTGTAGGTACCGTTGGCAGACTGCACGGCCAGGTCACGAATGGCCTGCAGGTTGGCGGTCACCTGGTCCAGCGCGGAGCCGGCGGTCTGCGCCAGGTTGATGGCGTCCGAGGCGTTGGCGCTGGCCTGGTTCAGGCCGCCGATCTGCGTGGTGTAGCGCTGCGAGATGGCGAAGCCGGCGGCGTTGTCGGCGGCGCTGTTGATCTTCAGGCCCGAGGACAGGCGCTGCGTGGCCTGCGAAAGGGCGCTCTGCGACTTGCTCAGGTTGTTCTGGGCATTCAGCGACGAAACGTTGGTATTGATAACGAGAGACATGGATTTCTCCTGCGGAACCGGTGGCCGGTCTGATTGGCTTTATTCGTGCCGGCGGCAAGGCTCCGTGTGTGGAGTGCCATCCGCCTCAGTGAGCTTTTCGGCCTGTCTTGCGATTACTTGAGGCCTGTGCTGCGTTTCGTGACGCCGCTCACTTGTCTGCCCATCAAACCGCCGTGTTTTCCGCCCTCCTCGTCGCATGTCCGGATGCGCGGCGCAGTTTCCTGCGCGCATGCATCATCGTCGTCGCGCGCTTACTTGATGTAGTTGAACAGGCTCATCGACTTCACCTGCGCGAACACTTGCTGCGATGCCTGTAGTGCCGCCGATTGCAGCGACAGGTTGCTGATCGCCGTGTACGGATCGGCGGCGGCGACATCGGACAACGCCGTCTGGTAGGTGACGTTGAGATCCTTGTAGACGCCCTGCTGCTGCGTGAGCGTGTTGAGCCGTCCACCGATGGATACCTGCGTTGCGCTGAGCTGCGACTGCGCCTGGTCGATCGATTCGACCTGTCGACTCATCACGTTGGTCAGCTGCGTATCCGAAGCGCCACTCTGCAACGCATCGATCATGCTGCTCAGCGTGCTGAAGATGTCTTGCTGGCCACCCGTCTGCACCGACACCGTGTCGCCCGCATCCGGCGTGCCGCTCATGGCGATGGTCATGCCGTTGAACGTGATCGAGCCACCGTCCTGATATGTGCCGCCCACGGCGTTACCGCTGCTGTCGAGCACGGGATTGCCGTTGGCATCTGCCGCCGTCCAGCTGCCGCCGGTGCCGAACGTGATGGTGTAGCCGCCACCGCTGGCATTCTTGGTGCTGTTCCACGCGGAAAGGTCGGCGACGCTGTTGGCGCCCACCAGCAGCGTGCCGGTATCGGAACCGCCGGCGCTCGCTTCAAACGAACCATTGCCGGTCGGAATGTTCATGAAGAGGCCCGAGCCGGCATCGCCGGTGATCACCTGCAGACCCGATCCGATCGATGCATGCTGCTGGCTGTCGTTGCCCGCGTAGCTCACCACGCCGTTCGCGCCCACCTGGAACGGCGCGCGCGTGGTGCTGGTGCCGGCGAACAACGCATTGCCGTTGCTGTCGGTGGTATTGGCAAGCTGCACCAGCTGGTCGCGGATCTGGCTCAACTGGCTTGCAATGCTCTTGCGGTCGCTGTCGCCCATGGTGCCGTTGATCGCCTGCAGCGCCAGCGTGCGCGCACTGTCGAGCGCGCTGTTCACCGAATCGAGCGTGCTCGCCTCGGTATTGAGTCGTGTGGTGGCGCTGTCGATGTTGGTCGAGTACTGCGTGTTCGCCGCAATCACATGGCCCAGGCTGACCACCTGGCCGGCGCCGGCCGGATCGTCGGAGGCGACATTGATGCGCACGCCGGTGGTGACCTCGTTCTGCGTGGCCGCCATCGTGCTCTGCTGGTTGAGCATGGTGGCAAGTGACTGCTGGTACATCCAGCTGGTGGAAAGACGCATGGCGGTTTATCCCTGAATCGCGGAAATCAGGCTGCTGAAGATGGTCTGCGACGCAGTGATCACCTGCGCGGACGCCTGGTAGGCCTGCTGGTAGCGCACGAGGCTCGCGGCCTCTTCGTCGAGATTCACGCCGGACACGCTCTGCTGCGCCGACACCGCCTGGTTGTACAGGCTGGTCTGCGTGGTGAGCGTGGTCTGCGCCTGGCTACCTACGGTGCCGATGTTGGTGGTGAGCGTGCCGTACGCATCGATCACCGACTGCTTGCTGCCGTTGAGTACGCCCTTGTCGGCGAGCTGCGCCATGGCCAGCGCATTGCTGGTGTCGTTGAGGCCGTTGGAGTTGATGCCGATGGTGAAACTGTCGTTCGCGCCGGGCGTGCCCGACGGCGTGACGCTCCAGCCGTTCGCGCCGATGGTCTGCCCCGGCGCGTAGCTGCCGCTGGAAATCACCGTGCCCGTGCTGTCGGTGACCTGGTAGGTGCCAGTCGTGGGAAAGCTCAACGTGGCCTTGTTGAGCAGCGCCGCGTTGGTCGGATCCGTCACCGTGACCGAGCCAATGCTGCCCGTGCCGGTATTGCCGCTGGCCGCGCTGGATGTGAGCGCCGCAGCGGCGGCGATGCCGTTGGGATCGGTCATCGTCAGCGTGAGCCCGCTGGCCGCATTGCGCGTGGGACGGATCTGGAAACTGTCGCCCGCCTGCGCACTGCCCGATGGACTGAAGGTGACGCCTTCGGCCGAGTAGGTGCCGTCGCCATTGGCCGTCATCGGCACGCTCTGGCCGCTGGTGGTGGCCAGGTTCCAGTTGCTGCCGTCGTAGCTCAGTACATAGTCGGACGTGGACAGCTGCGACACATCGCTGACGCTGGCCGACACCGCTGCCGTTCCCTTGTTGTTGACGTTGGCCAACACCGCCGGCGACGGGATGGAGAACATCGCCTGGCCCTGGTTGCCATTGAGATCCAGCCCCTTGGCCTGCTGCGTGTTGACGCTGGTGGCCAACGCCACCGCGGCCTGGCCCAACTGGTTCTGCACCGGATCGAGCACGTTGCTGCGATAGTCCAGCAGCGCGCCCAGCGTGCCGCCACTGACCTTGGACGTGACGTCGGTGCCGGTGTTGTCGAGCACGTTGGTGCGCGATCCGTCGTAGGGATCGTTGCCGGTGGAAAACGCGAACGACTTGTCGCCACTCACCAGCGCCTGCCCACTGGAGGCATAGACACTGATGGTGCCGTCGGTCTGCGTATAGGTGGAAACGCCCAGGTAACCGGAAAGCGTCTGCACCATGGTGTCGCGCTGGTCGAGCAGATCGTTCGGCACGTTCTGGCCGGACTGGCGGATCTTCGCGTTGAGGTCGGCGATGCTGCTTGCGGTGCTGTTGATGCTGTTGACCGTGGTGCCGATCTGGCTGTTCACCTGGCTTTGCTGCGAGGTGAACTGCTGGGCCAGCGTGTTGAACACGGTAACCATCGAACCGGCGCTGCCCAGCAGCGACTGGCGGCTGGAGGACACACCCGGCGTGTTCGCCACGGTGTCGAAGGCACCATAGAAGCTGTCGAGCGAACCCTGCAGGTTGCCGCTGGCGCTCAGCATGCTGTTGAGCGTAGTGGCCAGGCTGTTGTACGTGGTGGCGCGCTGCAGGTTGCCATTGCTGCTCCACACCGCGCTGGTGAGGAAGTCGCTGTACGCGCGCTGCACCGAATCCACGTCCACGCCGCTGCCGATGGTGTAACGGCCACCGGTCACCGAGATGCTTTCGTTCTGCACCACGGTCTGGCGGCTGTACCCCGTCGTGTTGACGTTGGTGATGTTGTTGCCAACCGTGCTGAGTGCCACCTGTGCGGCATTGAGCCCCGAAGAGCCGATGCTGAGGAGGTTGGACATGGTTCGTTCCTTGGCAGATTACTCGGAGGGGTTCGGCGCGCTGCCGATATTCTTGAGGCCGTCCAGCGCCGCCTTCATGGCGGGACTGTTGGCAATGGCGATGATCTTCTGGGCGTAGGACGGATCGGTGGCGTAGCCGCCGCTCACCAGACCGTGCGCAAAACCCACCACGTCCTCGCCGTGGTTGAGTGCCTTCGCATAGCGCGGGTTGTCGGCGATCAGCTGCGCGTAGTCATCGAACGATTGGCCCGGGTTGCTGTAGGAACGGAACTGGGCGCGGCGATGCACGGCGGCACCACCCTCGAACTCCAGCGTAGGCACGCTCACCTTTTCGCCATCCCAGCTGCCGCCGGCCTTCATGCCGAACAGGTTGTTGCTGGTATCGCCGTTGGAATGGGACGGCATGTGCTTGCCCCATTGCGTTTCCAGCGCCGCCTGGGCCAGTACCGCGCGCACGGACACGCCGAGCTTCTCGGCTGCCTTCTGCGCATACGGCGCCAGTTGCTGCACGAATGCCTGCGCATCCTGCGGCAGCCACTTCAGCACCTGGGTGCCGGCGCCCTTGGCGGCGCCGGCCACGGAATGGAGTCGCTGTTGCCAGTCGTTGCCCTGGGTGGCGTCGCTGGCACTCGTCGAACTGCCGGACGTCGCGCCGCCGAGCTGGCGCATCAGCATCTGCGCGATGCCCAACCCGTTGCCCTGCTGCGAGAGGTTCACCGACATCTGCTGGTCGAACATGTCGCGCCACGCATTGCCCGCATCGCTGTCGCCCAGGCCATCGCCGGGGCTCGCCTCACGCATCGACTTCAGCATCATCTGCGTGAAGATGGACTCGAACTGCTTGGCCACGGCCGGCAGCGCGGATTTCGCATCCGACTGCGCGCTCTGGCGCAATGCCTGGAACCCGGACAGATCCGTCCAGGTGTTGAGGCTCTTCGCGGCGTCGCCCGGCAACGTCATCAGATCACCACCAGCTCCGCATGCAGCGCGCCGGCCTGCTTCAAGGCCTGCAGTATGGAAATGAGATCGCTGGGCGAGGCGCCCACCTGGTTCACCGCGCGCACGATGGTGTCGAGGTTGGTGCCGGGCCCGAACTTGAACATGTGGCCGCCGTCTTCGCTCACCTGCACATTGCTGCTGGGCACCACCACGGTCTGGCCCTTGCTGAAGGGCGCCGGCTGGCTCACCTGCGGCTGTTCGCTGATGGTCACCTGGATGGAACCATGCGCCACCGCCGCCGGCGTCACACGCACTTCCGAGCCGATCACCACCGTGCCGGTGCGCGAATTGACCACCACGCGCGCGGGTGCATCGCCGGGATTGACGTCCAGCGCCTGGATCGCACCCAGCCAAGCCACGCGCTGGCTGGCATCGGCCGGCCCGCGCACGGCTACCGAACCGCCGTCCACTGCGTTGGCCGTGCCTGCGCCGTAGGTGCGGTTCACCGCTTCGGCGATGCGCGTGGCCGTGGTGAAGTCAGGCGTATTGAGGTTGAGCATGAGATCGCCGTTGCTGCTGGCGAACGACGAGGCGACGCTGCGCTCCACCGAAGCACCATTGGGCACGCGGCCGCTGGCAGAGATATTCACCTGCACGCTGGAGCCGCTCTTGCCCTGCGCGCTGACGCCGCCGACCACCACGCTGCCCTGCGCCATCGCATAGACGTTGCCGTCCGCACCGCGCAGCGGCGTCATCAGCAGCTCGCCGCCGCGGATGCTCTTGGCGTTGCCGATGGAAGCCACGGTGACGTCGATGGTCTGGCCCGGCTTGGCGAACGGCGGCAACTGCGCGGTGATCGTCACGGCCGCGGCGTTCTTCAACTGCGGGCGCACATTGGCCGGCACCGTAATGCCGAACTGCACCAGCATGTTTTCCAGGCTCTGCGTGGTGAACGGTGCCTGCGTGGTCTGGTCGCCGCTGCCATCCAGGCCCACCACCAGGCCGTAGCCGATCAGCTGGTTGCTGCGCACGCCGCCCACCTGGGCAAGATCGCGGATCTTGTCGGCGTGGACGGAAAGGGGAAGGACGATGAGGGCGAGTGAGGCCAGGGCAAGAACCCAACCCCTCCCCAACCCTCCCCTGCAAGCAGGGGAGGGAGTCGTGGGGGTCTCTGCTCCGTCCATGCTAGCGGCGGCGGGAGTCGCGGGGGTCTCCGCTCCGTCCATACTGGCGGCGGAGGGAGTCGTGGGGGTCTCCGCTGTGTCCATGCTGGCGGCGGAGGGAGTCGTGGGGGTCTCCGCTCCGTCCGTGCTGGCGGCGGAGGGAGTCGTGGGGGTCTCCGCTCCGTCCATGCTGGCAGAGGAGGGAGTCGTGGGGGTCTCCGCTCCGTCCATGCTGGCGGCGGAGGGAGTCGTGTGGTTCTCCGAACCTTCCGTGAAGGGAGCAGCGCCGTGCTTGTCTCCTCCCCCTGCATGCAGGGGGAGGTTG
>NZ_DASRZX010000138.1:0-6123 GCF_035685885.1 Dyella sp. | reverse complement strand
GCCGTGACACCGCCGGTATCGGCGGTGTCACGCAACGCTCACGCCAGGTCGAAGCGATCGAGGTTCATCACCTTGACCCAGGCTGCGACGAAGTCGCGGATGAATTTCTCCTGCGCATCCGTGCTGGCGTATACCTCGCTGAGCGCGCGCAGCTGGGCGTTGGAACCGAACACCAGGTCGGCGCGCGTGGCGGTCCACTTCGCCTCGCCGGTCTTGCGATCGACTCCCTCGAACTGCTCGCCGGCATCCGAGGTCGGCTTCCATTCCGTTGCCATGTCGAGCAGGTTGACGAAGAAGTCATTGCTCAGGGTGCCGGGCCGCTTGGTGAACACGCCATGCTTGGTGTGCCCGACGTTGGTGTCCAGCACGCGCAGGCCGCCGACCAGCGCGGTCATTTCCGGCGCCGTCAGGGTAAGCAGTTGCGCCTTGTCGACCAGCAGGTGCTCGGACGGGATGGTGAACCGGGCCTTGAGGAAGTTGCGGAAACCATCGGCCAGCGGTTCGAGCATCGCCACCGACTGCACATCGGTCTTCTCCTGCGAAGCATCCGCACGCCCCGGCGAGAACGGCACCTTCACCGCATGCCCGCCCTGCTTCGCTGCCTGCTCGATGGCGGCGCCGCCCGCGAGCACGATCAGGTCGGCCAGCGAGATCTTCTTGCCACCGGACTGCGTCTTGTTGAAATCGCCCTGGATGCCTTCGAGAACTTTCAGTACCTTGCCCAACTGCTCGGGCTGGTTCGCCGCCCAGCTCTTCTGCGGCTCCAGCCGGATACGGGCGCCATTGGCACCGCCGCGCTTGTCACCGCCACGGAAGGTGGATGCCGATGCCCACGCCGTCGATACCAGCTCACCGACGGTGAGGCCCGACGCCAGGATCTTCTCCTTGAGCGAAGCGATGTCCTTCTCGTCGACCAGCGGATGATCGACCGCGGGGATCGGGTCCTGCCAGTCGAGTTCTTCGGCCGGCACTTCCGGGCCGAGGTAGCGCGAGCGCGGACCCATGTCGCGATGGGTCAGCTTGAACCAGGCACGCGCAAAGGCATCGGCGAACTGATCGGGGTTCTCCATGAAGCGCCGCGAGATCTTCTCGTAGGCGGGGTCCATGCGCAGCGAGAGGTCGGTGGTGAGCATCGACGGCGCGATGCGCTTGTCCTTGTCGTGCGCGTGCGGCACGGTGCCGGCACCCATGCCGCCCTTGGGCCGCCACTGGTTCGCACCCGCCGGGCTCTTGGTCAGCTCCCACTCGAAGCTGAAAAGATTCCAGAAGAAGTTATTGCTCCACTTGGTCGGCGTGGTGGTCCAGGTGACTTCCAGGCCGCTGGTGATGGTGTCGCCACCCCTGCCCGAGCCGAACGTGCTGTTCCAGCCCAGCCCCTGATTGTGGATGTCCGCGCTTTCGGGTTCGGCGCCTACGTTGTCGGCGGGTCCGGCGCCGTGTGTCTTGCCGAAGGTGTGGCCGCCGGCGATCAGCGCGACGGTCTCCTCGTCGTTCATCGCCATGCGGCCGAACGTGTCGCGGATGTCATGCGCGGCGGCGATGGGATCGGGGTTGCCATCGGGACCTTCCGGATTCACGTAGATCAGGCCCATCTGCACGGCTGCGAGCGGGTTCTCCAGATTGCGGCCCTGATCGGTGCGGCTCTTTTCCGCGCCGTGCAGCTCCTCGTCGGCCACGATCACGCCTTCGTCATCGTCATCGCCGGCGGCACCCTTGCCGTAGCGGACGTCGCCGCCCAGCCAGGTCTTCTCCTTGCCCCAATAGACGTCCTGGTCCGGTTCCCAGGTGTCTTCGCGGCCGCCGCCGAAACCGAAGGTCTTGAAGCCCATGGTTTCCAGCGCGACGTTGCCGGCGAGAATCATCAGGTCGGCCCAGGAAATTTTCTGGCCGTATTTCTGCTTGATCGGCCAGAGCAACCGGCGCGCCTTGTCGAGGCTGACGTTGTCGGGCCAGCTGTTGAGCGGCGCAAAACGCTGCTGCCCGCGACCGCCGCCGCCACGACCATCGCCGATGCGATAGGTGCCGGCGCTATGCCAGGCCATGCGGATGAACAACGGGCCGTAGTGGCCGAAGTCTGCCGGCCACCAGTCTTGCGAGTCGGTCATGAGTGCGGCGAGGTCTTTCTTGACGGCGCCCAGGTCCAGGCTCTTGAACGCCTTGGCGTAGTTGAAATCCTGATCCAGCGGATTGGAGCGGCTGGAGTGCTGTGCCAGCAGGTCCAATCGCAATTGCCTGGGCCACCAGTCGCGATTCGTCGTACCGCTACCGGCGGCGTGGGTGAACGGACACTTCTTCGCTTCGTTTGACATGCGCTCTCTCCTGAGGAGGGTGGACCGACTGCTTGTACTGCAATGGGTTCAAACGTCCATGATGCGTCGGCGACTTTGCGATCCTGCGGCAGCCCCCCGTGCTTTTGCTGCCGTCAACGACGTCGGCGCAGCACGCCGACGACGGCTTTCGCAGTGCACGCGTACTGCCCGCGGGATACTTCGACGCACGTTTTCAACCCGACTCTACGCTCGCCTTTCCATCAATAGAATTTGATTGTTGCAATGCCTTTGATAGGCCATGGCTATGGCGCAGTGGACGCTACGGGCATCGCGGCAACGCGCATCCCCTTCCCGACACGCCAACGGCCCCGGGTTCCGGCGTCATGGAGAGCAGGCGTATTAAGCCAAGCGGGGTGAAAGTTCCGTGGCGAAGGCCGTGTGCAGCCGCGCGGCGCGCGATGCCGTCACGTCAGCAGGCAGCCGGCGCGGGGCGACGAGCCCGTCGCATGCCTCATTGACCCGCTGCGTTTGCGCTGGAAGCCGGCTCCTGTTGCGCCCCGCGGAAATCCACGGCCATGAAATGCCTGGGCGCCCCGTTGTCGACTGGCTTGCTCTTGAGGAAGTCGGCGGCCTGTGCATCGCCTTTCAGATAGGCATCAAGAAAGCGCCCGGTATACATCGCGACCAGGGCGTAACCGGTATTGGCGTCGTCGCGACCGTAGTCGGCCACCTGATCTTCGGCAAAACGTTGCGCGGTCTTGCGCCGCTGCGCCATGGCACCGAATTCGCCGTGGGACATGCCAAGCATGATGGCCGTGACCAGATCACCCCGGACCCAGGCGTTCAGGACACTGGGTCCAACGATGTCGTCCGCCGGGCCGTCGTAGTACTTGTCCAGACGCTCCGGCAAGGTGACATCGCCCTCCATGAAGAAGAGCAGGGGTATGCGCATCTGATCCGCATGCACATACCCGGCCTTGCGCACCAGTCCGGGGAAGTAGCGCATGCTGCCGTCCATCGCCACGAGGGCATCGATGCGCCGATCGCGCGCCGCCGCAAAGAGCCCGGAGATGCCGCCCCAACTCCAGCTGACGACCGCTACGCGCGAGGCATCGGCATGGGGCAGCGATGCCGCATAGGTGATCAGGTAGGAAATATCGCGCGCCTGTGTCTCGATGCCTTCCAGATCGTCCGTCATGTCGCGCGTCGACGCGCCCATTGATGGACTGGCGATGACCACATAGCCATGGCTGGCGAGGTACTCGCACAGGTCCGCGTTCTCCCAGGGCACGGACGAATCGCTGGGCGCGTAGATGACAACGGGAAAACGTCCTTGCGCCGCAGGCGTGTTCCGCACCGCCCAAAGCGGGGCGCCACTGGAGGATTTCAGCTGCGCACGCCAGTGATTGGCGTTGGGATCTGGCTTGTCGAAGGCCACTTCCGTGTCGGCCAACGCAGCGTAATCACCCACCGTCATCGGGCTGGCCGTGTTCTTCGCCGCGGGATACCAGACCAGCGTCTGCAGCGGGCGCGAGGTCAGCTTCGCGGTCGGCGTGCCTTGCGATGTTGCGGAAGCGGGAAAGTGGCGCGTGCCATCGTGCAGCTCCGCCACGTTCAGGCCGACCGGGTACGGCCCCGGCGTCTGCAGAAACTGGAAGGACGGTGCCTGCGCCCATGATGGTGCCGCCGCGATGATCCACAGGGCCATGCAGGCACAGCATCGGGACAGGGTCTTCATGAAGGCTCCGGGAAGCGTCGACCAGCCCGGCAACGTTAAGCGACCGCGACGTGGATACGCATCGTCCGAAAGTCACCGGTGTGTGTGTGCGCAGCGGCACGCGTCATACGCGCCGAAGTGGTCGCCGCATGGTCGACCGGTGATGGCATTGCGCCGAAACCAGACCGGTTTTCACTGCGGACGATCGCCAGCGCCTCAGCCATGGGCATGAACCCATGCCGTATGGACGTCCATCTCCGCGCGATCGCTTCAACACCGTTCCGGTTCCTGACTGCGCGCCAACCAGAACCGAAAAGTTCACACGGGGCTGACCCATGCGTTCGCAAGCTCCGGCCACACATCGCCACCGGAGAAGGTGTCTACCATGACCAAGCGCATGCTTCCCCTGCTGATCGCTCTTTCCATCACCGGCGTTGCCGCTGCGCAACAGGCGCCCAGCAGCGCACAATCGGTGAGCAGTGCCACGCAGACGACCACGACGGTCACCACATGGACGACCACGCCGCCAAGCGGCGCGCTGACCGAGGATGCGGTGAAGTCGTCGATCGCCACCGCCGGCTACAAGGAGGTCAAGGACCTCAAGTTCAAGGATGGCGTGTGGCGCACCAAGGCACGTGGCGGCAACAAGCAGTGGGTCACGCTCGCGGTGGGCCCGGTCAACGGCCGCGTCTATCCCGCCGATGCCCCTTCCAAGCTCAACGAGGACGAGGTGAAGGCCAAGCTGGCCGCGGACGGCTATGAAAACGTGGCACACGTGAAGTTTGACGAGGGCCTGTGGAACGCCGACGCCAAGACTGCGCACGGTACGGCCGTCGCTGTACTGGTCGACCCGGTCGACGGCAGCGTAGTGGCCCGCTCGCACGACTGATCACCGATCGCGCGTTGCCAGAGCGGCCCGGAACGTGTCGTTCCGGGCCGCTTCTTTTGGATGGCCAAACACCTTGTGGCCGAAGCCCCCTTAAACGAACCACAGGTGCATCTCGCGCAAGCGCGCTACGTACCGCGCGGCTTGGCCCGGTGCGTGGGAACAGCCGTCCACGGATCGTCGGGCCACGGATGGCGCGGGTAACGGCCCTTGAGTTCCTTCTTCACCTCCGGGTAGGTCCGCTCCCAAAAACCCTTCAGGTCCTGCGTGACCTGGATGGGGCGGCCCGCGGGTGAGAGCAGGTGCAGCGTGACGGGAATGCGGCCACCAGCGATGCGCGGCGTGTCGGCCAGGCCGAACAGTTCCTGCAGCTTCACGGCGAGCACGGGCGGCTCGCCTTCGCTGTATTCGATGCGGCGGCTCATGCCACTGGGCACGGTGATGCTTTCGGGCACCTGCGCATCGAGTTCGCGGCGTTGCTCGTAGTCGAACAGGGAACCCAGCGCCTGCGAGAGCTCGTCGGCACCGAGTGCATCGAGGCTGCGCTTGCCATTGAGATACGGCGCCAGCCACTCCTCCAGCGAGCCAAGCAAGGCTGCATCAGAAACATCGGGCAGTCCACGCTCAGGCACCCAGCGGCGCCATGCCTGCATGCGCGCGCGCAGGCGGCGTGCCTGCTCGCTCCATGGCAGCGCGTCGACGCCCTTCGCGCGCACGGCGGCGAGCAAGGCAGGCAACGCGTCCTCCGGCTTGACCGGAACGCTGCGGCGATCGAGCACGATGCTGGCATAGCGGTGTTCCTCGAAGGCTTCCACGGCGTTGCGTTCGTCGTTCCAGCGCAGCGCGCGCTCGCGCCGGAACTGTGCGGCGTAGTCGCGTTCCAGCACACGCATGTCGAGCGGCGCCGCCGCCAGGATCAGGCTGTCGCGCGCCTCGAAACGAAGATCGAGTGCCACCAGCCACGGCTCCCCGAGCAAGGCGGTGCTTTCGTGCAACCGGGCGCCGCGCCCGTTGGCCAGGGTGTAGCGCAACGGATTGCTGTCGTCGCGGCGTGCGACACGATCGGGAAACGCGTGCAGCAACAGGTCGCCCACGCTGTGGCTGTCGGGTACGCCGCTGGCGGCGCTGCGCACGTCCAGGCGACGGCGCCAGCCCCTGCTCGCCTGTTCGATAGCCGCCAGTGCGCCGGTATCCGCACCGCCTCGCGCGCCCGCTGTGCGGCGATCGCGCCACGCGTGCAGGGCATTGAC
>NZ_DASRZX010000137.1:0-47575 GCF_035685885.1 Dyella sp. | reverse complement strand
ATCTGTACGAGATTGGATGCCAATTCTTCGTAGTACCGCTTATGCTCGCTGGAAGTCCGCTTTACTGTCCACGACCATGTTTTATAGGCCTCGTTGCATGCATGCGCGAATGCCGTCGCATTCGGCCGCTCTTGGTGATATTCGAAATGTTTGTCTAGAGCCACCCAGACAGACCCCATCAACGGCGAATTCGCCAAGCGATCGAAAAGTGTAATGGTTAGGTCGTCGTACCCAAGGTGCCCCAAGTTCGGGTACCTCACGCCCATCGCTTCGAACTCGGATCGCTCCTTTCGTTCCCTCTCAACAATTCCCTTTACCTCATCTAACCTTTGCAGCATCAGGCGCCGCGAATTGGGCATGGACAACGCGCTTCTCCTTTCAATCCTTCAAACTCAAACCGTAGCGGCACGACGGATAGTTCGGCACCTTTGAGCCGTTACGTTCGCTTCTTGCCTTCGCTGGCCACGAGAAGTTGCACGGCCGCTGCCTTATGCTCCGGAGCGAGATGCGCGTAGCGCAGCGTCATTTTGATGTCGCCGTGCCCTAGCAGCTCGCGGGTGGTGTTGAGATCAACGCCGGCCATCACCAGCTTGCTGGCAAACGTATGGCGAAGATCATGGAATCGAAAGTCCTTAATGTTGGCCTTCTCGGTCAGCTTCGCCCACGACTTGGTCACGGACGTCAGATGGAACAAAACACCGTCGGGCTGCTGCTGCTTCCATTGCTTGAGCACCAACAGTGCTTCGCTGTTGAGCGGGACGTGTCTGGCCTTTCCCGACTTCGCGTAGCCTGCACGCACAGTCAGGAGCTTCTTCTTCAGGTCGATGTCGGCCCACGTGAGCTGCGTGATCTCACCACGCCGTAGTCCCGTATTGAGGGCGAGCAGCGTCATCGGCATCAAATGATCAACGTACCCCGCTAACGGTGGCAACGGTTCTTGACCACGCTCGATGCGCCATTGGTTGCTCGAGGCACGCCGGACTTTGAAACGCTGCTCCCGAGCATCGAGCGCCTTGCGAAGGGCCTTCTCTTCTTTCGGCGACAGGTAGCGGACCCGATCTTCGATGTCCCGTTTGATCCGCTTCATGCCAAGCAACGGATTCGCGGGCAGCAAGTTCCACTCCACTGCCTTGGACAATGCCGCTTTCAGGCGGTCGAGATCGCGATTCACGGTGGCCGGATGACGGCCGGCTTGCAGTCGACTGGCCTTGAACTTGTCAAATGTGGCACGCCCGATAGACGCAAGGGGCTCACTGTACAGATAACCGAACTGCGCCTGGAGGCAGTTCACAGTGGCTTTTCCCGCCTTCGCCGTCGCTTCCAGGTGCGGCTTGTACAGCGCCATGAAATCTCCGAAGGACTCCACAGCGGCGTCGGGTTTCATCGCCTTGATCACGGCCAGCGGGGCTCCGTGCTCGGCTACCTCGCCCAGTTCGCGGCGCGCCGCGTCCCGCGCCCCATCTAGGGTCATGACCGGATAATTGCCGATGATGCGCTCCTGGCCGCGGCCCCAGGTCACCGCCCAGGCTCGGGTGCCTGCGGGGCTGACGCGGAGCACCAGGCCGGGGACGGCCGCGTCCCGCAAGCGGTAAAGTTTGCCGGTGGACTTGGCGGCCTGGATGGTTTTGAGAGTCAGTGTTTCACGAGTGATCTTGGGCATTGCCTTCCCTTCGTCCTGCAAACGTCCTGCAAAAGGAAGCATATCGCGAAATGTCGCGAAACATAACCACCATTAATTTCAATAACTTAATAGATAAGTTATTGACTCAAAACGGACAAAAATTACGTTCGGGACGTAGAAGTCGCAGGTTCGAATCCTGTCACCCCGACCAAAGATTCAAGATTGAAAGGCCCTGAAATCCGCTACCCGGCGTGCTTTCAGGGCCTTTTTCTTTGCCTGTCCGTCGAGTGGCGCCCGGCCCTGTCCTGCCCAGATGTCGCACCGCGAGGCCAGCGCGTTCCCGCCGCGCCTCTCCTGCCTTGGAAGTATCAGGAAAGGACGTAATCCTTCGGCTCCAGCGGCGGTGGCAAATCGGATTCGCCAAGGAGATCACGGAGGTTGATTTCGATGTTCCTGCTCAAGGCGTCGAGCGGCAGGTCATTGGGAAGGAGATCGAACGGATCTTCGATCTGCTCGCCGATCGCGTCCAGACCGAAGAACGTATAAGCGAGGATGCCCACGGCCAGCGGCGTCAGCCAGCCGAGCGGCCCGATCAGGCAGAACGGAAGCACGAAGCAATAGGCATGCACCGTACGGTGAAGCAGCAGGATGTAGGTGAAGGGAATCGGCGTGCCCTTGATGCGCTCGCATCCGCCGAGCACATGAGATAGCTGGTTGAGGCCGTGATCCATCTCAGCCAGCAGGATGCTGTCCACGCCGGCCTCACGGGTGGCGTCCATGCAGTACCGGCCAAGCACGCCCAGCAATGCATTGGGGCGATGCGGCGAGGCGAGCACGGCATGGCAGGCATCCTCAGGCAGCCATCGACGCAAGTCCTCTGCAGGATCGGTGCCGCGCAAATGGTGGCGAAGCGCGTGGGTGAAACCGATCAGGCCGTAGACGAGTACGCGCTGTTGCTCACGTGGCAGCGACGACAGGAACGACGTGGTCTGCCTCGCCATATTGCGCGTGGCAATCACCAGGTCACCCCACAGCGTGCGGCCTTCCCACCACCGCTGGTAGGCGACCGTGTTTCGAAAACCCAGGAAGATGGCCAGGGTCAGTCCCAGCAGCGTAAGCGGCGCGGCATTCAGGGCGAAGTGGACAGCCCAGCCCATGCGACCGGCGATCACCACGGCGATGGAGAGCAGCATCGTGTAGAGCACGCGCGGCCAGATGATGGGAACCACCGAACCCTTCACCGCAAACAGCAGCGTGGTCACCGAATGCGTCTGGTGAGGGCGAACGATCATGCGTGGTACCTGCCAGTCATGGGTGCCTCACATCCTGGGCACGTCCAGGGACGTGCAGCCTTCCGGTTCACGCGGGACAAACAGAGCGCCGTCCCATCAACCCACGCCCCACCGCCCCGCCCGGTCGCGCTAACCCCCTGCGTCTGCGAGGAAACTCGCAGACGGGGCGAAAAACAGCGTACCGGTAGTCGCCCTGCTGACGTCGAGCAGGCGGTCGTAATTCCCGGGAGGCTTGCCGACAAACATGTTCTCCAGCATCTGCTCGATGCGGGCGGGCGATCGTGCATAACCAATGAAATACGTTCCGAACGCACCCTTGCCAACATCGCCGAAAGGCATGTTGTCCCGCACGATCTCCAGCTCCACGCCGTTTTCCTCGATGCTGGTCAGCACGTTGTGCGCGTAGCTGGGTTTGGCTTCATCGGCCAGTTCCACGTCGGAAAGCTTGTGCCGGCCAATGATGCGTTCCTGCTGCTCGATGGGTATGGCGTTCCAGGCTTTCATGTCGTGGAGATATTTCTGCACGACGACGTAACTTCCACCGGCAAACGCGAGGTCTTCTTCGCCGACGATGGTGGCGTCAAGCGCATCCTGGTCCACGGGGTTTTCGGTTCCATCCACGAAACCCAGCAGATCGCGCTCGTCGAAATATTTGAAGCCATGCACCTCATCGACCACCGTGGCCGCGTCGCCGATGCGTGACATGATCTGCGCCGCCAATTCGAAGCACAGGTCCATGTGGGTGGCGCGTATGTGGAACAGCAGATCACCCGGCGTGGATACCGCGTGATGCACGCCGCGAATCTCCTTGAACGGATGCAGGCTGGCTGGCCGTGGGCTGCCGAACACCGTGTCCCAGGCCGCCGAGCCAAAGCCCATCACGCATGACAATCGCCGGGTCGGGTGACGAAAGCTGATGGCCCGCAACAGCGCGGCCAGATCGCTGCAAAGCGCTTTGACTTCCCCTGCCGCCTGGGGAACGGGATTCAAGGTCACCACCAGGAAAATGGCGGAATGAGTCAGCCTTTCAGCCACCGGCTGGGAAACAATGGCAGGCACGATCCGTTCCTCTTTGATGTGTTTCGATGCAGGCTGGTGCGCCATCAGGCGCCATGGGATAGCCGTCGTTTACGCCCGGCGGCGCCGCCTCCCGTGTCCCCATAATGCAGCATCCGATGCCGACACGACGAGCGGAAACGTTGTCCGAACCGGCATGATCGAAAGCCCGGCCCGAGGGAGTGCGTCGCAAGGCATGGATACCGCGCTCGCCGGCAACATCGGTATCCTAGATCGGCAGGTTGTTGTTCCCGGAAACTTTCGCAGGAGCCGCCATGACCTCGACCCGCTTGACCGATCTCGCCCACGGCGGTGGTTGCGGCTGCAAGCTTGCGCCGTCCGTGCTCCAGCAACTGCTGGCCGACAAGCCCGGCGCGATACCTTTCGCGCAGCTGCTGGTAGGAACCGAATCCAGCGACGATGCCGCCGTGTGGCAGGTGGACGATCACACCTGCGTCATCGCCACCACCGATTTCTTCATGCCGGTGGTCGATGATCCTTACGACTTCGGGCGTATCGCCGCCGCCAATGCCCTGTCCGACGTGTACGCGATGGGCGGCAAGCCGATCATGGCACTGGCCATCCTGGGCATGCCGCTGGACAAACTGGATGTGGAGACCGTGCGCAGGATTCTCGCCGGTGGCGAGGCGATCTGCGCCGAGGCAGGCATCCCCGTCGCAGGCGGGCACTCGATCGATTCGGCCGAGCCGATCTATGGACTGGCCGCCATCGGCCTGTGCGCGCCAGCAAACGTGCGCCGCAATGCCGGCGCGCAGGTCGGCGACGCGATCATCCTGACCAAGGGCCTTGGGGTCGGCATCTATTCGGCCGCGTTCAAGAAGCAGGTGCTGCCCGCGGACGCGTACGACGAAATGCTGGCTTCAACGACGCTGCTAAATCGCGTCGGCCATGAACTAGCCCAAGACAATGACGTGCATGCCATCACCGACGTCACCGGTTTCGGATTGTTGGGACACGGCCTGGAAATGGCGCGTGCCAGCGGCGTCCGGCTTCGATTCGAACTGGCGCGCCTTCCGTTCTTTGCGCAGGCGCAAGCGCTGGCCGAAGCGGGCCACGTGACCGGTGCCTCGAAACGAAACTGGAACAGCTACGGCGAAAGCGTCACCCTGCCCGCGGGCTTGCCGGAGTGGCACCACGCCCTGCTCACCGACCCGCAAACCTCGGGCGGATTGCTGGTCGCGTGCAAGGCAGGACGGGCCGAGGCCATCTGCGCATCGATCGAAGCGGCGGGATATCCAGCGGCACGCATCATTGGTGCAGCCGAGGCCGGCGTGCCGGGCATCGACGTCGTTTGACCGTACCGCCGAAGTGGCGGAAGAGAGTGGGAGTCGAACCCACCCGAGACAGTCTTATCTGCCTCACCCGGATTTGAAGTCCGGACGTCCCACCGGGGACGATGCTCTTCCCTTGATGGCGCTTGCCGCCGACGCGGGCTCGAACAGATCGAGATAGCGCGCCTGCATCCTGCGCAGGGTGCCGCGGTTGAGCGTAACGCCTTGACGGTCGAAATACTCCAATATCTGGATGGCGACTTTTCGACCGTTGTCGAGGCGATCACGGAACTGGGCGGCCGTGAACCGGCCATCGGACGCTTGCGCGGCAACGTCGGCGGCGATCATCACCATGTCATGCATCGCCGTGCGCAGGAAGAAATGGTCATGCGCCACTTCATCGACCAGGCCCAGCCGCGCCGCAAACTTCATCTGCTCCCGTACGCCCTGCTCGGGGCGCCCGAGCGCTCCGGCAAGGTCGCGCACGCGTGGCGGGCGGAAGCGGACATCACCGCCCAGCAAGGGTTCGATCCTCTTCCACAGCGCCTCGCGTTCCGGACTCCATTGCAGGGAGTGACCGGCCAGGCGCACGAAGGCGCCATCGCGGACGATGCGACCCGCCAGGTCGGGATGCTGCAACGCTTGCGCGAATGCCAGCGCCGGCAATCTCAGCGGCGACGCGAGCCGGAGCTTCTCGCGACCCATGCCCTGCACGTCCGGATGCGCTTCATGGAACGCCTGCAGCCGGTCGATGAGATCGCCGACGAAACGATGCCAATGCTTCTGGCCGATGACGATGCGCGCGTCGTCTGCGTCGAAGACGATCAGCGACGTTGATTCGACGATGCGTTCCAGCGTGGCCTCGGACAAGACGCGATCCCGCCCGAACGCCAGGAGATCCCAGGCAAACGGAGAGGTATCAAGCAATGCGGCAAACGCCTCTTCGGGATCGGTCGTTGCCAATGCGTTGCGGGTTGCCACCCGTTCGGCGGTGCGACGTTGGCGCGACGGCGCGCGCAGGTCGAGGAACAGGCCACCGCCGATCGTGCGTTGCGCGGAGACATCACGCAGCACGAAACGATCCAGCGCAGCGGCAGCGATGGGTCGACTGAGCACCAGCTGCACGTCTGCGGTGTGGCCGGGCGCAAGCTGGTCATTCTCCAGCAATACGACGCGGGCGCCGACGTCGGTGGCCGCATGGTGCAACCGCACCGGAAACCATTGCCCGATGGCCCTGGGCTCGCCAGGCAGTAGATGAAGGCGCGCATCGATGCGATCCGCCGGCGCGTGCAGGATAGGATCCAACACCATGTCGCCGCGATGTATGGCGTCCTTGGTTATGCCTTCACCAGCGAGATTGAGCGCGCAACGGTCACCTGCCCGGCCGATCTCCGTCGGGCGGTTCTGCGCATGCAGCGAACGCACGCGCGCCTGCAGTCCCGAAGGACTGAGCATCACCTGATCCCTCACGCGCACCACGCCCGACAGCACGGTGCCGGTCACCACCACGCCGATGCCTGCGAGGACGAAAACCCGGTCAACGGCGAGGCGAAAACGACCATCGGCAGCGCGCTCGTCCATGGCGCGTGCTTCGCTAGCCAACCCGTCGCGCAGGGCATCGATGCCTGCGCCGGTGGCCGCGGAAACCGTCAGAATCCGGGCGCCTTCCAGCACGGTGCCCACGGTTGCCTCGCGGATCTGTGCGCTGACTTCGGCCAGCCGCTCCGGCGTAGCCAGGTCCGACTTGGTCAACGCGATGACACCGCGACCGATCCGAAGCAGATCGAGGATCGCCAGGTGTTCCCGCGTTTGCGGCATCACCCCGTCGTCTGCCGCTACCACCAGCAGGGCGAGGTCGATGCCGCTGGCGCCTGCCACCATGGTGTGCACGAAACGCTCATGGCCGGGCACGTCAACGAAGCCCACCACGGAACCGTCATCCACGGGCAAGTAGGCAAAACCAAGATCGATGGTGATACCGCGGGCCTTTTCTTCCTTCAGCCGATCGGTGTCGACGCCGGTCAGCGCCTTGACCAGCGAGGTCTTGCCGTGATCGATATGGCCTGCGGTGCCGACGATCATGGCCTGGACGCGGTGAAGTTATTCCTGTCGAGATGGCGCAGCGAGTCGAGGAACAGCGCCTCGTCCGCCTCGGGCAGGCAACGCAGATCCAGCCGCAGGGCGCCATCGGCGATGCGGCCAATGACGGGGCGAGGCAAAGCACGCAGTGAGACGGCCAGACGTTCCAGCGCGTGCTGGCTGCCGCGCGAACGGATCAGGATGGCAACGCTTTCCAAAGTATCCAGCGGCAGTGCGCCCGACCCGACCTGACTGAGGCAGTCGCCCACGCTCACGACAAACGCATCACCCAGGTACTCGACCACTACCGGCTGCAACCGGTACGCCTGCGCTTCGATGTCGGCCTTGTCGCGCGCCAGAAAGCGCAATGTCGGCAACTTCTCGGCCAGGCGATCGGGATCGCGATACAGCTTGAGCGTGGCTTCGATGGCAGCAAGCCTCACCTTGTCCACGCGCAACGCCCGTTTCAGCGGATTGCGGTTGATTTGCTCGATCAACGCGCGGTCGCCGACGATGAAGCCCGCCTGCGGACCGCCCAGCAGCTTGTCGCCGGAGAACGTCACCAGCTGCGCGCCCTCCTCCACGGCGTCGCGGACGGTGGGCTCTTTCGCAAGTCCGTAACGCGAGAGGTCCACCAGGCTGCCGGAACCCAGGTCGTTCAACAACGGCACGCCGGCGGCGCCGGCCATCGCGGCCAGTTCCCTTGCATCGACTTCCGCGGTGAAGCCCTGGATGCGGTAGTTGGAGGTATGCACCTTCAGCACCATGCCGGTGCGCTCATTGAGGGCGTTGCGATAATCGGCCGGGTGCGTGCGGTTGGTAGTGCCTACCTCGACCATGCGTGCGCCCGCGCGCGCCATGATGTCGGGCATGCGGAACGCGCCGCCGATTTCGATCAACTCACCGCGCGACACCACCGCGTCGCGACCAATTGCAAAGGTATTGAGGCAGAGCAGCACGGCAGCCGCGTTGTTATTCACCACGGTGGCGTCCTGCGCTCCGGTCAGCTCGCACAACAGGTCACGCACGTGATCGTCACGTTCGCCGCGCACGCCATCGACGAGATCGAACTCCAGCGCCACCACATGGCGCATCGCATCCACTGCCGCATCGATCGCGGGCTCGGCCAACACGGCGCGACCGAGATTGGTATGCAGCACTGTACCGGTGAGGTTGAACAATGGACGCAACCCCGGGACTCGCGCTTCCAGTAACCCTCGGGCTCTTTGCGCAAGCTCACTGGCAGTGGGCACCGCGACAGGAACAGTTCGCAAGGCTTCACGCGCTTCGTCCGTGACTTGCCGAATGGCATCGGTAGTAGCGATACGCCCGTGACGTTCCACGAGCGAAGCGGCCTCGTCGGTCGCCAGCACCGCCGTGACCGACGGGAGGTGGCGCAGCAGGTTGACCTCGGATTCGGCCATGGTGCTCCATCCAGTGCATCGCCCATGCCACGCGGCGATGAAGACTCGGGTAGCGCCTATGCTGCGTTGCGAACCAAGCAAGGGTCAAGGCAAACGCAGGGATGACTTTGGCCGCCTGCCGTAGCATGCTGGTTCCTGCAACACGGCGCTCGACGCCGTCGAGAATTTGCCCCCTGCAGTGCACCCGACCTGCAGCGCGCGGCAAACAACGTGCCCTGTAGGGCCTTGATATCCCACACTGACTGCTGGGGGGATCAATGTCCGTCGCCACGCAATCCTCGCGCACCATCCGCTGGTCTGTCTTCGCGCTGCTGGCGGTCACCGGCCTCTTCTACGTGAAATGGCATCCGTACTACGGACGCGCCTTCGTCGCTGCAAGCCAGCATTCCATTGGCCATTCCATCCTGATGGGAGACGCCGCCAGCGCGCCGGCGCCTTCGTGGTATGCGGCGCTTGGTTATGCGCTGGCCTATGGCAAGGCGATCTGGCAGGCCATGCTGCTGGGCTTATTGCTGGGTTCGGGCATCCAGGCGCTGCTGCCGGCGAACTGGATACGCCGTGCCCTGGGCAGCAGCGGCTTTGGCAGCGTGCTGGCCGGTGGTGTGCTGGCCATCCCCGGCATGATGTGCACCTGTTGCGCGGCACCGGTGGTCGTTGGCTTGCGCAGGCACCAGGCCGCGCCGGGTGCGGCGGTCGCTTTCTGGCTGGGCAATACCACACTCAATCCCGCGACCCTGGTGTTCACCGGCTTCGTGCTTGGCTGGCACTGGACCCTGCTGCGCCTCGCGCTTGGTGTGCCGATGGTATTCGGGCTGGGCTATGTGGCCGATCGCATGGCCAGGGCGAACCCGTCTGCCGTCGAGCTGCCACCGCCGGAGCCGGAAGCCCGCTCGCTGGCCGAGGTCAGCCAGCGCTGGGTGCGCATCTTCGTGCGGATGGCCACGCGACTGATTCCCGAATATGTGGTGATCGTGCTGCTGCTCGGCGCGATCCGCGCCTGGATGTTTCCCCACATCGGGCCGGACATCGGCAACGAGTGGTTCTGGATCCTGGGACTCGCGCTGGCCGGCATGCTGTTCGTGATACCGACCGCAGGCGAGGTGCCCATCGTGCAGGCGATGCTCGCGCTCGGATTGGGTGGCGGCCCGGCCGCTGCGCTGCTGATGACCCTGCCGCCGGTCAGCCTGCCGTCGCTGGCCATGCTGGGGCGATCCTTCCCGGTGCGGATGCTGGTGACGATTGCCCTGGCGGTGGTGGGATTCGGCGTGCTGGCGGGCTTGCTCGCCACATGGCTTGGCATGCATTGACCCGCCAGGACTATTCCACTGCAGCCTCGCTATCACCCATCAGCAACAGCGGGTTGGGCGCGTGCCGTGCGTAGCCCGCTTCCGCGACCAGGATGTCCAGGCCCAGCGAGGCAAGATCGTCCGCATACGCGTCGACCTGCGTGTCATGCAGCTGGTAGAGCAGCTTGGCGTAGGTGTGGCAGTCGTCGCAGGTCTCGGCCCTGACGAGGCCGATGTCACCCTCGATGCCCTGCAACGAAAGGCGGCGCGTGCCGCCGCAGGTAATGCACACGGCGCGCACGTGGTTCCACGCGGTGGAACATAGCGAGCAGACCAGGTAACGCGTGCCGGGAATCGCGCCAGTGGCAGTAATCAGGCCAGTCACCGACGGCGAGCCGCAGCAAGGGCAAAGCGCGCGTTCCTCGAGCAGGCGCAGATCGCCGGCGGCAAGGCGCGCGGCGGAACCGGTGAAGTAGACCTGCAACGCGGCGGCGACATACACGGCGACAGCCACATCCCCGTGCGCCAGTGCGCCCCTCAGGAACTGGTCGGCCAGTTTCTCGATGGCAGGCGCATCGCTGCGCTGCAGTTGCCCGATGGCGTCCCGTGCCGCCGGCGGCAATTCGCCGTGGTCGATGGCATCGAGCAGCGCGGCAAGCCCCGCGCGCCATGACGCATCACGCGCATGCCCATCCGCTGCCAACGGCGGCAGTCGTGCATCGACGGCCCGGGCCACGCTTGCGGCATCGGGCACGGCCGCCGGTGCCACCGTCGTCGCCACGTCATGCTGCGCGCGAGCCAGCATCGCCATGAAGCGCAACCACGCTTCCATCGGATGACCCGCAGCCAGCTTGTCCAGGCGTTGCGCTGTTGTCGCGAAACGCCTCGCCGGATCGGCCAGCACGATCGGTTCGGGTGACTTGACGCCGGCGTGGGACGGGCCGGTCCACTTACCGGTGGGCGGTGCTTCGGCCTGCCTCACGGACGCTTCCTGATGATGTTCTTGCCGTGCTGGCCGGACGCCAGCTCCCACAACCATTTGCGATGATGGCGCCAGGCCCAGCCCGGCGTCACGTAACCCTGCGTCATGGCGCGCACCGAGTCGCGTACCCAGATGGCCGCGTAGACATGCACGATCCACACGATGATGGCGAGCACCGCCGCGATGCTGTGGATCAGGGCCGCCGCGCGCTGCACCGGAATGGAAGTGGCTTCGCCGAAATACACCTCCCAGATCACCAGGCCGGTGAGGAACAACACCGGGATCAGCAGGGCCATCGACCAGAACACCAGCTTCTGGCCGGCATTGTTGCGGCCCACCGGTGGCGCATCCTCCTCGTCGTTGTCGGCGACCTCACGAATGGACTTCACCCATTGCGTGTCATCGCGATGCCAGAGATTTTCGCGCCAGAACTGCACGATCAACCCCAGGTAGCTGAGCAGCAGCACGCAGCCGATCCAGGGATGCACCGCGCGCGTCCATTGGCCTCCGCCGAACAGGCCGGACAGCCAGAACATCATGGGATGGAACATCGACAGGCCCGACAGCACCATTAGCACGAAGCAGATGGCCGTGATCCAGTGATTCACCCGGTTCATCGTGGTGTAGCGGATGATGACGGTCTTCATGGCGTCTTCTCCGTTTCCTCAAGCGCGCGCTCGCCCTGCGCCTCGTCCTCGTCAGTCACCTCGTTCGGGCCCTTGACCATGTAATGGAAGAAGCCCACGACCGCGGCCAGCGCGATGCCCGCCATCGCCAGCGGCTTCATGACGCCCTTCCAGGCCTCAACCATCGGGCTGATCTGCGGATGGTCGGGCAAGCCCGAATAAAGCGAGGGCTTGTCCGCGTGATGCAGTACGTACATCACATGGGTGCCGCCCACCGCTTGCGGATCGTACAAACCGGCTTTGTCGAAGCCACGCGATTTCAGATCGACGATGCGCTCGGCCGCCTGGTGCTTCATGTCGGTCTTAGTGCCGAACATGATCGCGCCGGTGGGACACGCCTTCACACAGGCCGGCTCCAGTCCGACCGCCACGCGATCGGAGCACAGCGTGCACTTGTACGACTTGTGATCGGTCTTGCTGATGCGCGGGATGTCGAACGGGCAACCCTTCACGCAGTAGCCGCAGCCGATGCACTTGTCGCTGATGAAGTCGACGATGCCGTTGGCGTACTGCACGATCGCGCCCGGCGCGGGGCAGGCCTTGAGGCAACCCGGATCCTCGCAGTGCATGCAGCCGTCCTTGCGGATCAGCCATTCGAGGTTGCCGTTTTCGTTCTCGTACTCGGCAAACTTCATCAGCGTCCACACATTGGGGCTGAGGTCGTTCGGGTTCTGGTACGAACCTTCGAAATGGCCCACTTCCTGGCGCAGGTCGTTCCACTCCATGCACGCGGACTGGCAGGCCTTGCAGCCGATGCATCGACTGACGTCGATGAGCTTGGCCACTTCGTCCTCGTGGTTGCGCGCCGACGGGGGCGTCATCGTCGAGGCGGAACGGCGGATGTAGTCTTGCGATTGCAGGTCTGACATGTCCGTCCCCTCAGGCTGCTACAGGTGCCGTGGTCTTTTCCACATTGACCAGGAACGCCTTGAACTCAGGCGTCTGCGTGTTCGCATCGCCCACCGCCGGCGTCAATGTGTTGGCGCCGTAGCCCTTTCTTGCCTGACCGGTGAAACCCCAGTGGATCGGCACGCCGACCACGTGGGTCGGCTTGCCATCGACGGTGAGCGGCTTGATGCGCTTGGTCACATACGCCTTGCACACCACCTCGCCACGATTGGATGACACCTTCACCCAACCACCCTGCGCGATGCCTTTCTCCTTGGCCAGCGCCTCGCCGATTTCTACGAATTCCTCAGGTTGCAGGATCGCGTTGATCAGCGCGTGCTTGGTCCAGAAGTGGAAGTGTTCGGTGAGGCGATAGGTGGTGGCCACGTACGGGAAGCTCTTTGCATCACCGAATGTCTTGCGGTCGTCGGCAAACACGCGCGCCATCGGGTTGGAGCTGACCTTCGGATGCAGCACGTTCTCCACCGGCGATTCCAGCGGTTCGTAGTGCTCGGGGAACGGCCCGTCCACCATCTGGTCGCGTGCGAACAGGCGACCCATGCCTTCGGCATTCATGATGAAGGGACCGACACCGTCGGAAGGTTTCACGGTGGGGCCGTAGTCGGGCACATCGACGCCCACCCAGCGCGTGCCGTTCCAGGAAATGACCGGTTTGGCCGGATTCCACGGCTTGCCGTCCGGGTCCGCGCTGGCGCGGTTGTAGAGGATGCGCCGGTTGGCCGGCCACGCCCACGCCCAGTTGGGCGCAATGCCCTGCTCGCGTGGATCGGTGGCGTCACGACGCGCCATCTGGTTGCCCTTCTCGGTGAAGCAACCCGAGAAGATCCAGCAGCCCGAGGCGGTGGTGCCGTCATCGCGCAACTGGGCGAAACCATCCAGCAACGTTCCAGCCTTGGTAGCCACGGTATTGGTGGCCGGGTCGGTCAGATCGGCCAGCGCACGACCATTCATTTCCTTGGCCAACTCCTCCGGATCCGGATCGGTCGGGTTGGTGTACTTCCACGTGATGTTGAGCAGCGGATCGGGGAACGCGCCGCCTTCCTTGCGATACAGCTCGCGCAGGCGGTGGTAGATGCCGGTCATGATCCAGATATCGGACTTCGCCTCACCCGGGCCATCTGCCGCCTTCCAATGCCATTGCAGCCAGCGCGCCGAATTCACCAGCGAGCCGTTTTCCTCGGCGAAACAGGTGGTCGGCAGCTGGAATACCTCGGTCTGGATTTCGGCGGACTTGGCCGGATTCTGCGGACCAAAGTCCTGCCAGAAACGCGAGGTTTCCGTGTCGAGTGGATCCATGGTCACCAGGAACTTCAGCTTGCTGAGACCACGACGGCTGCGGCCGCGATCGGGGAACGCCTGCAGCGGGTTGAAGCCCTGGCAGATGTAGCCTGTCATCTGCCCGTTGTTCATCATCTCGAAGGCCTTGATGATGTCGTACAGCGGAATATCCAGCTTGGGCAGCCAGTCGTAGGCCCAGTTGTTTTCCTGCGTGGCGGCGTCGCCGAACATCGCCTTCTGGAAACTCACGAAGAACTTGCGATAGTTCTGCCAGTAGCTGGTCTGGCCCGGCCGCAATGGCTTGAACAGCTTCGTCTTCATGTACTCGTCGAGGCTGGTTTCCGAATCCTTGGGCAGGTTCATGTAGCCCGGCATCAGGTTGGAAAGCAGGCCGACATCGGTGAGGCCCTGGATGTTGGAGTGCCCGCGCAAGGCGTTCATGCCGCCGCCGGCCACGCCGATATTGCCGAGCAGGAGTTGCACCATCGCCATCGTGCGGATGTTCTGCGAGCCCACCGAGTGCTGCGTCCAACCCAGCGCGAACAGGCTGGTCATCGCCTTGTCCGGTGCCGACGTGCTGGCGAACAGCTCGCACACATGCAGGAACTTGTCCTGCGGCGTACCGCAGATGCGCGAAACCATCTCCGGCGTGTAGCGCGATACGTGCTGCTTGAGCAGGTTCATCACGCAGCGCGGGTCTTGCCAGGTGTCATCGGACTTGGCGAAGCCCTGCTCGTCCAGCTCGTAGTCCCAGCTGGACTTGTCGTACGTATGCTTTTCCTCGTCGTAGCCGCTGAACAGGCCATCCTGGAATCCGTAGCCTTCCTTCACGATCAAACCGGCGTTGGTATACGCACGCACGTACTCGTGCTGGATGGCGTCCTTCTCCAGTAGATAACGGATCACGCCGTTCAAGAACGCGATGTCCGTGCCTGGGCGGATAGGCGCGTAGTAATCGGCCACCGAAGCTGTGCGCGTAAAGCGCGGATCGACCACGACCAGCTTGGCGCCGTTCTCGATCTTCGCCTCGATCACCCATTTGAAACCGCACGGATGCGCCTCGGCGGCATTGCCGCCCATCACGACGACGACATTGGCGTTCTTGATGTCCTGCCAGGTGTTGGTCATGGCACCGCGACCGAATGATGGGGCCAGACTGGCCACCGTCGGTCCGTGTCAGACACGCGCCTGGTTATCGAACACCACCATGCCGAGGGAGCGCACCACCTTCCACGTGAGGTAGGCGGTTTCGCTGGACGACGCCGACGCGGCCAGCATGCCCACGCTGGTCCAGCGGTTCACCGTCGTGCCGGCGGCATTCTTCGCGATGAAATTCTTGTCGCGATCGTCCTTCATCAGGCGGGCGATGCGATCGAGCGCGAAGTCCCAGCTGACTTCCTTGAAATCGGTGCCGCCGGGCTCGCGATAGCGCGGCGACTGCAGTCGCGTGGGCGCGTGCACCACATCCAGCAATGCCGCGCCCTTGGGACACAGCGTGCCGCGATTCACCGGATGATCCGGATCGCCCTCGATGTGGATGATGTTGGAGCGCGCGTTCTTGGCGCGATCGCCCATGCTGTAGATCAGCAGACCGCAGGCGACCGAACAATACGTGCAGGTGTTGCGCGTTTCAGTCGCGTGGGTGAGCTTGAATGGTCTCACGGCGGCGGCTTGCGCCTCCCCCGCGGCCCCGAAACCCAGCATGCCAAGGCTCGATGCGGCCAAGCCCAGGCCCGTGAACTTGATGAACTCGCGGCGAGTGAGTGCCATCGCTTGCGCTCCCGGAACATCTGGCTAGACATGCCGTCCGCTGAGGGACGGTGGACGTTGCTCGACAATCTCCGTGAAGACGATGGGGGCGTCACCCCATGTCCTGTTCAAAAAGGTAGCACACCGGCCGGCATGGCCGCCGTTAGCAATGTGTGAGCACCGTGCGCCGAGCGCGACCAGCGTTCCGCAAGAAGCCGCGCTTCATGGTGCGGCGGCTCATCGCCTCGGCAGGAAGACCGCGAAACGAGCACCCTGAGGATCGCGCAGCATGGCGTAGCGGCCGATGCCGGGAATGTTTTCCGGCGGGGTGGTGATTTCCGCGCGCAGGGACTGCGCTTTCGCGACGGTGGCATCGACATCCTGCACGTGGACATAAGGAATCCACAGTGAGGGTCCCATGCCGACCGGGTTGCGCATCAGCCCGCCGCGACGCGCATCGCCGTGGCGAAGGATGTAATAGGTTTCCTCGCCCGCCGGCATGCTGTCATGTTCCAGGCCAAACAGCGTTTCGTAGAAGGCCAGCGCGCGTGCATCGTCAGTGGCGTGCAACTCATGCCAACACCAATGTCCCGGTGGCATTTCGGCGTCCGGTGCATCGTCGGTGGCACTGCGCCAGATCGAGAACATCGCGCCCACCGGATCAAGCAGGGTGGCGCCGCGGCCCACCGGCGCAAAGTCGGTGGGCGGCATGCAGGATGACGCGCCCGATTCGATCGCCTGCATATAGCTGCGGTCGACGTCCTCGACACTGAGGTAGATGCCCCAAAGGTTGGGTTCACCCTCCTGCGCCTTGCGATATCCGCCCAGGCCTTGCCCCGCCTGCATGATCACGTGGTAGGGCTGGCCGTCGACATCCATCGGCATGTCTTCCCATCCGAACAGGCTGCCGTAGAAACGGCTCGCCTGCGCGGAATCCTTGCTCGCGTGCTCGACCCAGACCAGCTTTCCGGGCAGCGATTTCATGGGGTGCTCTCCTGGCGGCACGGCGACGAAAGCCGAAGCCTGACATCACCTGCATGACGGAAGAGTCGTGAAACCTGCGTCTACGACTGCAGCGCCATGTCGGCCAGTCGATCCAGCTCTTCGTGTTCGAAGCCCGCTTCGAGCCGGGCCGGACGATTGAAAGGACCACGCAGGTTGCGGCCCATGTAGTCGCGCAGGAGATCCAGGAAAGTTTCGCGCGGGTCCAGGCCATCGCGCTCGCAACAATGACGGAACCAGCGCGTACCGGCGGCCACGTGCGCGACTTCCTCGCGCAGGATGACTTCGAGGATCGCCACGGTGCGGTCGTCACCCACCGAAAGCAGGCGTTCGATCATGCCGGGCGTGACGTCCAGCCCGCGCGCCTCCAGCACGCGCGGCACCAGTGCCATGCGCGCGGTGTCATGGTGCGCGGTCTTTTCGGCCATTTCCCACAGGCCGTTGTGGGCATCGAAATCGCCATAGGCGTGACCGAGTTCGGCGAGGCGTCCGGAAAGCATGGCGAAATGGCGTGCCTCGTCGTGCGCGCAACTGGCCCAGTCGCGGTAGAACTCGAGTGGCTTGTCGCGAAAGCGGTACACCGCATCCCACGCGAGGTTGATCGCATTGAACTCGATGTGCGCCACCGCATGCACCAGCGCGACGCGTCCTTCCGGCGTGCCCAGTCCGCGATGCGGCACCTGGCGTTGAGGTACCAGTTGTGGCCTTTGCGGACGACCGGGTGCGCTGATCGGTTCGGGCAGCGGCGAATCGGCGAGCGGCGACAGTTGGCCAGCCAGGAACGCCTCCCACGTGGCATGCGTCAGGCGCAACTTCTCCGCCGGATCGGTGGCGTCGAGGCAACGCTTGGCGGCGGCGTGAAGGTCGGTCATGTCAGAGCTGCTTTTCTGAAGGAGCGCACCCAGTGCGCGATAACCTTACGAAGCGGATATACCGCCGCTCGCGATCGCGCACTGGGTGAGCTCCTACAGGGTTCTCACCGTCACGCGCTGCGGCGCGCCGCCTTGGCGTCGTCCGAGCGCAGCATCTCGATCTGCTGCAGGTATTGCTGGTCCAGGCCGGTGACGTATTCACCGGAGAAGCACGAGGCGTCGAATTGCTTCAGCGATTCGTTGCCGTCCTGCACGGCCCACACCAGGTCCTTGAGGTCCTGATAGATCAGCCAGTCGGCACCCAGCACCTGCTCCACTTCCTTTTCCGTGTGGCCGGCGGCCACCAGTTCGGATGCGGCCGGCATGTCGATGCCGTAGACGTTCGGGTAGCGCACCGGCGGCGCGGCCGAGGCGAAGTACACGTTCTTGGCACCGGCGTCGCGCGCCATCTGGATGATCTGGCGCGAGGTGGTGCCGCGCACGATGGAGTCGTCCACCAGCAGCACGTTCTTCTTGCGGAACTCCAGTTCCACCGGGTTGAGCTTGCGGCGCACCGATTTCACGCGCTCACCCTGCCCCGGCATGATGAAGGTACGGCCGATGTAGCGATTCTTGACGAAGCCCTCGCGGAACGGCACGCCCAGTGCTTCAGCCAGTGCGGAAGCGGCGGTACGTGCGGTGTCGGGGATCGGGATCACCGCGTCGATGCCGTGATCGGGGCGCTCGCGCAGGATCTTCTCGGCCAGTTTCTGGCCCATGCGCAGGCGCGCCTTGTACACCGACACGTTCTCGATCATCGAGTCCGGACGGGCCAGGTAGACGTATTCGAAGATGCACGGCGCATGCGTGGCGCTTTCCGCGCAATGGCGCGCATGCAGCTGGCCGTCGTTGGTGATGAACACCGCTTCGCCCGGCGCCACGTCGCGCAGGCGCTTGAAGCCCAGGATGTCCAGCGCCACCGATTCCGAAGCCACCGCGTATTCGCGGCCTTCCGAGGTGACGCGCTCGCCCAGCACCAGGGGACGAATGCCGTTGGGATCGCGGAACGCCAGCAGGCCATAGCCCAGTACCAGCGCAATGCAGGCATAGCCGCCACGCGCACGCTGGTGCACGCCGGCGACGGCCTTGAAGATGTGGTCCGGCGTCAGCGCCATGCGATCCTGGATCTGCAGCTCGTGCGCCAGCACGTTGAGCAGCACTTCGGAATCGGAATCGGTGTTGATGTGGCGGCGGTCGTCTTCGAACATCTCCTTGCGCAACGTCTCGGTGTTCACCAGGTTGCCGTTGTGGGCAAAGGCGATGCCATAGGGCGAGTTCACGTAGAACGGCTGCGCCTCGGACGAGCCGTCGGAACCGGCCGTGGGATAGCGGCAGTGGCCGATGCCGATGCGGCCGTGCAGGCCGCTCATCGCGCTCTGGCTGAATACGTCGCGCACCAGGCCGTTGCCCTTGTGCAGGCGCAGGCGGGCGCCATCCACCGTGGCGATGCCGGCGGCGTCCTGGCCGCGATGCTGCAGCACGGTCAAGCCGTCATAGAGTGACGCGGCGACCTCGCTGGTGCCGACGATGCCGATGATTCCGCACATGGTTGAAAGCCTGTAATCAGTAAGTGTGTGCCGGAGCGGCCGTGGTTGCGGTCGCAGGATGGGTTTCATGCCCGGTCGCTGGTGAAGCGCCCGGGACACCCGCCGGCAAGGCGGGCAAATGGTCCAGCAGTGCCGGGGGATTGAGGTGGTGGCGGACACTGTCCGGCACGCGCTCGCCCAGCCACGCAGCCATTCCCTTGAACTGCGGCAACAATGCCGACTCGTTCCACCACGGGTCGCGTATGAATGCGGTAAACCCGAGCAGGAACACCGCGAGCGTCACCAAGAGCACGCCGCGGACAAACCCGAACACCATGCCCAGCAGGCGATCGGTACCGGATAAACCGGTGCCCTCGACCAGCTTGCTCACCAGGAAGCGCAACAGCGCTCCGGCGATCAGCACGGCGATGAAACAGATGCCGTAACCCACCAGGATCCGCGCCGACGGCAGTTGGATGCTGTGCTCGAAGTAACCGGCCACGCTTGGGCCAAACGTCCAGGCTACCCAGAACGCCGCGATCCAGATCGCCAGCGCCAGTACCTCGGAGATAAGGCCGCGCCACAGTCCGATCAAGACCGAGACGCCGAGCACCACAAGGATGATGTAATCGGCCCAATTCACCGGGTCACCGTGTCGGCGGGTTCAGGTTCAGGGAGCGCTGACGACGTTGCCGTCCACGCCCAGCTTGGTCTTGATCTGGTCACGCACGCGCACGGCGTCCGCACGCTGCGTCTGCGGACCGGCACGCACGCGCCATAGCTGCTTGCCGTTCGCATTCACCGTATCCACGTAGCCGTCGAAACCGTTGGAGCGCAGCTTGTCGCGCAACGCGTTGGCATCGGCCTGGCTGCCCATGGCCGCGACCTGCACGGCCCAGCCGCCGGGCTTGGTCGCCGCGCTGGCCGTTGCCGGGGCGGACGTGGCAGCCGGCTTGGCGGCGGGCGCCTCGTCATCCTGCGCAGGCGTGCTGGCGCTGCTTTCCAGGCGCGCCGGGGCGCCCGGAATGGTCTGCGTGATCTTCAGCCGCGCAGCCTCAGCCGCGGCACGGGACTCGAACGGGCCGGCCGTGACCATCGTGAGTTGCTTGCCGCCCTGGTTGATGCTGCGGCCGTTGGCCGGGTAACCCAGGCCGCGCACGCGCTGAATAAGGCCCTGCGCGCTGGCGCCAGACGCATAGGCGCTGAGATTGAGGGAGTACTGGCCGTGGGCAGCGGTTGCGGGTGCCATGGCGGGCGCTGTGGTCGGCGCAGCCGTGACAGGCGCTGCGGCCTTCGTCGTATCGGCCTTGCCCTGCACCGGGATCACCGGCTGCGCAGCGCTGGAGCCGGGACGGGTCACCGTAGTCGGCTCGGGCTTCTGGCCCGCGGTCGGATCGGTTTCCACATCCTTGGGACGGCTGGAGCCGATGTTCACCGTAGCCAGCTGGTCGGGGGAACCCTGCGGGGCAGCAGCAGGAACCGCCGTCGGCGCCGGCACTGCCGGCCTGGGCGCAGCCGCGGCCGTGGATGCGGGTGCCGCACCCGGCGCGACGCTCATGGTCTTGGTCTGCAGATCGCGATCGGGCGCGGGCGGGATCGCCAGGCTCACCGATTCATCGCCACTCGTGCTCGGAGGATTGCTGGAGAAGAACATCGGCACGACGAGTACAGCCAGTGCGATGAGTACGGCAGCGCCCAGCAGACGTGTTTTCAAGACAGGCTCCAAACGACAAGGGTGCGGGAACGGGCGCGATTATACCTGTCCCGCCTGCCGTTCAGGCCGAAGAAGCGCCCGCCGATTCAGAAAGTACGGCCGAAGCGACGAAGAACGAACCAAACGCGAGCACGCGTTCGCCGGGTTTTGCGGCCTTCCGTGCCGCAGCGAGAGCGGACGATACATCGTCGTGCAGGTCATGGCGCGCGTCGGGAAACGCCAGCAGCAGCTGGTCGAGCAGCACGCTGACCGGCAGCCCGCGCGGCGTATCACGTTCGAGCCCCGCCAGATGCCAGTGATCGATGCGCGCACCCAGCGCTCGGATCACGCCACCCACGTCCTTGTCCGACAACGCACCGTAGACGGCATGCACTTGCCCGCCGGGATGCGCATCCAGCCATTGGGCCAGCGCACGCGCGGCCTGCGGATTGTGGCCCACGTCAACGACCAGCTCCGGATCACCTCCCAGCGACTGCAGCCGCGCCGCAACGTGCACCGCGCGCAAGCCCGCCGAAGCCGCCTTCTCCAGGTTGAGGCCGCCCATGACCGCATCGACTGCCTGCAGGGAACGCAGGGCCGCGATGGCGGCGGCGGCATTGGCGTATTGCACCGGCGCCGCAAGGGCGGGGTTGGGCAGCAGCCAGGATGTGCCGTCGCGGTGGCGCCAGCGCCAGCCACCTCCGGCGACCGGCTCCACGAAGTACGCCTCGCCTACGCGCTCCACGCGGGCGCCAATGCGTTCGAGCGCCCCCAGCAATCCCTGGGGCGGATCGCTCTCGCCAACGATGGCGGGCCGGCCGGCCCGCGCGATGCCGGCCATCTCCCCCCCGATGCTGTCCCGATCGGGGCCCAGCCAATCCATATGGTCGAGATCGACCGTGGTGATGATGACGGCGTCCGCGTCCACGATGTTCACCGCGTCCAGGCGCCCACCCAGGCCCACTTCCAGCACGGCGACGTCGAGCGCTGCACGCGAGAACAGGTCCAGCGCGGCCAGCGTGCCGAACTCGAAATAGGTCAGCGGAATATCGCCACGCGCAGATTCAATGCGCTCGAAGCTTGCGATCAGGGCGTCATCGGAAGCGTCAGCGCCGTCGATGCGCACGCGCTCGCGGTAATGCAGCAGGTGCGGCGAGGTATAGCAACCCACGCGCTGGCCGGCCGCCTTGAGCATGCTTTCCAACAGGGCAACCGTGGAGCCCTTGCCGTTGGTGCCGCCCACGGTGATCACGCGCCGCGCCGGGGCGGCGGCGCCCATGCGTTCCCATACGGCACGCACGCGATCAAGCCCCAGCTCGATGCTGCGCACGTTCACGCGTTCCTGGTAGGCCAGCCATTCGTCGAGGGTGCGGGTCATGCGGTAAGTATCGTCAATCGCCAAGGGGGCGTAACCAGAATCGCAGGCGGTGGGTCGATGGCGCGGTGGCGCCGACTTCGGTCCAGTCCAGCGTACAGAACATCTCGTCCTGGCGGCGATAACCGCGCTTTTGCCAGAACACGTCATTGGCGCGATGGCCAGGTGGGCTGCGCGGATCGTCCGGTGCACGCTCCACGGCACAGAACGCCGTCCAGCGGAAACCGCCCAGGCTGCGCGCATGCGCCTCCCGCAGGTCGAAGAAACGATGGCCGATGCCCTGCCCCCGGTGCGATGGCAGCAGCACCGATTCGCCGAAGTAGAAGACGTCGTCCGTGCGGAAGCCACGCGCCTCGAAGGGCTCACGAATCGCGGGAGTTTCGTCGACCAGTGGTATGCCGGTGGAGCAGCCCACCACATCATCACCATCCAGCGCCAGCACGAACACGCTGCCGGCGGACCGTGCATAGGCCTGGAGGTAACGCTGCTCGTAGGCCATGTCGCCGTCATAAAGGTACGGGTAATCGCGGAACACGCGGATACGCAGCCGCGCCAGCGAATCCAGGTGCGCGCCCACCTGAGCGCCCGTGCAGGTGATGACACGCGCGGCCATGGCTCAGGCGCCCGTCACCTGGGTAATCCAGTCCTGCAGGTTGTAGTAGTTGGTGA
This sequence comes from Dyella sp., assembly GCF_035685885.1. GTDB lineage: Bacteria > Pseudomonadota > Gammaproteobacteria > Xanthomonadales > Rhodanobacteraceae > Dyella. Next base: position 24,745 of record NZ_DASRZX010000137.1, on the reverse strand, counting down.
CGCGCACGATGCGCCCGTCGCGGATGTCGAAAAACGCGCCACCGGGCAGCACATAGCGCTGGCCGCGCGCGGGCGGAAGTCCCGCGTCGTCGGCAAGGTATTCGCCGTGCACCACGTATTCGGCGGCAACGCGGCCACCGTCGGCATGGACCATCAGCACAATGTCGTGCAGCTGCTCGTGGTAGCACCGGTTCATGCGGGCAAGGAAGCCACGAAACGTGTCCCTCCCTATTTCGCGATGACCCTGGTTGATGTCGTGCGCCACGTCGTCGCCAAGGCAGGCCAGCATGGCGTCCCAATCGGCGCGGTTGAAGGCGTCGTAGTAACGCTGGACCAGGGCGATGCTGTCGGACATGGCGGCTTCCTGCGGAAACGGGGAGTCGCAAAGTTTAAGGCAACACGGATTCAAGATATTCCCTCAAGGCATGGACGGCCGAACGAATGCACTTGCGAGCGGTCTGTGCTTGCGGTCCGATACCGTGCCCCGCAGGGAGACATGCCTTGATAGCTCGATGCTTGCTGTGCAGTGCCCTCGTCTTTTCCGCCGCCGTCATGGCGGACACACCCAACGTCGCCACACCCGCGGTCTTCGCGCCCGGCGTCATTTCAGGACCGGCGCACGACAGCGCACCCGCCTTCGCACCAGACGGCAACACGGTTTACTTCTCGCGCAGCGAAGGCAAGCGTTCGACCATCCTCGTAAGCCATCGCCAGGACGGACGCTGGAGCACGCCGGCAACCGCGCCGTTCTCCGGCCAGTGGAGCGACATGGAAGCAAGCATGTCCCCCGACGGCCGCTTCCTCGTGTTCATCTCCAATCGCCCGAAGAGCGGAGGAGGCAAGCCTCTGGATGGCTTTTTCATGGGACGCAGCTTCCCGGGCGGCGGCGGCAACCTGTGGATGGTGCGGTGCGAAGGCGATGGCTGGTCGGCGCCGGTGCGCCTGCCGGATGCCATCAATCGCAGTGACTCCACCTTCGCCCCCAGCGTGGCGGCGGATGGCACGCTCTACTTCATGCGACCCGCGGATGATCCGAAGCATTTCCGGCTGTACCGTGCTGCGTTCGTGCACGGCGCGTACCAGCAGCCGCAGCCCCTGCCCTTCAGCGACGGCACGGTGACCGATGTCGATCCGGCCGTAGCGCCCGACGAGTCCTTCGTCGTGTTCGGTTCCAGCCGGCCGCCCGCCAGGCAGATCGACCTGTTCATCGCCTTCCGCGATGGCGAGCACTGGGGCACGCCGATCCATCTCGGCGATGTCGTCAACAGTGCGGGGTCGGATGCCGAGGCCCGCTTGGGCCCCGACCATCGCACGCTCTACTTCGCCAGCGACCGCCTCAGCGAACTTGCGGTTGGTGTGACGCGCGCCGACTGGGACAACGGCAAGTACAACATCTGGCAGGTGCCGCTGGCGTCATGGCTGGAAGCGCACGCAAAGGCGAAGCCGGCGGCGTCGCCCTAGGCACCACGGTCACCAGTGAATGCCGCTGGCGCGCAGCGCCCAATACATGCCAAACGCCGTCCAGAACATTTTCTTCAGCGCGCGACCGGCGAGCAGCGCGACCAGCAGGCCAAGCAACAGCGGCATGTGCTTTTCCAGCGTGCTGCGGGTGTCGTTGATGATGTTCATGTCGATCCCCTCCCGCACCGGTTCGGTGCGGGAGTCATCATCCGCATCGCCCCGCCCGTGCAGCAGGGCGTGCCGTCAGGTATCGCGGGTGACAATCATCACAAGGGCGTGCAGCGCAGGCGCAGCGCGTTGGTAACCACCGAGACGGACGACAGGCTCATCGCCAGCGCCGCGACCATCGGCGAGAGCATCACGCCAAGCAGCGGATACAAGGCGCCGGCCGCCAGTGGCACGCCCACCGCGTTGTAGATGAAAGCAAAGAACAGGTTCTGCCGGATATTGCGCACCGTGGCACGGGACAGCGCACGCGCACGCACGATGGCCGTCAACTCGCCCTTCACCAGGGTGACTTGCGCGCTTTCCATCGCAATGTCCGTACCACTGCCCATGGCGATGCCGATATCGGCCACCGCCAGCGCCGGCGCGTCGTTGATGCCGTCGCCCGCCATCGCGACGCGGCGGCCTTCCGCGCGAAGCGAGCGGATCAATGCCGCCTTGTCGGCCGGCGACACATCCGCGTGCACCTCATCGATGCCAAGCGTGCCGGCCACGGCATGGGCGGTGACCGCGTTGTCGCCGGTAAGCATGACGATGCGCAGGCCAGCCGCGTGCAGGTCGCCAATGGCCTGGGCCGTGCTGGGTTTGATGCGGTCGGCCACTGCGACCAATCCCGCCAGCACGCCATCCACCACCAGGAACATCACGGTTGCCCCCGCGCGACGCATGGCGTCGGCGCGCTCGACGACAGACGGCAACGCCGTGATGCCGATATTCGCCAGTAGCGACCGATTGCCCAGCGCCACGGCATGCCCTTCCACCAAACCCTCGACACCCGCGCCGGTGAGCGAGCGGAAATCCGCCACGGCAGGAGCATGGATGTTGCGCGCCTCGGCACCTTCGCGAATGGCACGCGCCAAGGGATGTTCGCTGGGCTTTTCCAGCGCGGCGGCCCACGCCAGCAGGCGATCAAACGGATGCTCGCTCACGCTGACAACATCGATCAGGGCCGGGCGGCCCTCGGTGAGCGTGCCGGTCTTGTCGACGACCAGCGTATCGATCTCCCGCAACGCCTCGATCGCCGCCGCGTCGCGAAAAAGCACGCCGTTCTGCGCCGCGCGACCGCTGGCGACCATGATGGAAATCGGCGTGGCGAGACCAAGCGCGCAGGGGCAGGCAATGATCAGCACCGACACCGCGGCAATCAGCGCATAGGCCAGCCGGGTATCGGGCCCAAGCCACGCCCACGCGGCAAACGCCAGCACGGCGACACCCACCACCGCGGGCACGAACCACGCAGCCACGCGGTCGGCTACGCGTTGCAGCGGCGCCTTGCTGCGCTGTGCCTGCGCCACCAGGGCGACGATCTGCGCCAGCATGGTTTGCGCCCCGACTTTCTCCGCGCGCATCAGCAGCGCGCCGTCCTGGTTCACCGTGCCACCGGCAACACGATCGCCGATCGCCTTCGCCACCGGCAACGGTTCGCCAGTGAGCATCGACTCGTCCACGTGGCTCGCGCCCTCGAGCACCACGCCGTCCACCGGCAACTTCTCGCCCGGGCGCACGCGCAGCACGTGGCCAGCGTGCACATCATCAAGTGGAACATCGTGTTCGCTACCGTCGGCATCCACGCGGCGGGCGGTCTTGGGCGTCAATCCCAGCAGGCCTTTCAGCGCAGCGCCGGTGCGGCACCGCGCACGCAACTCAAGGAAATCTCCCAGGGTTACCAGCGTGACGATCACCGCCGCCGATTCGAAATACACGCCCACCCGGCCATGCATGCCGTGGAAACCGGTCGGGAACCATGACGGCCACAGGAACGCCGTTGCGCTATAGAGCCAGGCGACACCGGTACCCAGCGCAATCAGCGTGTACATGTTGGGCGACCATGGCCTGAGCGATTGCCAGCCGCGCGCAAAAAAAGGCGCACCACCCCACAGCACGGCGACGGTGGCGAGCGCCGCCTCGCTCCATGCCGCCACTTCATCCCACGGCGCCGGCCAGTGCCAGGCGAACAGATGCGGCCCCATCGCCAGCACGAACACCGGCAGTATCAGCGCCAGCAACATCCAGAACCGCTTCGCCATCGCACGCAGCTCGTGGCCGTCGTCCTCGTCGAGGCTCGGCATCATCGGTTCCAGCGCCATGCCGCATTTGGGACAGTGGCCAGGGTCCGCCTGCTGGATCTCCGGATGCATCGGGCAGGTGTAGATCGCGCCCGCCAGCGTGGGTGCAGGCTCCGCATGTGGCTGCAGATAGCATTGCGGATCGGCGAGAAACTTCTCCTTGCATTGCTGCGCGCAGAAGTAATAGGTGTGCCCGCCGTATTCGGCCTGGTGTATCGCCGTGTGCGGGTCCACATCCATGCCGCAGACGGGATCTTTCACGACATGCGCGTGATGATGATGTCCCTCATGCGCAGCGTGATGTTCGTGCGATGCGCTCAACGAGCTACCGCAACACGAGGTTGCCTCGAACTCGGGTGCCGCTGGTGCGGGCGCGCAACATGCTTTCACCACCGGCGCAGACGCGCTTTGCCCGTCACCGCAGCAGGCATGCTTTTCCGCGCTCATGCCTCGTACTCCTGCGCAGCCAGCGCCTGCAGGATCGGACACTGGTCAGGCGAACCGTGACCCGGACAGGCATCGACCAACTGCTCCAGCCCGTTTCGCACACGCGTCAGCTCGGCGATGCGCTCGTCGATCGCGGCCAAGCGTTCCTGCGCCCGCTTCTTCACCGCTTTCACGCCGCGCTGGCGATCCGTGGACAGCGTCAGCAATTCGCGGATTTCCTCTAGCGTGAAGCCAAGGTTTTTGGCACGGCGAATGAAAAGCAGCTGCCGCACCACGCCGTCGTCGTAACTGCGATACCCCGAAGCGCGCCGCAGCGGCTCCGGCAACAGGCCTTCACGCTCGTAATAGCGGATGGTGTCGATGGCCACGCCGGCGCGCTTGGCGACGGCACCGATGGTCATGGGGGATGGGGGAGTGTTCATGGCCAAAGTCTAGACCTTTGATCCAGCTCCAGAGTCAAGCCTCCTGCCCTCGTTCGACGGTTGTCGGGATGCCCTGACTTTGGCACTGGCACCCCTAACCTCGTCACTAGCTCTTAACCATGGCATTGGACGGAGGTCTGCGGATACGGGATGGCATCAAGCTGCCGTTTGAGGACGAAATTGGGCACGCCACCGACCTTCGATAACCTGCCCTAATCACCCTGATGCGGCATCCGCGCAGGAGGCCACGTGGTACTGAGACACTCCACGCCGGGCCCCTTGACGATGAAGCATCGAACCTTCGCCCGTTACAGCCAGCCCTGCTCATGAATCCTCGTGACGCCTGGGAAAACGCTGGATCAACGAGGTCAGGCAGTCATGGGGCGCTCTGTGACTATTGGCATGTCAAAGGCATTGCGTCGATGAGACGTTGAATGTGTGATGCCGCTTGTGCGGGCAACGTGCCTTCCGTGTGGCACACGCGGAAGATGGCGACTCGCGCGTTACGGCGAAGAGCCGCACACTGCCACGCATGCACATTGTCCAAGGGCAGCTTCGCGTAAACCACGGCGGTGCAGCTGTCAGCCACGCGTTGCTCCAGGCTTGCGCCTTGCGCCTCCTTGGATGTCTCGACGGACGTTGGGGAAAAGTAACTTTCAGGGAATGCGCGCGCGTAGGCCTCCGGGTCCAGCACGCTGCTGTAGCTGCCGATCCGAAGTGCCAAAGGTTGCGAACATGCGGCGCGCCGTGCGATCTCGTTGACTGTGAACGTGATGTCATGCCGGAGATCCTCGGAATACCGATCCGTTCCGTCGCCTGGCGATAGCACAGGAAGGCGCGCTATGACGGCCATACGCGGCAAATCGTGGGCAAGCGTTGGGTGACAGCGCCTGCGCAGGGTAGCCATGATGAGGAAAATGACGTCATTGCCAATGTCTTGGTTCGCCTGCATGCGCGAGCCTACCCGGATGGCCTCTTCGCCGGCGACGACGATCGGCATGGGAGAACGCCCGCCGGAAGAAGACACCGTAGCCTGCATAGGTGACGGCACCCGGCCACCGATCCGAGCATTCGACTCGATAACGGCTATTACGGCAGGCACTGCCGCAACGGCAAGTCCCAAGGTGAGAAGCCAGCCCCTCATTACGCCACTCGCGACCGGCTCGGGAAAGGATGTAACAAATGTTGTCTAGCCACGGGATCGCGGACCATGGTGTGCTGGGCGTGGACAACGCTTTGCTGCTGGCGATGACCTGCAAGGTGATCCTCGAAAAAAGTGACCTTGCGTAGGCGCTTTACCAGGTTCGGGTTGGGTTTTGCGAGGGCAGCGCCTATCGGCACACCGAACACCGGGCATGCCCATGAAATGGGAGCGCCATGCCCGCTCATTCGAAGGCTTGGCGCAGCCGGTCAGCGTCCGCATCGGCTTCGCGGTAGGTGCCCAGCGAAGCGTCGACCATATCGTAGGCGGACGCAGCCATCGCGTTCTGCGTGACTTCGGTGCGCAATACGCCCTTGAGCGTGAACGGGCTATACAGGCTTGGCGTGTCGATGCCTTTGACAAGCTTCACATGGATGAGCATGTTCGGCGGCGGTGGCGGTACATGGATGCAGGCGCCATAGAACGGCACAAAGAAAAATTCCACCATCTTGCCGTCGTCGTCGGATTCAAGCGGCACAACATAGCCTGAGAGCTTGACCTTCTGGTTGTTGAGCGCCCCCACCGTGTGCAAGGTGCCGATCTGCTTCATGCGCTGGTTACCGACATGCAGCACCGGCGGCGCGTTCTCCAACGTCTTGATGTCTTCGGGCGGAACCATGTGGCTCCAGTCAAGGTTTGCGTATCCGTTTTCGTCGCGCGGGCCGAGCAAGGAGGCGTCTGGCGTGGGTGCAGCCTTGGGCGAGCCGTATGCTGCATCGAATGCCTTTGCGGCTTCGACGCCGTCGGCCTGCGCCCTGGCACGTGCGGCTCGGGTAGCATCGGCCGCCGCTTGCGCGGAAGCGAGCGCCGACGTGGCAGCACGCGCCGGTGTGGACGAGCCCGCTTGATCGGTTCCGCTACAGCCCGAAAGGGCAATGACTGCCAGGGCAACGAAGATACTGTGGGTTTTCATCAGAGGCGCACCTGAAGACCGTCAGCAAGCGAACGGCGATAAGCAATCCAGCCCGGGATGCATCCAGCCAGCGATCCCAGGGCGAGCACGAGCACGAGGAGCGGCCATTCACCCGGCGCCGGGCTCTGGTCGATGACCAAGCCCAAGGTGGCCAGGAGATAGTTATGGGCGATGGCTGTGATGGCATCAAGCAGAAGCACGCCCGCGGCCATGCCGGCGACCGTCAGGAGCGTGCTTTCCATGACGAGCAGTGCGAACACGGCTTTGGTGGAAGCGCCGACGGCGCGCAGCACAGCCATCTCCCGGCGTCGTTCTCCCAGCATCCCCAGTAACGCAGTCAGCATCCCGGACATGCCCACAAGCAACACCATCGCACTGACCACGCGCAACGCGCTTTCAGCGGTGCCTACCAGATGCCACAACTCACCCAACGCGACGCCTGGCAGCACAGCCAGCAAGGGTTCTTCCGGATAGTCGTTGATGGCGCTTTGCACCGCGAATGCGGAGAGACGCGAGTGCAGGCCGACTAGCGTCGCGGTGATGGCCTTGGGCGTCAGATCCATATGGCGGGCCTGATCTGCCGACGCCTCCATGCCCGGCAGCCGGATCCCGGAGTGCCAATCGACATGGATGGCCTCGATGGCCTCCAGGCTGACGGCGATGGATGCATCCACAGGCGTACCCGTCGGCGACAGGACGCCGCTGATGCGAAACGGCTTGTCCGCATGGCTGGCCAGGTTGGCTCCGCCCAAGCCGTGCGACAAGACAATACGGTCGCCCACCTTGTAGTGCAGTTGGCGTGCAACCTCTGAGCCAATGACCGCGTCGTAGAGGTCCGAAAAAGGCCGACCACGGGCGAAGGCCAGGGGGTTGCCACGCCCATAGTGATAGTGGACGAAAAAGTCGGACGTCGTGCCTGTGACGCGAAAACCGCGGTGCGAGTCGCCAAGGGAAAGTGGCACGGTCCAGGCCACCTCTGGCATCGACCGGATATCCTGATAGCTTTTCCAGGTGATGTTGTTGGTGGCCTCACCCACGTGGAAGATCGCATAAAGCAGCAGGGTGACCGGGCCGCTGCGCGCACCCACCAGGAGGTCGGTGCCCGATACTGTGCTGGCAAAACCCTGTCGAGCATCGGTCCGTACGCGTTCGACGCCGAGCAACAGAAACACGCTCAATGCGACGGTAAAGATAGTGAGTGCCACGCCGGCCTTGCGCTGGCGCATGCTTTTTAGCGTCAAGGAAAGCAGCCGCATGATTCACGACTCCTGGGGCACGCTGGCCAGCGCAACGGAGCGGTCAAAATGGCGGGCCAAGGCCATGTCGTGACTGACAAACACCACGCTCGTGCCGTGAAGACCACACTCATCCAACAGCAATTTCAGAAAGGCGTCGCGGCTCGATGCATCAAGCGCAGAGGTTGGCTCGTCGGCCAGCAAAAGCTCAGGTCCACCCATAAGTGCTCGTGCCGCAGCCACGCGCTGCTGTTGCCCCACGCTGAGTTCGCCGGTCTTTGCCCGCGACCAGATGTGTGCACCCAGGCCGAGCGCGGCGAGCAGTCGTTGCGCCTCTTCCACCATTCGCGCATGTGTGCCGCCGGCACGCTTGCTGCGTTCAGCCGACCAGGCGCATCCGAGCAACACATTTTCAACCGGCGTGAGGAACGGCAGAAGGTTGAACTGCTGGAAGATGTAGCCAAGGTGATTCGCACGAAACCGATCGCGCACTGCTGCCGACATGGATCCAAACGACGCGTCTAGAATGTGGACGTCGCCCGAGGATGGCGCAAGCACGCCGGCGAGCAGTCCCAACAGCGTGCTCTTGCCACTGCCGCTAGGCCCATGGAGAAACAGCGTCTGCCCTCGCGCCACCGTCAAATCCTCCAAGGCAAGCACGTGGCCGCCGTGAGGCCAGCAATGTCGAAGCGCACGCGTTCGTAGCAAGGGCTGCGCCGTGCTCATTGCTGGATGTCAACTCGTGTGGTCGTTCCGTGCAGGGTCTGCTGATTGCTTCCGGCTGCCGCGATAAGGTTGACGACGATTTTTTGAACCGCTGGAAACGCCGATGCCAAACGGACGTCCAGATGATCAAGCTGGTCCGGCATGCCGCACGTGTAACGGTAGGTCGCATCGAAATCCGCGTGACCGCCCGGTTCCGCGGCATCGCCAAATCCGTGTGGAGACACCTTTGCCGAAGCGAGCGTGCAGTGCGCCGCCGCAGGCAGGACGAACCAGGTCGGCTGATTGAGCGTGGCGGTGGCCTTATCCACGGCAGCGCGCTCGGCTGGCGAGCCCGGCGGATGCTCGAAGCCAACGGCATCGTGACCTGGCAGGCTGACTGCCACGTCCATTTCGCGGGCATCGATCGACACGTTGACGCTGGCTTGGCCATGCACGTGCGGGCCGAGGTGTCTCTCTTGTGCCGTGCTGACCAGCGGGTTCAGCAACAGGAGGGTAGTGAGAACCGTCGTGCATGCCTTCATGGATCGCGCCCCGAATTGCAATGTTATAACGTACCATACACGACACCTACCCACCCTCGCCAGCCTTCTTCCGCGGTACGTGCCGTCGGGCATGGTCACGTCGCCCACACACTGCAGCGCGAGACTTCGCCGGTCCGCGGCAACCACCATCAGCACGCATGCTGCCGTGACAGATCCAAGCAGTGCGCACATCCCGCGCGTCGCATCGACCTGCATGTACTTGCTCGCCCATTCCAGTCCGTTATAGGCGCCGCGCCACATGACTGCCGTGTTTCGCAAGGGCGCTCGGGCGAAACCTCAGGCTTCCGTGAACTTCATAAGACGCCCCGAGTTGGCGATCACGACGAACGCACCCACGTTCTGAAGGACCGCGGCTGCCAACGCGCCGTTGGCAGCCCATCCGCTGGTAATCGCAAGGATGACCAGGGCCAGGGTCCAGGCCGCGCTCAGTCCCAGGTTTACCCGAAGCGTGCGACGCGTGCGACGCGCAAGCCGGACCGCCGTGGCGACGCGTGAAAAGTCATCGCCTGTAAGCACGATGTCCGCCGACGCGAGCGCGATGTCACTGCCCTGCCCTCCCATCGCCATGCCGACCAGACCCGCCCGCAAGGCCAGTGCGTCGTTGATGCCGTCACCGACCACCAGCGGTTTACCGCCATCAGCCACCACCGTTTGCACAAAGGCCAGCTTGTCGGGAGGCAGCGCACCGGCTACAACTTCTTCCAGCCCCACCAGCGCGGCCACGCGATCAGCTTCGACCTGGCGATCACCCGTCAACAACGCTTGCCGGCCCAGGCCCAACCCATGAAGTGCTGTCAGCGTCTCGGCGACGCGATCACGCACTTCGTCAGCCAGGCACACCCAACCCAACAGGTGCCCCCCTTCGGCCACGGCGGCCACCGGACCGTCGTGGCGTGGTGGCTCGTGCACCAGCACGCCATGTCGCGCCAACAGCGACTCGCGCCCCATTAGCACGACACCCTGGTCGCTGCGGGCACGCATCCCGAAGCCTGCTTCCTCTTGCACGTCATCAAGTGTGGCCGGCGCAGCCCCGAGATGGGCAATCGCGCGCCCAACGGGATGGCTGCTGGCGGTACCCAGCGCAACCGCTACCGCCTCCAGTCGTACGACATCGGCACCATCGGTCGGTTGCAACCGCACCACCCGCAGGCGCCCGGTGGTGACCGTGCCCGTCTTGTCGACGATCAGTGCATCGGCTTCGGCCAGCCGTTCGAACACCACGCTGCTCTTCACAAGCACCCCGTGCCGGGCCGCCACGCTGACAGCGGCAAGCGCGGTCGAAGGAGCGGCCAAGACCATCGCCGAAGGACACGCCGCGACGAGCAAGGCCAATACCGCTCCGGTGTTCTGCGTGGTGAACCACAGCATCAGCGCGATGAGGATCACCAGTACCAGATAGCGTCCGGCATAGCGCTCTAGCAGCCGAGTTATTGGTGGCTTGCTGCGCTCCGCGTCCTGCATGAGCGCCACCACGCGACCCAGCGCCGACTGCGAGCCCACGCGCGACACCTGCAGATGAAGCAAACCGTTGAGACTCAGTGAGCTGCCGAATACGGTATCGCCGCGCGCCACCTCGACCGGTATCGATTCACCCGTCAGCGATGCCGTGTCGACGCTTGCCGTGCCCGACAACACCACGCCATCGGCAGGCACGCGATCGCCCGGGCGGACTTCGATGACGTCGCCAGCGACCAAGGTCTCAACGGGAACCGTGTAAACCTCGTCGCCACGGATGCGTCGCGCGGTGGTCGCAGTGAGTGCCGAAAGCGCCTCCACCGCTTCGCGCGTTCCAAGCAACGAGCGATCTTCGAGCATCTGGCCGACCAGCATGATGACCGGCAGCAGCGTGGCAGTGACAAAGTTTGCTGAAACGAGACATGCAAGGATCGCCAAGGCAACCAGTTGGTCCACCACGCCGTGCAGGTCGGGTTGGTTGAGGCTGCGAACAGCGGCTGCGAACGCAGGCCCCGCCACCAGCAGTGCCGCTATGGCTTGCAGCAACGCCACCTCCACCACCCGTGAAGGCGACAGCGCGGATAGCGCAAACGAAAACATCAGGATGCCCGCGGCGAGAAGGACGGCCACAATGCGCAGGCGCCATCGGTGCCGCTCAGTGCCGGTCAAGAGCAGCGTGTTGGCATCGACAGACATGACGCTCATGGGCTTGTTCCGAAAACGAAGGTATGGGCGTGTGACGTCACCGGCACGGCGTCGATCTTTCCTGCAATGTCGAACAACGATTTGATGCGATCGCGATAGATCTTTTCGACGAGAGTGCGCCGGTCGACCGACGGGTCTCGTCCCAACGACGAAACGAGCGCGGAGCGCGCTTGCGCGGTGCGAACCAACTCTTCAGCGCGCGCCCGCGCTTCGTCGATGAGCTGCTGGCGTCCCTGCTCGGCAATCTGGCGCCGCCCTTCCGCCGTGGTACGCGCATCGGCCAGCGATCGCTCAGCCTGCTGCTCAACGGCCAGCACGTTGTCGAACGATTCTTTGGCCCCGCCAGGAATGGAAGGGACGACATCAATGCGCGCGACCTGGATGCCCGCACCCAAGCCCTGGCCCGCCGCCTCGCCGAGGCGGCGGTTCACTGCCTTCACCAGCTCGGATGCAAACCGCTCACGCTGGGCGACAAGCCCGGGGGCGCCTGCCGCTTCGGGACGAGCGACAAGAATGCCGTCAAGCGAGCGACGGGCGCACAGTTGAACTGCCGACGCAATCAACGCGCGTCGAAGCATGGGCTCGATGTGATCGCCTGCGGTGATGTACGCCACCGGATCATCGATCTGGTAGAACAACATGGTGCGCAGGTGCACCACCGCACCATCGCCCGTCAAGAAAAACCACGTGTTGTCGCGCGCGTTGTCCGAGGCGACAAACCCTTGGCCAGGGGTGCCAGCCACGCGCTCGTCCAGGGGCGACTGGTTTTCCAGCGCCTCAGGCGCGAACTGCACCTGTCGCCCCTGCGAAGGCAGCAGGACAACCGAGTCGATGGGAGATGGCCATGTGAGCAGCAAGCCGGGACCCGCCGTCCGAATGACTTGCCCGAAGCGCATGACGACGGCGCGATTTTCCGGGGGCACACGCTGGATGCCACGCACGAGCCACAATCCCGCCAGTGCAGCGACAAGGGCAAACAGCAGCCGAAAAGACCAGGTCAAGGTCTCGGCCAGGACGGTGGAGCGCGCTACCGTCATGGCTTTTTTGTCCCCGCGCCAGGTGTGGGGCCATCGACCAGCATGCGAAACGGTGCTGCATCGGTGCGCAACACGATGCGCGTACCCGGGCCAACAGCCGCATCCATCGTGTCGAACGAGCGAAGGATCGTGTAGAGCTTGGGATCTGTGGCGTAGGCTTGCTGGTAGATCGCGGTCGATTTGGTTTGCGCGTCGGCTTCGATGGACGCCGCCTCGGCCTTGGCGCTCGCAAGCGTGATGCGCGCATCGCGCTCGGCTTCGGAAACGATCTGTGAGGCTTGGCGCTGGCCTTCCGCCGATCGCTGCGCCGCGACTGTATCGCGCTCTGCCTTCATGCGCTGAATGGTGGCCTGCAAGGCCTCAGCGGATAGCGTCAGTCGTTCGATGCCAACCTGGCGGATCTCCGTACCATAGACGCGACGCGCTTGCTCACCGACCAGACGGCGCAATCGGTCCTCAAGATCGTCGATGCGTACCTTGGCCGGATCCGTATTCACCAACTGCGCCAGATCAAAACTGCTGGTGGTGATTTCCAGCGAGGACGCCATGAGGCTGCGCAGCTGCGAGGCCGCTACATCGGGATCGTTTTGCACGGAACGCAAGAACAGCTCTGCCGCATCCGCGCGTGCGGGCACTGACCAGACCACATACGCCTGCACGAGCACACGTAGGCCATCGCGCGTACCCACGTCCTGCAGGCCACTGGACGTGGTTCGCAAGCGCAAGTCCACGGGCGTGGTCGACTCGATCGGAATGGGCCATCTGAACGAAGCCCCCGGCGTCAAAAGCACGCGAACGGGCCGCCCGAGCCGGGTAACCACGACGCCCTCCCCGGGGCTCACGATGACGACGCACCCGGAAATCACGGCAAGGATCAAGACGATGATGGCAACCGCCCAACGGACGATACGGGAGCGAGTTGAGGCGAAGGATGGTTCGATGATGCTCAAAGGGCTCCCCCGGTTCCGGCCGCGACAGGGCGAAGGTCCAGTGTGGCCTTTTCGTCGTCCAGGCGGTGATCGATGATGGTCAGATGCGCGCGATTGAGTGCGGTACCCACGTGGGTCAGCCACGACTCGAACAGGAAGACATCGGGTCCTGCACGTGCGCTCTTTGTGCTGGCCTGGAATGTCGTCAGCGTCGCCTGCGCCGCGGCAAGTTGCTCGCTCGCATCAGCGCGGGCGAGATTGACAGCGTGCGTTGCGTCCTCCGCAGCCGTGCCTCGCAGCGCATACGCGTGCGCCAGGCTTTTGAAGCGCGTGGCATCGCTGATCACGCCAGCCGCCTGCACATTGTGATAGGCGGCAGCAGCACCGCTGGGTGGATGAATGGCTTCAACCACGACATTGATGACCGAGATGCCTGCGTGCAGTGCCGCCATGCGCGCCTGCAAGTCCTGCCGGAAGCGCTCAACGAACTGCGCGCGATTCTCGCCAAGCAGTTCATCCAAGGTGGACGACGAAAAGTGGGAGACAAGCAATCGCCCTGCCGTGGCACGGATGAGCGATGTCGGCTCGATGGCGCCATATACCGACGCCATCGCTCCATCCGCGTCGTCGGAGACGCGAAACACCACGCGCAAATCCACATTGACGATCTGGAAACCTTCCCTGTCCCCTGAGCGGCTGGCGATGAGGTAACTCGCCTCCCCGGGGTGGGAACCATCCCACAGGCGATCCGCCGTCGGCCCTGGAATGGCTTCGGCGCCCATGGCGCTTTCGGCATCCGATGCGCCCGCGCTGGCCAGTTCTGCCAGCAGGCGGCCGCCCGGCTTGGCCGAAAACACGATGGGCAATTGATGGGTGACGCCCAGTTCGACCGGCCGTGCGCGGCCAACAGGCCACGGCCAATGAACATGCATGCCCGGACCTTCCACCGCGACAGGCACGCCCAGTCGCTCGATCACAGCGCGCTCGGTCACGCCCAGCACTGTCACTGCCGTCGACAGCCATGCCAGGAGCATCACCAATAGCGTAACGGGCGGTATGGCACGCACCATGAAGGCCAGCACCCAGCTCCGGGCGAGGTCAATGCCATAGGTATTTCTTAGCCATTGCGCTGCCCTTCCCGCTTGCGGCCAACCCCATTTCAGGAGCGAAGGCGACCAAGGCAACGCGGGATTCTGGCGTGCTGCAAACGGACCCAGGGGCAGAAACACCTGGGCGATGGCACGCAAGAGCGCTTCGATGGTCGCCACCACAAGAATGGCCGCGACGGCATACAAGAGCGTATTGGCCCACGCATATCCTTGGGCCGCGAACAGCGTGGCACCACCGCCCAGCAACGCCGCGACCAGCGGCACTCGGACGGCCACCTCAATGCCTGGTCCCGGGGAAACGGCGTTTGCGATGGCGACGCGCTGGAGAAACACCAGCGGAATGGTGGCCGCCAAAAGCACGATGGCGCCCCATAGAGGAGGCTGGCTGGCCGTCCAGCCAGGGGCGCGCAGAAAACTCACGGTCGCGTCGAGCACCAACGCATTACCGAGCACAGCGACAGCGCCAGGCGCCCAGTCACCAATCCAGTCGATGGCGTCGAGTCGCGCGCGAGCCCGACGCTCCAGCAATACCACCTGAGCCAGTAGCGGTTGCCTTGGAAGCTTGGGATAGACCATCGCCCGCATCGGTCCGATCCAGGGCTCGGCGCGCCGACGCACTCGGCTCACCAAGGCTTCGACAAACAAACCGGTCGCCGAAAAGAGCAGCGCCAATCCCATCAACCGCAAGGCAAGCGGAGCCAACGCAAGGGCAGTCATCGAAAGAACAAAAGCCCCGATCGCGGCGACGGCGTAGACCCACGGCGCTACGACGCGCTGGACTCGGATGCCTTGGCTCATCGTGTGACGACGCCCGCTGGGTGCGGCGGCGAAGACGATTCGCTGGCGAACAAGGGTAAGGCTCTGCGGGCTGATGACATGGCGTTGAGTGGCGTGGTCTGGCGTGAAAGCAATGTTATAACGTATCAATCAGATAGGACGCCATGACTTACGCCATGGGTCCATCCCCACCAGCGAACAGTGCACTGTCGCCGTCCGCCGTATGAGCCAGATACCCCGCTCCCAGTGATCGATGACGGTGCTGGCCACCAGCGGATCCAACCTGCCTGTATAGCCCATAACGCTGACCATCCCCACGCAAGAACGTCAGCGCCGGCGCTATTGGTGGCTTGTATAGTTATGTTATAACGTTTCATTCTTGTTTGATCATTGGTCAATGTCACCCTGCATGAAAGCCTCAGCGCCTAAAGGATTCCGGTACTGGCCACATCGGAGTGCATCGCAGGCCAGGCGACGCAAGCGCACGCTGAACTTCTCCTGGTTAGCGGCAGGCTGGACCCCGATTGCATGGTGCCTGTCGCCGGCTCACGCGCTTGAGGTCCCTCGCGATCACTTATGGACGCTGATTCATGACTCCTGTGCCATCGCGGCCAAACATCAGGTCTATCCGCCATCACCTTGCACCGAGGTAGTGGCCGGCCCTGACGGCTCAGGTTCTTATGCCGTCTTCAAGGATCACACCGGACGCTTCCAATATCTGGTGTTGCCACTAGCCCGCATCTCCGGCATCGAAAGCCCCGTGTTAGAGGCGGCCGATACACCCAACTATGTCGCCGCCGCCTGGAATGCTCGTCTCTACGTGGAAGCAGCACTGCACCAACCCATCCCACGTGACGCCATGAGTCTGGCGATCAACTCCGCCTATGGCCGCACACAGGATCAGCTGCATATCCATATCGACTGTGTACGTCCGGATGTGCACGAAGTACTGCAACGCCTAGTGCCCACTCTCTCCGAGCAATGGCGACCGCTGGCCGAACCGTTGCCGCCAGCCAAGCATCGCTATCAGGCGAGATGGGTGAGCGGAAGCACCCTGCCCCTCGATCCGTTCAAATCGTTGGCCGCGTCGCTGCCCCGCGGCGACCGCATGGCTGCACATAGCCTCGCGGTGGTTGGCGCTTACTCCCCCAAGGGAGAAGAGGGCTTCATTTTACTCAGCGGACGCGTTGACGAAGCCGCCGGTGACCGAGGTCATGCGGAAGAGCTTCAAGACATCGAATGCACCATCGCCTTTGCTCATTAACCATGAAACACGCATCGTTGCCTCTATTCATGTTGAGCCCGACGGCGTCCCACTGGCTGGAAGGGGCACGCGATGTCACATGAGTCCGACCTCACAAGTGCCTTGTTTGCCAGCATCACCGTCGCTGCGGCATCGCTCGCAGCAAGGCTTGTGGTGTGGCTGCCGGCACGGCGCCTACGCGCATGGCTGCCCTGGCTGCAGGCATCCGCGGCCGGTTTACTGCTCGGCGATGCGCTAATGCACATGCTTCCCGAAGCCTTGGCGCACGGTATGCCGACAAGCTGGATAGGCGGAGGTATCGCACTGGGTTTACTTGGCTTCTTGTGCATTGAGTGCGTGGTGCGCGCGCTAAGCACGCCAACAACGACAGCCATATTCGCTCGCATGGATATCGTCGGCGACACCCTCCATCACTTGGTCGATGGCATCGTCATAGGAGCCAGCTTCGCTATCGACCATACCCTGGGCTTTGTTATCGCGCTGGCCATCATGGCGCATGAATTGCCCAGGGAAATGAGCAATGCCGGTGTGCTGGTGGCCGGAGGCTATAGCCCGCGGCGCGCCTTCCTTCTGACCGTCTTCACCACGGCCGCCATACCACTAGGCGCACTATGCATGGCATTGGCCGGCCACTCTGCAGCCTTTCTAGATACAAGCCTGGCGCTAGCCGCCGGCACGACGATCTACCTTGCCTGCGGCGATGTGTTACCGGGTTTGTGGCAGAACATCGGCCGAGGTCAACGCTTTGTTCCGGCGCTGGGAGTCGCCGCAGGCATGGCGTTTATGTGGTGGGCCACCCTGTGGGGACATCAACACTGAGCCGGGTCAATCACTCAGCATGACCCGGCCCACCATGGCCGCCGCCACTCGCACTAAGGCTGCACCGTAACAACGGATCACGTCATCCGGAGCGCCGGATCGAACTCAGCAGACCTGCATCGCAGGTCATCAATCGATGGGGAGATGGGCATGAAGCGAATCATCTGTGCCGCGCTAGGCGGCGTACTCATAACCGGCACGGGCGCCGCCATCGCCGACGAAGGCATGTGGACGCTCGATCACTTGCCTGTGCAGCAGATGCAATCAGCCTACGGGTTCACGCCGAGCCCGCAATGGATCGACCTGGTGCAGCACGCAGCCGTGCGCCTGGCCGAGGGGTGCTCGGGCTCGTTCGTGTCGGCCGATGGCCTGGTGATGACCAACCATCACTGTGCTAACAGCTGCCTGTCGCAACTATCCAGCACGGCCAACTACATGCAGGACGGCTATGCCGCCAAACAAGAAGAACCCAAGTGCCCGGAAGTGGAGCTCAATCAACTCGAGAAGATCACCGATGTGACCGATCGGGTGAACGCCGCCACGCAGGGCAAGGACGGCGCCGAGCGTATCAAGGCCGAACGTGCCATCCATAGTGCGCTGGAAAAGGAATGTGTGGGCGGCGATGCCACCACCTGGCGCTGCGATGTCGTTACGCTGTATCACGGCGGACGCTATGCGCTCTACAAGTATCGTCGCTATCAGGACGTGCGCCTGGTGTTTGCGCCCGAACAAGGCATTGCCTTCTTCGGCGGCGACCCAGATAACTTCAACTTCCCCCGCTACGACCTCGACGTCACTTTCTTCCGCGCCTATATCGACGGCAAGCCGGCAAAGACGCCGCAATACCTGAAGTTCAACGTTCACGGCCCCAAGGAAGGCGAACTTACCTTCGTAGTCGGCAACCCCGGTGCTACCCAGCGCGAAACGCCGTGGACGTCGCTGGCCTATCTGCGCGACCACATCCTCACGCCGTACTACGGCTATCTTTCCGAGTCGCGTGGACAGCTATGGCAGTACAGTCGTCTCGGCGAGCAGCAGATCAAAGAAGCACAGGACGCTCTGTTCGGTGCCGACAATTCACTGAAGGTGTTCAAGGGATGGCTTGAAACGCTTAGCGACGAGAACTTTATCGCCAAGAAGCAACAGGAAGATGCCGCGCTGCGCCAATGGATCGCCGCCGACGGCAAGCGCCGGGCTGCCTACGGCGATCCCTGGGCCATGTTGGAGAAAGCGCAACAACGCGGTGCAGAACTGCGCGATCGCTACAGCATGATCGAAAGTGGGCGTGGCTTCGGTAGCCAACTTTTCGCTGACGCACGCCTGCTGGTACGTGGCGCCGATGAACGCAACAAGCCCGACGCTGTCCGGCTACCCAATTTCCGCGACGCCAATCTGCCGGCCTTGCAGCAAGCGCTGGCATCGACTGCGCCAATCTATCCGCAGTACGAGGAAACTCGCCTTGCCTGGACCTTGGAAAAAATGCGCCAGAGTCTAGGTGCCGACGATAGCTTTGTGCATGAAGTGCTCGGCACGAAGTCTCCCGACCAACTTGCCCATGCCTTAGTGAGTGGCAGCAAATTGGCGGACCCAACCTTACGCATGCAAATGTGGAATGGCGGCGCCCAAGCCGTTGCGGCATCGAACGATCCGATGATCCTGCTGGCACGCCAGATCGATCCGGAAGCGAGGCGCCTGCGCAAGCAGTACGAGGACGAAGTAGAAGCACCCTCCAAGAAAGCCGCCGAAATGATTGCGCGTGCACGCTTCGAGCGCGACGGCACATCACGTTATCCGGATGCCACGTTCACCCTGCGACTGTCCTACGGCAAGGTGGTCGGCTGGAACGAGAAAGGCACGCCTGTGCCGCCATTCACCGACGTCGCCGGACTCTACCGTCGCGCCACCGATGCCGATCCGTTCAAGTTGCCTGATAGCTGGCTCCGTGCCAAATCATCGCTCGATCTCTCTACGCCAATGAACTTCGTCACCGATAACGACATCATCGGTGGCAACTCCGGCAGCCCGGTGATCGACCGTGAAGGCCATGCCGTAGGCCTGATCTTCGACGGCAACATTCACTCCCTCGGCGGCGACTTCACCTTCGATGGCAGTACGAATCGAGCGGTGGCCGTAGACACCGCAGCCATCGTCGAGGCTGTACGCAAGGTCTACAAACTGCCCCGTCTGGCCGCTGAACTCACCAACGGCCATCAGTAACGCCCGGGATGGGGTGGGCGCCGCAAAGCGCACACCCCATCCAGCTAACCGTCGCTTGAGACACTAGACCGGCAGCCCCCGAATCCCATGGTATCTCCCCATATCGCCTATAACTGCATGGCACGCGCGCGCAAAGACAAGCACGTGCGCCTCGTTCTCGCGGCAGGTAAGCAGCTATTTGGCGCGTGCATTTTCTGCGTTTGCCTGCTTATCTCCACGCCGGCCGCCCATGCCGCTTCGATGCGACACGCGACGGATTTTCAGATTGTCGAGAGCGTGCCCGAGGCCACCAGCTACGGCGAACCCGGTGTACCGCGTACCCAAAGCGTTTGGCTCGACATGATCGGGCGCGCCCAGCACAACATCGACATTGAAGCCTTTTATATCGCCGACAAAGCCAACAGCCCGTTGTCACCGGTGCTTGATGCCCTCGTGGACCGCGCAAGCCACGGCGTGAAGGTTCGCGTACTTGTCGACCAGGCCTTTCTCAAGGACAACCACGATAGCGTGACACGACTAAGCGCCCACGCCGGTATCGAAGTGCGCGTACTACCGATGGATACGCTGACTGGCGGTGTGCTGCACGCCAAGTACATGGTGGTCGATGGCAACGCCGTCTTCGTCGGCAGCCAGAACTGGGACTGGCGTGCCATGGATCAGATTCACGAGATCGGCGTGCGAATCGTCGATCCGCGCCTTGCCCAGACCTTCGATGCCGCGTTCGATTTCCACTGGGAGCTGGCCAGCCACCCCAACCTGGCCAAAGCAGCCGAGCGTGCAATGACGCCCCCATCCTTCGCTCCAGTTACATCGAGCGACCCAATTATCCTGGACGGCACCAGCAAGGACCCGCTCACCGTCTTTCCCGCCTTCAGCCCGCCAGCGCTGTCGCCGTCGTGGGTCACTGCGGAACAGCCCGCCTTGGTAGAGATGATCCATGCGAGCCAGCACACGCTATGCATCCAGGTAATGACGCTTTCAGCAATTCGTCAATATGGCCCCAAGGGCTGGTGGCCGGAGGTCGATACCGCATTACGCGATGCGGCTGCACGCGGTGTGCAAATACGCATCATCGTGGCGGACTGGGCACTGCGCGAACCGATGCAGTCCTACCTGAAAAGTCTGGCGGCAACACCCAATATCAGCATCAAGTTCAGCCAACTGCCCCCGTCGCCACAGGGTTTTATCGCCTACGCACGCGTCGAGCATGCGAAATATGCCACCGCCGATGATCGCAGTAGCTACATCGGCACGGGTAACTGGGAATGGAGCTATTTCAACAACACCGTGGACGCGTCGGTATTTGTGCACGGCGCTGGTCCAGCCAAAACGCTGACGCAGATCTTCGAACGCGACTGGAATGGCCCATATGTCACCACGCTGGAGCTAGGAAACACCTACGCACCACCTCAAACGCATTGAGCGAAAGAACGGGCCGGAGTTCGAAAAGTTGATTTGAACTTTGCCTGGCGGCCCGCAGCCCTGATTAGGCTTCGCTTGGCCATCGACTTGTATTCGCGCGCGGTCATCGCTGGTCTGAAATCGAGCCTGGCGCGTGAATTGCCGCGCATCCTCGAGCGCTTGCGTCGCGAGAAGGCCGTGGATCGCCCATCTTTCTCGCCATGCTCGAGAAGCACCTGAAGCGTCCTGTTTCACAGCGGTCACCGGGGCGGCCTGTGCGAGAGGAATGCCAGCAACACCGCGCCCCTTAACTACCTCCGCGCCATTTTGCTAGAGAGCGGACCTATTCCCAGCACCAAGCCGCATGTCTCAGCCTTGCCACAAAAAACGCGGGCCTGGGGCCCGCGCTCTATCCAAACCCCGTTAGATCGCGCCCGAAGGTGCAACCGTCGTGACTCCAGATCCTCAAGGCTGCGTATTGCTACTTGCCTTTGCCACCGCCACTGTCCAGACCGGCCGCCAATTGACGCTTTAAGCTGTCTTCGATTTGGTCAATGGTGAAGCTCGCAGCCAATTGACTCGGCGGGTATTGCCTGAAGGTTTCGAGGAATTTGATGGCCCGTCGATTCCCTTCGATCAACAAATAGACGTTTTCTGTCTGCCAAGTGTTCCAGCCGTTAGTCGGGCCGATGCTCGCACGTTCGTACATGTCGGTCTTCAGGTCGTACAGATCGGGCGCCCGCATGCAGGTAAATGGGTCCTTCCATATCGCAAGCGACCCAGGCGTTCGCTGCTCGCAGAAGACCACCTTGTAAGCATCGGGTATCGACGCTCCGGGCAAGCGAACGTCGTAACGCATCGCCACCAACAATCCGTCGTCATCGAAATAATAGAACTCATTTCGCGGACCAACATTTGTCTTTCCGGTCAGATAGGGGAGGAAGTTATAGCCGTCCAAATGCACCTTGAAGTTTTTTCCTCCGATGCTCGAACCTTTGAGAAGCTGCGCAGCCACGTCGTCATTTCCCGCCGCAGCCAGCAGCGTCGGGAACCAATCCAAAGCCGCGATGAGCGTATTGGAGACCGTTGCTGGCTTGATATGCCCAGGCCAGCGAATCATGGCCGGCACTCTAAAAGCCCCCTCCCAATTGGAGTCCTTTTCACTGCGATAAGGCGTCATCGCCGCATCGGGCCACGTGAAGAAATTAGGCCCGTTATCTGTGGTGAAGATAACAATGGTGTTGTTCGTGACGCCGGCATCATCCAGCGTTTTAAGTAGCTTGCCGACGTTCTGATCCATTTCCCACATACCGTCGGCGTATTCATGCCCCGGCCCCATGCCAGCCTTTCCGGTGTACTCGGGTCGCACGTGGGTAAACACATGCATGCGCGTGAAGTTCATCCAAACAAAGAAAGGCTGGTTTGCCTTGGCTTGTTTTTGTATGTATGAGATCGCCGCCCCGGTGGTCTCATCATCAATGGTTTCCATGCGCTTTTTGGTCAAAGGCCCCGTATCTTCGATCTTGCCGTCCGCATAGGTATGGAGCACACCGCGTGGGTTGTAAAATTTGAGGAAGTCCGGGTTGTTCTTATCCCAGTACGGCCTCTCGGGCTCCTCTTCGGCATTGAGGTGATACAAATTGCCGAAAAATTCGTCGAAGCCGTGCTTTGTCGGCAGGAACCGGTCCTGGTCACCGAGATGATTCTTTCCAAATTGCGCGGTGGCGTAGCCCAGTGGTTTCAGCGCCTGAGCAATCGTGATGTCACGATCCTGGATGCCAACGGAGGCACCAGGCAAGCCAACCTTAGAAAGTCCCGTGCGAAATACCGATTGCCCCGTAATAAAGGCAGATCGCCCCGCCGTGCAGCTGTTCTCGCCGTAATAGTCGGTGAAAATCATGCCTTCGCGGGCGATACGATCAATATTTGGGGTTCGGTACCCGGCCGCCCCCATCGTGTAGGCGCTGAGGTTGGCGATGCCTACGTCGTCGCCGAAAATCACCAGGATGTTGGGCTTCGCGCCTTGCGATTGAGTGTTTGGATTGGTCGACTGCGCCCCTGCTTTCAAGGGCAAAAGGGCCGTCGCCGGGACGGCGAGCAGCGCAGCTATTGCTAGTACGCGTAAGGAATAAAGAAACCGGCGAAAGTTCCACTGTTGCCACATGGCTCCAGCTCCTTTTCATGGTCCGATGCACGAATGCGCTGGGTGGCGCTCCATAAGCCTGCATTGACCCATGTGCATTGGCAACCGAAAGAGTACTGATCAGATATTGGTAAATTTACGGAGGAGCGCAGGCTTGTTATCACATGCTGCACGAGGCACGAATTTCGATTTGCATCGCGCCTTCGCTTGATCATGTCGACGGCCGCAGGCCGGGAGTGGGGTTGGGCCTTGAGCCTGTGACTCTGAGAGGTCGCAACCGTCGGCACCCGTATTGTTCGCAGGACCGCACGTGGACCGAGCCACTGAAGGGTGGGCCACCAGCCCGAGACTCTGTGCGACGCACGGCGCGCATACCCCGGGAGCGAACCAAAACAGGGGGTCAGAGTGCACGTTCTGCACACACCCCTGCTGCCAGCCCCACGGCCAGCCCGATCCATCTCGTCATAGTGAAATCCCTTGCAATGGCCGATGCGCCATCCGATACGGAATATAGCGCGCCTGAATATTCCATAGAGCCTCGGCACACGACGAATTGATAACCGCCTCATGGCGATCAAACCACTGAGCTACAGCCATCGTCGATCAGAGCTTTACGGCACATGCGAGGCGAACGAATCACGCCTATGCATCCGCCCTTCTTCCGGCATGTCTTCCTCAGTTGCGAACCCTTTCTGGATATGGGTGGGCTATCGGTGATGTGGTGGACTGGAAAGGGCGCGGGCCCTTCCCGCCCTCAGCATGCGCGAACCGCCTTCGCAGGATCGACGCGCGACGCCCGTGTGGAAGGAAAGGAAGCGGATGCCTGCCCAATGACGAGTATCGCCAACCCGCTGCCAACGATCATCCACACCGGCAAGGGAGGCACGCCATACCGTGCACCAAGCCACAGGTTCAGTCCCCAAGCCGCAGCGGCACCGATAACCACGCCCACACCGCACAGCAAGGCGTTCTCGAGGAGGAAATAACGCACTACCGCCACGCGCGTGGCACCCAACGCGCGTCGGATGCCGATCTGGCGCTTGCGCCGTTCCACCCAGAAACCCGTGAGGCCCACGATGCCGAGCGCCGTGACGAAAACAAGGATGGCGCAGATCACCGCAAGTGTTATCGCCATGGCACGGTCGCGCTCGTAGGCCGCCGCGCGGACATCAGCCAGCGGTCGCAGCTTGCCGAAGGTTCGCTGGGCGTTTGCCTGGCGCAGCGCCAAGCCGGCCGCAGGCATGGCCTGTGCCAGCTGGCCCGGGCGTGCACGGACGAGGTAAAGACCGCGTGGACCATGGTCGATCATCGGCAGCACCAGCGAATCTTCCGCGGCGGAATGATCGACGGTCGCAGCGGCACCGTTTGTCTGCAGGTGATCCAGCACGCCGATGACACGCAGCGGACGGTCAGGCTCGGGCGTCAGGAAAACGGTCTGGCCCAGTGCCGAACGTCCGGGAAACAGGCGCTCGGCAAGCGAACGCGTGATGAGGACTACCGGCGGCAACGGTGCGCGGTTGAAGCTGCCGTCGGTGACGTCGTCCGCCCGGAAATCGCGGCCTTCGATCAGTCGAAGGCCCAGTGTCGAAACACCACGTTCGTCGAACGCATACACGTCGACGTTGCCCTGCTGCGCCTGGATATCGCGGGC
>NZ_DASRZX010000136.1:0-4060 GCF_035685885.1 Dyella sp. | reverse complement strand
CTCTGGGTGCGCTTCTACAGGGAGAGAAAGGACCGCCGCACTGCTTGAAACTCCCGTCCCCAGCCTTCACTCACAAGCTGTTGCGCATTGCCGTTTCCCAAGGACGATCCCCATGGTGTTCCGCTGGTTCGAATCGCTGATCGACGCGTTCAAGGAACCCGTCGACGGCATGCCGCCGCAGTCGGTATGGCGCTTCTATGTGTTCTACCTGCGCCAGGTGTGGCCGGTATTTGTCGCCGCGTTGGTGGTGGGTTTTGGCGTGGCCATCGTGGAGGTTTCGCTGTTCGGCTTCATCGGCAGCGTCGTGGACATGGCCAACGGCACGCCGGCCGCGGATTTCTTCCGGCTGCACGGGCGCGAGCTGCTGTGGATGGGCTTCGTGGTGCTGATCGCGCGGCCGGTGCTGCTGAGCCTGCACGACCTGCTGGTGAACCAGGCCATCGTGCCCAACCTCACCAACCGCATCCGCTGGCAGAACCACCGCTATGTGATCCGCCAGAGCCTGGGCTTTTTCCAGAACGACTACGCCGGGCGCATCGCCAACCGCATCATGCAGACGGCTGGCTCGTTGCGCGAATCGGCGGTGCAGATCGTGGACGCCATCTGGTACGTGGCCATCTATACGGGCAGCGCCATCGTGATGTTCGCCAAGGCGGACTATTGGCTCGCGCTGCCGCTGGTGTTGTGGCTGGGTGCCTACGTGGCGACGCTGGCGTATTTCGTGCCGCGGACCAAGGAGCGCTCGTGGAAGCAGTCCGAGGCACGCTCGCGCCTGATGGGCCGCATCGTGGACGGCTACAGCAACATCCTCACGCTCAAGCTGTTCGCGCATACCCAGCGCGAGGAACAGTATGTCGCCGATGCCATGGGCGAGCAGATCACGCGCATGCGTGCGATGACGCGCCTTACCACCGCGATGGACGCTGCGATCACCACGCTCAACGGCTTCCTCATCGTCGGCACGTCCGCGCTGGCCATCTGGCTGTGGAGTCAGGGCAAGGTGACGGTGGGCGCCATTGCGCTGTCCACCGGCCTGGTCATCCGCATCAACAACATGTCCGGCTGGATCATGTGGGTGGTCAACGGCATCTTCGAGAACGTCGGCACCGTGCAGGACGGCATCGAGACCATCTCCAGGCCGCGCGCCGTGCAGGACCGCGAAGGCGCCATGCCGCTGGAAGTCACCGAAGGCAACGTGCGCTTCGATGACATCCACTTCCACTACGGCAAGAAGGGCGGCGTCATTTCGGGCCTGAATCTCGACGTGCGTGGCGGCGAAAAGATCGGCGTGGTGGGCCCGTCGGGCGCGGGCAAGTCCACGCTGGTGAACGTGCTGCTTCGCCTGTACGACCTGGAAGGCGGGCGCATCCTCATCGACGGGCAGGACATCGCCAGCGTCAACCAGGAAAGCCTGCGTGCCCAGATCGGCGTGGTGACGCAGGACACCTCGCTGCTGCACCGTTCCATCCGCGACAACCTGCTGTACGGCCGTCCCGATGCGGGCGAGGCGCAGGTGATCGAGGCCGTGCGCAAGGCGAGGGCGGACGAGTTCATCCCCCAGTTGGTGGACGGCGAGGGGCGCGTGGGTTACGACGCGCATGTGGGCGAGCGTGGCGTGAAGCTCAGCGGCGGCCAGCGCCAGCGCATCGCCATCGCTCGCGTGCTGCTGAAGGACGCGCCCATCCTCATCCTGGACGAAGCCACCTCGGCGCTCGATTCGGAGGCCGAGGCGGCCATCCAGGACAGCCTGGAGCTGCTGATGCGCGGCAAGACGGTGATCGCCATCGCGCATCGCCTGTCCACCATCGCCCGCATGGACCGGCTGGTGGTGATGGACAAGGGCAACATCGTGGAAACCGGTACGCATGCCGAGCTGATCGCGCACGGCGGCCTCTACGCCCGCTTGTGGAAGCGCCAGACCGGAGGCTTCGTGGCCGCGGAAGATCCCGCCGAGGACAGCGCGATCGCCTGATGACGCCCGGAGCAACCCGTTGTGGGAGCGCACCCTGTGCGCGACCGCGGCCTCCGCCATGCCGGCAACCGTTTCTTGCACGCTGCACGCACCACCGCCGCGACAAACACATCGCTGCAATCCACACGCCTTAGCATCGCTTTGTCCCATGCTTCACGGCGGCACCGGCAGCATGCGGCTTTCATTCCTTCATCGGAGCAGCGTCATGCCTTCCAAGACCGCCCTGGCACGCGCGCGCAAGGACCAGCGTGAGGGCAAGGCCGCCAGCACGCAGGCCGGCGAGTTTGTGCGCGAGGAGATCGAACACATCCGCGAAGGCAAGCACGGTGCGCGTTCGGCTTCTCAGGCCATCGCCATCGGCCTGTCCGAGGCTCGCCGCGCCGGTATCAAGGTACCGGCCAAGAAAGCTGCCGCGGCGGGAAAGAGCGCGCGCAAGAAACCTGCTTCCCGCAAGGCGAGCTCGGAAACTTCGGCCACGCGCAGCCGGGCCGCGCTGAAGGCGCTCAAGCGCGAAGGCACCGAAGCGGCCTCGAAGAAGGCGTTGTCACGCCATGCCAGCAAGGCGGCGGCGAAGCGCACGCCGGCCGAGCGTTCGTCGGCCGCGAAAAAGGCGGCGAAGACCAAGGGCCCCACCGTGCGCAAGGCGGCAGCGAAGAAGGCCGCCGCGCACCGCAGCGCGGCCAGCCGGTCGGCCGCCGCGACGCGGGCGGCCCGCACGCGCGCCATGCGGGCGCGTACGCGCTGAACTTCGCCCGGGCCGCCGGCGATTCACGTCGACGAAGTTGTTGTGGGCCAGAGGTTCCCCTCCGGGCCGCGGATTCCGACGCACTACCGATCGTTGAGATTGGCCGCTAGCGAACCGACATGACTTCAAGCACAGGCGACGGGTTTCGTCCGCGCGCAGGCTCCCATGCGTTCCGGAGGAGTCCGCCATGCGCATATCGATGCTTGCCGTCCTGTTGGCCGCCTGTGTCGTGCCCGGCGCCCTGATGCCAGCGCGGGCCGCGGAAGCGCCCAAATCGCTGCGCGACGAACTGCTTCGGACCACGCAGGCGCTGGTGGATGCGCTGCCCACGGGTGATCGCGCCGTATGGGAGAACGCGCTTACCGACGACGCTGTCCTCGTCGACGAATTCGGTCGCGTGGCGCACAAGGCCGATACGGTGGCCTCGCTTCATCCTTTCCCGAAAGGTTTTTCAGGCAGCATCGAGCTGCGCGATCCGCACGTACAGCAGTACGGCGACACGGCCATCCTGCAGGTGGAGGAATACGAACGCGAAAGCGTGTTCGGCCAGAACCTGGTGGTGCGTTACCAGTCGCTGCTCACATTCGTGAAGCAGGGCAACGCCTGGAAGCTCGCCGGCTACGGCGATGTCACGCTGCCCACCGAGCCGCCGAAGCTTGCCGTTACCGGACTGCAACCCGGCGACTACGAAGGCAGCTATCGCTACGCACCCGATCGCGTGTGGAAGATCAGCAATGACCACGGCGTGCTCCGCCTCGTCACCAGGGCCGGCGCGCAGGCCAATACGCTGGAGCCCATCGCCAGGGAGGTGTTCATGGGCAGTGACGACGAACGCAACCTCTTCATCTTCCAGCGCGACGCGCAAGGCAAGGTCACCTCGCTGATCGAGCGGCGCAAGTTCAATGACTTGCGCCTGGATCGCGACGCCTGATCATGGCTCGGGTGGCCTGGGCGCAGTGGGCTCGGGCAAGCTGGCTCCCGTGACGACAACCACGGGTACTTCATCGGCGTGAACCGGCTTGCGCCGCATGAATGTCATGCTTGGAAACACATCATCGCGTCGGATCAATGCGTGATACAGCGCCGCGCCCATGTGCCCGAGTATTGTGAGGAACAGCAGATAGGCCAGGTAGCGATGCGCTTCGCGTAGCCACGCGAACGACGTAGCGCTGGCCGACAGGATGGGCGGCAGGTGCAGCGAGCTTCCCAGCATCACCGGGTAACCGCCGGCCGAGAGCATGGCCCAGCCGATAAGCGGCATCGCGATCATCAGGCCATACAGCGCCCAGTGCGATGCATGCGCCATCCATTGCATCAGTGGCGGCATGTCCGCGGGCAGGGCG
>NZ_DASRZX010000135.1:0-4321 GCF_035685885.1 Dyella sp. | reverse complement strand
CCACTGGGCAACACCTCGGGACGAATGCCCGCACTCTGTTCGGTCATGGCCTGGCTCCCGATGACGGTCGACACGCTCGCCATCATCCATCGTTTTCGCCGTTGTCGTGCAGGCAGCGCGTGCTGCCCGTTCCCTTTGGGGGAGCACTTTGGTGATCGGGCGTGTATCTCGCGTGACGGCAACCCAGACGCGAGTTGCCGTCGGACCCTTTTCTCCACGGCACTGGCGAGGAGACTGCCGATCACCGCATCGCCGTCGCGGGAATCAATGCGCCCCGTTCTCCCTTGCGACCATCGGCCCAAGCCCCCATCCATAAATGGCGGGGGCACGCCACCTCTGCCTGCCGAGGTGGCCGTGTCCCAACTACCGCTGTTCTCCGAAGGTCCGTGGACAGTGCTGGACGATGCCAGCGGGCGGATCGTGTACGACGAGCGCTTCCTGCCCTTTGCCCAGGCCGATGCATGGTTCCGCGAGCTGCTGCGTCAGCAGCGACGTGTCATGTAGGAACGGGAACTGGACGTGCCGCGGCTTACCGCGCATTTCTCGGCCGACGATGCCGCGCTCCCCGGGCCACTGCGGCAAGCGCTGGAACAGGTGCGAAGCAAGACGGGCGAACGCTTCAACAGCATTGGCCTGAACCTCTATTGGGACGAACACGACAGCGTGGCGATGCACAACGACCGGCTGGGTGACCTCATCGAAGGCCGGCCCATCGCCCTGCTTTCACTGGCGCGACGCGTCGCATGCATATCCGCAGCAAGAAGCACCACGCACCTCGCCGGATGGACCTGGATCTCGCGGCTGGCAGCCTGCTTACCATGAGCTGGGATACGCAGCTGCACTACGACCACGGAATTCCCAAGCTGCCTGAGCCGATGGGCCCGCGCATCAGCGTGGCGTTCCGCACGCGTCGCTGATACGCCGATCACATCGACGCGACACGCTCTTCAACCCCTTGGAGACAAGCTGCGGCGGCATGCCAACGGAGATGCCGCCATGAGCGAGCACAAACACGAAAAGCCGCGCCAGCCGCCGGGCACGTCCGGTTACCCCGAGCCACAGCCCACGCCGTCCCGGCGCGACCAGACGATGCCCGACAAGAAGACGCCGCACGAACCGCAGAACAATCCGAAGCAAAAGCCCGGACAGCCCTGAGCGCGTGCCTCAGGCGGCGAGCTTGCGGATCACGGCGTCGACGAAAGCGGGGATGTCATCGGGCTTGCGGCTGGTGATCAGCTGTCCGTCGGTCACCACCTCGCTGTCTTCCCAGTCTGCGCCCGCGTTTTCCAGATCCTTGCGCAGCGAAGGCCAGGACGTGACCCGGTGCCCATTCACAAGACCTGCGTTGATGAGCGTCCACGGGCCATGGCAGATCGCGGCAATGGGTTTGCCGGCGTCGCCGAACGCTTTCACGAATCCCACGGCTGCAGGCAGCTGACGGAGCTTGTCCGGGTTCATCACGCCACCGGGAAGCACCAGCGCGTCGAAGCCATCGGCTTGGGCCTGGTCCAGCGACTGATCAACATCCACCTTCTCGCCCCAGTCCTTCTTGTTCCAGCCGGTGATCTGCTGCGCATCGCCCGGCGCGATCACGGTCACCTGCGCGCCCGCTTCTTCCAGCAGGCGCTTGGGTTCGGTCAGCTCCGATTGCTCGAAGCCGTCAGTGGCGAGAACCGCGATCTTGCGGCCCTTGAGGTTGGACGTGGACATGGCGGCGACTCCGTGGGGACGAGTGCGCCATGCTGCCCGTGATGCCATGCGGAGGCCGTCGCGGCGAGGTAGCGAAGGCGTGACGAACTCAGCGCCTGCTCATTTTCCGCGGGACAGCGCACGCAATGCGCCAGCGAGAGTCTGGCGTACGTCGTCGATGCCTTCCCACGGATCACGTCGCTGGCGACGCAGGCGAGCCGGCGTCGTGCGAATGTCGAAAGATGCCGGACCCGTGAGCTTGCCAAGTTCCTCCCATCGCAACGGCACCGCCACCGTGGCGCCTGCGCGGGCGCGCAGTGAATACGACGCCACGCTGGTCGCGCCGCGACTGTTGCGCAGGTAATCCACGAAGATCAGCCCACCTCGGCGCGCCTTGGTCGCCACGGCGATGAACTCATCGGGACGCGATGCGGCCAGCGACATGGCGAACGCACGGGCAAACGCCTCGACCTTGTCCCAAGCTGCGGCGGGACGCAGCGGCACCACGACATGAAGTCCCTTGCCGCCGGTCGTGCGAACAAACGACTCCAGCGCCAACTGCCCAAGCAACTTGCGAACCAGTCGCGCCGCCGATACGACGCGCCTCCACGCCACGTCTTCGGCGGGATCGAGATCGAACACGAGGCGATCGGCGCGATCGGGTGCCTTGGCCAGGCCTCCCCACGGGTGGAATTCGATCGCGCCGAACTGCACCAGTTCGATCACCGAAGCAGCATCCGAAGGACTGAGATAGGTACGCGCCGCCCCCGAACTCTCCGCGAGCGTCACCTGGTCGACTTGGGTGAGTCCGCGCATGGGATGCTTCTGGAAGAAGCACTGGCTGCCGATGCCTGCCGGGCAGCGCAGGATCGACAGCGGACGCCCTTTCACGCCAGGCAGGAAGGCATCCATCACCGCGTCGTAATACTGCGCCACCTCGAGCTTGGTGATGCCGGGAAACACTTCGCGATCGGGATGCGATATCGCGATGCCTCTGATCGTCGTGCCGGTGGCGGCGGTGGAGCGCGCCGGCTTGCGCGCCGACGCCGGCCGGTCCGCATCGCGCAGGCCGCGCACCGGCTTGTCCTCGCGCAGGCTCTTGAGGCTGGGCTGGCGCAGCAGCCCGTTGCCACCCAGGCCGCGGTAGTAAACCTCCACCACCGCGTGCGGCCGCACCCAGCGCGCATGGCGCAGCAGTGGGTCGATGGTGTCTTCATGCACGCTTGGTTTGGGTGCTGGTGGCGACTCCGCCAGCGCCTTGCCCAGATCGCGCAGCTGCGTATCGGAAAAACCCGAACCGACGCGCCCGGCATAGTCCCAGCCGCCTTTCGGCGACGGACGGCCAAGCAGCAGCGACCCGAAACCCTGACGACTTCCCTTGCCCGGCGTATAACCCACGATGGCGAACTCGTCGCTCTCCAGGCGCTTCACTTTCAACCAGTCGCCGCTGCGTCCGGCGCGATAGGCCGAATCCGCACGCTTGGAAACCACGCCTTCCAGGTTTGACTTCTCCACCATCGCAAGCACTTCCTCGCCATGGCCCGCCACGTGCTCGCTGTAGCCGAGCAACGAGGCCGGTCCGCCCTTCACGCGGGCCAGCAGCTTGTGCAGCAGCGCCTTGCGCTCCTGCAGCGCCACATGGCTGAGATCCTGCCCATCGAGGTGAATGAGGTCGAACAACATGTAGCTGAGCCGTCCGCGGCGTTCACCGGAAAGAATCTTCTGCAGCAGGGAAAAATCGCTGCGCCCGTGTTCCATCGCCACCAGCTCGCCATCGAAGCGCGCCGACGTCACGCCCAGGGCACGGATGGCTTCGACGATGTCGGGAATGCGCCCGCTCCATGGCAGTGCATTGCGCGACCAGCACTGGATGTCGTCGCCCACCACGGCCGTGAGGATGCGGTAGCCGTCCCATTTGATCTCGTGCAGCCAGTCGTCGCCGGGCGGCAGGTGATCGCGCAGCTGCGTGAGTTCCGGAGCGAAGAACGCCGTCGTGATGCTGGCCTTGCGCGCGCCGTCGACATGTTTCGTGGATGGCGTCTTCTTCGCCGTCACCTTGCCCGTCTTCGACGCGGTTTTCGCGACGTGGCCTGATGCCGCCGTACTCCGTGACAGCTTCGCATCCAGCAGGTCATCCGCTTCCAGTTTGCCGGCAAACTCGTCCTTGCCCTTGATCAGGAACCAGGCCGGCTGTCTTTCCTTGCGATGGCTGCGCACGAGATGCCAGCGGCCGTGCAGGCGCGTGCCATCCAGTTCGAACTCCAGATGCCCCTTGCGCAGCTGCGCCACCGGATCGCCTTCCGTCGACCAGACGCCGCGATCAAAACAGTCCACGTGGCCGGCGCCGTAATTGCCCTCGGGAATATCGCCTTCGAAGTTCGCGTAGGAAAGCGGATGGTCTTCGACTTCCACGGCCAGCCGCTTCACTTCCGGGTCGAAACTCGGCCCCTTGGGAACCGCCCAGCTCTTGAGCGTCTTGCCGACCTGCAGGCGGAAATCGAAATGACGTCGGCGCGCGTGGTGCAATTGCACGACGAAGATCGGCTGGCTGCCCGCACGCCCGGTCGCCTTGGGCTCCCGGGTCTGGGAGAAATCGCGCTTGCGATGGTATTCGCGCAGGCTCATCGCACGC
>NZ_DASRZX010000134.1:0-15713 GCF_035685885.1 Dyella sp. | reverse complement strand
TCGGCGCTGTAGCCGTCGCCACCGGGCTTGCCGTCCTGGCCGTAGAAGACCAGGTCGAAGCTGCCGTGGTCGCCGG
The DNA here is from genome assembly GCF_035685885.1 of Dyella sp. GTDB lineage: Bacteria > Pseudomonadota > Gammaproteobacteria > Xanthomonadales > Rhodanobacteraceae > Dyella. The sequence goes on along the minus strand of NZ_DASRZX010000134.1, from coordinate 15,637 downwards.
GATACTTGTAGCCAAAGTCATGGCCCCACGGATCATGCAGCTCCGATTCCTTCGCATACGGGCCCTGCCAGTTGCGGGCGTTGGCCGGTTTCGCCACCAGGTCCTGCAGCTGCTGCGGCGGAGAACCGTTGTCCAGCGCGTAGTTCTCGATCTTCTGGCTGAGCGTGGTGAGCTGCGCCTTGCCGGCGCCGTACTTGCCCTTGTCGACGTTCTTGCCGACCTGTGTAACCACCACCGCGCCGATGATGCCGATCAGCACGATCACCGCCAGCATTTCCAGCAGGGTGAAGCCGCGGGCGGCATGGTGGCGGCGAAGAGTCCTTTGTCGCATGGGGTACCTCGTGTCGTTCGATGAAAGGGATTACTGGATGTTGCTGGTGAGGCTGAGCAGCGGCAGCAGGATCGCCGCCATGATGATCGCCACCAGCACCGTCATGACGATGGTGAGCGCGGGCACCAGCGCGGCGAGCAGGCGGTCGATGGCGCGGCGGCTTTCCAGCTCGAAGGTGTCGGCCACTTTCAGCAGCATGGTGTCCAGCTGCCCGGCCTCCTCGCCCACCTGCACCATCTGCAGGGCGAGGCGTGGAAAGCGCTGCGACTGCGCCAGCGCGAAGCTGAGACCGGTGCCGCCCTTCACTTGTTCGGCGGCCTGTTCAAGCGCCTGGTCCAGCGCGCGGTTGGCGGTGACCTGGCGCGCGATGCCCAGTGCGGAAAGCAGCGGCACGCCGTTCTTGAGCAGCGTGCCCAGCGTGCGTGCAATGCGCGCCGTCTGCACCTTGAGCAGCAGCGGGCCAACCACGCGCATCGTTAGCAACCGCGCATGCCACGCGAGCAGCATCGCTGGATCACGCAGTCGTGCGCGCAGGATCAATGCGCCCAGCACCAGCAGGATCACGATGGCCCACCACCACGTCTGCAGCGTGCTGCCCACCAGCAGCACGGCCTGGGTGATCCACGGGATCGGCACCTGCATGTCTTCGAAGATCGGTACGAACTGCGGCACCACGTAGGCCAGCAACAGCAGCAAGGAGCCGAGCACGCCCACCATGAGGAAGGCCGGATAGATCAGCGCGTTGATGATGCTTCCGCGCAATTGCTGCGAGCGTTCGAGGTAGTCCGCAAGACGACGCAGCGTGTCTTCCAGCGAGCCGCCTGCCTCGCCTGCTCGCACCAGGCTGATATAGAGCTTGGGAAATACGCCGTGCTCATCGTCCATCGCCTGCGACAGCGGCGTGCCGCCACGCACGCGGTCGCGCACGCGTTCGATCAGCTGCTTCGCGCGTTCGCCTTCGGGCAAGTCCATGAGGATGCCCAGCGCACGATCCAGCGGCTGGCCCGCGCCCAGCAGCGTAGCCAGTTGATGGGTGAACTGCGCCAACTGGTCGCCGGTGAACGGGCCGCGACGCAGCAGCGCCGCCAGTCCACTGCCGCCGGCCTCACTGCCTGCGGCACGGGCGTCGAGCGGCGTGTGGCCCTGATCCTGCAGACGGCTCACCACCTCATCGAGGCTGGCCGCCTCCATCTGGCCCTGCATCACTTCGCCGGAGGCGCTGACGGCGCGGTAGCGAAATTGGGTCATGGCGCGCTTTTCTTCCTCTCCCCTGCGGGGAGAGGACCGAGGTGAGGGGCGGGTGCTTGCGGAAGCATGGGTGCGAGCGATGAGATTCCGATCAGTGCTTTCGCAAGCACCCGCCCCTTACCACCTTCAGGTGGCTCACCCCAACCCTCTCGCCAACGGGGAGAGGGTGCAATCATTGCGGCGTCAGCCCTCCTGCGTAACACGCAACACCTCCTCGATGGTGGTGATGCCTGCCACCGCCTTGGCAATGCCGTCCTCGTACATCGTGCGCATGCCTTCGGCGCGTGCGACGCGCTCGATTTCGCCCGCGTCGGCACGTTGCATCACCATGCGGCGCAGCGGGTCGGTCATCACCAGGAATTCCATGATGGCCTGGCGACCGCGATAGCCGCTGGGATTGGCCGCACTAGTGCCCGGTTTCCACAGGCGGATGGGACGCTCGCTGGTGTATTTGTGCAGCTCGAACTGCTCGATCACCTCGGGTAGCGCTTCATAGGGCACCGCCGTTTCCGCATCGAGCCGGCGCACCAGGCGCTGCGCCAGGATGCCGTTGACGGTCGAACCAAGCAGGTAATCCTCCACGCCCATGTCCAGCAGTCGCGTGATGCCGCCGGCCGCGCTGTTGGTGTGCAGCGTGGACAGCACGAGATGACCGGTAAGTGCAGACTGGATGGCGATGCGGCAGGTTTCCAGGTCGCGCATTTCGCCGATCATGATCACGTCCGGATCCTGGCGCACGATGGAACGCAGCGCGCCGGCGAAATCCAGACCGATCTGCGGCTTCACCTGAATCTGGTTGATGCCTTCGATCTGGTATTCGACCGGATCCTCGACGGTGATGATCTTCACGTCCGGCGTGTTGATCTGCGATAGCGCGGTATACAGCGTGGTGGTCTTGCCCGAGCCGGTGGGGCCGGTGACCAGCAAAATGCCGTGCGGACGTTCCAGCACATCGACGAAGCGCTGCTGGAAATGGTCGGTGAAACCGAGCGAGGCGAAATCGAATACCACCGATTCGCGATCGAGGATACGCATCACCACCGATTCGCCGAAGCTGGTCGGCACGGTGGACACGCGCAGGTCCAGCTCCTTGCCCTGCACGCGCAGCTGGATGCGGCCATCCTGCGGCAGGCGACGCTCGGCGATATTGAGCTTGGCCATGATCTTGACGCGCGAGATCACCGCGGCGGTGGAACTGGAGGGCGGGGCTTCCACCTCGTGCAGCACGCCGTCGATGCGGTAGCGCACCTTGAGGCGATTCTCGAACGGCTCGATGTGCACGTCGGACGCGCGCTGTTCCACCGCGCGTTGCAGGATCAGGTTCACCAGGCGGATTACCGGCGCCTCGGAGGCGAGGTCGCGCAGGTGCTCCACGTCGTCTTCCACCGCGGCGCTGCCATCGAGGTTTTCCACGATGGTGCCCATGGCGGACCGGCCGGAGCCGTAGTAGCGCTCGATCAGGTCGTCGATCTCCGAACGCAGGCCCACGCGCAGCGCCACCGGGCGCCCCGCCGCCAGCGTCATCGCCTGCAGCGGATACGGATCGGCCGGATCGGACACCACCAGCGCGAGCGCATCCTCGCCCACGCGCACCGGCACCACGTGTTGCTGCTTGAGAAAGCGCACGGAAACATCGAGTTCGGCGGGCGGCAGCTCGGGCGCGTCGCGCGCGGCCAGCAGCGGCACCTGCAGCAGCTCGGACCATGCCTCGGCCAGATCGCGCTCGGAAACCAGCCCCAGGCGCGCCATCAGCCCGGTGAGCGTGCCTTCGGGGGATTCCTCGTGGAGGCGGCGCGCACGCGCGAGGTCCGATTCCTTCAGCCGCCCACGGGAGACCAGCAGCGAACACACCGCTGCCTCGCGACTTTCCATCGCCGCACCCTCCGCATTGGCCGCCGGCTTTATGACTGCCGACATGCATTCACCCCGCTCATGAACCTGTACTGCCTCCGTACCGCCGCCCCCAACGGCACCGGAGACGCATTCGTAGCACACCCGTCAGGCGTCGCGCGAGCACGGTTTCTCACCAAACTGACCACGCGCGAGCCGCAGCGTTCAATCGTGAACGGCCGCGCAGGCACCCTGTCACAGCCGTTCAAACGCAAGTTCCTGCCATGGAAACGAAACCGGCGCCCGCAGGCGCCGGTCTCCCTTGCCGCTGGCCGGTCTGGACTTACCAGCCCACACCCACGCCCACACCACCAGAGCTTTCGCCGCCGCTGATGGCCGCGCCGAAGGTGACGTTGGTGTTGCCGCCGACCTGCCGCGAATAGCCCACCGACAACGCCTGCTGGTCGCGGAAGCCGCCCACGCCCACGCCCAGGCGGTTGGCGGTGTTGATGCCCTGCGTGCTGAAGGACATCTGCGCCATGGCCGCACCCATGGCACCGACGCGGTTGAGGCGGCGATCCATGACGTTGAAGCGGTCGTTCACCTGGTCGCGCAGCGTGTTGAGGTCGTTGCTGCTGGCGAAGCTGCCGATCTTCTGGTCGGTGTATGCCTTCGATTGCTGCAACGTCTGCTGGTCACCGGCGTCGGCGTACGTCCTGGCCGTGGCCAGCGCTTCCTGCACCTGGCCCACGTTGGCCGCATCGGTGGCCTGCGTGCCGGCCGCGACGTTGGTGATCTGTCGTTGCGCCGCGGCCGATCCCACCGAGACCGTATTGGCGCGGTCGGCTATCGAACCCTGCCCCAATGCCACCGCGCCGGCTGCCGTGACGGACGCACCTTGGCCCACGGCCGTGCCCGAGGCTGCCGTGACGCTGGCACTCTCGCCCACCGCCACGGCATTGGTGGCCGCCGCGTCGATAGTGGTGTTGGCGCCCACCGCGACGCTGCCGTCGGCATTCACCTTGGCGTTGCCGCCGATGGCCGTGTCGTTGGGACCGGCCGCGTAGGCATCGCCACCCATGGCGGTGCCGTAGCTGCCGCCGGCGGTGGCGCCGTGGCCGACCGCCACGCCCTTGCTGCCGGCCACCACCGAAGCGGGATCGGTACCGTCCGCCGCCGCACGATTGCCCAGTGCGCCCTGCCCGCTGCCGTTGCCGGTCAGGGCGTCGATGCGCTGCTGCACCGTATCGAGCCCCGCAAAGGCATTGCTCAACGCGCCGTCCAAGGCATTCAGGGCATCACCTACGTTGTAGTAGCTCGAACCCCGCGCCCAGTACGAAGGCCCGGTGATGTCGCCGGCCGCCGTCACCGTCGAGCCGCCGCCGAGCAGGTTGAGCACGCCCTGCAGCTGCCCCACCGTGGCCGCGGCATTGCCGGTGCCGCTGGCGGCCACGTTGCTGATGACCGTGCCGGCACTCCCACCCAGGGTGATCTGGGCCTTGTCCGCGGCGTCGTAGCTCACGGCGTTGTCCAGTGCGGTACCCACACCGTCCATCGCCGAACGCAGCTGCTGCAGGTTCACCGCGTCATGATCCTCGGTGCCATCGGCGACGTTGGCGATCTGGCGTTCCGCACCGGCATCGCCGACGGACACCGTGTTGTCGCGACTTGCCACGCTGCCGGCGCCGATCGCCACCGCGTTGTCGCCCGAGGCGAGCGCGTTGTAACCCAGTGCCGCGGTGTTCTGCCCCACCGCCCCCGCACCGTTGCCTACCGCCGTGCTGTTGTCGCCGAAGGCCCAGCTGCCGGTGCCCAGCGCCGTGGCGTTGACGCTGCTGATACCCAGCGCGGCATAGCCCGTCTCCGCACCTGCACCGAGCGCAACGCTGCCCGCGCCCAGCGCCGAGGCACCACTGCCCAACGCGACGTTGCCGGCGTCATAAGCCGCCGCACCGTAACCGGCGGCCAGCGACTGATCGCCCTTCGCATAGGCCACCACACCGAGCGCGGTCGACAGATCGCCCGCCGCTTCGGCACCCACGCCAAGTGCGGAAGCCGCCAGCCCGCTCGCCTGCGCACTCGCACCCACTGCCGTGCCGCCGACGCCGGCACTGGTCGCGCCGGTGGTGACGGGCTGGCCGTTGCCGTCCGTCAGCAAGGGATCGCCGTTTTCGTCGATGGCCTGTCCACCGACGGCGACGCTGCCCGCACCACTGGCTTGCGCGCCCGCACCCAGCGCCGCGCTTTGCACGCTGGCCACGGCACCATTGCCTACCGCCGTGGCGTAGTTGCCGTTGGTGTTGGCACCGCTGCCGAATGCCGTGGCACCCACGCCGAACGCATTCGCGCCCGCGCCGATTGCGGTGCTGCTGGCGTCGTACGCCACCGCACCAAAACCCACCGCCGTGCTTTCAGTGTCGTTGGCGATGCTGCCGGCACCCACGGACACGCTGTGCGTGCCGAACGCCGCCGCGTCTTCGCTGCCGTCCTGTGCGCCGTCCGCGGCGAAAAAGCGATTGGCCGATGTCGCATTGGCTGCCACGGCGTCGAGCTGTGCCTTGTTCACGGCATCGTTGTCTTCCGTGCCGGCCGCGACGTTGGTGATCTGCCGCGTCAGCCCATCGGCGGCACTACCCACCGAGACCGTGTTGGCGCGATCGCTCCACGAGTTCGCGCCCAGTGCCACGCTGTTGGCCGCCTTCGACGTGGCGTAGTCGCCGATGGCGACGCTGCTGGCACCGGACGCCCAGCTGTTGACGCCGAGTGCGGTGGCGTTGTCGCCCGGTGCGTACGCGAAGTAGCCGAGCGCCGTGGCGCCCACGCCGCTGGCTTCGGTGATGGCACCGACAGCCACGCTGTTGTCGTTGGTGGCACTGGCACCCGAGCCCAACGCCAGGGCGTTCTCGCCGGTCGCGATCGTTTGCACGTAATAGCCGGCCCCGGGAATCAGGTCGGCCAGGCCGCCCAGCGCGACGGCGCCGTTGCCGGTGGCAGCGCTCTGCGTGCCCACCGCCGTGGCGTAGTTGCCGCTTGCCGTGCTCACCGCACCAAGGGCCAACGATTGCTCGCCGCTGGCGTAGGCACCGATGCCGAACGCGCCGGAGGCAAACCCGCTGGCTTCCGCGCTGGCACCCACCGCGCTGCTGCCGACACCCGCGCTGGTGGCACCCGTAGTGACCGGCTGGCCGTTGGCATCGGTCAGCAGCGGATCGCCGTTTTCGTCCACGGCCTGTCCGCCGACGGCCACGCTGCCGGCACCGTTGGCCTGCGCGCCCGCACCCAGCGCCGCGCTTTGCACGCTGGCCACGGCACCATTGCCTACCGCCGTGGCGTAGTTGCCGTTGGTGTTGGCACCGCTGCCGAATGCCGAGGCACCCACGCCAAACGCATTGGCGCCCGCGCCGATCGCGGTGCTGCTGGCGTCATACGCCACTGCACCAAAACCCACCGCCGTGCTTTCGGTGTCGTTGGCGATGCTGCCGGCACCCACGGACACGCTGTGCGTGCCGAACGCCGCGGCGTCTTCGCTGCCATCCTGTGCGCCGTCCGCGGCGAAGAACCGCTGTCCAGCCGATGCGTTGGCCGCCACGGCGTCGAGCTGTGCCTTGTTCACCGCGTCGGTGTTCTGCGTGCCGGCGGCAACGTTGGTGACCTGGCGTTCTGCGCCGGCCTTGCCTACCGAGACGGTGTTGGCGCGCGTGGCCGTGCTGCCCGCGCCGATGGCGACGGCGTTGCTAGCCGAGGCGGTGGCGCCGTAGCCAAGCGCTGCACTCAACGTGCCCGATGCCACGCTGGTCGAACCCACGGCGGTCGCGCCGGCGCCGGTGGAAGCCGCGCCATATCCGCCTGCGAAGGACTGCTCGCCCTTCGCATACGAGAGCACGCCCAGGGCGGTGGAAAGATCGCCTGCCGCTTCGGCGCCAACGCCAACCGCGGAACTTGCCAGGCCACTCGCGATGGAGGCCGCGCCTATCGCCGTAGCGCTGGCACCGGTGCTCGATGCGCCATTCGTGATCGGCTGATTGCTGGCATCGATCAGCAGCGCATCACCGCTGTCGTCGAGCGCCTGCCCGCCGATGGCCACGCTGCCGTTGCCCGTGGCCTGCGCGCCTGCCCCATATGCGGAAGCCTGCAGGCTGGCGACAGCGCCATAGCCGCCAGCGGTCGCGTAGTCGCCCGAGGTGTTCGCGCCGCTGCCGATGGCGGTGGCACCGACGCCGAATGCGTTTGCGTTGCTGCCTATGGCGGTGCTGTTCTGGTCGTAGGCTACGGCCTGGTAACCGACGGCGGTGCTTTCATCGGCATTGGCCAGGCTGTTGGCGCCCAACGCACTGCTGCGCGCGCCGAACGCCGCGCTGTCTGCACCGACGGCGGTGCTACGTTCCGCATCGGCGTAGGCGTTGGCGCCCTGCGCGACGCTCCATAATCCGTTGGCGTAGGCATGCCAGCCAAATGCCGCGGCGTATTCATTCGCATAGGCGGCGTGGCCTGCTGCGGTGCCGCCATCGGCCCCGGTCGGGTCGATCCACGTCTCCGGACCGCTGCTGGCGGTGATTTCCGCGGCGTGCGCCGAGACCATGCCCAGCGCCAGCATCACGCCGGCTGCCGTGGCGCGGCGACGGCGTCGCGAAGTCGCGCCCTTGCCGTCCGCCTGCGCCAGTTCGCTGGCTACCACCAGCATGCCCAGCGACTTGCTCCATACCTTGCTGTAGATCTTGTTCACTGACTTCTCCCCAAAAGTGATGCCTGCATTCGCGGATTGGCGCGCTGCGCTGGCGGCGATGGCCGCACGTTGCAAGCGGCGCGCAGCGGGACCGGTGCATGCGGTTCCCGTTGCGCGCCCCTTGCACATGCATGGCGGGCGAAACGCCGCGTTGCGCCGGCAAACGTTGCGATCGCCGGCGCACGCGGTTTTGCCCACGCTCGTCAGGGCGCGGTGTAGTTGCCCTGCACGCTCACGCCCGAGTACGCCTTCACGCCCACCACCTTCAGGTAGTAGGTGCCGGCCACGGGACGCGCCACCGTCACCGACTCGCTGTTGCCCGTGTGCACGGACTGCGCGTCGTAGCTGGTGGTGGTGGGCACGTCGCCCGCCTTGACGTACAGCGAGACGTCACCCGTGCCGCCAAACGTGCGCAGCACCAGTGCGCGCGCACCCGCCGGCACGTCGAGCTTGTAGACGACTTCGCCGCCCGCCGTGCCGGTCTGGCCGCCAAGCGCCACGCCGTTCTGCAACGCGATCGCCGTCGGACCACCGGGATTGCCGCCGCCCGAGCCCCAGGCGTCGTACTGCTTCTGCAGTTCGGTGTCGGCAAGGCACGCGTTGAGGCTGGAGGCCTGGCCGCTGGTGATGAGGCCGGACGAGGCGAGATCCGCCGCATAGGCAAGCGCAGCCGTGCGGTAATCCGCGAGGCTGGCAGCCGCCGCAGACTGCACCTTGAGGTTGGAGATGACGTTGGCGCCGATCACCGAACCGCCCTGCACCCAGGTCGGGATGCCCGTATCGCAGGTGAGCAGCTTCTGCGTGCCGGCGTTGAGCTTCCAGCCTTCATCCTTGAGCAGCGCGGGCGTAAGGTCGAGATCGATCTGGCCCACGAGATCCGGATTGATCGCGTACTCCATGATCGCGTTCGGCACGAGGCGCGTGTCGTAATGCGAGAACGATGAGCCCTGGGCGAGCACGGTGGGCGCATACAGCAGCACGTTGCCGCCGGCATCGCCGCCCGCAAGACGACCCTGCGGATCGGGCGTGAACGCCACGGCGAGACCCGCGAGATTGGCCTTGAACGTATCGCCGACGACCTGCGTCACCGCGATGGTGGGGATGGCGATGCTGGCGTCGTCGCCGGACGGCGAGATCGCACCGGCCTGGTTGTTGGCGATGATCACCGCCGTGGCACCGGCCACCTGTGCGTTCTTCACCTTGATGGCGAAGGCACACGTGCCGCGATCGATCAGCGCGATCTTGCCGCTGACGCTGGCGTCCACCGTGCCGCACGCTTCCGGCGATGCCGGGCGCACCACGCTGCCGGCGAAATTGGCCGGCGTCGGCGAGGCGCCGAACGAGGCCGCGTTGTAGTCGTAGGTGCCGGCAATGGCGACCGGTGTGGTGACATTGAAGGTGATCAGCGCCGTCAACGCGAGCGGCGCTTCCGTCTTCACCTGCGTACCGGTGAATACCAGGTGGGTGTCATTGAGTGCGGCGGTCTTGCGCTCCGCATCCGTCATCGCCGTCCACGCTTTGCCGGTGGCGTTGTCCTTGACGAAGGTGGAGTAGATGTCCGGCGTGTTGTTGAACTGCTGGCCGGTGGCGAGCGAGTTGAAGCCCGAGAAGCCCAGGCCGTGGGCCATTTCGTGCAGCACCACGTTGAGGAAATTGATCTGCCCCGACGGCGTCTTGCCATCCAGGCCGAAGTACCAGCCCGAGGTTTCCAGGCAACCGGTGCTGCCCAGCTTGCTGTTGAAGCGGCTGACGATGTCGGGCGAGTCCGGCGGAAGATCGTTTTCCACGCCTGCATCGGTGCCACCCAGCGCATCGGTGAGCGCGGAGTGGTACCACACGTTCGGCACGGCACCGGCCGGCGCGGGTGCATTGAACGAGAACACGTAGTTGGTGCCCGACGAACCCAGCACGCCCGACGTGGCATCGCAGCTGAGCGGCGTGAACGTCGCGGTGTTGATCACCGGCACGTTGCTCTGCAGCACCGAGCCCCAGATGTCCGCCGCGAACTGGAACACGATCAGCGCCTGCGCGCCACGCGTGGTGCCGGGGTTGCCGCCGACCGGCGTGGCCGGCGCGTGGTCGTCCAGGCCCTGGTTGGTGCCCACGTCCAGGTTCACGATGCGGATTTCGCCCGCGTGTGCCGCGGTGGCCGCTGCACTGGTGATGCCCAGCACGAGCAGAGCCTTGAAGAGTTTGCTGCGCATCATTCGGACACCTCCTGCGCCTTGGCCTGCGGCTCATCGCCCTGGTGATGGATCGCGATCGAACCGTCGGCCTGGCGCTCGGCCACCAGTCCGCTGATCAGGCTTTCCGGCACCTGCATGACGGCGCTGTAGCGTCCGGTGCTGGAGCGCTTGAGCGTGCGCGCGGCATCGGCCGTGGTAAGCGGACGCTGGCCGACTTGCAGGTTCGGCGTGGTGGCCTGCTTGAGCAGGGCCGCCGACAGTGCAGCGCGCTGCGCGTCGGTGGGCGCCACGAGGCGACCGGTGGACGGATCCACCGCTACCTGCACGCCCTGCACGGCCACGGTGGCCTGTGCCGGTTCGGACGTCTGTTCGCTCGCCGATACCGGCATGGCTCCGGCCAGGCACAGGCCTGCCATCAGCAAGCCGCTGGGCGGCAGCATGGTTTTCTTTCGCATGGAACTCCTCCCTTGAAGGACGCGGAGCCGATCAACGACTCCGCCATCGCCGGGCGGAACTACCCCAATCCGCCCGACTCGTTGACCGGGCAACAGATCGCCGCAAGACGGCTCCGAAGAGGTCCTGGACAAATGCCGTCCGGCACACCGACGCGTCCACGCAAGGCGTAGGCCTGCGCGTGCGCATCACGTTGGAGCGCGCATCACCCGTGCGGGCGCATGCGCGTTGGCGAGCGGTTTATTGGTCGGGCATGAACAGCGGTGCCTGCGGACGCCATGCACTCGAAGGGCACGGAACGCCGAGGTACGCGACAAGGAACGGCGCCCTGGTGGGCGCGAAAGCTGTGCGACGCATGGAACTCCCCTTTCCGCCTTACCGACCTTGCGGTCGTTGCGCACATCCACGGACCCCTTTCCATGTTGCGATGCGCGTCCGTCACTGCCTCGACGCGAACGCCGAGGCGACCGACACTAGCAGCGATTTCTTACGATCGTCAACAAGCTTTTACGATGCACGTCACACTGATGCGCAAGTTCTTGTTGTAAGTGGCGCACGGTGCTCTCCCTGCATGTGCCGGCTCTGGGACAATCACGTTTTTCACCCACGCGGCACGCACATGCAGTTGATCGATATCGGCGCCAATCTCACCCACGAATCGTTCCGCCACGATTTCGATGACGTGCTTCAACGTGCGCATGCGCATGGTGTGGTGCAGCTGATCGTCACTGGTGCCTCGCGTGATGGCAGCGCGCACGCACTGGCACTCGCACAGGCGCATCCCGGCGTGCTGTACGCAACGGCCGGCGTGCATCCGCATCACGCGGTCGATTACGACGACGCCACCGATGCGTTGCTGCGCGAACTGGCCACGCATGCGGAAGTGCGCGCGGTGGGCGAGACGGGACTGGATTACAACCGCAACTACTCGCCGCGTGACGTGCAGCTTGAGGTGTTCGAGCGGCAGCTGCGGATCGCCGTCGACGCGCAGAAGCCGCTGTTCCTGCACCAGCGCGATGCACACCATGATTTCATCGTGCTGCTGCGTCGCTATCGCGACAAGATTCCTGGCGTCGTCGTGCATTGCTTCACCGATACCGGAGAAGCGCTGCGCGACTATCTCGCGCTCGACTGCCACATCGGCATCACCGGCTGGATCTGCGACGAGCGCCGCGGCACGCACCTGCGCGAACTGGTGAAGGAGATTCCGGCCAACCGCCTGATGATCGAGACCGACGCACCCTACCTGCTGCCACGCACCGTGCGCCCGCAACCTTCCCACAGGCGCAACGAGCCGATGTACCTGCGGCACATTTGCGAGGAGATAGCGCGCGACCGCGGCGAACCGGTGGACGTGACGGCGGCGAACAGCAGGGCGACGGCGGCGGCATTTTTCGGCATCGACTAAGCGTCGGCGTTCCCTTTGTAGGAGCGCACCCAGTGCGCGATCACGACACCGCTTCAATCGGCAACCGCGCGTTTCTGTGGGAGCGCACCCTGTGCGCGACGGGCTGTCCAGTATCGCCACGATGGCCGCGAGATGGATGGCGGGGAACACCGCGACTCTGCGATCGCGCACCGGGTGCGCTCCTGCAAATCAGTGAGAGGTCTTACCCGAGTACGCGCGTTTCTCCTGGCGCCAATCCATCCAGCGCATACGGCCCGATCCGCTCTCGGATCAGCCGCAGCGTGGGAAAACCCACCGAGGCCGTCATGCGGCGCACCTGGCGATTGCGGCCTTCGCTCAGCGTGAGGCGAAGCCAGCTGGTGGGAATGAGCTTGCGAAAGCGCACGGGAGGATCGCGCGGCCACAGCCAGTCTGGTTCTTCGGCATGTTCGGCGCCGGCCGGCAGGGTTGGCCCGTCATTCAGCACCACGCCGCGACGCAGCGTGGCAAGGGCCTCGTCAGTGACCTGTCCATCGACCTGCACGAGGTAGGTCTTGGGCTGCTTATGGCGCGGGTCGGTGAGGCGATGCGCAAGCTGACCATCGTCGGTCAGCAGCAGCAGGCCTTCGCTGTCGTGATCGAGACGGCCAGCCGGATAGACGTCCTTCTGGCGCACGAACTCCGCCAGCGTGCGGCGTCCATCCGCATCGCTGAACTGGCAAAGCACGCCATAGGGTTTGTTGAGCGCGAGCAGCATGCAACGTGCGCCCGCGCGCTGGTCGCGCGCGGGCCTGGCGGTTACGGCGCGCCGCCGGCGGCGGGCGCGGCAGGCTTCACGAAGCGCAGCGTCATGCGGTCGGATTCGCCGATGGCGAGGTACTTCTGGCGGTCCTGTTCGCCCAGCGTGAGCGTCGGCGGCAGCGTCCAGACGCCCTTGGGGTAATCCTTGGTGTCCTTCGGATTGGCATTGATCTCGCTCTGATCCTCGAGCTTGAAACCCGCATCGGTGGCCAGTTTGGTCACGTAGCTGGTAGGCAGGTAGCCGCTGTCCTTCACCGACTCGAGGCTGGCGTTGTCCGGGGCGCGATGGTCGACCACGCCAAGCACGCCGCCCGGGCGCAGGGCGGCGAAGAACGCCTTGAACATCTGCGGCGCGGTATCGGCTTCCACCCAGTTGTGCACGTTGCGGAAAGTAAGCACGAGATCTGCCGAACCCGGTGCGCCGAACGCAGGCGCCTTGGGATCGAACTCCAGGACCTGCGCCTTGCCATAGTGCGCCGCATCGGCGACGAACTTGGCCTTCAGGCCCGACTTGTCCTGACTGGCCTCACCCTCGCCCGAGGGCTTGGCGATGGCCGCGATGTAATGGCCGTTGTCATGCAGCAGCGGCGCAAGAATCTCCGTGTACCAGCCGCCGCCCGGGGTGATCTCCACCACGGTGAGGTCCGGGCGAATGCCGAAGAACTGCAAGGTGGCCTTGGGATGACGGTAGACGTCACGCGCCTTGTGCTCCGGCGAGCGCCAGCTGCCGGCCAGCACCTGGTCGAGCTGCGACGCCGTGAAGTCGCTGGCCGTGGTGGGCGGCACCAGCTGGCCTCCCGGCTGATCCTGGGGCGCCGCGTTGGCCGGCGCGGAATGTCCACTGCAAGAGGCCAGCAGCACAGCTGCCAGCCCGAGGATGACACGGCTTTTCATCGATTACCCCTAAAAGACGAACATCAAGACGGCATGCAAAGCATAGTGGTTCCAGCTTGCCGGCCACTACGTATACAAATGGTGGATGGACGGCGAACGGCACCGTCCACATGGAGTAGGGCAGCACTGATCAAGTATCGCCGCCGTCATGATGACTGGAAGGGCCGCCGAGTGTGTCGTGCGGCGCAGGGAAGACTGGCCGTCTTGCCATGCCGTGCGGCGCAGCCGGCGGCCCTTCCAGACATCACCCCATCCTTTGAAATTCAACACGTGGGGCCAACCCTGTCTGTACGCATGCCTTCGGTCCGCTGGCTCGACAGACGGCCAGTCTGCCTTCGCCAACGGCCCTGTGTCCTGCGAACAGACAGGGTTGGTGACGACGGCGATACTTGATCAGTGTTGCCCTAGGCAACCATGGAAAGCGTGAGTTCCGCTTTCGCGCGCAGCGGTTGCACGCTAGCCGCAGCATGGATGCGTTCCGCTCAGTAGTGGATCACCGAGCGGATCACCTTGCCTTCGTGCATCAGATCGAAGGCCTCGTTGATGCCTTCCAGCGGCAGCACCCTGGTGATCATCTCGTCGATCTTGATCTCGCCGGCCATGTAACGGTCTACGTAACCCGGCAGCTGCGAGCGGCCCTTGACGCCGCCGAACGCCGAACCGCGCCATACGCGGCCGGTCACCAGTTGGAACGGACGCGTGCTGATTTCCTGCCCGGCGCCGGCCACGCCGATGATGATCGACTCGCCCCAGCCCTTGTGGCAGCACTCCAGCGCGGAGCGCATCACGTTGACGTTGCCGATGCACTCGAACGAATAATCTACGCCGCCGTCGGTGAGATCGACGATGACCTGCTGGATCGGCGTGCCGGGATGATCCTTCGGGTTGATGCAGTCGGTGGCGCCAAGCGCGCGCGCCATCTCGAACTTGTCCGGGTTGGTGTCGATCACGACGATGCGCCCGGCCTTCGCCATCACGGCGCCCTGCACCACCGACAGGCCGATGCCACCGAGGCCAAACACGGCCACGCTTGCGCCCGGCTCGACCTTCGCGGTGTTGAGTACCGCGCCGATGCCGGTGGTAATGCCGCAACCGAGCAGGCACACCTTCTCCAGCGGCGCCGCCTTGTTGATCTTCGCCAGCGAGATTTCCGGCAGCACGGTGTATTCGCTGAACGTGCTGGTGCCCATGTAGTGCAGCAGCGGCTTGCCATTGAGCGAGAAGCGGGAGGTGCCGTCGGGCATCACGCCCTTGCCCTGCGTGAGGCGGATCTTCTGGCAGAGGTTGGTCTTGCCGGAGAGGCAGAACTTGCACTCGCCGCATTCGGGCGTGTACAGCGGAATCACGTGATCACCAACCTTCAGCGAGGTGACGCCTTCGCCCACTTCCTCCACGATGCCGCCGCCCTCGTGACCGAGAATGACCGGGAACTGGCCTTCCGGATCGGCGCCGGAAAGCGTGAACGCGTCGGTGTGGCACACACCCGTCGCCACGATGCGCACCAGCACTTCGCCCGCTTTCGGGCCGGCCACGTCGACCTGTTCGATGGAAAGTGGCTTGCCTGCTTCCCAGGCAACGGCGGCGCGTGACTTCATGGCGTGCTCCTAACGGCAATGGCTGATGCAGACGCCAATGATGACCCCTGCGCACACTTTTTTGTAGGAGCGCACCCAGTGCGCGATAGGCACGGCAACGATGAGCGACGCACGGCGAAGACGCACGCTGCGTATCGTTGCCTGCGGGCCGGTCGCCCGCATTCGCATGCCATACCCACGCTTTGCCGC
>NZ_DASRZX010000133.1:0-12800 GCF_035685885.1 Dyella sp. | reverse complement strand
GTCTGCTGGTGGTGGTGGAAGAGGCCGGCCAGCTTTCGTTACTCGTCGACACACTGGATTCGTGGGGCTATCAGGCGCATGGCAGCCAGAGCGGCACCGCGGCGCTGCAATGGATCGAGGCGCAGGGCGTACCGGACCTGGTCGTGCTCGACGCCGACATGAACCTCTTCACCGGCGTGCGCACGCTGGCCGCGTTGTTCGACCACGGCTATCGCCGCGCCGTTATCCTGCTCGCCCGCCCCGATGCACCGCCGGACATGGATGAGTTGCCGGTGATGGAACACCTGTTCCTGGTCGACAAGCCCATCTCCACGCAGAAACTGCTGCGAACGGTGCGCGACGCGCTGGAGGCCAGCGCCTCCGCGCTTCCGGAGGTGCCGTTGTAGAAGCGCACCCAGTGCGCAATGGCGGGAACGATGTATGTGGGAGCGCACCCTGTGCGCGACCGCGGAGCTGCAGGGTTGCCATGCAGTTGTTGACTGAAGCTTGTCGCGCGCAGGGTCCGCTCCCGCAAAAGAAACTCGTGCACACCTGTGCGATAGGCCTGAGGTCAATACCTCCGCACTTCCGAAGGTTCCCTTGTAGGAGCGCACCCAGTGCGCGATGGCGGGAACGATGTATATGGGAGCGCACCCTATGCGCGACCGCCGAATCGCAAGATCGCCATGCAGTTGTTGACTGAGGCTCTTCGCGCACTGGATGCGCTCCTGCAGAAGAACGACGTGCCCGCGGGGCGCGCAAACAAAAAGGCCGGACATTGTCCGGCCTTTCCGCTTCAGTCGATACCGAGTTTCTTGAGCTTGTAGCGCAACGCGCGGAAGGTGATGCCCAGCTTCTTGGCAGCGGCCGTCTTGTTGTAGCGCGACTCTTCCAGCGCCTTGATGATCGCCGTGCGTTCCAGGTTGCTGATGTAGTCGTCGAGGCCACCATTGGCGCCCGGCGCTGCGGCTGGCGCGATCGGTGCGGATGCAGGTGGCGCACCCGCTGCCATCGGTGCGGGTGCTGAGGACTCCGATGTCCGCGGCATGCGCTGCGGCAGCATCAGGTCGCTGACGTCGATCTGGTCGCCGTCGCACATCGCCATGGCGCGCTCGAGGATGTTCTCCAGCTCGCGCACGTTGCCCGGGAAGTCGTAGGTTTCCAGCGCTTGGGCCGCCGCGGGCAACAGGCGTCCCGGCGCGCTGCCGCTCTTGTTGGCCAGCTGGCGCAGCACGAAGTCGGCCAGCAGCGGTACGTCGCCGCGGCGCTCGCGCAACGGCGGCACGCGCAGCTCGATCACGTTGATGCGGTAGAACAGGTCCTGGCGGAACTGGCCCTGGTCGACCAGCCCGGCGAGGTTCTTGTGCGTGGCCGACAGGATGCGAACGTCCACCGGCACTTCCTCGCGCGCGCCGATGGGGCGCACCGCTTTTTCCTGGATGGCGCGCAGCAGCTTCACCTGCATGTGCAGGGGCAGCTCGGCCACTTCGTCGAGGAACAGCGTGCCGCCGTGCGCGGCCTGGAACAGGCCTTCCTTGTCGCCTACCGCGCCGGTGAAGCTTCCCTTGCGATGGCCGAAGAATTCGCTCTCCATCAGCTCGGAGGGAATCGCGCCGCAGTTCACCGGCACGAACGGTCCGGCCGCACGCGGGCCCTGCTCGTGGATGAGGCGGGCCACCAGCTCCTTGCCTACGCCCGATTCGCCGGCGATGTAGACCGGCGCCTGGTTGCGCGCGAGCTTGCCGATGGTGCTGCGCACCTGCTGCATGGCGACCGAGTCGCCGATCAGGCGCTCGTTGCCGTCGGGCTTGGCCGTGGCCTGGCCGCTGCGCTTTTCCTCGGCCAGGCGCAACGCGGTGCGCACCAGTCGGCGCAGCATCTGGATGTCGACCGGCTTGGAAACGAAATCGAAGGCGCCGGCCTTGAGCGCACTGACGGCGGCATCGACGTTGCCGTAGGCGGTGATCATGGCGACCGGCGTGTCCGGATGGTCAGCGGCGATCACCTCGACCACTTCGTGGCCGGTACCGTCGGGCAGGCGCATATCCGTGAAGCACAGATCGTAGTGCCGCTCGGCCAAGGCACGTCGCGCTTCCGTGACTGTGCCTACCGCATCGACCAGCAGGTCCATGCGGCCAAGGGTAATCGTGAGAAGCTCGCGGATGTCGCGTTCGTCGTCGACGACCAGTACGGTCTGCTGGCTCATGTCGTCTCGGGAGATGAAAGGCCCGCGTAGGATACCTGCCCCCTTCGCAGTGGGCAAAGTCCGGCACGTCGCAGCGGTTTATTTCTCGCCCGGGCAGCGGTCGAAGAATCTCACGATGGCGTCACGGGGCGGCCGTCGACTCGCGCAATTCGGGATACTGGCCGTGACGGGCCGGCCTCCATTCAAGGCGAACCCACCGCTCTGGCAGGTTGGCCGGGTTCCCTGGTCGTGCCCTTCATCACCGCCTGCAGCATGAGGTACACGCCGTTGGTCCAGCCGAAACCCACGACGTTCTCGCTGTAGCCGGCGCTGACTTTGACGTCCGCATTGCCCAGCACCATGTTGTATTTCTCGCGGATGGTGCCGTCGTCGGCGAGACCCTGGTCCACCGTGGTGGCGAACTTGGCGGCGATGCGCCTGGCGTCGTCGTGGAAGCCATAGGCATCCAGGCCGGCCACCGCCAGCCAGTTGGTTGGCGCCCAACCAAACGGTTCGCCCCACTGCACGCCCGCCGCACGATTGTCCATGCTCAGGCCGCCCTTGCGTTCGAATACCGGCAGCGAGTTGCGCACGGCGGCGGCCTGCTCTCTGGAAGCGGCGCCAGCCCACAGCGGATAGAACGTGGTGACGTAAGGCCAGGGCGAGGGCTTGCCGGCGACGAAATCGTAGTCGCGGTACATGCCCGACTGCGCCTGCCAGAGGTATTTGTCCATGGCGGCCTTGCGCGCCTCGGCGGCCCTGGCCCAGCGCTCGGCCTCGCCGGCCTTGCCCAACTGCAGGGCGAAGTCGTGCAGGTCGTGCTCATAGCGGTATAGAAGGCTGTTCAGGCTCACGTCCGCGTAGTGATGCGTGGACCCGCCGAACGGGCCGAAATGAGCGTTGGTATCGAAGCCCGACTCGCGCATGGCGCGATCGCCGTGGTAGTAGTCGGCGGTGAGCCGGTAGCCGTCGACCCGGTTGCCCTCGCATACCTTGGAGGCACGCACGTCGCAACTGGCGTCCTTCAGCCTGGCGGCCTCGGCGGCGTTCGGGTGCTGTGAGCCCTTGAGCAGATAGCCGGGGTCATCCTTGGGATGCGCGCGCAACCAGCGGATCACACGGTTGTAGTAGTCGTCGCTGTTTTGGGCTTCCAGCACCGGGCCGCTGCCGAAGTCGTAATAGCGCGCCAGCCCGGTGTCGCCTGCGCGGTGTTCGGGCCGTATCCATATCTCGTAGTTGCGCACCGCAAGCGGGTAGGCCTTGGCCAGCCATGCATGTCGCGCTTCCACATCGGGAAAACTGCCGGGATCATTGAGTACCGCCGTCATCATCGCGGTGAGGAAGGGTGGCTGCGAACGGCTGAGGTAATAGGTGCGATTGGCGTTGAGCACGCCACCGTAGTGCTGCACTTCGAACAGCGCGTTGTCGACCATGTTCTTCGCCTTGTCCAGGCGATGGTCGGCCACCAGTCCCAGCAGGATGAAATAGCTGTCCCAGCCGTACATCTCGTTGAAGAAGCCGCCGGGCACCACGTAAGGGTGCGGCAGGTAGAGCAAGCCTTGCCGCGGCAGAGTGGTCGCGTCGATGTCACCGAGCTGTTCGATCTTGCGCGGCAGCGGCCGGACATCGACACCGCAGCGCTGGCCCACGGCGATGACGCCAGGCGGCACGGGCTCGTCCGCAGGCACGTACAGCACGGGATGGCCGGCTATCTTGGGGTCGGCGAGCGCGGCGCAGTCTTCCTGTGAGCGCGTGAGCGTGGTCCAGGCACGATCGATGTAGGCGCGTGTCTTGGCTGGGTCAGGCGTGGCGGCAAGACTGGTCGCGGCGAGCGAGCAGGCGGCCAGCACCGCAGCAAGGCGCGAGGTGACACGAAGGCGACGCGGTTGCATTGGCAGACGGTGGGCCAGACGGGTCATGGCTGCTCCCTGATCATGGCGTGAGGATGAGGGGCCTTGATGTCGGAACGATGGCGAGCTGCCGTCATCCTGGCCGCATCATCCCCCATGGCATTCATGCCACCTCACCTTGCCGCCGGTACGGTCGCGGAGTTGCGTTGATCAGCCCGCTGCGGCCGCGTCCCCGGTGGCGCGGCCCATGCGCGCTGGCGTCAGCACCAGGCGGAAGCAGCTGCCACCGCCTGCCACGCGCACATATTCCAGCGAGGCCTGGTTCGCCTCGCTCATCTGGCGTGCGAGGTACAGGCCAAGGCCGGTGCCGTATTCGTGCGTGGTGTAGAACGGCTCGAAGATCTGCGCGGCCACCTTCGGCGCGATGCCCGGGCCGCGGTCGATCACTTCGAGGATGGGTACGCCGTGTTCGCCGTGGCGCGCCACCACCATCACGCGCGCCGGCTCGCCCGGCATGCGCCCGTAGCGCAAGGCGTTCTGCACCAGGTTCCACACCACTTGCTGCAGCTGCTGTGGATCGGCCAACGCGGCGACCGGGGCGCTGGCCTGGATCACGCGTAGCGAATCTTCGCCAAGGTCGTTGCCCTGGCGGTATTCCTCGACGAACTGGTTGGCCCAGTGACCAAGGTCCAGCGTTTCCGGGCGCGAGCGCTCGCGCCGCGAGAGCTGCAGGATGTTCTCGATGATCTCGTTGAGGCGCACGCAGTGGTTGTTGATGATCTCCACCATGCGCTGGTCGGTCGGTGGCAGGTCGTGCGATTCGGCAAGCAGCTGGGCCGAATAACGGATGGCCGCGAGCGGATTGCGGATCTCGTGCGCAATGGAGGCCGACAGTCGGCCCAGCGAGCTGAGCGTCAGTTCCTCGGCGCGACGCGACACCAGCGAGGTGTCGTCCAGGAAGATCAGCACGTGCGAATCGTCGTTGGGCGCCAGACGGCTGAAGCGCGGCACCACTTCGGGCACGCCGTCGGCCAGCTGGGTGGCCGATTCGTCCAGCTTGCCCGAGGTCATCCAGTGATAAAGCCGGCGCGACAGTTCCGGCGCCGTGCGCCCGAGGTCGCGCTGGTCGGCGGCGGGGTTGCCCAGCAGCATCCAGGCCGACTCGTTCATCTGGTGGATGCGGTTGGCGTCGTCCACCAGCAGCACGCCGGTTTTCATGCGGCGGATGATCAGCTCGTTGACCTGAGCCAGGTTGGCTAGGTCTACACCGCGCTGCTCAGCCAAGGCCTCGCTGGCACGGATCTGCCGGCTCAGCACATAGCAGAGCACGGTGATCGAGAAGTAGGCCAGGCCGAACAGGCTCGATTCCAGCAGCTCCCGGTCCATGCCGGTGTCGCCGTGGCGGATCTCGAACACCGAATGGCCCAGTACGCCCAGCGTGGCCAGCGCCGCGAAGAAACAGGACAGCCGCAGCGGCAGGATCAGCGCGCCAGCGGCCAGGTTCACCGCCAGCATCATGGCGATGCCGATGCGGGCATCGTGCATGGTGGCGATGGCCAGCACCGCGGCAATGACGTCCACGACCAGCGCGCCCGAGACCGTCCAGCGGATGTACGGCGTGGAGCGGCGGGTCAGCGACAGCAGGCCCAGCGCGAACAGCAGGAACAGCACGGCCATGCCGCGGGCCAGGCCCACATCGGCCAGCTTGGGCCAGCCAAGCGCATTGGGGCTCAGTGCGAGGCCGACGTAGACCAGCGCCTGGGCGAGGCGGAAACAGTTGAGGAACAGCAGCTCGTGGCGGGCCGCCTCGGGTGCGGGGCGGTTGCTGGGGAACGCGGTCTGGACGGTGCTGGACACCTGGCTGGGTACTCGCTGCGAGGGTGGACAGGCGGGTTCCAGCCAGTATAGACGGGCGCTTCACGCCTTGTGGCGCCTGGCCTTCAAGGGCCCCTTGTGGACCGCCGGATCATGCCGCCCCTTTCCATCGGGGGCCGCTGCTGCGAAAATACCGGGCCGTATTGCGCGGTTTTCGTCATGTCGACAGGCTGGCGGCGGCGCACTGCATCCGGCAGCGCAGGCTTCACTCCGCCGTCGTTCCCCTGGCCGCCCGGGCCCCACAACCCGTCGCGGCCGCCATGTTTCCCCGTACCCTCGAGGTATCCATGAATTTCCACGAGTACCAGGCCAAAGAATTGTTCGCGAAGTACGGCATCGCCGTGCCGCCGGGCAAGGTCGCCAACTCTCCCGATGCCGCTGTCGACGCCGCCAAGCACCTTGGTGGTTCGCAGTGGATGGTCAAGGCACAGATCCACGCAGGCGGCCGCGGCAAGGCCGGCGGCGTCAAGTTCTGCAAGAGCCTCGACGACGTGCGCGCAGCTGCCAAGGGCATGCTGGGCACCCACATGGAAACCTACCAGTCCGCCGGCCGCGCGCTGCCGGTCAACCTGGTGCTGGTCACCGACGCGACCAACATCGCCAAGGAACTGTACCTGTCGATCCTGACGGACCGTGACAGCAAGTCGGTCTCGTTCATCGCCTCCAAGCATGGCGGCGTGGACATCGAGCAGGTCGCCAAGGACACGCCGGAAGACATCCACACCATCGTGGTGGACTTCGTGGAAGGCCTGCAGCCGTACCAGTGCCGCCAGCTTGGTTTCGCGATGGACCTCAACGCGAAGCAGGTCGGCCAGCTGACCAAGATCATGCTGGGCCTGTACAAGCTGTTCAACGAGAAGGACCTGGCCCTGGTCGAGCTGAACCCGCTCGCCATCCTCGAAGACGGCAACCTCGCCGCCCTCGACGGCAAGGTCAACTCCGACGACAACGCCGAGTTCCGTCACCCGGACCTGGCCGCCATGCGCGACCTGACCCAGGAAGACCCGGCCGAGGCAGCTGCCGTCGTGCATAACCTCAACTACGTCACCATGGACGGCACCATCGGCTGCATGGTCAACGGCGCCGGCTTGGCCATGGCCACCATGGACGTGATCCAGCTGGCAGGCGGTGAGCCGGCCAACTTCCTTGACGTCGGCGGCGGCGCCACCAAGGAACGCGTCACCGAGGCGTTCAAGCTCATCCTCTCCTCCGACAAGGTGAAGGCCATCCTGGTCAACATCTTCGGCGGCATCGTGCGTTGCGACCTGATCGCCGAAGGCATCATCGCGGCCGTGAAGGAAGTAGGTCTGAAGATCCCCGTCGTGGTGCGCCTGCAGGGCACCAACGTGGAGCTGGGCCGCGAACTGCTCGCCAACTCCGGCCTGGCGATCACGCCGGCCAACGATCTCAACGATGCGGCGCAGAAAGCCGTGGCTGCGGCCAAGGCCTGAGGAGCAACTGAACCATGAGCGTTCTCGTCAACAAGAACACCAAGGTCCTCGTGCAGGGCTTCACTGGCCAGCAGGGCACCTTCCACGCGCAGCAGGCGCTGGACTACGGCACCAAGGTCGTCGGCGGCGTGACCCCGGGCAAGGGCGGCAGCGAGCACATCGGCCTGCCGGTCTTCAATTCGGTCTCCGAAGCGGTCGATGAAACCGGCGCTGATGCGTCCGTCATCTTCGTGCCGCCGCCGTTTGCGGCCGACTCGATCCTCGAAGCCATCGATGCCGGCATCAAGGTCATCGTGGCGATCACCGAGGGCATCCCGGTGCTCGACATGCTGCGCGTGAAGAACGTGCTGGCCCAGCATCCGGAAATCGTGCTGATCGGGCCGAACTGCCCCGGCATCATCACCCCGGGCGAATGCAAGATCGGCATCATGCCGGGTCACATCCACATGCCGGGCAAGGTCGGCATCGTGTCGCGCTCCGGCACGCTGACGTACGAATCGGTGTTCCAGACCACCAACGAGGGCCTGGGCCAGTCCACCGTGATCGGCATCGGCGGTGATCCGATCAACGGCCTGAGCTTCATCGACTGCCTCAAGCTGTTCCAGGACGATCCGCAGACCGAAGGCATCATCATGGTCGGCGAAATCGGTGGTTCCGCTGAAGAAGACGCCGCCGAGTTCATCGGCGAGTACGTCACCAAGCCGGTGGTCTCGTTCATCGCAGGCGCCTCGGCTCCTCCGGGCAAGCGCATGGGCCACGCCGGCGCCATCATCTCCGGCGGCAAGGGCACGGCTGCTGCCAAGTTCGCTGCGCTGGAGAAGGCAGGCGTCACCACGGTGAAGTCGCCGGCTGACCTCGGCAAGACCCTCGCCGGTCTGATGAAGAAGTAAGTTTTTCGGGTCGGTTTGACCGATACGAAAAGGGCCGCAGCGATGCGGCCCTTTTTTTGCGCCATCGCCTGTCTTCACCCTGTTGCGGGAGCGCACCCTGTGCGCGACCGCTGCGCCTCAAGACCATGGCTAAGAACGGTTGTCGACCCATGGCTGGACGCTCTACCCGCTTGGTCAGCCCGTCGCGCGCAGGGTGCGCTCCCACAACGGAGTGACCGCGATCACCGCCCTTGGCGCAAGCCCTTCTTTGCCGCCTGCAGCAACGCCTCGGTCACCGTCGACAGCGTGGTGGAGCGTATGGCCCAGTGCTGCCAGTACAGCGATACGTCCAGCCAGCGCTTCGGGTCGATGGCTCGAAGCGCAGCCTCCGCGAAAGGCTTTTCCAGCATGGATTCGGGAGCCATCGCCCAGCCCAGGCCCAGTGACGCGCCTTCCACGAAGGCTGTGGAGGAGGGCAGGTAGTGCATCGGTGGTGCGAGCCGGGCGCGCGTCACGCTGTGGATGAAGCGCCACTGCAGCTCATCCTTGCGGTTGAACACGAGCATGGGTGCCTGGGCCAGCGAAGCGGCGTCGACGCCGCGCGGGAAATACCGCTTCACGAAGGCCGGCGATGCCACCGGCAGGTAACGCATGACACCCAGCTTCTTCACCACGCAGCCTTGCACGGGTTGCGCAATGGCGGTGATGGCACCGAGCACCGAACCATCGCGCAAATAGTCGGTTGAATGGTCCTGGTCCTCGACCCGCACATCGAACAACAACCGGTGCCGCTCGTGCAGCGGTGCCAGCGCGGCGAGGAACCAGGTGGCGAGCGAATCCGCATTGACCGCCAAGGCGACCGGCGCAGGGCCAGCATCGCCGGGAGTCAGGTGGAAGGCTTCCAGGGTTTCCGTTTCCAGCAGGCGCAGTTGCTGCACGCTCTGCAGCAGACGCTTGCCGGCAGACGTCGCTTCGCAGGGAGCGCTCCGGAGGATGAGCACCTGGCCCAGCCGATCTTCGAGCGCCTTGATCCGTTGGGAGATGGCGGAAGGCGTCAGCGAGAGGCGTCGGGCGGCAGCGTCGAAGCTGCCTTCGTCCAGTACGGCGGCGAAGGCAGACAGCTGGGGATTGAGCAGGCTCATCTCACTGTCTCCACTGAAACTTCTGTAGGAGCGCATCCAGTGCGCGGTCGCAGCCCCATTCCGCATGGGCGCTTCGTTGCGCCTTCCGCGCGCCGGTGCTTGCTGGCGTGCATTAGAACAACTTAACTGACGTCACGAAGTTTAGTTTTACTGAATCGAATCGCTACGCCACAGTAGCGGCTTCTCCCCGAGGGCTTCCCATGTCTTTCACGGCTTACCTGGCCGGCCTCGCCGCGGGCGCTGGCCTCATCATTGCGATCGGTGCACAGAACGCGTTCGTGCTGCGACAGGGCTTGCAGCGCGCGCATGTGGGTTCCGTGGTGCTGGTATGCATCGTTGCCGACATCAGCCTTATCGTGCTCGGCGTGGCGGGCATGGGGTTGGTGGTGCGGCAGCATCCGGGTTTGCTGCAATGGTTGCGCTATGCGGGCGCTGCGTTCCTGGTTTCCTATGGCGCGTTGGCGCTTCGGCGCGCGTGGCAGGGCGAAAGCGGCCTCCAGCCGGCGGGCAACGGCGCCGGGACACGCGGTCGCGTCGTGCTGGCTTGCCTGGCCTTCACGCTGCTCAATCCGCACGTCTATCTCGACACCGTCGTGCTGCTGGGGAGCCTCTCCACGCACTACCAGGGCGACGGGCGCTGGGCGTTCGCGGCGGGTGCATCCACGGCCAGCGTTGTGTGGTTCCTTTCGCTGGGATATGGCGCGCGCTTGTTGTTGCCGGTGTTCCGCAGCCCACTCGCCTGGCGGGTGTTCGACGTCGCAATCGCTATCTTCATGTGGATGCTCGCCGCGGCATTGCTGCTTCAGCCCGCAACCTGAGCGCGGGAACGACGTCGCGGGCCCGCAATCGTCCCGTTCGCTGCTCCGATCCGATCTGCGGGTAGCGCGAGCCGCGTTGGCGCTGGCTCTGGCGGACATAGAGGCTCGATTTCCGTCAAGGCGACGGGATACCGAGCTTTCGCGGGCTTCCGGGCTGGCTCGGGTATCATTTCAGCCCCCGCAATATAAGGACCCTGACGGCATGTCCTCCCTACGTTTCGCGCTGGCGCAGTTCGATTTTCCGGTGGGCGCGGTGGCGGCCAACGCCGCCAAGGTGGGGGACCTGATTGCGCAGGCGCGTGATGGTGGCGCCGCGCTGGTGGCGTTTCCCGAGCTCACCCTCAGCGGCTACCCGCCGGAGGACCTGCTGCTGCGCCCGAGTTTCCTGGCCGCCTGCCAGTGCGAGCTCAATGCGCTGGCCGGTGCAACCAATGGCCTGGCGGCCTTGATTGGCCATCCGCACAGCGAGGGGGAGGTATACAACGCTGCAAGCCTGTTGCGCGGCGGGCGCATCGAGCTGACGACGCACAAGCAGGCGCTGCCGAACTACGGCGTATTCGACGACAAGCGCTATTTCCGTCCCGGCCATGACAGCGCCGTCGCGCGGATCGATGACGTCGGCGTGGGCATCCTGATCTGTGAGGACATCTGGCAGCCGGAGCCCGCGGCAAAGGCTGCAGCTGCAGGTGCGGAGCTCATCGTGGTGATCAACGCCTCGCCCTGGGACGACGCCAAGCAGGCCGAGCGCGAGCGCGTATTGACGGATCGCGCGAAGGAAACCGGCTGCGCCATCGCCTACCTCAATCTCATCGGCGGGCAGGATGAAGTCGTGTACGACGGCGGCTCGCTGCTGGTGAACGGCGATGGCAGCATCGCGGCACGCGCGCCCAACTTCATCGACGCGATGCTATGGGTCGATTTCGATGGCCAGACGCGCACGCTTCGCCCCGACGGCTGGCCTGGCGCGCAGGACGACTGCACGGAAGCCACGCTGTACGCCGCGCTGGTGCGCGGCATCCGCGACTACATCGACAAGAACGGGTTTCCCGGCGTGCTGCTGGGCCTTTCGGGCGGCATCGATTCCGCGCTGACGCTGGCACTGGCGGTGGATGCGCTGGGGCCGCGGCGCGTGACGGCGGTGATGATGCCCACGCGCTATACCTCGCAGCTTTCGCTCGACGGTGCGCGTGCGCAGGCCGAGCAGCTGGGCGTGGATTACCACGTCATCAATATCGAGCCGATGGTCGACGCGTTTCTCGGTGCGTTGGCGCCAGCGTTCGCCGGCAAGCCGGCCGACACCACCGAGGAAAACCTGCAGTCACGCACGCGAGGCGTGACGCTGATGGCGCTGTCCAACAAGCATGGCCGCCTGTTGCTTGCGACCGGCAACAAGAGCGAGATGGCGGTGGGTTATGCCACGCTGTATGGCGACATGTGCGGCGCCTACGCGCCCTTGAAGGACGTCTACAAGACCGCCGTGTACCGCCTGTCCCGCTGGCGCAATGCTCGTGCGGCAAGCCTGGGCGAGCCGGAGGCGATTCCGTCGGCAGTCATCGATCGGCCGCCATCGGCCGAGCTGCGCGACAACCAGACCGACCAGGATTCGCTGCCGCCCTACGACGAGCTGGACGCCATCCTCGCGCGCTTCATCGAAGCGGAGCAGTCGCAGGCGGAGATCGCCGCGCAGGGCTTTCATGCCGATACCGTGCGCCGCGTGGTGCGGCTGGTGCTGCTCAATGAATTCAAGCGACGCCAGTCGGCGCCGGGCCCGCGCGTGACCACGCGCGCGTTCGGGCGTGAGCGGCGGTACCCGATTACCTCGGGCTGGCGCTGAGCCGGACCTTTCCCTGTAGGAGCGCACCCAGTGCGCGATAAGCCTACGAGGCGTTGATGCCGTAGACCCCGCAATCTGGAAGTCGCAACGCGCGGTGATCGCGCACTGGGTGCGCTCCTACAGAAAGCGTCGTGGTGAGGCAAAGAAAAAGCCGGTGGTTTCCCACCGGCTTTTCATGTGTTCCGGGAAATCAGGGCTCGATCAATGGTGCCCGGAGAACGGAATCATCTTGCGCAGCAGCGACGGCGAGTGCGGCCACTTGGGGTCTTCCAGGTACGGATGGGCCGGGTAGTTCTTCGCCAGCACCTGACGGGTCTGGTCGGCCAGGTTCTTCTGGTCCATGCCCAGGTAGCTGCGGGTGAGGATGGCCAGCGCGTCGCCGGTCTGCGGCGCCTGCTGGTAATGCTCGATCACGTACTGCGCGCGGTTGGCCGAGGCCACGTAGGCCTTGTTGCGCAGGTAATACTCGGCCACGTTGATCTCGAACTGCGCCAGCAGGTTGCGCAGGTAGATCATGCGCTGGCGGGCGTCGGCCGTGTAGGCGCTGTCCGGGAAGCGGCGGGAGAGCTCCGAGAAATCGTCGAACGACTTCAGGTTGAAGCCCTGGTCGCGACGCGTCTGGGGCTCGCCCGACTGCAGCAGACGCTCCATGGCGCCGCCGGTACGGTCGAAATTGATCAGACCGCGCAGGTAGTAGGCATAATCCACATGCTTTTGGGTCGGATACGTCTTGATGAAGCGGTTGATCGTGGAATACGCGTCATCCGGCTGGTTGTCCTTGTACTGGGAGTAGGCCA
>NZ_DASRZX010000132.1:0-14915 GCF_035685885.1 Dyella sp. | reverse complement strand
AAGATGGACGAGGTGATCTACGAAGAGTTCAAGGGCACAGGCAACATGGAAGTGCACCTGAGCCGCCGCATCTCCGAGAAGCGCGTCTACCCGGCCATCGACATCAACCGCTCCGGTACCCGCCGCGAAGACCTGCTGATCGAGCCGGACATGCTTTCCAAGATCTGGATCCTGCGCAAGCTGCTGCATCCGATGGACGAGCTGGCCGCCATGGAGTTCATGCTCGACAAAATGAAGAACACCAAGTCCAACGACGAGTTCTTCAATTCGATGAAGCGCTGATCGCTTCGCGCTTCATCCGAACAAAGGCCGCCTCCGGGCGGCCTTTGTCGTTCTTGCCCACGCCCCGCAGCTAGGCTGTTTGGTCTATTTGCATCCGGCCAAGACACGGCACCATGATGTCGTGCCGCCCAGCATTGCCCAGGCCGATACGTCTGCGCGCCTCACGCCGTGATGGCAACGGACGTCCGAATCGCCCTGGTGACCCACTGGAGCGGTTCGACCATGCGCTACCCCTGCCCACCGGCCTGCCTTCGCCAGGCGAGACGTTCCCGCTCTCGACCTTTGTTCGCTCCACGCGTTGCCATGGGCCACGCGGAGCTTGCTACTGACTGACCGACTTCCATCCAGTTCGCGCTCATCTCGCTTCGTCGTATCGACAAGGCATCCCGCGCTCGCCGTGCATTCGTTTGAGTCCAACACCAACAACGGGCCATCGCCCAAGGGAGACCGTCATGAAGAACTCGCTGCTCTGGCTGACCCTCGCTGCAACCCTCGGCGCCGCCGCCAGCAGCATGGCTGCGGACAGCAACAAGACCGTGGTCATGCGTGACTACACCGATGTCGTGGCGCCGGCGGACCAGGCGGCGTATGAGGCAGGCATCAAGGCCTTCAACCAGTGCCTGAGCCAGCATGGTTTCAAATACACCTGGACGGCATGGACGCACGAAACGGGAGACACCTATTCGTACTCGTACACCAGCGATCCCATGCCGTGGGCGGCCTTCGACGCCATGCAGGCCGCAGGCAAGGCCTGCGACACGTCTTTGCGAAACGACGTCAATCCGCATCTCAAGAGTGAGATCAGCGTGTTCATCGAAATGCACCCCGAGCTGAGCCACATGGCCAAGGGCACATCGTTGCAATCCCCGTACATCGAAGTGGTCTACTTCAAGCTCAAGACGGGCCATGAAGCCCACCAGGCCTTCATGGATATCGCCAAGAAAATCGCAGCCGGCACCGAGAAGGCCAAGTGGCCCAACAATTACATGATCGGAGAAATCATGGGAGGCGGTGAAGGCGCGCCCGATTTCGTCGTCGTGCTGCCGTCTAAGTCGTGGGCCGAGGTGGGCAAGGAGCCCGACACGCCGCTATGGGCGGTGATGGAAAACGTCTACGGCAAGGAAGACGCGCAGGCCATGCGCAAGTCGCTCACCGATGCGACGCAGCAAACCAGCTCACACTACGACAGCTTCAACGCCGATCTCACCTATAAGGCCTCGGGCAAGTAACGCGGCGCGGAAAAACAAAGGCCACCGCAGGGTGGCCTTTGTCGTTTGCACACACAGAGAGAATCAGCCCGCCGAACTGCCGGCAAAATCCGTCACCAACGACACGCGGCGGTTGGGCTGGCCCTGGTCGCCGGTGGCGCCTTTCACCACTTGACGGTTGGCGACTTTGCCGTAGCCCACGGCGCGGACCTGGTCGGCGTTGAGGCCGCCGGTCTGGACGAGGTAATCACGCACGGCCTGCGCGCGTTTCAGCGCGAGGCGCTGGTTGTAGCCGGCCGAACCGGACGGATCGGCGAAGCCTTCGGCGGTGATCACCGCGTTGGCATGATGATCATGCATGACCTTGGCGAAATCATTGAGGCGCTGCTTGTCCTCATCGCGCAAGGTGGTCTGGTTGGTGTCGAAATGCGCGATGGTGTCGACACTGATGCGTCCCTGCATGGCGGTGATCTGCGTGTCGTACTGGGCGAACTTCTGATGCATCTCCTGCGTGATGGCATCGATTTCCTGTTGCTGTTTCTGGTCATTGCTACGCAGTTCCGCAATGGTTGCATCGAAGTCGCTCTTCTTGACGTAACCAGTGCAGCCGCTGAGCGCAACGACCAACACACCGACGAATCCGTAACCGATTCGAGAGCCCACGCTTGCCATGTTCTGTCTCCTCTCGTTGGCGATACGCACGCACATGCCCGGGCTGGCAGGCGTCATCGCCACGAAGGAGGCATCCACCCGCGAGGTGGTATGCCTGTTCGCGATACGCAACGACGCTACATGCACGCAACGTAGGACCGCGACCCATTCAGCAGGGCTGCGGTGCACTGGACCATGCGCTGGTGAGATGAAACATCGCGTGAATACCTGCGACTGTTTCCTGAACGAGTGACTAGTAACGGCGCCCCGCCCTGCGGAAGCGGTGCTCCTGCACCCACCACATCGCCACGCCGAAACCGGCGCCAACCATGAGCCAGAACCACGCCGACTGACCGGTGGTCAGGCGCGGATGCGGGATCAAGTAAGTCATGATGACGAACATCGGCAAGCCGTAATACACGACGCCGCTGCGCAATACATAGCGAAGCATGCCGCGTTCGCGCACCTTCGCCCAATGATCGAATTCTCTGGTCTGCATGCATTCTCGCCTGGTCACTGAAAGACCGGTTGGCATGGAACGCATGAGGGTTCCATGCGTTGAATGACCGGCGCGGGGATGCCCGAAATTCTGCCAATCGCCTTCCGGCGAAGGCGAGCCATCTGCGTCCAGGGATGGGTTCCACAGCCATCCTGGACAGGCAACTCTCTCGCGAGCGTGTGCTGCCGGGCAGGAGTGACATTTCGCAAGGCGTTTCAGTCGATATGTTCGATGCCTTCCGGCAGCTTCACCCAGGGATGCATGCACTCTTCGAACACCGAGATGGTCGGCGCAGGAAAATCCGGATAGGCGAAGCCACCGATGGGCACACCGATGAGGCCGTCGACCGAGTCCAGTTGGTAATACACCGTGGCGCCACAGACCGGACAGAAATGGAACGTGGCGTTTTCCCCGGTATCACCGGTTCGCACATAGGCCGTCGCCTGGCCGCGGATGACTACGCTCTCCTCGCGAAAGCGAGCCTGCACGCCGAATACGCTGCCCGTGCGCCGCTGGCACGCATGGCAATGGCAGATGGAAACACGCAACGGCTCCTCCGTGGTGCGCAGCATGAGTTGCCTGCAACTGCAGGTAGCGACGCGCTGTGGCATGGGCGATGGCTCCGGAAGGCGTGGCGACGGCGGCACGCAGCACATCGCAAGATCCGAGTGCCGCAACAGCGTCCATCGTATCGCCGAACACCTCGTCGCGAGCGGCGAACCGCCAGCAACACCCGGCTACCCGGTGATCGCTGCATCCGCTGGAAACCGAGCAACGACGCCAGCAGCGCAGGCGGGTCCATGCATGTGCATGCGCCGCGCGCCCGATGCATGTTACGGTCCAGCTTCCCCGCCACCCCCGGAGTTACTGCTTGACCACGAATCGCTTCCGGCTGACGCTGTTCCTGTTCGCCCTCATCGGCCTTGCCAGCACGCCGCTCGCCGCGCAAACGCTGCGCGTGATGAGTTTCAACGTTCGCGTCCCGGTGCAAGCCGACGGCCCCAATCGCTGGGAGGCGAGGCGCGACATCCTCGTGCGCACCATCCGCGAGGAACATCCCGACGTACTCGGTACGCAGGAGCTGCATCAGGAGCAAGGCGACTACATCGTCAGCAAACTGCCTCAATACGCCTGGTTCGGCATCGACCGCTTCGGCGGCCACAAGGATGAACACATGGGCGTGTTCTATCGCAAGGACCTGCTGCGCGTGAAGGATTCCGGCAGTTTCTGGCTGTCTGACACGCCTGACAAGCCGGGCAGCATCACCTGGGGCCATCCGTATCCGCGCATGGTGACCTGGGCGCTGTTCGAGGAGATCAAGTCGGGCCGCACGTTCTACTACTACAACACGCACCTGCCCTATCAG
Organism: Dyella sp.; assembly: GCF_035685885.1. GTDB lineage: Bacteria > Pseudomonadota > Gammaproteobacteria > Xanthomonadales > Rhodanobacteraceae > Dyella. The sequence goes on along the minus strand of NZ_DASRZX010000132.1, from coordinate 10,909 downwards.
ACCCAGGACGAACCGGCGCGACTCAAGGGTGCGCAGGAGATCCTCTCGCGACTGGCGGCGATGCCCAAGGGTGCGCCCTTCATCCTCACGGGTGATCTGAACACCGACGCCAGCAGCCCCACCTATGCGTTGCTGACCAAGACACTGCAGGATGCGCGTGCGACGGCTCCCAGGGTGGAAGGTCCCGAGAAGACGTTCCACAACTTCACCGGCACGCCGGACCAGCGCATTGACTTCATCATGACGCGCGGCTTCGCCTCCACGTACTACGCCACGGTCACCACGCAACAGGATGGACGCTACCCTTCCGATCACTTCCCTGTAGTGACCGACCTGCGATGGGCAACGCCGCACTGATCAGCCGACGGCCGCGTACGCGCTGTACGCGGCCATCCACCAGAAACACCCGCGCACACCGTCAGCGTCCAACGCGATCGCGCTTGCCACGCATGGCCTTCCTGGCCATGGCGCCGAACTGGCGGCCCATCTCGCGCTGCTCCCGCACGGTGCGTTGTGCATGCGCGGCTTCGCGCAGCAGCTTGCGATAGCTATCGAGGCGCCGCGCATCCAGCACGCCCGCGCTTATCGCGCGAACGACGGCGCACCCGGCATCGTCCTCATGATGGCAATCGCTGAAACGGCACTGCTCGGCCAGTGACGCCACGTCGCCGAACACCTCGTCCAGTTCCGGATTGACAGACGCAAGCCGCAGCTCGCGCATGCCCGGCGTGTCGATCACCCAGGCACCCGACGCCGTGGAAAACATCTCGCGAGCCGTGGTGGTGTGACGACCACGCGCATCGTCCTCCCGGATGCCCGCCGTGTGCTGCGTGTTTTCGCCCAGCAGGCCGTTGGTGATCGTGGACTTGCCCACGCCCGAGGAGCCGACCAGTGCCACGGTGCGGCCAGGCCCCAGCCAGGGCTCGAGTTGGGACACGGAGTGCGCGTCCATGGCATTGAGGGCAACGACGGGAACGCCGATGGCAAGCCCTTCGGCCGTCGCCATGTAACCGCCGATGTCGTCGCAAAGATCGACCTTGGTCAGCACGATCACCGGCGCGATGCCGGCATCGAAGGCGAGCGCGAGATAGCGTTCAAGTCGCGACGGGTTGAAGTCGTCGTTGCACGAGCTCACCACGAACAGCGCATCAAGGTTCGCAGCGATCGGCTGGCATCGACGATCGCCGCCCGCAGCCATGCGCTCGAGCACCGAATGGCGCTCCAGTACACGGAGTACGCGATCGGCCTCGTGCGACACCAATACCCAATCGCCTACCGCGACGCCGCTGCCGGCATCCACGTTGTGCGGCAACACGACAGCGTCTTCGCCACGCGAGGAAAATACGATCAAACCACTACGATGCACGGCCATCACCCGCGCGGGATGACCCGACTCGAAATCGTCGAGCGTCAAATGCTGTGCATAGTCAGGCCGCCAGCCGAGCTGGTGGAGGGAATACGTCAAAGACATGGGAGCACCCTTCAAACAAGGAAACGACGGCCACACGAAACGGGGCCGAACGAGACGCCAGGGTGCGAAGCGAGGGGTGAAACGTGCCGGCAAAAGCCAGCAGGCAATCAGGAGCGCGTCGACCCGGCGGAGGCTGCTGCTACAACAATCATTGTTATTCCCTCCTCATGGTTGCGTTGATGGGACGCGCAGGGTAGCTACGCATGGCGGCACCTGCAAGTGCTGCATTTGGGTTAGGCGTAACGCAATAGGCGCATGTTGCGTGGCCTTGCATGCGCGCCGTCGAGGTCAGGCCGTGCGCTTGCGCACGCGCTTGCCCTGCGGCGCCTCGGGCGCCCTGGCGCTGGATTCGCGTAACTGCAGCGAAAACGGCACCTGCACCAGCAACCCCTTGCCGCGCCCGCGCAGCACTTCCATCAATTGCAGCGCGGCCAGCTTGCCCATGTCGCGGCTGGGTTGGCGAACCGTCGTCAGCGGCGGCCATAGCTGCGTCGCCAGCGGTGTGTCGTCGAATCCGCAGACGGAAAGATCGCGCGGCACCTTGAGCCCGCGCTCATTGGCGGCCCACATCACGCCGGCGGCCATGTCGTCGTTGGCAGCGAAGATCGCGGTTGGTGGTTCCGGCAGGGCAAACAGCTGGCGTGCGGCGATCACGCCAGAGCCGAAGGTGAATTCGCCCTGCGCCACGTATTGCGGCTCGAACGGCAAGCCAGCCTCATTGAGCGCTGCCTTGTAGCCATTGAGGCGCCAGCGGCTTGCACCATGGTTGGTGAAGCCCGCGATGTAGGCAATGCGGCGATGCCCCAGATCCACCAGGTGATGCACCAGCGTCTTGGCGGCCTGCTGTTCGTCCATGCATACGCCAATGGCGTCATGGTGATGCACGGGCGAAATGCTCGCGTGCGGCACGCCATGTTCCTGCAGGCGCTTGAGCAGCGGCTCATAGTCCGTCAGCGGCGGCGTCACGATCACGCCATCGATGTGATGATCGGACACCAGCGCGTCGACGCGGCGGATGAAATCACGATCGCTCACGCGCAGCGGGCAGACCATCATGCTGTAGCGATGCGCATCGCATACATCCAGCACACCATCCTGGATTTCCGCCAGATAGGTCGAAGCCGGGTTGTCGTTGTTGTCGTAGAGCATCGCCACGAGGAACGAACGGCTACCCGCCAGGCCCCGCGCCGAAGGGCTGGGTCGATAGTTCATCGACTCCATCGCCGCCAGCACCTTCTGGCGCGTGGATTCCTTGACCGATGGTTCTTCGTTGAGCACGCGGGATACCGTCTTCGGCGAGACGCCCGTCGCGCGCGCTACATCTTCCAGGCGTACCCGCATGTCTTCTCCCGGCCGTGCCAAGCTGCCGGATGACTATGCCTCCCGGGCCGGGGCCTTACAAGAAGCCATGCAGACGCACGCCGGCCGGGCGCTCCAGCGATCGAGGTCCGCCGACCCGTGGGCACGGGCTGCCTTGGGAACCGACGCCCACGGGCTGCGCCAACGGCGTCTGAGGAATGAAGGTCAGGCCGGCACCGTCTCGCAAATTTCCGCTGTCTTGACCGGCCACGGATCCGCCCAGGCCGGGATGCGATCCAGGCCATCCAGCCAGCGCACGATGTTCGGATAATCGTCCAGCGGCATTTCCGAGCGGCGCCATTCGCACGCCATGGCCGCGAGCTGGAAGTCGGCGATGGTCAGCCGTCCGCACGCCACGAAATCCTGCCCCTTCAGATGGCCATCCAGAACGGCGGCGAGCTTCCCAAACTCGGGAAGCATCGCGACCATCTCCGTGCGATCCGGCGGACCGAGCTGGAAGGTCTGCTTGACCACGAATTCGAAATAGAACGGACCGACGGCGCGCGCCCAGTGGTTGTCGTTCCACGACAGCCAGCGAATGATCTCCACCTGCTCCGCTGCGTTGTGCACCGGCCACATGTCCGAGCCTGCCTTGACGCACAGATAGGCGTTGATGGCCGACGACTCCCACAGCACGAAGTCGCCATCCACCAGCGTCGGCGCCTTGCCGTTGGGGTTGAGTGCCAGGTACTCGGGCGTCCTGAGGCCCTTGGCCTTCAGGTCGACCTCCACACACTCCGCATCGATCCCGAGATGCTTCACCAGCGCCAGCACGCGCCGCGGCGCCTGGGCCTTGATCCAGTAGATTTTCATGTCCGTCCTCCGAGCGTGGGCCGTTTCCGGTGGCCGAGCTTACGCGGCGGCAAAATATGTTAAAGAACATATTCTAGCGGCCTGCTATACCTGATCCCCGGAGGTTCGCAGTCATGCCTTACAGCCCAGAGCACAAGGTCCAGACACGCGCACGCGTGGTGGAATCCGCCCGCCGCCTGTTCAATCGCCATGGTTTCGAACAGGTCACCATCGACCAGGTGATGGCTTCAGCCGGACTCACGCGCGGCGCGTTCTACCATCACTTCGACAGCAAGGACGAGCTGTACGCCGCCGCTGTCGCCAGCTTTGAAAGCTGCAATCCGTTCGCCGTAAAGACAGCCAACTCGACGCATCCCATCGATGACCCGAGGCAGATGGCGGGCATGTTGATCGACCTCTACCTCAGCGACGAGGTGCTGGACAACATCGACCTGCATTGCCCGCTCTACGCGCTTCCTTCCGACGTGGCGCGGGCCGGCCTGGAACCTCAGCAGGCGTATACCGACCTGATGCGCGGAATGCGCCACGTGTACCTCTGCGCACTGGCCGGCGAGCGCGATGCCGATCGTCGCGCGGAAGCCATGGTTGCCCTGTGCGTAGGCGGCATGGTGCTGGCACGGACCACCAACGATCCCGAGCTGCGCAAGTCGCTGAGGGAATCGGCACGGCATCAGGCGCTGGCGCTGGCGCTGCTGGAGCGGGATTAGGGTGTGCAACATCAAGCTCGACGTGACGCACTGTCGTTCGCGTGAATCGACAAGGCTGGCAACGGAAGAAGAGCTTCACCGAAGCAAGGCTGGGGCGATATTGAAGCGGGAGCCGCCACAGAGCCTGACGTCATTCCCGCGAAGGCGCGAATGACGCTTCCTGAGGTCTGCCGCTTCCGACGACGCTTCGTCCGCGCGGCTCTTTTCTTCCTTTGAGATCCTATCAATCCAAGCCGCCTGCCATCAAAGGCCGATGCAGCCGCGCAACGTGAACGGCCGCAACGTCGCAAATTCCCGCCTTCACCAAAATCGGGCAGACTCTGCGCGGGCGCCAGCGCGCTTCCATCCAGCGGGAGAGGGTAATGACCGAAGCAACCGAAGAGCGCAAGCCGTGTCCCGTATGCGGCGAGTCCATCATGGCCATCGCCAGGAAGTGCCGGTTCTGCGGCACGGATCTGGAGGCCTTTCAGTCGGCGCGCGAAGCCACCGTCGAGAAGGTACTTTTCCAGGGACATCCGGCCACGTTCCATAGCTTCGGCCAATACGTGATAGCCGTGCTGACGCTGGGCATTGGGGCGTTGGTCTACTGGCTGCACAGCGTTTCGGTCAGCTACACCATCACCACGCAGCGCATACGCGTGGAGCGCGGCCTGCTGTCGAAGAAGCAGGACAACCTGGAACTCTTCCGCGTCGACCATTTCGACCTGGAGAAGCCGCTCGGCATGCGGCTGCTCGGGCAGTGCCTGTTGTGCATGCACTCCTCGGACCGGGACATGCCATCCGTGCGCCTCTATGGCATTCCGGGGCTGGAAAGCATGGCGGACACCCTGCGTGACTGTTCGCTGCGCGAGCGCGCACGCCGGCGCGTGCTGCCTGTCGAGAACATGTGATCCTGGAACGTCCGCTGCACGGATAACCGAGGAGAGGGGCGCCATGCGCTCCTTCTTCTCTTTGGCGCGCGCGCTTTCAGCCATCCGTTCCGCAGCGCAAGCGATGAACGGCACCCGGCATCGCGGTGCTCGACCCGCAGGAAAATGACGGCGCCAGACCAACTCACCTGCGAGGCCAGCCTCGTCACGTTCCGCCAGGCCACCAAGCCAACACCACCCGCCTATTTCGCCAACGGGCCGGCGTCGAACCTCTGCTGCAGCACGCTTGAAAGCTCGCCTGCATCATCCCACTCGATGGATGGACGTTCGCAGTAGCTCTTGGCCTGATCGCCGAGCCAGTTCTCGTAGCCGGACGTCTTGATCGTGATGAAAGGCGTCCACGCGGCCTTTCCTGCCGAGGACGCCGGCGCGTATTCACCGCACAGGAAGTACTGCTTCGCGCCATCGGCCGCGCTGACGTGCCCAAGACGTACATGGCGAAACTGGACTGGCGCCGGCGTGCTGTGCGCGTGGAAATCGGCAGCCGCCGAGTCGATCAGGTATTGCGTGGGCGCCGACGGCCCCGCCGCCCCAGGGATCAGGAGCCATGTGGCCGGCAGTGCTTTCATGTCGCTTCCTCCCCAGGGTGGATATTCACCCTATGGATCGCGCGGGAATACAAAACAAGCCTGCTACATGCCAGGAATCGGCAGGCACTCCATGATCTCGATGGAGTCGCCGGGGAAGATCGTGAAATGCGGATGGCCCTCGAACAACTTGGCCGCCGCTTCCTGCGATTCGGCGCGTACCACGGTGTATGCCGTGAGGTTGTTGCGCGTGCTCTCGATGCCACCCTTTGAAGTGCGCAAGGTCTTGCCCAACGGTGCACCGATGTCGACGATGGAACTCTTGTGGGTCTCCACCCAGTTGCCCCACGCCTGGATGCCTTCCTGCTCGCGCTTCTTGCGCGCATCCTCGCTCAGCGCATCCCACCCGGATGCCTTGAACGATGCGTCATTGCCGAGATAGACCGCCAGAAAGTTCTTCATGGTTCACTCCTCGCCAGGGATGTCGATGGGGTCGAGCGGTGGTCGCCTTTTCCAGCGCGCGTTGCCGCTGATATCCGAGCTTACGCCCCGGCAAAATATGTTAAAGAACATATTCTGGATGCCAAAGCGTGATGCTCAGGCCTCATCCTTGGGGAGGTTCGCCTCGATCCAGCGAGTGATGAACTCATCGAGTGGCGTGCGTGGGGCCACTTCGATACCGGCATCGCGCACGAAGGCACTAGCCGCCTTGATCAACGATTGGCGAGCCACATTGGTGGCCTGTCGCGCCGCTGCCTGGCTTTGGCGCAACTGCACGATATGCGCCGAGGGTTTTCCCGGTTTGGCGAACTTCTGGTAAAGCCGCAGCTCATCGGCAACCTGCGTGGTATCGAAGGCTGCCTGCAACGTGGCCTTGCGGGCCTTAAGCAGCAGGATGAGCGACGCCATGGCCTTTGCACGCGACTCACCCGCGCCAGCCAGCAGGCGCTCGACTGAAGGAGAAAGTGACGACGCCTCCGTCGCATGTTCACCGCCGGACTGCTCCAGCTGGGCGAGCAGGTCGGCGTAGGGAAAACGCATGGACGCCATCATCGGAAACAACACCTTCTTGTGGCCGGCACGATGCATGCCTCGCGTTGAACCACCTCACCACCCACCATTACGCTCAACCCAATTCGTTGCCACGGCGCTGGTGGATGCCTAGCTCCGGCGCCAGTTCGCGCATGGCTTCGGTATCACGCGACAACGCCATCCAACCTGCGACGCTGTCGTCATCCGTATCGCGCACCCATAAGGTGTAACCGTGTGGGGCAAGGTTGTCGTAGGCGATGCCGATCAAGTCGGCCGCGTCGATGTCCGCGTGGAAGTCATCCTCGTTCGGATCACCATCCCAATCGATCGAAAGGTTCCAGCGCGCTGCCAGTTCTTCTATCGCCTGCACCAGGGCACGCGTGTCCTCGGCATCCACGTGGAATGCAGAGCGCCAATCAGCCACCTGCCCCACCACCTGCGCCACGTCGACCTCTTCCGGTGGCGTGTCGCCCACCGCATCGCGATAGGCCGCGAACTGCTGGAACGCCGACTCGTCGTCACCCGGATTGATCAACAGAAACAGCTGCCAGACATAGGCGTCCGGCGAATCATCGTCTTCGTCGAAGTGATGGCCAGATTCGAAGTCTTCGTCGGAGGTGTGCATGGCGGGCTACCGGGAGTCGAAGGGGAATGATCGCCCCTGGCGAGCGCATTGCAAAGCTTTTTGCTGCCGCCCACGGCTCACGCGTGCCGATAAGCCTCGCGATGCTTCACTCGCCCATGGCGGCGCGAAGCACGGAACACCGAAAAGCGGAGCGGCCCTCAATTCGGATCGTCATCAATTTCCCGCCCGTTGATCTTCTGCAGCGGCCGGTGGTTATCGGGGAACAACTTCGAGAACGAGGCGATCTGCTCCTTGGACATCTGGATGGGATGGGACAGCACGACCCATTGCACGCCCTCGGTACACGGAGGCGTGGTCAGCGAGCCACGATAGACAAAAGCCTCGTGGTTGCCGGGAAGCACGGACGCCAGGTCTACGGGTATCGCCTTGCTGGCATGGTCCGGCCCGTTTCTCGACTTGGCAGGAAGGCTGTGAAACACGGGCGCAAGGCTTTCGTTTTCGCTACCCAGCTTGACCATCACGCCGACAACCAGCACTCGCTTGTGGGCATCGTCATTCACAAAGTGGATTTCCAGCGGAAACCGCGTTCCGTCCGTCGTGTGCTCGCTGGGCGAATGAAAATGGAACTGCGCCAGCCGGTAGGTATCACCATCGAACACCACTGTGTCCTTGGCATCGCTGACATTGGCCTGGACCGTGTGCCCGTTGTTGACCAGCGCCACATCGCCCTTCTCATAGTCGATGTTGAACTCGCCCGCCTTGCCCTTCTTGGCGTCCCGCGACTCAAGGTCGATGGGCGACTGTGCCTTGCCGTTGCCGCACGTGGTGAATTGGGCATCCATCGCCGACCAGCGCGTCGGACCCGACTCGCCGGAGTAAGACCAATGATGTGGCGTAGCGTCGATATCCGACGCCAGTGGCAACGCCAGGGCGCCCACCGACGCCACCGTGACCGAGACGGCGGCCAAACCTGCGAGATGCCGTTTGGAAGTCTGCATGACCATCCCCAAAGACGCTGCGCCAAGCCCATGGGACTCGGCCACGTCGGGCATGCCGGTTGAAGCACGGACATACCAACGTGGCTCCCTTGCCGCCGACGCCGGCTCCCTCCTATGGACACGGGTCAGCTCCGGAATTTTCGCGCCCGGCGCCTTGTGCTCGCGTGAAGAAATGGCTTCTCGGCAAGCGAGCCGCCGAGTTTCGCGCACCACTTGTCGACAACGGGCGCTGCGCGCTTTTTGCTGCTGTGATCGGCAGCGCTCAGGGCAAAGCCGCACTCGACGAAGCCGCTGGCGTCGCGACCTCGGCAGCAGCGCGCTGGGGTGTATCGAGCGGGCACCATGTCTTGAGGCGCTTGCCCGCGCGGAACAGATCGATGCATTCACGCATCTCGGCCTTGAAGGCGAGATCAGGCGTGTTCACCGGGCACCCGGCCGACAGTGGCTGCTCCGACTTGTATTCAGCGATACAGCTCTCGAGTGATGGCCCCTTGGGCGGATTCGGATTGTCGGCCAGGGGCGCCGGCGGCAGGTTGAGGCGCTCGTCGCGATCCATGGGTGAAGCGGGCGGAGGCGGCGCGGCGCATAGCAGGTTGGTGGCGGTACTGCTCTTGGCGGGATCGCAGACGCTTTTGGCGATCTCCTTGAGCGCATCGCCGATATGGCGACCCACCGCGCCCCCGGCCGTTTCATTCGGTGGCGGGAAATATTTCTCGAAGCGCGTGGCCTTGTACTGCATGCGGTTGCTGTCGTGCTGCATGATCTGACGATCGTCCGCAGGCTTGGCCGGTTCGGCCTTGGCGCTTGCCGTGGCCGGGGCGGGCTCCGTCGTCGTCGGCACGTGCACCAACAAGTTTGTGACGGACGGCGTGGCCACGGATGCTGCCGGCGCAGGTGTCGCTTCGTGATCCTGCACGACCATGGCGTCACGGCGGGGCTTCTCGTGCGTCATTGGACTAGCGGGAGCGGTCGCGACCGGTCGCGGCGGCACCGGTTTCCCGGGCAGTGCGGCTGGCTCAGTCGGCTGCACGGCACGTGGCTCGCTGGGGCGATCGATCAAACGCACGATCAACGCGCGATCGCTGTCGACAGCCTGCTCCGCCCGATGCCGCGAACCGGGCCGCATCTCGTACCACAGCGCCAGCGCAAACAGTGCGTGCAATACACAAACAAAAGTCAGCGCGAGCACCAACGCCGGGCGTGTCAGTGGCGGCTGTCGCCAGCGCCTGCGACCCAAGGTCTCCCGCGTCTCGCTGTCGAGTAATGCCAGGCCGCGCGCACTATCGCCTTCCTGTCGATGTCGGACCTGCCCAGAACGTTCCACGACACTGCCTCATGCAAGCGAATTACCCCGGCGAAAACCTGCGCATATCGTCGGCGCGTGTTGAGGCGAGCTACGGTAGACAGGTTGTTTCAGTGAGGGTTCCCGCGATCGGGAGGCAAACCAGAGAGAACGCAGATAGTCGTCACGCAGCTATGGAGCCATTTCCGTCTTCTCGAAAGAAATAGCGGAAACCACGCTCTGCCCTGACTTACCGTCTAGCAGAGCGCAGGCCACCGCTTTACTCTTGTCGGAACAAGGGGAGAGCTATGGATTCGGCGATACTGACCTTTGCTGCACTGAATGCGCGCATTGATGCCCTGCCTGATCATGAAAGCTTGTCAGTCGCACCGAGCAGGCGGCAGCGATGGGGTTACATCATCGGATTCGGTGCAGGTTTTATTGGCCTGCTTGCGGCCAAGCTATTCCCCAACTCCAAGGTCGCACTGGGCTTTGCGGCCGTGATGCTGGTGGTGGAAGTCTGTGGTCTGCTTCTTGCGGTCACCCCACGTGGGCCGTGGACGCGACGGAGGCTGCCTGGTTTCGCAACAGAGCGCCGTGATTTTGCCGAGCAGCTCGACTTTGATCTCTACCACTATGAGCAGATTATCGCGTGGCTCGTCTCATTTCCCAAAGAGCGGCTAGAGGCCATGGCGCAATATGCCACGCAGCGACATGAGAGCTTAAAGGACAAGCATCCACTTATTTCGGGAGGGCTTGAAAAGCTGGGTGCCCTTCCCCTGGCTGCCGTGCTATTCCTGCAATTCAAAGATCTTCACTGGCCGCCCCAACCTACGTGGCCTGAATTCCTACTCGGCGTAGCCTTGGTTTCGCTGTACTGGGGCAGCCTGCTGCTCGTTAGCGTTCGCTTTCGCACGCAACTGTTTGCATTGCTGTTAACTGAAGCGGCGAAATCGGCGACTGATCTTCGTCGCAGTGGGAACGTTGCTGAAACGGCTTGAGCACTCGGCCAAAAAAATGGCGCGGGGTTACTTCTGAACGCGGCGAAGTTTCACCTGTCTTTTTCAGCAGCCGCCCATGGTGGCACTGGCGTTACCTACTCCGCAGCCGGAACGTTCTGCCGATGCTGCAAGTGCTCCATTGGCGCCTGCTCCTTCACCCCTTCAAGGCGCCGCTGCCACGCAAGGTGTTCCGGTGATTCGGAC
>NZ_DASRZX010000131.1:0-9572 GCF_035685885.1 Dyella sp. | reverse complement strand
GCTAAGCACTAAATTCTGTAGGGACTAAATATTTTTCCTATCCTCTATCCTATATTTTAGAGAGTGGGAGTGCAGCCTTTTGAAGGCCCCCATTCAGGGGTGGGGGTGAGGTATCTGGTATTGAAGATACTGAAAGTTGGTCTCAGAGAGGCCATGAGAGCTTGATTAATCTTCAATGTTACGTCGTATACCTCTTAAAATGATACCCATAATGCTTCCCAAAGATGTGCTAGATTTAACCTACAACATATAAGTTACTAATTATATTGGTGCCGCTTGTCCGACTCGAACGGACGACCTACTGATTACAAATCAGTTGCTCTACCAACTGAGCTATACCGGCATGGGAGGCGAAGTCTAGCAGGCCGGTGGCTTGGGACTCAAAAACAGCCGGTGCTGTGCGAGCCCACGCCGCGCACGCGATTGCGCCAGTCGGAGCGTCCGCTGTCCGCGATCACGACGTCCAGCCAGTATTCCGGCACGCTTTCGGTGCGTTCGCTCATCTGTGCGGGGAAGCCGGCGGCCACTACCTGGTCGCGGCGGCGGCGCGCGTTGGCCGGATCCTTGAACAGTCCCAGCGAGACGGTGTTGGACTGTCCACCATTGCTGACGATGAAGTATTCGCCCACGTTGGCGGCGCTCAGCCGATGGCCGAGTTCCAGCGCGCGGTCGCGACTGCCGCCGGCCGGCAGGAACACCCACCAGCCCGTGGTTTGCATGGTCTGCTCCTGGCGGGAGCGCATGCGGGCGGCCTGGCTGCTGAGGGCGCTGCGCGCGTTGCGCATGTCGGTCTGCGTGGTGAAGGGGCCGAGCGCCATGCAGGTGTAGCTGGTTTGCTGCGTCGATTTGGGCGCCGAAACAGGCACCGAGGGCGGGGCGGGCGTCGACTCGGCAGGAGCGGCGGCGACGGATGTGGAAGCGATCGGTGCCAGCGCGCTGGCTGGTGGCACGGGACGTTCGCTCAGCAGATGCAGTTCCGGCACGCCCGGATCGCTGGCGCTGCGGCCATGCACGTCGTCCTGGCCCAGCAACAGCCATGCGCCTACCGCGATATTGAGTGCAATCAGCAAGACAAAGAGCAGGCGCAGGAACATCGTCGATCCGTCAGGCAAACGATCAGAGCCGGCATTCTAGAAAGCCGGCGCCAAAGGGGAATGTGCGTCCGACCACACCGCCAGCCCGCGCAGCACACCATCCGGGCTCAGGCGGGCCGGATGGGAAAGCAGCGGCAGCAGGACTTCAGCATCGCCGCCGCCGAGCACCAGCATGGGCGAGCCGCCGAGAGGGCCGGACATATGCGCGACGAAGCGCTCGATCAGCGCGGCAGCGGCCTGCCAGCAGCCGGAGGCCACCGCGTCCGGGGTGTTGTCCGCCGCTTCCAGGATGCGACCTGGTCGCTCGACCCGCACGCGCGATGTCGCTCCCAGCAATGATTGCTGCATCAGCTGCGGGCCCGGTGCGATGAGGCCACCGAGGTGCTGGCCGTCGGCGGTCAGCGCGTCCAGCGTCAGTGCTGTGCCGACACCGGCCAGCACGCAGGGCAGCGGCGAGTCGGCATGCACGGCCACCATGGCGAGGAAGCGATCCACGCCCAGCCGCGACGGCTCCGGATAGGCGTTGCGCACGCCGCACGCTTCCGCCGGCGTTCGCAGCCACTCGATGTCGAGTGCGAAACAGGCCGATATCACGGCGGCGATCTGCGATTCGCGTCCGCCATCGACCACCGATGCGCCGAACACGCGGTTCGGCGTCGCCATGCCGCGCCAGGCGTCGTGCAAGGCAAGCACCACGTCTTCGTTCCAGCCCACGGCACCCTGCGCGGCCCAGGCAGCGCCCTCGCGCAGCGCCCACTTGAGCCGCGTATTGCCAAGGTCGAGCAGCAGCTTCATGTGCGTCGCACCGAGACGTCGGCGCTGTCGATGGCGCGCAGGCCGTCATGCGTTTCCAGCAACAGCGCGCCGCGCGCATCCACGCCGGCACCGATGCCGTGCGTGTCGGCGGCGCCCTGCACCCGCAATGCCTTGCCGAGCAGCAGGTCATGCTGGGCGTATTCGCCAACGAACGCGGCGAAGCCTTCGCGTTCGAACTGGATGAGGCCTTCGGCCAACGCGCCGATGAGCGCGGATGCCACGCGGTTGCGATCCGGCGCGTCGCCAGCAGCCAGCGAGGCCAGGTCGTTCACCGGCTGGCCGGCCTGCTCGCGCAGGGCGGAGGTCAGGCGCACGTTGAGTCCCACGCCGATGATGGCCGCACATGGCCCTTGGTATTCGCCGCTGAGCTCGACCAGGATGCCGGCCAGCTTGCCGTCGCCCGAAAGCACATCGTTGGGCCATTTGAGCCCGGCACCGTCGATGCCCAACGCCTCGAGCGTGCGCATCACGATCACGCCGACCGCCAGCGACAGGCCCGACAGCGCGGCAAAGCCGGCATCGAAGCGCTTGAGGCACGACAGATAGATATTCAGCCCCGGCGGCGACAGCCAGGTGCGGCCGCGGCGGCCCCGCCCCGCGCTCTGCGTCTCCGCCAGCACGATGCTGAGGTCCGGCAGGTTCGCGGCGCGACGCTGGATTTCACTGGATGTCGAGTCGATCTCCCAATGCAGTTCGAGCAGGCCCACCTGCTTGCGCACCTTCGCCGGCAGCGCCGCCTTGATGGCCGCGGCGTCCAGCAGTTGGAGCGGCCAAGGCAATCGGTAGCCGGCGGTGCCCTGCGACTGCACCGGCACGCCCCGCGCGCGCAAGGATTCCACCTGCTTCCAGATGGCGGCTCGGGTGATGCCCGCACGCTCAGCCAGCTGGGCGCCCGATACCGTGCCTCCATCCGCCAACGCCAACAGCAGCTCCTGGGCTTGCATCAGCGGGCGCCCACGCCCGACACGTTGCGCGCAAAGGCGCCTGCGGCGAGTTCCGTGGTGGGGGATGAATGGGGCATCGGTGAATTCTAGCCTGCGCCTTGCTGGCTCCGCAGGCCGTTGGGTGCCATGACTTCTGGGACTCGCAGCCACCCTGAGATCGGCTCCGGGCACTGGCATCGACTGCGGCTTTCTGCCAGCATCGGGATCTTCGATTGCGGATCAAGGGGTTGAGCCGCCATGGGTACCGGGAAGTTCTTGATTGGCTGTGTACTGTGCGTCGGCGGCGTAAGCGCTGCTTCGGCCATGGACGCGGACGGCCAGGACTTGACCTCCATGCAGCATGCCCTGGATGGCACCACCGGCAGTCATGATGGCGGTAGCAGCGGCGGCGACGCGCTGGGCCTGTCGCGTGAAGCGACCACGCCTTCCAGTTCCTCTTCTTCGTCGTCCAGCAGCGACAACTGCCCGAGCACCAATCAGGCCACGCCGAGCCGTACCCGGCGCGCCACGCTGGGTTGGCAGTCCCTGCTTCCGGGTTCCATCCAGTAAGTCCACGGCCCGTGCCGGATTCCTGGTGGCGGCGCTTTCGCGCCTATCTCACTCCTCCCCCGCTTGGCGACGCGATCTGGCGTGACGCCCTCGCCGCGTGTCCGTTGGCGCGGCGGCTGGATCGCGGTCGGCAGGACGAGTTGCGCCAACTGGCAGCGGTGTTCCTTGCCCGCAAGCGATTCCACGGGCTTGCCGGTGCCGAGCCCAGCGAGCTGCAGTGCACGCTGATCGCCCTGCAGGCCTGCCTGCCGGTGCTGCGGCAGGGGCCGCGGGCGCTGCGCGGCTGGCAGGACATCCTGCTGTATCCCGGGGAATTCAAGGTAAGGCGCAGCCATCACGACGATCGCAGCGGCGTGGTCACCGAAAGCGATGACGTGCTGATCGGCGAGGCCTGGGAGCGCGGACCGCTGGTGCTCTCGCTGGCGGACGTGCAACTGGATCTGGAACAACCGTGGGACGGCTACAACGTGGTCGTGCACGAAATGGCGCACAAGCTCGACATGCTCGATGGCCCACCCGACGGCGTGCCCCTGCTGCCTCCGCATATTGCGCGCCGCCAGTGGATCGTGGCGTTCCAGCGCGCGTTCGATCATCTCTCCAACGACGTCGCACGCGGGCGCGACACCTTGATCGACCCTTATGCGGCCGAAGGCGCGGATGAGTTCTTTGCCGTGGTGAGCGAGCTGCACTGGTCGCAACCGGGCGTGCTGAGGCGTGCGGATGCGCCAGTGGCGGAGTTGCTTGCAGCGTTTTACGGGGCGTCACCGGCGCCGGGTTGATGAGAGGCTTCTTGTAGGAGCGCACCCAGTGCGCGATCGCAGCCCTGATGAGTGGCTACGTGGATTGATCGCGCACTGGGTGCGCTCCTACAAACGCGGCGGGGGTGTTCAACCCGGCGGCAGCTTGACGCTGAAGCGCGCGCCGTTGAATTCCGGCGACCGGTCGACCTGCAGTTCGCCGCCGTAGGCGCGGATGATGTCCTGCACGATGGACAGGCCGATGCCGTGGCCCTGGACGCGCTCGTCGCCACGCACGCCGCGCTGGAGCACGCTTTCGATCTTGTCGTCGTCGATGCCCGGGCCGTCGTCTTCCACGCTGATCCACAGGCCGGCGCGCGGGCGGCCCGCCACGGGGCGCATCTTCACCACGAGCAGCACCCGGTGGCGCGCCCACTTGAAGGCGTTCTCCAACAGGTTGCCCATCAGCTCCAGCAAGTCACCCTGCTCGCCGTAGAACGCCGCGTTGTCGTCGATATCGAACTCGCACAGCACGTTCTTCGCCGCGTAGACCTTCTCCAGGCTCTGCACGAGATCCTCGGCGTGGCCAGCGATGGGTATGGTGGTAGCCGCGAAGGTTTGGCGTCCGGACGTGGCCGCACGGGCCAGCTGGTAGGCAACCAGTTCGTCCATCTTGCGCACTTGGTCCAGCACCTGGTCACGCAAACCCGATTCGCCGCTGACGGTTTCCAGGCCGGAGCGGACGACGGCGAGCGGTGTCTTGAGGCTGTGGGCGAGATCAGCGAGCGTGTTGCGCGTACGCACGCGTTGTTCGCGCTCGCTGTCGATGAAGGCGTTGATGCGTTCGGTCAGGCCGGTGAGCTCGGCGGGATACTGATCGCCCAGGTGATCGCGGTCGCCGCGCTCCACGCGGCTCATTTCGTTGGCCACTTTACGCAACGGCGTGAGGCTCCAGCGCAGCAGCAACATCTGCAGCAGGATCAGCATCACGCCCAGGGACGACAGCCAAAAGATCAGGCTGCGTCGGAAGACCGCGTTGCGGCCCTCGAGCTGGTCTTCGGTCTGCGCCACCATGAAGGTGAGATGCACGGATTTCTTCTCGGCCGTGTCCAGCGCCACGCCGTAGATGTAGTAGTACAGGCGACCCATGCGTGTATCGACGGGGCCGACGAACTGACCTTCACCCGGTTCAAGCGCGTGGAGAAAGCCGAAATCACGGCCGATGGCCGACGGTGATTCCCAGCGGAAACCGTTGTCGCCGATGGCGACAGCATAGAGACCCGACCCCGGCCGCGAGAAACTCGGGTCAGGCGGCGTATCGGGCAACAGCACTTTGCCGGAGCGACCAACTTCGGTGCCGGCAAGGTAGGCCACGACGAAATTCTGCAGGCGATCCTGCAGGCCCTTCAGTGCGCTGTCGGCGGCGGTGCGGGTGAGGGTAAGGCCAACCACGCCGAGGAAAGCCGCCAGCACGAAGCCGGTGGCCAGCGCCGCGCGCGCCGCCAGTGAAAACGGGCGGCGCGGCGGAGGAGGATCATTCGTCGTCGCTTTCGCTGCGAGGGATGGCAAAGCGGTATCCGCGTCCACGTACCGTCTCGATGGGCTTGAGGTTGCCTTCGGGGTCGAGCTTCCTGCGCAGACGGCCGATGAAGACCTCCAGCACATTGGAGTCGCGATCGAAATCCTGCTGGTAGATGTGCTCGGTGAGGTCGGCCTTGGAGACCAGCTCTCCCGCATGCAGCATCAGGTATTCGAGCACCTTGTACTCGTAACTGGTGAGGTCGACGGGCTTGCCTTCCACCACCACCGTCTGGGCCGTCGTGTCGAGCTTGATCGGGCCGCAGGCAAGAACCGGCTTGGACCAGCCGCTCGCACGACGCACGAGCGCGTTGATGCGGGCCAGCAGTTCCTCGACATGGAACGGCTTGACCAGGTAGTCGTCGGCACCGTGCTTGAGGCCTTCCACCTTGTCCTGCCAGCCGCCGCGGGCGGTGAGGATCAGGATCGGGTAGCGCTGGCCGGCCTCGCGCAGCGACTTGATCAGGTCCATGCCCGACATCTTGGGCAGGCCCAGGTCGATGATGGCGAGGTCGAACGGCACCTCACGACCGAGGTACATGCCCTCTTCACCGTCCTGGGCTGCATCGACGGCAAAACCATCGCGCTTCAGGCGGGCAGCGAGCGTTTCGCGCAGCGGCGCCTCGTCCTCAACCAAAAGGATGCGCATCAGTGTTTCTCCTTGTTGCTCTCGCCGTCAGTGGACGGGTTCTTGGTCGAATCGTTGGAAGCCGCCTTCGCGGCCTCCGTGGTCACGGTCACCACGCGGACGTGGCCCGTGGGGGTAAGTACCTTTACACGATGTTCGAAAGAGCTGCGTCCGCGCCGCACGGTACTGGCTGACAGGACTTTCCCACCCGTTTCCTTCTGCACCTGGGTCACCGCCTGCTCCAGCGACATGGCCGGCTCGGCCGACTGCCCCGCCCAGGCGGCCGAACCCGCCGACAGCGAAAGCACTACGACCAGGGAACGCAAAATTGTTTTCATTTCGTTAAGCGAGCCCGGTTTCGGCGGGGTTACGGAATGTATCGTCGTTCAGACTATGAAATCGGGGCTGAATATTGACCGGATAGACGAGCGGCGTCACGCCGCGACCCGGGGTTGCTGCATGGCTTGCTCAATCAGTGACCAGCCGGCACCCGGCAAATGGGCACCCTCACTGAGGTGCCGGCGGAAGCTGCGGGCCCCGGGCTCGCCCTGATACAAGCCCAGCAAATGCCGGCTGATGTGCTTGAGCGCCGTGCCGCGCGCCAGTTCGGCTTCGACGTACGGGCGCAGCCTCATCAGCACGTCATCCCGCGACGGCAGTGGCTCGCCATAAAGCGCCGCTTCGACGTAAGCCAGCACGTAGGGGTCGTGATAGGCGGCGCGGCCCAGCATGACGCCGTCCACGTGGGCCAGGTGGGCCTGCACCTCTTCCACCCGGGTGATGCCGCCGTTGATCACGATGATCAGCGCTGGGAAGTCGCGCTTGAGCCGGTAGACACGCTCGTAGTTGAGCGGGGGGATCTCGCGGTTTTCCTTGGGACTCAGGCCCTGCAGCCAGGCCTTGCGGGCGTGCACCACCAGCACCTCGACCCCGGCGCCAAGCATGGTTTCGGTGAAGTGCTGAAGGTCGGCGTAGTCGTCCTGGTCGTCCACGCCGATGCGGCACTTCACCGTCACCGGCACGTCCACCGCATCTCGCACGGCCTTGACGCAATCGCCCACCAGCACCGGCTCGCGCATCAGGCACGCGCCGAAGCGCCCCGACTGCACGCGGTCGGAGGGACAACCCACGTTGAGGTTGATCTCGTCATAGCCGGCGTCGGCGCCGTAGCGCGCGGCGATGGCCAGTTCGTTCGGCTCGCTGCCGCCCAGTTGCAGTGCAACCGGGTGCTCCTGCTGGCTGTGTTCAAGCAGGCGCAGCTGCTTGCCTCGAACCAGCGCGGCACTGGTCACCATCTCGGTATACAGGCGGGCGTGCGGCGACAACAGCCGGTGGAAATACCGGCAGTGGCGGTCCGTCCAGTCCATCATGGGCGCGACGGTGAGACGCCAGTCGTCCTTTTCCAGCGGCTGGCGGGTGTTTTCGGCGGGGGCTGACATGCTCCCATTGTACCGGCTGCTTCAGGCCGCGGCCGCCAGCTGCCCCTGGCGCCAGGCAACCCAGCGCAGCGGCAGGGCCACCAGCACGCAGAGCACCGCTACCGCCAGGAAGCCGAGCTGGTACATCGCCACGGCGACGAAAACGGCCACGGCAAAGCACAGCTTGCACAGCAGTTCCAGCGATGCCGGCCTGGAGATATCCGCAGTCAGGCGCGCCACGAAGCCCGCATACCCCCACAGCAATGCCATGACGGCGTACAGCGCGGCAAACACCAGCGCATAGACGAGATAGGCGCCCTCCTTCGACGGATGGGTCAGCGCGAAACGCACCACCACGGGCACCAGCGCCACCAGGCTCAGCAGCACCATGTTGATCACGGTGCCGGCGACGTCGATGTCGCGCAGGTGGGAGACGATGCGCCGGTGCACCACCCAGACCAGGCCGATCAGGAAGAAACTGAGAAAGTAGGTCAGCAGGGGCGGCCCCCACGAGTCCCACAGCGAGACGCCCTCGCCTGGCTCGGGCTTGATCTCGATGGCCGACAAGGTGATCGCGATGGCGAAGACGCCATCGGAAAGCATCACCAGTCGCTCCAGATGCCGTTGTGCCGTGTTCCGCTCGGCGACCGGCGATTCCGTTCCCTGCGTCATGTCCACTCCCCTGATGTCGGCCGGGGGCAGCAAGGCGATCGTGATTCCCAGCGCGCTGCTCCCTCTTCGCGGCATGATGCCGCAGCAATCTGGCCCGGGCGAGTGCCTCAAGGCGGCCAGCGCCCGTCTGATCCGTGCAAGTCCGCGCCGCTACACCGACTTGAACCCTGGGCCGGCGCGTGGACGAGGACGAGGCCTGATCATGAACGGAGCGGCGCCCGATGGCATAATGCACGCCCATGCGCTGCACCCAAGGCAGCACTCGTCAGGCGCAGCGACCCATCGCCTTCCCCATACGAGTCCGGCATCAGCCTCTGGCTGGCGCTGTTGCCTGCAGCTTTCCCCCTTCTACGACGGTAACCGGCAATGGTGGCATTGGCGACGGAGCACGTGATCGACGTGCACCACTGGAACGACAGTCTCTTCAGTTTCCGCACGACGCGCGATCCTGGCTTCCGCTTCGAGAGCGGCCAGTTCGTGATGATTGGCCTGGAAGTGGATGGGCGCCCCTTGATGCGCGCCTATTCCATCGCCAGCGCGAATTACGAAGAGCACCTGGAGTTCTTTAGCATCAAGGTGCCCAACGGTCCGCTGACATCGCGCCTGCAGCACCTCCAGCCGGGTGATCCGCTCATCGTCAGCCGCAAGCCGACCGGCACGCTGGTGCTCAACGACCTCAAGCCCGGCAAGCATCTCTACCTGCTGGGCACCGGCACCGGCCTCGCGCCGTTCTTGAGCCTGGCGCGCGACCCGGAAACCTACGAGCGTTTCGAGAAGATCGTGATCGCGCACGGCGTGCGCAACGTCAACGATCTCGCCTATCAGGACTATCTCGAAAACGAGCTGCCCAAGCACGAATATCTCGGCGAGCTGGTTCGCGAGAAGCTCATCTACTACCCGACCGTGACGCGCGAGCCGTTCCCGAATCGCGGGCGCATCACCGATGCGATTGTCGATGGCGTCATGAGCCAGGCTATCGGCCTGCCGCCGCTGGACCCGGCAACCGATCGCGTGATGCTCTGTGGCAGCCCCTCGATGCTGGCCGACACCTGCGCCCTGCTTGATGGCCGAGGTTTCCAGGTGTCGCCGCGCACGCGCGAGCCGGGCGACTACGTCATCGAGCGCGCGTTCGTCGA
>NZ_DASRZX010000130.1:0-2481 GCF_035685885.1 Dyella sp. | reverse complement strand
ACGGAGGAGCGCAACGCGTTCCGCTTCTACTCGCCGCGCATGCAGGCCGACGCACGGCGGCGCATCGCCATCGCCTCGGAGTTGCGCAAGGCACTGGCCGAAGAAGAGTTCCATCTGCTCTTCCAGCCCTCGGTGGAGATGCGCAGCGGACGCATCGCGGCGGTGGAGGCGCTGCTGCGCTGGCGTCATCCCGTGCGCGGCGAAATCTCGCCCGGCGAATTCATTCCCATGGCGGAAAAACTCGGCCTGATCCGCCGCATCGACCAGTGGGTGCTGCAGGCGGCGTGCAAACAGCTGAGCCAGTGGGACAGGGAAGGGCTGCCGGCGTTGCGCATGGCGGTGAACGTGTCTGCGCAGTGGTTCGGCCAGGCGAATTTTGTCGACGACATCCGCGCGCTGCTGGAATCGCGACGGCTGGCACCCGAACGCCTGATGCTGGAAATCACCGAGGGCGCGATCCTGCGGCTGGGCGAAGAGATGGAGCACACGCTGCATGCCTTGCACGCGCTGGGCGTGGGCGTCGCCATCGACGATTTCGGCACGGGCTATTCGTCGATGAGTTATCTCAAGCTGCGTTCCATTGCTTATCTGAAGATCGACCAGAGCTTCGTCGCCGGCCTCCCCGATAACGAAAGCGACGGCGCCATCGTGGAAGCCATGCTCACCTTGTGCCGCAAGCTGGGCATCAGCCCAATCGCCGAGGGTATCGAGACGGAAGGGCAGCATCGCTTCCTGCTGCGCGCCGGCTGCACCGAAGGCCAGGGCTATCTCTATTCAAGACCGGTGGAACCGGAAGTCATCGCGCAGCTGCTCACGCAGGGCAGGAAACACGGCAGTTCGCATCTGAAGCTGGTGCCGCCGGAGGTGTGATGCTCCAGGGTCCGTGTCGCGCACAGGGTGCGCTCCCACAAAGGCAGAACTCACTTGCGGGAGCGCATCCTGTGCGCGACCGCATCGCAGTGATGTACTTCAATGCGTGCTGAAACCAAACATCGCACTACTCAATGCAACTGCACCGCCACCACCTGCTCGGGCACGCGGTACAGCGATGGAAACAGCTGCTTCAGGTGAGCCACCTTCGGCGCGTCGTTGTAAACGATGTACGGCTCGTTCGGATGCCGCTCCGCGTAATCCTGGTGATAGGACTCGGCCGCGTAGAACGCCTTGAGCGGTACCACCTGCGTGACGATCGGGCCGTTGAACGCGTGGGCCTCCGTCAGCTGCGCCACATAGGCGGTGGCAACGCGCTTCTGTTCGTCATTGCCGTAGAAGATCGCCGAGCGGTACTGGGTTCCCACGTCCGGCCCCTGGCGATTGAGCTGGGTGGGATCGGTGGCGACCGAGAAGTAGATCTTCAGCAGCTGGCCATAGCTGACCTTGGATGGGTCGTAGACGATCTTCACCGATTCGGCATGGCCGGTATCGCCATCGCTGACGCGGTCATATTCCGCGGTGCCGGCGTCGCCTCCGGAATAACCGGCCCATACTTTCCTCACGCCTTTCACGTGTTCGAACACCGACTGCAGTCCCCAGAAACAACCGCCGGCCAGCACGGCGACCTGTTCGCCCTGCGCGGGTGCCGTTTCCACGGCGGGATCGGGCAGGGTGACCGCATCGCTGCCGGCTGTCGCCAGGCTGCAGGCGCCCAGGCCCGCCACCAGCAGGGCACCGGCAAGCAGGGAAAACGGGGTGTAACGGCGGATGTTCATGGGAACGCTCCATCGGCAACGGGATGCCGCCACGGCTCGTGCCGGCGGTCACCTGGTTATTCGTTGCCGGGCGGCCACCGGTTACCTGGATGCTCCCACGGCCCGGCCGGCGGTGCGCTAAGCGGATGCCAACGCGGTGTTATGGTGCGCGTCCGGCTCGCCTGGTTTTCGTCATGACTCATGTGATCGACCTGAACGCATACCTTCACCGGATCGGCTACGACGGTCCCCTGACGGCGACCCTGGAAACGCTGCGCGCGGTCACCACCGCGCATGTCGCGGCCATTCCGTTCGAGAACCTCGATCCGCTGCTGCGCGTGCCGGTGTCGCTGGACATCGAAGCGATCGAGCGCAAGCTGGTGCACGAGCGGCGCGGGGGCTATTGCTTCGAGCAGAATGGCTTGCTGATTGCCGTGTTGCGCACACTGGGTTACGACGTCTTCGGACTGATCGCGCGCGTGCTGTGGATGAAGCCGGAAGACAGCGAAGTGGCCCAGACGCACATGCTGCTACGGGTGGAGCTGGACGGCGAAAGCTGGCTGGTGGACGTAGGCTTCGGCAGCATGGCGCTCGGCGGCGCATTGCGGCTGCAAGCCGATGTCGCGCAGGAAACCGGCAACGAACCGTTCCGCCTGATGCAGCGCGATGGCGACTGGCGCATGCAGGCGAACGTGCATGGCGAATGGCGCACGCTGTACCGCTTCGACCTGCAGCAACGTCCGCCGATCGATTACGTGGTGGCCAATCACTACACCGCCACGCACCCCGCATC
>NZ_DASRZX010000129.1:0-2377 GCF_035685885.1 Dyella sp. | reverse complement strand
GCGGCCGCCGGCACGGTCACTAACGCGGGCACGATCGAGGGCGGCAATGGCAATAACGGAGCCGTCAACTTTGGCGCGAACTCCACGACCAACCGCCTGATTGTCGATCCGGGCGCCGTGTTCCAAGGCGGCATCAGTGGCGGCACAGGAACGCTGGAATTAGCCCGCATATCTCACAGCGAGTAGGTGCATCGGGGTTCCGAATCGGAGAAGGTTCTTTTGCGAGAAGGACCTTTTCTGAAGCGGAGGTGTTCCCCGATGCCGACGGAGTGTAACCCGACGCTGTTTGAATTTGCACCTGTTGCGGGTCGCGCGGTGGTGGCAGCGTTCGATGGGGGCAGGATAACGTCGGACGCCGGTTCGCTGCTGCTGGCGGCGACGGATCGGGCGATTGGCTTGGTGGATCGGTTTTCTGCCTGCTTCACCGACCACCGCTGCTCTGAGCTGATCGAACACGAGGTCAGCACGCTGATTGGCCAACGCGTGTTCGGCATTGCGCTGGGTTACGAGGATCTGAACGACCACGATCAACTGCGCCACGACCCAATGATGGCGATCCTGGCCGGCAAGCTGGAAGCCCGCCGGGCCGATTGTGCGCCGGTCGCGGGCAAGTCGACGCTGAACCGGCTGGAACTGAGCCGGGCGGAGGCGACGCGTTACCATAGGATCAGCCACGATCCGGCAGCGATCGAAGCATTGTTCGTCGATCTGTTCCTGGCGAGCCAGGCCAAGGCCCCGGCGCAGATCATCCTGGACCTGGATGCCACCGACGATCCGCTGCACGGGCAGCAAGAGGGCCGGTTCTTCCATGGCTATTATGACTGCTACTGCTATCTGCCGCTCTACGTGTTCTGCGGGAGGCATCTGCTGGCGGCGAAGCTGCGGCGGTCGAACATCGACGCCTCGGCCGGCGCGCTGGAGGAGGTGACACGGATCGTCGCCCAGATCCGCCGCCGCTGGCCGCGGACACGCATCCTGCTGCGTGGCGATTCCGGCTTTGCCCGCGAAGCCTTGATGGCATGGTGCGAAGCCAACCGTGTGGACTATCTGTTCGGCTTGGCGCGCAACGCGCGGTTGGACGAGGTGGTGAAGCTGGAACTGATCGCTACTTCGCTCGATGCCATCCGCAGCGGCCGTCCGGCGCGCCGCTTCAAGGACTTCCGCTACGCGACGCTGGACAGTTGGAGCCGGGAGCGCCGTGTCATTGGCAAGGCCGAGGTGACAGGCGACAAGGCCAATCCGCGCTTCATCGTCACCTCATTGAAGCCGGCCGAGATCGACGGGCGACGCCTCTATGAGAAGATCTACTGCGCACGTGGCGAGATGGAGAACCGGATCAAGGAGTGTCAGCTCGATCTGTTCGCCGACCGCACTTCGGCTGCCACCATGCGGGCCAACCAGCTTCGCCTGTGGTTCGCCTCGATGGCCTATGTGCTGCTCTGCGCGCTGCGCCGCATCGGACTGGCCCACACGCAGTTCGCCGATGCCACCTGCGGCACCATCCGGCTCAGGCTGCTGAAACTCGGCGCGCTGGTGCGGATCAGCGTACGGCGGGTCAAGGTCGCAATGGCGTCCGCTTGCCCGTGGCAGGATGAGTTTGCCCTCGCTCACCTCCGTCTCAGCATGGCCGCCGTCTGATACGAACCAGACAGCGCACAGCCCACTTTCACCACAACAACGCTGCCCAACTGGCGGCGATGCCGCCGCTTGCGACAATCGCACCAGCTACATCTCCTTGCCGCGCACACCCCAGCCGCGTTCAGGCAGACGCAAGCCAACCCTCATTCAACTCGGGGCTGTGAGAAATGCGGGCTAGGCCGCACGCGAAACTGATGAAAGCTGAATAGCTGACGTCGGTCTTCTCGCAGCGCATGGCGACGCGTTTGAACCGCTTGAGCTTGCCGATCGCCTGTTCGACGCGCGCCCGGAGTTTGTAAAGACGCTTCGGAAAGAAACGGCCTCGTTGCTTGGAGTTTTCGCGGCGAGGGATTACCGGCGTGATGCCGCGTGCAAGCGCGGCGGCGCGGTTTGCGTTGCTGTCATATCCCTTATCGGTTATTGCGATGCGCGGCCGGACGTCTGGCCCGATATCGAGCGATGTCTCGAACTCAGTGCTGTCACTGGCCTCTCCAGGGGTTAGGTGGAAATCGAGAGGGCGGCCGTCGAGATCGGTCTTGAGGTGGATTTTAGTCGAGAACCCGCCGCGTGAGCGGCCCAGGGCCTGATGCTGCTGGCCTCCTCATCGATCCCCTCATTTTGCGACCGCAATTGCCGGCGTGAAGACGCCGGCGTTTGCCACGGCCGCGGCGAACTTTTCCATCAGTGGCGCGAGGCGGTGCTCTGGCATGGTGGGGATGAGTTCGTAGAGCATGCAGCC
>NZ_DASRZX010000128.1:0-4142 GCF_035685885.1 Dyella sp. | reverse complement strand
GCCACCAACAGCGCCGGCATGATCCGCATCGTGTCGCGCCTGCATCCGGAACTGGCCTTCGACTTCGCCATGGCCCATCGCGAACAGGTCGACAAGGTGGTGGACGGCAGCTCGCGCAGCCGTTACTACCCGACGCTTGGCGCCAGCTCGTTCAGCGCTGCGATGGTCGACAAGATCAACGACTATGCCACCAAGTACCTGGCAGCCGGTTCGCGTCGCGATGCCGAAACGGCCATCGCCAATATCAAGTACCGCATGATGGTGCGCAACGAACGCCTGCCGTCGGTGGATGCATGGCTGGCGAAGAACGGCGGTTGAAGTAGTTCGTTCCGGCGCCCGGCAAGGGCTCCGTAGGACCCGCCCCTCTTCTGACGGAGAGGGGCGGGTCCTTAAGCGGCATAAGTTCGATGACGGCATCAGATCAACCTGAGGGTTGATTTTTATCAGTTCAACCTGTAGGTTGATATTCTCACTTTCAACCTGTAGGTTGAATGCCCGTGGACATCATCCGTCTTCCCGACCAACTCGGCACCATGCTTCGTGCTGCCCGCGTGCAAAAAGGCCTGACCCAGGCCGATGTGGCGCGGCAGCTGGGTGTTTCCGTCCAGGCCCTCTCCAAGCTGGAAAGCAATGCCGGCCGGGCGTCGTTCGACCGCGTCCACCGGCTTTGCCTGCTGCTGGGTCTGGACATAGCGCTATTGCCCAAGGCGGACGATGCTCGCTCGACCGACACTCGCCGTTCGGAGTGGTAAGCCGTGGCCACCCGTATCGCTGCGCTCGATATCTGGATGAATGGGCTCTATGTCGGCCGCTGGGAACGATCTCGCCTCGGCATGGATCGACTGTTTTACGACTCGACCTGGATGGACGCCCCCGAAGGCCGTCCCTTGTCGCTCTCCCTGCCGTTCACGCGGGCGCACGCATCAGGCGCAAGCGTGCCCTTGCGGTCGGAAGCGGTGGCCGCGTATTTCGAGAATCTCATTCCCGACAACGAGCGCATCCTCAGGCGCCTGCGCGATCGCTACCGCGCTGCGTCGCTGTCTGCCTTCGATCTTCTCGCAACGATTGGCCGGGATTGTGCCGGCGCGGTCCAGCTCGTACCCGCTGGTGAAGCCCCGGGCCATGCGCATCGCATCGAGGCCGAGCCATTGGACGACGCCGGCGTGGCGCGGCTGCTTCGCGATACCACAACGAGCGGGCCGCTGACTGCTCCCGAGAGCGATGCCTTTCGCCTGTCCATCGCGGGCGCGCAGGAAAAGACCGCGTTGCTCAAGCATCAAGGGCGCTGGTGTATTCCGCAGGGGGCAACGCCGAGCACGCATATCTTCAAGCTGCCACTGGGGTTGGTCGGCAATATCCGCGCCGACCTGCGCGATTCCGTGGAGATCGAATGGCTGTGCATGGAGATCGTACGCGAGTTCGGCCTGCCGACGGCCAGGGTCGAGATAGGCATCTTCGAAGACCAGAAGGCGCTTGTCGTCGAACGGTTCGATCGAACGCTCTCGCGCGATGGCAAGTGGTGGCAACGCATCCCCCAGGAGGATTTCTGCCAGGCCCTTGGCCTGCCACCGTCGCTCAAATACGAGGCGGATGGTGGCCCGGGCATCCGGCCCATCATGGATGTGCTGCGCGGTTCGGACGCCGCCACGGAAGATCGCACCCTGTTTTTCAAGGCGCAGTTGCTGTTCTGGCTGATGGCGGCCACCGATGGGCACGCCAAGAACTTCAGCCTGCGCCTGCTGCCTGGCGGCGCGTACCGAATGACGCCGCTGTACGACATCCTGTCCAGCTATCCGGTGATGGGAAGAGGCGCCAGCCAACTGGATCCGCACAAGGCACGGCTCGCCATGGCCGTGTACGGGCAAAACCGCCACTACGTGCTGCGGGACATCCACCGCTGGCACTGGGTGGCCATGGCCGGCTCCCTGGGTCTGCCGGATGCACCCGCCCTGATCGCGCAGGTGACAGACCAGACCCCAGGCGTGCTGGAGCGCGTTGCAGGCCGTTTGCCGGCGAATTTTCCGGAAGCTGTTTTCTCGGCCATCAGCGAGGGCATGCGCAAGGCCGCCAGGCGCCTCGCCGCCGAGCCGGACCGGCGATGACCCGCCTGGCCCGCATCCCTTCGGGTTATCGCTTCCCCGCCAAATATGTGTAGAGCAGCGTTGCGCCGCCTTATGCTCGTCCACTTGAAATCCAAGGAATACCTGGCATCGCCATGAACCAGTCCACGCTTTCCGCCCTGATCTGGTCCGTCGCTGACCTGCTGCGCGGTGACTACAAGCAGTCCGAATACGGGCGCGTCATCCTGCCTTTCACCGTGCTGCGTCGACTCGACTGCGTACTGGAGGCGACCAAGCCGGCGGTGCTCGCCGAGTTTGCCGCCAAGACCAAGGCGGGCCTCAACCCCGATCCATTCCTGCTGCGCATGGCCGGGCAGTCGTTCTACAACACCTCGGAGCTGGACCTGCCCCGGCTGCTGGGCGACCAGGACCATATCCGCCAGAACCTCTACGCCTACATCCAGGGTTTCTCGCCCGCCGCGCGCGATATCTTCGAGCGCTTCGACTTCTACACGCAGATCGAGCGCCTGGCCAAGGCCGACTTGCTGTATCTGGTCACCGAGAAATTCGCCCACGTCGACCTGCATCCACAGGCGGTGGACAACGCCCAGATGGGCCTGGTGTTCGAGGAGCTGATCCGCAAGTTCGCGGAACTCTCCAACGAAACCGCCGGTGAGCACTTCACCCCGCGCGAAGTCATCCGCCTCATGGTCAACCTCATCTTCATCGAAGATGACAACGTGCTCTCGCAGGGCAACGCCGTGGTGCGCACCATTTATGACCCGACCGCGGGCACGGGCGGCATGCTTTCGGTGGCCGCCGAACACCTGCTGGAACACAACCCCGCCGCGCGCCTCACCCTGTTCGGGCAGGAACTCAACGACGAGTCCTACGCCATCTGCAAGGCGGACATGCTCATTCGCGGCCAGGACGTGGCCAACATCGTCGCCGGCAACACCCTGAGCGAAGACGGCCACACCGGCCGCAAGTTCGACTACATGCTTTCCAATCCGCCCTTTGGCGTGGAGTGGAAAAAGGTCGAGAAAGTGGTGCGCAAGGAGCACGAGGAAAAAGGCTTCGGCGGCCGCTTCGGCCCCGGCCTGCCGCGCGTCTCCGACGGTTCCATGCTGTTCCTCATGCACCTGCTGTCCAAGATGCGTCCCGCGAAGGACGGCGGCAGCCGCTTCGGCATCGTGCTCAACGGCTCGCCGCTGTTCACCGGCGGCGCCGGCAGCGGTGAATCCGAGATCCGCCGCTACGTACTGGAGAACGACCTGGTGGAAGCCATCATCGGCCTGCCTACCGACATGTTCTACAACACCGGCATCGCCACCTACGTATGGATCATCTCCAACAAAAAGCCGCAGGCGCGCCGCGGCAAGGTGCAGCTCATTGATGCCGGCAGCTTCTGGCAGAAGATGCGCAAGAGCCTGGGCAGCAAACGCAAGGAGATGAGCGACGAGCACATCGCCACGGTCACGCGACTGTTCGGCAACTTCACCGAAGCGGAGCTTGTCACCGTGTTCGATGCCCATGGCCAGCCGGTGGGCGCGCCGCACGTCGTAACGTCAACGGATACGCCGCCGTCTGCATCCGAAGGCGGCAAGCTCAAGCGCGTGCCGATCTCGCGCATCTTCAACAACCAGGACTTCGGCTACACCACCATCACCGTCGAGCGCCCGCTGCGCGACGAGCAGGGCAACGTGGTGCAGGGCGCCAAGGGCAAGCAGAAAGGCAAGCCGCAGCCGGACAGTTCACTGCGCGACACCGAAAACGTGCCGCTGGGCGAGGACGTGGGCGACTACTTCAAGCGCGAAGTGCTGCCGCATGCGCCCGACGCGTGGATCGACGAGGACAAGAGCAAGGTCGGCTACGAGATTCCGTTCAACCGCCACTTCTACGTCTTCGAACCGCCGCGCAGCCTGCACGAGATCGATGAGGTGACCTGCCCCCGCAGGTCGTACCAGTGATTACTGGCAAAGTCCGGGGTTGAAGGGTACTTCGTTGCTGGGTTGTTGTGTTCGGTGGTTGGCGGCGAACTGCGCTGGTGGGATGCGACCGCAACTGCTGTGAGGTCGAACC
>NZ_DASRZX010000127.1:0-10888 GCF_035685885.1 Dyella sp. | reverse complement strand
GCAGACCATCCGCAAGCCCGGCGACCACTACGACGTGCGCCAGTACCAGACCACGCACACCACCGGCGGCGTGATCCAGGGTGCATCGCCCGAAACCAGCGCACTCAATCGCTACCAGCAGAACTGGGACGTGCACAACGTATTCGTCACCGGCGCCTCGGCATTTCCGCAGAACCTCGGCTACAACCCCACCGGTCTCATCGGCGGCCTCACCTACATGTCGGCAAAGGCGATCCGTGAGACCTACCTCAAGAACCCCGGCCCGCTGGTGCAGGCATGAACGTCGTAGCGAGGCGTCGACGCGGTGGCGGCTTTCTGCGAGCCGTCGTATTGCTGGTGGTGCTGGTCGCGCTGGCGTGGGCTGCCACGCTGGTGTTCCGTGGCGGTGGCGGCGACGCCTCGGCCACTGTGCCGGCACCCAATGACGCGTTGATCAGGCAGGGCGAATACGTCGCGCGACTGGGCGACTGCGGCGCCTGCCATACCGCGCCCGGTGGACGTCCCTTTGCGGGTGGCCTGCCGATCGCCTCGCCCATCGGCACGATCTACAGCACCAACATCACGCCCGACCCCACCACCGGCATCGGCAACTACACCTACGGCCAGTTCGAGCGCGCGGTGCGCCGCGGCATCAACGCCTCCGGCCACACGCTGTATCCGGCCATGCCCTACCCGTCCTATGCCAAGGTCAGCGATGGCGACATCCAGGCGCTGTACGCGTATTTCATGCATCGCGTGACGCCGGTGGAACAGGTGAACCAGCGCGTAGACATTCCGTGGCCACTGTCGATGCGCTGGCCGCTCACCTATTGGCGCTGGATGTTCGCACCCAAGGTGTCTCCCGTGGAAACGGCAGCGACGGGTGACGCGGCACTGGCCCGTGGCCAGTATCTGGTCGAAGGCCTGGGCCACTGCGGCGCGTGCCACACGCCGCGTGCATTCACGCTGCAGGAAAAGGCGCTCTCGCCCGCCGACGGCAAGGGCTATCTCGGTGGCGGCGTCAACGACAACTGGGTGGCACCAAGCCTGCGCGGCGAACTGGCCAGTGGCCTGGGCAGCGTGAGCGAGGAAGACATCATCGCCCTGTTGAAGAACGGCCGCAGCGAACGCAGCGCGGTGTTCGGCGGCATGGCCGAAGTGATCGAGCACAGCACGAGCCAGATGAACGACGAAGACCTGGCCGCCATCGCGCATTTCATCAAGTCGTTGCCGCCCGCGCGCGAGGAAAGCGCGATCAGCTACGACCCAGCCACGCATACGGCGTTGAGCGGCGGCAAGGTCAGCGGCGTCGGTGCGCAGCTCTACGTCGACAACTGCGCCACCTGCCATCGCACCGACGGCCGTGGTTACGGCCAGGTGTTTCCTGCGCTGGCGGGCAATCCGGTACTCAACGGCACCGACTCCGATTCCGCCATCCGTCTTGTATTGCACGGCGGCACCATGCCAGCGGGCCGCGAGACACCAGCGCAATTCAGCATGCCGGCCTTCCGCGAACGCCTGAGCGATCACGAGATTGCCGAAGTGCTGACCTTCGCCAGGTCCAGTTGGGGTAATCGCGGCAGTGCCGTGAAAGCCCCGCAGGTCACGCGGCTGCGAAACCTGCCGCCATCGGGCGACCCGCTGATGACCGGCTACGATCCACGCGTGGGCACGGAGCAACCTCAGCCTTAGCACCGCCGGCAAACACGGAGACCAGTATCGTCATTGCGGCGGGACAAGCGCACAGCACCGGCGATGGTCAGCGCTGCACCGTAGCCACAGCTTCCGTCTTGTCATCGGCGCTGCCCGCCCAACCACCGCCGAGCGCGCGGAACATGGCCACGGCAGCGCGCGCATCATCCGCGTGCACGCGCGCAAGCTGGTCGCGTGAGCCCAGCAGCTGGCGATCTTCATCCAGCACTTCGATAAGGCTCACCGCGCCACCCTTGTAGGCATCTTGCGCCGCATCACGCGCCTGCTGGTGCGCCGCCACTTCATCGGTGAGTTCGCGATGCTGCGATTCCAGTTCGGCCAACGAGACGATCGCGTTTTCCACGTCTTCGGTGGCGTGCAGCATCGACTGGCGATACTGCGCGAGTGCTTCGGCATTGACGCCCTTCGCTTGCGCCACCTCGGCATCGACACGACCGAAGTCGAACAGACGCCAGTGCAGACCCAGCATGGCCTGCGGCTGGAACGCCGCGGAGGAGAACAGCGAGCCGCTGTGCAGGCTCTCAAAGCCAAGCAGCGCGCCCAGCGATACCTTCGGGTAGTACTCGGCCACGGCCACGCCGATGCGCGCATTGGAGGCGGCGAGCTTGCGTTCCGCGGCGATCACGTCGGGGCGCCGGCGCAACAGCATCTGCGGGCCACCCTCGGTGCCGACGGCCGGTACGGTGAATGTGGCTCCCGGCGCCTGCAATTCGTCGGCGTAAGTGCCGGGCGACGCACCCATCAACACATCCAGTCGATTGAGCTGCTGCGCCAGCACGATGCGCAGCGGTGGCAGCGTGGCGCGCGCCTGCAACAGCAGGGCCTGCGCCCGCGCCAGCTCGCGCGACGTGGCCAGGCCGCCGGCAAGGCGCACCTTCACCAGCTCCACCAGTTGCGCCTCAGTGTCGATTTGCTGCTGCGCGAGGCGTAGACGTTCCTGCGCTCCGCGCGCCTGGAAGTAGCTGTCCGCCGCTTCGGCGGCCACCATCACGCGCACGCCGTACTGGTTTGCCTCAGCCGCTTCGGCTTCGGCTTGCGCGGCTTCGGCACCGCGATGCAGGCCGCCGGCAAGGTCCAGCTCCCAGCTCGCACCCACGCCGATGTTCTCCAGCGTCTGCGTGCGCTTGTAGCCCGGCGTGTGGCTGGCGAGCTCGCCGAGCGGGCTCTGGGTGGACTGGTACAGATGCGCCGCCTGCGCATCGAGGCTGCCCTGCGGTGCCAGTTGCGCGCCCGCTGCGCGTGCAGCCGCACGCGCCTGATCGACGCGGGCGATCGCCGCGGCGAGATCCAGGTTCTGCGTCATCACGCGGCCGATGATGCGGCTGAGCTCGGGATCGTCAAAGCCCGTCCACCAGGCATCGAGCGCGGGCGCAGGACGTGTTGTCTCCCGCGTCTGCAGCATCGATTGATGCGCGTAGCCTTCATTCGCCCTCACTTCCGGGCGAACGTAATCGGGACCGACCATGCAACCGGCCAATCCCGCCATGGCGGCGACCATCGCTGCCAGGCGCACGGTGAAACGACGCGGTGCTCGCGACCACGGCGAAGGGACAACCGAAGAAGACGAAAGCGTGGTGTTCATGATGATGTCCTGAGCCAAAGGCCCGGCTGACAAGGGAAAGGGGAAGCGTCGATTCAGTGCGAATCCGCGGACGGTCCCGCAGGCGGTGCGACCTTGCGCATCAACGGCACCAGCGCGGTCGCGACGACAAAACAGACCATGATCACAAGGAAGGCATCGGCGTAGGACTGCGTCTGCGCTTCGCGATAGGCGAGTTGCCAGAGCTGGTGCAACGCGCTGCTGCCCGCCTCTGATGCATTTGATCCCAACTCGGCCAGATGACCGCCGGCCTGCACCAGCCACTGATTCATCGCCTCGTTGCCGGCATTCAAACGCTCGGCAAGGCGATAGAAATGCAGGTTGGTGCGATCGTTGAGTACGGTGGCGCACACCGCGATGCCGATCGCGCCACCCAGGTTACGCATCAGGTTGAAGAGTCCCGAAGCAAGCCTGAGTCGCGCCGGCGCAAGGCCACCCAGCGTCAGCGTCACCGTTGGTGGCACCGCCAGCTGTTGCGCCATGCCGCGCAAGGCTTGTGGCAGCAGCAGTTCATGGCCGCCCCAATCGTGCGTGATGGGTGTGAAGTCCCACATCGACACGGCGAACAACGCCAGCCCCGCCATCATGATCCAGCGCAGATCGACACGTTGCGCGAGAAACGAGTAGAGCGGGATAGTGAGGATCTGGAACACGCCGGTGGAAAACACCGCCTCGCCGATTTCCAGCGCGCTGTAGCCGCGCACGCGCCCAAGGAACAGCGGCGTGAGATAGATGGTGGAGAACAGGCCGATGCCGGTGACGAAAGAGAACAGGCAACCAAGCGCAAAGTTGCGGTCACCAAGCGCCCGCAGATCCACCACCGGATGATCGTAGGTAAGACTGCGCCCGATGAATCCCACGCCCGCCAGGCCGGACAACCATGCCGTGGTGAGGATGGTCTGGTCGCTGAACCAGTTCCAGCGCGGACCTTCTTCCAGCGTGTATTCCAGGCAGCCGAGGAAGATGGCGAGCAGCGCCATGCCAAGGTAATCGGCGCGACGCAACAGCGAATAGTCGTGCGTATCGATGTTCACCAGCATCGGTACGGCGATGGCGACAAACAGGCCGGGCACGAGGTTGACGTAGAACAGCCAATGCCATGAGGCGTGATCGGTGATCCAGCCGCCGAGCGTGGGCCCCAGTGTTGGCGCCAGCGACGCGATCGCGCCGATGGTAGCCGCGGCGATCACGCGCTGCTTGTTGTGGAAAAACACGAAGGCCGTGGTGAACACCAGCGGGATCATCGAGCCGCCAAGGAAGCCCTGCAGCGCGCGGAACACGATCATGCTCTGGATGTCCCACGCGGCGCCGCACAGCATGCTGGTGATGGTGAACCCCAAGGCGGATGCCGCGAACAACCAGCGCGTGGAAAACACCTTCGACAGCCAGCCAGACAAGGGAATCACCACGATCTCGGCGATCAGGTAGCTGGTCTGCACCCATGCCGTTTCGTCCGTGCCGGCAGACAACCCGCCGCCGATGTCACGCAACGATGCGGACACGATCTGGATGTCCAGCAATGCGATGAACATGCCCACGCACATGCTGGCGAAGGCGACCACTTTTTGCGCCGTGCTCAGCGTCGCCGGATCCATCGGCTCCGCAAACCGCATGGCGGAGACCGAGGCGTTCATGGCGCGCTCGTCCCACGGCCTTCGCGCGTATCCACTTCGGCCACCACGGACAGGCCCGGACGCAGCACGCCAAGCGCGTCGTCATGGCTGTCCAGGATCACTCGCACCGGTACGCGCTGCACGACCTTGGTGAAATTGCCGGTGGCGTTCTCCGGTGGCAACACGCTGAACTGCGCACCGGTGGCCGGCGCGAGGCTGGCAAGATGCCCGTGGAACACGCGGCCCGGCATCACGTCGGCACGCACGTTTACCGCCTGCCCCGACTGCATGCGCGCGAGCTGGTCTTCCTTGAAGTTCGCATCCACCCACAGGCCATGCGCGGGCACCACCGACAGCAATTGCGAGCCCGCCGCGGCATATGCACCCACGCGGGCACGGCGGTTGCCGATCACGCCGTCGAACGGCGCGCGCAACTCGGTGTAGCCCTCGTTGAGGTGGGCGATATCGAGCTCCGCCCTGGCCTGTTCCAGCGCGGCGCGCGCCTGCAGTTTCTGCGATTCGATGACGTCGATCTGTCGTTGCGCGGCCATCAAGGCGGCCTGCGCCTTGGTCGAAGCCGCCTTGGCGGTCTTGAAGGTGGCGTCGGCGCGTTGCGCGCTTTCGATGGATACGGCAGAGCGGCTGGAGAGATCGCGGTAACGCGCCTCATCCTGTTGCGAGCGCTGCGTTTCCGCGTCGGCTGCCAGCACGCCGGCCTGCGCCTGGTGGATCACTTCCTGCTGCAGGCGCTCGTTGGCATCGAGGTTGGTCAGCAGCGCCTGCTCCGCCGCCACGGCGCCCTCGGCCTTGGCGACCGCGGCGCGATAGTCGCGATCATCGATCTTCACCAGCAGGTCGCCGGCATGCACGACCTGGTTGTCAGTGACGGCGAGCTGCGCGATGTAGCCGGACACCTTCGGGCCGACCACGGTGATGTCGCCGCCGACGTACGCATCATCAGTGTCTTCGATGAAGCGTCCTACGCTCCACCAATGCACGCCATAGACGATGGCCGCGACCACCGCGACACCGGCGATGGCACGGGCGATGCGCTTTCGCTTGTTGTGTGGTTTGGCGATGG
The DNA here is from genome assembly GCF_035685885.1 of Dyella sp. Lineage (GTDB taxonomy): Bacteria > Pseudomonadota > Gammaproteobacteria > Xanthomonadales > Rhodanobacteraceae > Dyella. The sequence goes on along the minus strand of NZ_DASRZX010000127.1, from coordinate 4,902 downwards.
GAATGGCAGGCGTGTCCGCCCGCTCGACGACGATGCTGCTCATGAGACGAACTCCGAGGGATGAGAGGAGAGAATCAGTGGCGGTCCGCGGCGAGATGCGCGTTCCTGAATTCGACGCGGGCGCGCGTGCGCTCGTTGGCGGAGGGACCGGCGATGACCACATGCCGGCCGCGCGCGATGGGTTCGCCGGTATGCAGATCCACCGGCGCAAGCTCCACCGGTTGGCCCGACTGCGTATCGATGAGAAGAATGCTGGGGCCTTCCGGCGAGAAGTGGCGGTTTCCCCAGTTCATCAGCGCAAGCAGCACCGGGCGAAAATCGCGCCCCTGCTCGGTGAGCACGTATTCGTAGCGCTTCGGGCGCGCGCTGTAGGGACGTCGCTCCAGCAAACCGGCAACGACCAGGTCCGCCAGGCGACGGCTGAGGATGTTCGGCGCGATACCCAGGCTTTGCACGAAGTCATCGAACCGGCGAATGCCATAGAAGGCATCGCGCAATATCAACATGCTCCACCACTCGCCGACCCGCTCCAGGCTGCGAGCGACGGGACATTGCATGCTTTCAAAGCTCTTGCGCTTCATGACGGGGAGCCTCGCTCCACGCTTTAGATTATGACTATCATATAAAAGGAAACTTGCATGATGCAAGCGACTTTTTGTGATGACGACGTCAAAGGGTTTGCGCGGCGGGCAGGCGCAGCCACGCAACGCCAGGCGGGCGGCGCGCTTTGGCACAAACGGCGAGTGGGCGAACCCGCGCCAGCGCGCGGGCGAAGGCGCTATGCGGCGGGCAGCAATGCCAGTGCAGCCTTGCGACCCGCGGCGAGGATTTCCTCGGAGGCGTCGGCATCATTCACCGCACGCGCCAGCGCAAGCGTGCCAACCAGCGTGGAGAACACCGCCATGGCGGTAGCGCGCCGTTGCTTGGGCTTGAGCGTCTTGGGCAAGGCACGGGCCAGCAGGGACACCATGTGCTCGGTGCCCTTGGTGAATTCCGCGCGCACGATGTCCGCGCCGCGGGCGATCTCCGGCGAGAGCGCGGCGGCCACGCAGCCTTCGGCCATGTGGTCCCGGTGCCTCGGGCTGAGATAGCTTTCGATGACGGCTTCCACGCCGCCGTGCTCGGGATCGCCCAGCACTTTTTCCAGCCGTTCGCAGGTGCCTTGCCAGCCCTTGGCGACCGCTTCGCGGGCGAGCTCATCCTTGGACTCGAAGTGGTTGTAGAAACCGCCCTGGGTGAGGCCGATATCGCTCATCAGATTGGCGACGCCCACCGCCGCGATGCCTTCGCCGCGAAAGCGCGCCGACGCGGTGTCGACGATCTTCTGTCGCGTGGCTTCCTTGTGACCCTTGCTGTAGCGCATCGAAATCTTTCCCGCCGACCCGCGGCCGGCCATTGAAAACCGCCGAACCGATCATATCAAATGATGACTATCATTTATAGGCCGACGCCACCGGCCCCTTTCGTCACCCTGCACAAGGTCTCCCCCATGAATATCCAAGGCTCCATCGCCCTCGTCACCGGCGCCAACCGTGGCCTCGGCCTCGCCTATGCCAAGGCTCTGCTCGACGCCGGCGCACGCAAGGTCTACGCCGGCGCACGCGATCCCTCCACCGTGACGCTGCCAGGTGTCATCCCGGTGAAGCTCGACGTCACGAATCCGCAGGACATTGCGGCGGCCGCGGCGCTGTGCACCGACGTCAACCTCGTGATCAACAACGCCGGCATCACCGGTGCCTCGCCTTTGCTCGATGCGACTGAAGGCGACAGCACGCTGCGCCGATTGCTGGAAACCAACCTGCACGGCATCCACGCCATGGCTGTCGCGTTTGCACCCGTGCTCAAGGCCAATGGCGGTGGCGCGCTGGTCAACATGCTTTCCGCATTGAGCTGGGTAAGCCTGGACACCACCAGCGCGTACTCGGTCTCCAAGGCAGCGGCCTGGGCGTTGACCAACAGCCTGCGCAACGAACTGCGCGCACAGGGTACGCAGGTACTGGCCGTGCATGCGGGTTATATCGACACCGACATGGTCAGCCACGTCGATGCGCCCAAGAGCAGCCCGGCGGATATCGCTAGCCGCACGCTGGAAGCGCTGGCGAGCGGCGCGCAGGAAGTGCTGGCCGACGAGACTTCGCGGCAGGTGAAAGCGGGCTTCGCCGCTACGCCGTCGCTGTATCTCGGCGTCGCCTGATAGACGGCCAATCGAGGCCCCGGCATGCCGGGGCCTCGTGCCATTCGCCGTCGAATGGTCGAAAACGATGCGCGTTGCAGCGCACCACTGGACGAACCGGCCCAAGGGAGTCACCCTTACTGTCTCCCCACGTTCAGGACCGTCCATGAGAACACCGAGCCGTGCCGCCCCGACCCTGCTTGCTGACCTTGGCGGCACGAACGTGCGGTTCGCACTGGCCGATACCGGTCGTGCGGCGCCGCTGATGGACGACAGCGTCCGGCGCTATCGCGTCAAGGACCACGCCTCGCTGGCCGAAGCCATCCGCCAGTATTCCAAGGACACCGGCCACACCGCATCACGCGCGATCATCGCTGCGGCAGGCCGGGTGAGCGAAGGCGAAACGGTGAAGGTCACCAACAATCCCTGGCTGGTCGCCGCACACGCACTGCAGGCCGAACTGGGCATGGAGGCGGTGCACCTGGTCAATGATTTCGCGGCGCAGGCGATGGCGGTGCCGCTGCTTACGCACGACCAGCTTTCATCGGTGGGCTCGCAGCCCATGCCGCATCTGGGCCAGCGCGAACCGCAGACCTTCGTGGTGATGGGCCCGGGCACCGGCCTGGGCGTGGCCGGATTGCTGCGCCGCGAGGGCCATTGGATCGTGCTGGAGACCGAAGGTGGCCACGCCGGTTTCGCCGCCCATACGGCCGAAGACGTGGAGATCCTGCATCGCCTCAACGAGCGTTTCGGCCGCGTCTCCAACGAACGCATGATCTGCGGCAACGGCCTGGTGAACCTCTATCTCGCACTGGCCGACATCGCCGGCCAGCCGGCCGAGGAATACACACCCGAAGACATCACCGCGCGGGCCGAAGCGGGCACCGATCCGTTGTGCGTGCGCACTGTGGAAACGCTGGCAGGCATTTTCGGCAGCGTCGCCGGCGACCTGGTGTTGAGCCTTGGCGGCTGGGACGGCGTGTACCTCACCGGCGGTGTCTTGCCGATCCTGCTGCCGTGGATCAAGCATGGCGGATTCCGTGCGCGCTTCGAAGCCAAGGGTCGTTTCCGCGAGACGATGGAACAGGTGCCCACCGTCGCGATGATGCATCCGGAACCGGGCCTGCTCGGCGCCGCCGCGCTGGCCGTGCTCGACGCCGGCAAGCCCCTGATTCCGGGCGACTGATCTCCCTGTCGGTTGTCGCCAACATTCAACGACACTGGCGCGTCCGTACGAGCCCGATGTCGTTCGTGCTGCGATCAGCGAAGCTATCGAGCATGGCGCTGTCGGTTCCATTGGGTGCGCGCGCCACGAGCTCCATGTTGATCGCCCGCAGGCCTTGCTCGCCGCAACCACCCGGCTGCATCCGCTCGCTGTTGCACGAGGCCTCCACGATCTGACCCGCGAAGCTGATGCACCCTGCCGCATTTTGCGCACCCGCCGTGCCCATGCATGCGGCCCATGTCAGCAAGACAAGCATGTGTTTGCTTTTCATGATCGTGCCGCCGACGGAATGATGATGTGCCGCGCGTCCATTCGTCGTTGAACATCGCTGATGCCACTTGTCGCCTCCGGCGAATGTGCACGGTCGACAAGTACACGGTGCGCTTCGCGGTAGAAGCCGCCTGTCATCTCCGCGACATCCCTGCAAGCCGATGTGCGCCAAATCACATTGACAAGGCGAAGGCACAGGCGGGTGTTACTCTGCGGCATCTTCCGCAGCCAAGCCTTCCCCATGCCGCGCAGTGACACCGCTTTCCTGTTCGATCTCGACGGCACGCTGGTCGACAGCGTTTACCAACACGTGCTCGCCTGGAAGGAAGCGCTCGATCGCGAAGGCGTGGAACTGTCGGTATGGCGCATCCACCGCAAGATCGGCATGAGCGGCAGCCTGTTCACGCACATCCTGCTGCGCGAAACCGGCCTTGAGATCACCGAAGAACGCCTCATCCGACTGCGCAACTGGCATGCCGAGGCATACAACCGCCAGGCCACGCAGGGTTCGGTGCGACCTTTGCCGGGCGCGCGCGAACTGCTCGCCTTCCTCACTGAAGAGGAAATCCCCTGGGCCATCGCCACCAGCGGGCGCATGACCACGGCGGCGCACAACCTTGAAGCGCTGGGCGTCGATCCGTCCAAGGTGCCGGTGGTGACACGCGACCAGGTGCGCCACGCCAAGCCCGATCCCGACTTGTTCATCACTGCCGCCCAACGGCTCGGCGTGGATATCCATCAAAGCCTCGTGGTCGGCGACAGCATCTGGGACATGCTTGCGGCGCAACGCGCACGCGCGCTCGGCATCGGCCTGCTTTCGGGCGGCTACGGGCAAAAGGAGCTCGAAGACGCCGGCGCTTTCCGCGTGTACGAAGATCCGGCGGATCTGCTCAAGCACATCGACGAAGTGGCGGCACGGCGTTAGCGCAACGTAAAAATGTCGGCGGCGGCGCGTGTTCTTCGCCGCGAGAGACGCGCATGTCAGGCACGATTCACCGCTGCACCGGCAGTTGTTGCTAGTCTCGAACACTGACTCTGCAACCCGGAGGCCGACATGCGTCGATACCTCGCCATGCTTCCTCTCGCCTTGCTCGTGGCGTGCTCGCCCGCATCGCCGCCGCCCGAGCAAAAGCCGCCCAAACCGCAATCCGCCGAAACCAGCAGCGCGCCAGACAACGCCACGCTGGGTTCTGCCGAATGGTATGCATGGGTGGATGATCGCCTGCATGTTTCC
>NZ_DASRZX010000126.1:0-14805 GCF_035685885.1 Dyella sp. | reverse complement strand
CGCGACATCGTGCCGGTGATCCCGCAGAAAGGATCGGTCGGCGCGAGCGGCGACCTCGCGCCGCTGTCGCACCTCGCGATCGTGCTGCTCGGCGGCGGCGAGGCGTTCTACAAGGGCGAGCGGATCGCCGGCGCCGAAGCGTTGAAGCGGGCCGGTCTGTCGCCGGTGCGGCTTTCGTTCAAGGAAGGCCTCGCGCTCAACAACGGCACGACGCAGATGCTCGCGTGCGCCGTGCTCGCGCTCGACAGGCTCGAATCGCTGATCGAGACGGCCGATCTCGCCGCGGCGATGACGCTCGATGCGTTCGCCGGGCGCGGCAGCGCGTTCCGCGAAGAAGTGCACGCGCTGCGGCCGCATCCGGGCCAGGTCGAGACCGCGGCGAATCTTCGCAGGCTGCTCGAAGGCTCGACGCTGGTCGACATCCCGTATCACCTCGTGCCGCGCTTTCGAACTTGGCTCGCCGAATCGTGGCGCGAGCCCGAGGACCAGCAGCAGCGCTTCGACATCGCCTGGGATTACGTGCCGCCGAAGCAGCGCCACGGCCGCGAAGCGTTCTACAGCCGCTTCCTGCCGTTCAAGGGCGGCAAGAAGCACCAGCCGCAGGACGCGTATTGCCTGCGCTGCATGCCGCAGGTGCACGGTGCGGTGCGCGATGCTTGGGCGCAGGCCTGTCGCGTGTTCGACATCGAACTCAACGCCGTCACTGACAACCCGCTGATCTTCCCGGACGCGGAGAATGCGCAGTTCATCGAGGAACAGGTGATCTCCGCCGGCCATTTCCACGGCATGCCGCTGGCGTTGGCGATGAGCTACGTGAAGGCAGCGATCCCGGTGCTCGCCTCCATTTCCGAGCGTCGCCTCAACAAGCTGGTCGATCCGGCCACCAATGATGGTTTGCCGGCCTTCCTCACCGGCAATGAGGACGGCACGGATTCCGGCTTCATGATCGTGCAATACACCGCGGCGGCGCTGGTGAACGACCTCGCCACGCGCGCGCATCCGGCCAGCGTGTACTCGGTGCCGACCAGTGCGAACGCCGAAGACCACGTGTCGATGGGTGCCAACGAGGCGCGCCACGTGCTGGAGATGATGGAGGACCTTGGGTACGTGATCGCGATGGAGCTGTATACCGCGGCACAGGCGCTCGATTTCCGCCAGGCGATGCTCAACGCGGCGTGCCGCCTGGCCTCGCGTGGCGATTGGCAGGCGCTGGCGGGCAAGGTATCCAATGCACCGCGGGAGGGTCACCCGCATTACGCACAGTTCGTCATCGAAGTGCAGCAGCTCACCCAGGCGCTGGCCAGCGTAGGCGACTTCCACGCGGGTGAGGCCGTGCGCAAGGCACACGATGCGCTGCGCCAGCACATCGGCTTCATGGCGCGTGACCGTGCGATGGATGGCGACGTGCGCACGGTGTGCGAGCTGGTGAGACAGCGCGTGTTCGAAGCGTAAGAGTGGGTGTGCCGGGCGCGTTCCTGCATCGACGTTCCGCTGTAGGAGCGTACCCAGTGCGCGAATCAACCTCGCCGTATGTCATGCCGTAACTGCATCGCCGCCCATCCCAGCCACATCAGGATGAGCACGATCAGCAGCTTCTGCGTGAGGCCGGGTGGCAAATCCTTCCACAACGCCAGCACCCACATCTGCACGAAGGCGAGCCAGGCAAGCACGACGCCTGTACGACGCATGCGCGTGCTTGCCGATCGCTGCCAGCGCGACGACCACAGCAACATGCCCATGACCAGGCAAAGAAAGGTGGTCTGCGCCGCCAGTCCGTGGACCAGTCGCGCGAGGTTTTCTTGCGGCGTGTGCTCGAATAGCACCGTATAAGCCACAATCGGTAGCGCGAGGGCCGCGATCATGAAGAGCGCGCTCACCAATGCGCTGCGCGAGGCGCGTTTCATCGCGCGATAGCCGGCGAATGCGAACGCGGCGAGCGATGCGGCCATCAGATAGTACGCATCGCGCAACCAGAAACCGCCGGGCCCGCGCAGATAAGTGCTGAGCGGCATGGCGATCGGATCGAGATCGATGCGCGTGAACTGCAGAGTGCCTGCCGTCAGCGCGAACACCGCGACAGCGGCGAAGAGCAGGGCGGCGGACAGTCGTTGCCATGCTGCATGGTGAGATCTGTCCATCGCGATTCCATTCCCGGTGTCAGTCGGCCGTGGCGGCCGGTGCAGGGTGATGATCGCGCAACGGGAGCTCCGGCATCAGCAGGATCAACAGGAACGCGCAGGCAATCACGCAGGTGCCGATCAGGAACGTCATGGAGATGGCATGCCGGTAGAGCGGCACCGCTGTGCTCGCAGCGCGCGACCAGGTCGCCGTCGCTGCTCCTTCGCCGGGCAGGGGCGTGAGGGCGCCAGTGCCACCATGGAGCCGCAACTGCCACGCCAGGATGGCGCCGGAACCCGCCACGCCGATCAAGCCGCCGAGCGAGCGGAAGAATGCCAACGTGGCCGTGCCCACGCCGCGATGGACGGGCGCCAGTGCATTCTGCACGGCGATGGTCATGTTCGGCATCACCAGCCCTAGGCCAAGGCCCAGTGCGAGGATGGCAGGCTCGATCACGAACAGGCTCTGCGAAGTGGCCGCACCCCAGGTGAGCACGGCAAACGCGAGTGCGGCCATCGCCAGTCCGGAGACCTGCGCGGGCTTGTAGCGGCCCGCGCGCAGCAGCACTCGGCCATTGAACAAGGACGATGCCGCCATGCCGGCCATCAGCGGTCCGATCAGCAGGCCGGACCGGGCGGGGCTCGCGCCCATCACCAACTGGAAGAACAGCGGAAAAAACAGGCTGGCGCCCATCAGGCCCATGAAGGTCATCGCCATCACCGTGCTGGCGATGACAAACAGTCGGTTGTGGAACAGGCCCAGTGGAAGCACTGGCTCGGGCTCCCGCTGCACGTGACGCACGAACCATGCGCCGGAGACAAGCGCCAGGATCGCCATGCTCGCCAGAGGCGTCGAGAACCACGGCCAGGTCGAGCCACCCAGCGTCAGCACCAGCAGGAAAGCGACGGTCGCCACCGTCATCAGCACGGAGCCGATGTAGTCGATGCGTCGCGCATGCAGCGGCGTGTATTGGCGCAGGGCGCGCCCCATCATCACCATGGCCACCGCACCCACGGGCAGGTTGATGTAGAAGATCCAGTGCCACGACAGCAGGTCGGTGATGACGCCGCCGAGCAAGGGGCCGAGCACGCTGCAGATCGCGAAGATCGCGGCGATCACGCCCTGCCACCGACCACGCCGGGTCGGTGAGAGCATGTCACCGATGATGATCTGCGCCAGCGGCACCAGGCCGCCCGCGCCCAGGCCCTGCACCGCGCGGAACACGATCAGCTCGGGCAGGTTGCGTGCGGCGCCGCTCAATATCGAGCCGAGCAGGAAGGTGATCACTGCCACGTACACCATCGGCTTGCGGCCGTATTGGTCGCTGAGCTTGCCGTACAGCGGCATCGTCGCGGTGGACGCGAGAACGTAGGCTGTCACCACCCACGACAGATGGCTCATGCCGCCGAGATCGCTGACGATGCGCGGCAGCGCAGTGGCCACGATGCTCTGGTCGATGGCGCCCAGCGCCAGCATGATGATGAGGCCGATGAAAACCTGGCGTATCTCGCGTTCGGTGGGGGCGATCGTGGTGTCGGTGTGTGGAGACGTCATAGATCCAATTCGTTCAAGGCCGGAATGGCGGCGCGGATGGCGTTCCGCGATTCGATCGGGAGATTGGCCAGCGCCTGAGCCAGCTGATCGGTGCGCCGTTTGCGATGGGCTTCGATGGCGCTCTTTCCCTGGGCGGTGGCGACCAACCCCACCCGGCGGCGGTCTCCGGAAGCGGGGTTGGTGCGCTTCACCAGGCCGGCGGCGACCATCGCGTTGATGTGGCCGCTGATGGTCGGGCTGCGCAGGTTTTCCTGCCGCGCGAGATCGCCGACCCCGATGCCTGGCTGGTCGATGATGGCGATCAGAAGCTGCTTGCGCAGCGGTGGAATGCCGTCGTCGTGGGCGTCGCGGCGCAGCTGCCGGTAGATCCGGCGCAAGGGCGTGCGCAGTTCTTCGGCCAGCAGGCGAGCATCGCTGGGGATCGGGGGCATGGCTGGCTTCTTTAACTCAATAGGTAGGTTACCTATCTAATATAGCGTGACTGAGGGTGGGGCGGAAGGCGGCTACCTCGGAGTGCTGGCGAACTCGGTTTTTTTGTGGGAGCCCACCCTGTGGGCAGCCGCGGCGTATCGACGTCGCCGTTTCGTCGGTTTGTCGCGCACAAGGTGCGCTTCCACAGGAGAGAAATCACCCGCGATCCATTCGCCGTTGTAGGAGCCCACCCAGTAGGCGACCGCAGCGCATCCGCGTCGCCGCTCCGTCGGCTCATCGCGCACCGGGTGCGCTCCTGCAGGGGGGGGGGGCGAGGCTGCGGCCGAGTCGTCGCAAGAACCAGCGATCGCCGACCTCTCGCTTAACGACATGCGTGCGGCCGGGCATTGTCCCGGTTGCAGCGCCGCCACGCGTCGCGTATGATTTTCTCCATTGTATTAACGCATTAGTACATTATGAAGCGCCGATCGCTCGATCCAGAAACCCCCGCCGAGTCAGCCGAGCTCAGTCTTTGCGAGGCTTTGCTCTCGTTGAAGAACGCCGAGGAGATGTCGGCTTTCCTGCACGACCTGTGCACGCCAGCCGAGCTGGAGGTGCTGGTCGATCGCTGGCGCGTGGTGCCGTACCTGCTCGATGGCGTGGCCTATCGTGAGATCCATGAGCGGACCGCGGTCAGCATCACCACCATCGGGCGCGTGGCGCGTTTCCTCAATCAGGGCAATGGCGGCTATCTCGCCGCTGCGGCCCGCGCAGCCCGCCGCCGGGCGGCCAGCAAGAAGGCCAGGGTATGAAACCGCGCGATCGACTGCGTATCGCCATGCAGAAGTCCGGCCGGCTCACCGAGCCTGCGCTGGAACTGCTCAACCGTTGTGGCCTCACGTTCCGTCAAAGCCGGGACAAGCTGTTTTGTTTTGGCGAAGGTGAGCCGGTCGACCTGCTGCTGGTACGCGACGATGACATTCCCGGGCTGATCGCTCAGGGCGTATGCGACCTGGGCATCGTGGGACGCAACGTGCTGAGCGAATTCCAGCTCACCGCCGGGCGCGAAGCGCCGGCGCTTGCCGAATGGCGATCGCTGGGTTTCGGGCGTTGCCGCTTGTCCATCGCCGTGCCGCAGGAATCCGGCTATCGCGAAGCCTCACAACTGCATGGCATGCGTATCGCCACTTCATACCCGGGCCTGCTGGGTGAGTGGCTGCGCACGCGCGGCCTGGATGCCGGCGTGGTGACGCTGGCCGGTTCGGTGGAAATCGCACCGCGCCTTGGCACCGCCGATGCCATCTGCGATCTGGTGCAAAGCGGCGGGACGCTGGTGGCCAATCAGCTGCGCGAAGCCGAGGTGCTGCTGGAGAGCGAGGCTGTTCTGGCGGGTCCCGAGGCGCTACCCACCGACGAACGGGGCGACATGATCGACCTGCTGCTGAAACGTCTCGATGGCGTGATCCAGGTGCGCGAATCGCGCCTGTTGCTGCTGCAGACCTCGCGCAACGCACTGGATGCGGTGATCCGCCTCCTGCCCGGTGGACCGCAGCCGACCCTGCTGCCAGTCGCAGGCCAGCCTGACCAGCTGATGCTGCAGGCGCTGTGCGCGGGCGAGGTGAGTTGGCGCCAACTCGAAGAGATCAAGAAGGCCGGTGCGCGCGAGATGTTCGTGCTGCCGGTCGAGAAGATGCTGGCGTGATGCCAAGCGGAATGAAGGGTGGAACGGCATGAATCGCCTTGACTGGAATGCACTCGACAGCGTGGGGCAACGCGCGGCGCTGGCCCGGCCGGCGCAGTCGCGCGCCGAGACGTTGCGCAATGGCGTGGAGCAGATCATTGCGCGTGTGCGCGCCGATGGCGATCACGCACTGCGCGAACTCAGCGCCCGCTACGATCGCTGTGCGCTCGATGCCATCGAAGTCTCCGCGCAGGAGATGAACGAGGCCGAAGCGCGCCTGGCACCGGCATTGAAGGCCGCTATCGAAGAGGCCGCTGCGCGCATCGACGCATTCCATCGCATGGCAGCTCCCCAGCCCGTGGCGCTGGACACGGCCCGCGGTGTACGTGTCGAGCGGGTGTTGCGTCCCATCAGTCGCGTTGGTCTCTACGTGCCGGCTGGCAGTGCGCCATTGCCCTCGACCGCGCTGATGCTTGGCGTACCCGCGCGCATTGCAGGCTGCGCCGAGGTGGTGCTGTGTTCACCCGCGCGCGCCGACGGGCGATGCGACGATGCCGTGCTCTACGCTGCGCGCATTACTGGCGTGCACAAGGTGTTCAAGCTGGGCGGCGCGCAGGCGATCGCAGCGATGGCCTACGGCACGGAATCAGTGCCCAAATGCGACAAGCTGTTTGGCCCCGGCAATGCCTGGGTAACCGAGGCGAAGCTGCAGGTATCGGCTGATCCCGAAGGTGCCGCCATCGACATGCCGGCCGGCCCTTCCGAGGTGCTGGTGATTGCCGACGGGAATGCGAATGCGGCGTTCGTTGCCGCCGACCTGCTGTCCCAGGCTGAGCATGGCCCCGATTCGCAGGTGATCCTGCTCAGTCCATCGCAGGCGTTGCTGGATGCGGTGGAGGTCGAGGTGGCTCGACAGTGTGCCTCGCTGCCACGTGCGGATATCGCAAATCAGGCCTTGTCGCAGAGCCGTCTCATCACGGTGTCGTCGCTGGAGCAGGCGGTCGAGGTGAGCAATCGCTACGCGCCCGAACACCTGATTCTGCAGGTCGAACAGCCGCGCGAACTGCTGGCAAGCGTGGAGAGCGCCGGATCGGTATTCCTTGGAGCGTGGACACCGGAGTCCGTGGGTGACTACTGCAGTGGAAGCAATCACGTGCTGCCGACCTACGGCTACGCGCGCAGCTATAGCGGCGTCTCCGTGGCGAGTTACCAGAAGCAAATCACCGTGCAGGAACTGTCACCGGCTGGACTACGCGAAATCGGACCGTGCACCGCAACGCTGGCGGCCGCAGAGCAACTGGAGGCGCACCGCCGCGCTGTCACCTTGCGCCTGGCTGCGTTGGAGATGACGGCATGAGCATCGTGGAACTTGCACGTCCGGAGATCCGCGCCATGCAGCCTTATTCCTCCGCTCGCATGGAGGCCAGTGGCGGAGCGACCCTGCTCAATGCGAACGAGTCCTCGTGGGCGCCGCCCGGTGATGCGTTGGATTGCAATCGCTATCCCGACCCTCAGCCGCCCGCTTTGATCGAAGCGCTGGCGACACTGTACGGCGTGCGCTCGACGCAGGTGCTGGTGGGGCGTGGCAGCGATGAAGCGATTGATCTGCTGGTGCGCGCTTTCTGTCGTGCCGGCGAGGACGCCATCGCAATCCAGCCACCAACGTTCGGCATGTATGCGGTATCGGCGCGTATCCAGAATGCGGCTGTACTGGAGATTCCGCTGGCCGAGGATTTCTCGCTGGACGTGGAAGCCGTGCTGGCAGCGCTCACGCCGGCGGTGAAGCTGGTGTTCGTGTGCACGCCGAACAATCCCACTGGCCAGCGGGTGGCGCAGGCGCAGATTGAGCGTCTTGTGGAGGCATTGGCTGGGCGTGCCTTGCTGGTCGTGGACGAGGCTTATATCGAGTTCGCCGACACGCCAAGCGTGGTGCCGCTGATCGATCGCTACGACAATCTTGCCGTGCTGCGAACGCTGTCCAAGGCGTGGGCGCTCGCTGGTGCGCGCATCGGCACACTGCTGGCGAACGAAGAGGTGATTGCATTGTTACGCCGCATCATTGCGCCGTATCCGCTGCCTCGTCCCTGCGTGAAACTGGCGCTGCAGGCGCTGACACCGGAAGGGCAGATCGAGGCACGGAAGCATGTCGCCATCGTGCGCGAGCAACGCGAACGGATGGCCAAGTCGCTGGCCGCATTGCCCGTCGTGCGCGAAGTCCTGCCGTCGCACGCCAACTTCCTGGCGGTGCGCCTGGATGATCCGGCCACGGCATACCGCCGTCTGCTGGATGCGGGCATCGTGGTAAGGGACGTGCGGCGCTATCCGCGACTTGGCGACGCGCTTCGCATCACCATCGGCACGGCGCAAGAGAACGATCGGGTGTTGGCCGTGTTGAAGCATTCAGCCATGGATAGCCGGGATTTTGCCGACGAATCGGCATGGAACAAGCAAGCATGAGTCGCAAGATACTCTTCATCGATCGCGACGGTTGCCTCATCGAGGAGCCGGAAGATTTCCAGATCGACAGCTTCGAGAAGTTCGCACTGCTGCCCGGGGTGATCGCCGCCTTGCAGCGCATCGTTGCCAGCGGCTACGAACTGGTGATGGTGACCAACCAGGACGGCCTCGGCACCGAGAGTTTCCCTGAGGCCGATTTCACCGGACCGCACGAGCTGCTGATGCGCATCCTCTCTTCGCAGAGCATCAAGGTGCGCGAGGTCCTGATCGATCGCAGCTTCCAGCATGAGAACAAGGACACGCGCAAACCCGGCGTGGGTATGCTGCGCCACTACCTGGCCGATGATGGCTGGAGCCGCAGCGCTTCGGCCATGGTGGGCGATCGCGAAACCGATCTGCAGTTCGCCGCCAATATGGGTGTGCGAGGCTTTCGCGTGGGGTCGAAGGGATTGGGTTGGGATGAAATCGCCCACCAGTTGCTCGACGCGCCGCGCATGGCGACGGTGGAGCGCAACACACGGGAAACACGCATCACGGTCAGCGTGAACCTCGACAAACCCGCCGAGCCGCAGGTGCACACGGGTCTGGGATTTTTCGACCACATGCTGGAACAGATCGGCAAGCATGGCGGTTTCGCGCTCGCCCTGGGCTGCGAGGGCGACACGCATATCGACGAACACCACACCATTGAGGACTGCGCGCTCGCGCTTGGACAGGCGTTGCGACAGGCCCTGGGCGACAAGCGAGGCATCGGCCGCTATGGGTTCGTGCTGCCTATGGACGAATCCAAGGCCAGCGCGGCGCTCGACCTGTCCGGCCGTCCGTATTTTGTCTTCGATGGGCAATTCCCACGCGATCGCGTCGGCGACATACCGACCGAACTCGTGCCGCATTTCTTCCGCTCGCTGTGCGAAACGCTGGGCGCGAACCTTCACCTGAGCGTGCGGGGCGAGAATGCACATCACATGGTGGAAGCCTGCTTCAAGGTCGTGGCGCGCACGTTGCGCCAGGCGATCCGGCGCGAAGGCAGCGAGCTCCCCAGCACCAAGGGTTTGCTGTGATGAGCGTGGTGTTGGTGGATGCGGGTGGTACCAATATCGGATCGGTGCGCTACGCGCTGCAACGTCTCGGCGTAGAAGCGGCACTGACATCGGATGCGGAGGCTATCCGTTCCGCCGACAAGGTGATTCTTCCGGGCGTCGGTGCGGCAGGGCCGGGCATGGCGCGCCTGCGCGAACGAGGCCTGGTGGACACCATGCGCTCACTGACGCAACCGGTGCTTGGCGTATGCCTTGGCATGCAGCTGTTGTGCGATCGCTCGGAAGAAAGTGGCACCGAATGCCTCGGCCTGATTCACGCGACAGTGCGCCGATTCGTCGAGCGGCCAGGTCTTCGCGTACCGCACATGGGCTGGAACCGCCTGCACCGCCAGCGCGCGCATCCGCTGATGGACGGCCTTGGCGATGACGACTGGGCGTACTTCGTGCACAGCTACGCCGCGCCGGTGGGCGAATACGCCTTGGCCACGACCGAGCACGGCGGTGAATTTGCCAGCGTGATTTCGCGAGGCAATTTCCACGGCATGCAATTCCATCCGGAGCGCTCGGGCAGGGTCGGCTCCCTTCTCCTGAAGAATTTTCTGGACCTATGAGCTTCACCGTCATTCCCGCCATTGATCTGCGCGAGGGCCGCGTCGTTCGCCTCAAGCAGGGTGATTACGCCCAACAGACGACCTATGCCTGCGAACCGCGGGAGCTGGCGTGCCGCTATGCAGAAGCCGGCGCAAGCTGGCTGCATGTCGTGGACCTGGACGGTGCGCGCGGCGGCAGCCTGGAGAACTTCGCCGTGATCGAGGCCATGAGCCACGACGGCATGCGCGTTCAGGCGGGCGGTGGCGTGCGCACCGAGGCAGACCTGCGGCGTTTGTTCGATGCCGGTGTTTCGCGCGTGGTCGTCGGCAGCGTGGCCATTCGCGAGCCGGAACGCGTGGCGGATTGGCTTTCGCGGCATGGTGCTGATCGCTTCACGCTGGCGTTGGATACCCGACGCATTGACGGGCACTGGAGTCTGCCGAGCGCAGGCTGGACCGAGAGCGAGTCGCGCACGCTGGACGAGCTGGCGCCTTGGTACGCGTCGCGAGGCGCGCAACACCTGCTGTGCACCGACATTGATCGGGACGGCATGCTCGCGGGGTTCAACCTCGACTTGTACCGCCATCTCACCGAGGCCGTTCCCGCCTTGGCCGTGCAGGCGTCGGGTGGCGTACGCTCGCTGGAAGATATCCGTGCTGCGCGCGAGGCCGGTGCCAGGGGCGTGATCCTGGGCCGCGCGCTGCTGGAGGGACGCTTCACCGTGCAGGAGGCATTGGCATGCTGAGCCGTCGCATTATTCCGTGCCTGGACGTGCGCGACGGCAAGGTCGTGAAGGGCGTGCGCTTTCGCGACCATGTCGTGATGGGCGAGATCGTGGACCTCGCCTTGCGCTATCGCGACGAAGGTGCCGACGAGCTAGTGTTCTACGACATCACGGCCAGCCCCGAAAGTCGCAGCGTGGATCGCGGCTGGGTGGAACGCGTCGCGGGTGTCATCGACATTCCGTTCTGCGTGGCGGGTGGCATCCGCAGCGTGGAAGAAGCCCGGGCGGTGCTGCATGCGGGCGCCGACAAGATCTCGGTGAATTCGCCGGCCCTTGAACGCCCGGCGCTCATCGATGAACTGGCCGCCGCGTTCGGCGTGCAATGCGTGGTGGTGGGCGTGGACAGCCTGCGCGATGCAGATGGCGAATGGCGCGTGCGGCAATACACCGGCGATCCCTCGCGTACGCAGGCGCTGGCGCGCCGCACGCTGGACTGGATCGTCGAAGCGCAGCGTCGTGGTGCGGGTGAGATCGTGCTGAACTGCATGGGCAGTGATGGCGTGCGGGAAGGTTATGACTTGGAACAGCTTCGCGCGGTGCGTTCGATCTGCACGGTGCCCCTGATTGCTTCCGGCGGCGCGGGTGCGCTGGAACACTTCCGCGACGCCTTCGTGGAGGCCGACGTCGATGGCGCCCTGGCAGCCAGCGTGTTCCATTCCGGAGCGATCGCCATTCCGTCGCTGAAACAGGCGCTCGCAAACTGGAACGTCACCGTCCGAAGCTAGCGGTTCCTCTACGCGATACCAGCCATCTTCCACCAGGACCTTCTCATGAACGCCGCAACTCTCGATGCATCCCGACTGGACTGGTCCAAGGGCGATGGCCTGCTGCCGGCCATCGTGCAGCATTGGCTCACCGGCGAAGTGTTGATGCTTGGCTACATGAATGCCGAGTCGCTGGCGAAGACGCAGGCCAGCGGGCAAGTGACCTTTTTCAGTCGCAGCAAGCAGCGCCTGTGGACCAAGGGCGAGAGTTCGGGTCATGTGCTGGCCGTGAAGTCACTGCACATGGACTGCGATGCGGACACGTTGCTGGTATGGGCACAGCCGCGGGGGCCCACCTGCCACATGGGCACGAGCAGTTGTTTTGGCGATGACGTGCGGCCACGCGCCGGTTTCCTCGCCGAGCTGGACGCGCTGGTGGCAAGTCGCCACGACGAGCGTCCCGAAGGAAGCTACACCACGAAGTTGTTCGATGGCGGCATCCGCCGAATGGCGCAAAAGGTAGGAGAAGAGGGCGTGGAAACCGCGCTCGCCGCCGTCGCGCAAGACGACGAAGCGCTGCTCGGCGAAGCGGCAGACCTCATCTTCCACCTGCTGGTGACCTTGCGCGCGCGCGGCCTGGGTTTATCCGATGTGACCGGCGTGCTGGCCTCCCGCCACTCCAGCGGGGCTTCGACGCAGGGCTCATAACCACGCGGATATGTGCCGGCAGGCTAGTCGACGAATGACTAGCGGCGGTTTAACGATGCCTGTGTTTGATTCTGCATCGTGCAGCAGACATTTCTTCGCCGTCATGCCACGGATGGTTTCGCGCGGGAGGCGCGCGGCGTCGGTCGGTTTGCTGTGATGTCTCCGTCAGGTCTTCGTACGTGAAGGCTGTTTTCACCTGGATGAAGCCCGCAGGCCCGTGAACGAGCGAACGCCATGGCGCGTTTCGCCCGACGTGGTGTCCGCGGGATCGAGGAGCAGGCCATGGCTGATATCGCGGTGATCGGTGGTGGTGCGGCGGGAGCTGCCGCCTTTGGCGAATTGCTCTCGCGCTATGACGCGGGCACGGTGCATTGGATCGTGGGGCAGCACGCGCCCGGGCGCGGCGTGGCCTATGCCACCTGTGACGACCAGCATCTCCTCAATGTCCGCGCGGCAAACATGGGCGTATTCCAGGAGCACGGCGAAGATTTCATCCGCCATGCAGCACGCCAGCTCGGGCAGGTGAAAGGGACCGATTTTCTTCCGCGTCGACTGTTCGGCGACTTCATCCAGGCACAGGTTGGTTCGCGCATCGACGCGGCCCGGCGCGAAGGGCGCAGTTTTCGCATCCATCCGGAAAGCGCACGCGAGATCGCCTCGCGAGGAGCGGCCGGTTACGGTGTGCGCGTGGGCGCCGATCGTTGGGTGGACGCCGCGCATGTCGTGCTTGCCGTCGGGGCGCTGGCGCAGCGTCCATTGCGCACAGTCTCCAGCACAGCGCTTGCCAGCGGCAGCTATGAACTCGATCCCTGGAGGCTGGACCGGCATCCGCATCCCCCGCGCCGCGTCGCGGTGATCGGGACGGGCTTGACCGCGGTGGATACCTTGCTTTCTGCAGCGGTGCGCTGGCCCCACGCGGAACTGGTGGCCGTGTCGAGGCACGGCCTCCTGCCGTTCACGCACTCGGCGATGCCGCTGACGCCTTATGCCGGGCAGGAAGCGCTCAACCGCGCGCTGTCCCATTGCACCAACGTGCCGGCCATGCTGCGCAAGGTCCGCATCGCGCTCGATGATTCGCCATCGCCGGACTGGCGTAGCGTGATCGACGGCATGCGTCCCATCAACGCGCGCTTGTGGCAGCAGTTGGGACACGATCGTCGGCGCCAATTCCTGCGCCATGCACGCTGGCTGTGGGAGGCCGCACGACATCGCATGGCGCCCGCCTCGGGCGAGGCGATTCATCAGCTGCGGGAAGAGGGGCGTCTACAGCTTCACGCTGCCCGCGTGCTGGACGTCGATGGCACCTCACCGTTGCAGCTGACGCTGCGCGAGCGATCGACGCAGCTGGTGAACACGATTGAGGCGGACCTGGTGATCCAGGCGACTGGCCTGGACACCGCCGTGGCCTATGCTTCGCACGAGTTGCTCTCGCAGTTGCTGCACGATGGCCTGGCCGTGGCCGACCCCCTGCAGCTGGGCGTGCTGGCGCAGCCCGACGGGCAATTGCTGCGTGCCGATGGAACCGTGCAGCCGGGTCTTCATGCGGTGGGTTCGCTGTTGCGTGGCAACCTGTGGGAATGCACGGCCATGCCTGAAATCCGCGCCGCGGCCCATCAGCTGGCCGTCAAGCTGGCCAAGGAGATTGGGCGCGAGACGTCGGTCGATGTCGCCCTCGAAGGCCTCTAGCCGCGTTTTCCCCGCCATGCGCTGATTTCTCGCAGGGTTCACGCATGTGGTTATGCCATATTGCGATTTCGCAGCCATTCGGTGCACCGATAGTCTGATCGTTCGTTCCCCGCAGGAGTCGTCATGAAGAAGTTCATCCCGATCTTGCTGGCTGCTGCTGGCGCACTGCTGGGTGGCGCCGTCGCCGCCAGGGACGTCACCCTGCTCAATGTTTCCTATGACCCGACGCGCGAACTCTACCGGCAGGTCAACGCCACGTTTGTCGAGCAATGGAAGGCGCAGCATGGCGATGCGCTCACCATTCAGATGTCGCATGGCGGCTCTGGCAAGCAGGCGCGTTCCGTGGCGGAAGGCTTGCCCGCCGACGTGGTGACGCTCGCACTGGCCTACGACATCGACGCCATCGCCGATCGCGGCCTGCTCGCAAAAGACTGGCAAAAGCGGTTGCCCGGCAACGCGTCGCCGTACACCTCCACCATCGTGTTCCTGGTGCGCAAGGGCAATCCCAAGGGCATCAAGGACTGGCCCGACCTCGTTCGTCCCGGCATCCAGGTGGTGACGCCCAACCCGAAGTCTTCGGGCGGCGCACGCTGGAATTTCCTTGCTGCCTGGGGTTACGTGCTGAAACAGCCGGGTGGCAACGAGGCCAAGGCGCGCGCCTTCGTGCAAGAGCTGTACAAGCATGTACCGGTGCTCGATACCGGTGCCCGCGGCGCCACCAATACCTTTGCTCAGCGAGGCATTGGCGATGTGCTGATCGCCTGGGAGAACGAGGCGCTGCTGGCGCGTCAGGCGCTGGGCAAGGAGAAATTCGACATCGTGGTGCCATCGATCACCATCCTCGCCGAGCCGCCCGTGGCCGTCGTCGACAGCAATGTGGAGAAACATGGCACGCGCGCGGTGGCGGAGGCATACGTGCAGTTCCTCTACTCGCCGCAGGGCCAGGATATCGCGGCGAAGAATTACTACCGCCCCCGCTCCCCGGAAGTAGCCGCGCGCTATGCAAACCAGTTTCCCGCAGCCCATACCTTCACCATCAATGAAGTTTTCGGCGACTGGCGCCAGGCCCAG
>NZ_DASRZX010000125.1:0-8690 GCF_035685885.1 Dyella sp. | reverse complement strand
CGCGCGCCCGTGCAAGTTCGTTCGGCGAGGCGATGGCGCCGCGCGCGCGGGCATCGTGCTCCCATGCCTGCTTGCCGCTGATGGCGCCTTCGGCATAGGCCAGCGTGCCAACGTAGTAGGCCAGCGCCCAGCGGTCATCGACGGACAGGGTTTGCGCATAGCTGGCCATCGAGGTGCCGGGCACACCTTGCGTGATGACTTCGAACAGCGACAGCACGCTGCGCTGGTCGGCGCGCGCCTGTGAGGTGAAATCGATCGGCGGCGGATTGAGCCTTGCGCCGGCAGGACCATCGCCATGTCCGCGCGCACCGTGACAGGCCGCGCATTGCGCCTGGTAGAGCGATGCGCCACGAGTGACATCGGGCGTGCTGGCCGGCGCGGTGGGTACGGGATAAGCCTGCAGCAATGCATCGGCCAGGGCATGCGCCTGGCGAGCGACATCAGCCTCAGCGGATTTCGCGTCGATCAGCGCGATCAGCCGCTCGGCCTGTGCGTGCAGCTGTGCCGACGCTGGCGAGGCGGGCAAGGCATCGACGCGGTCGCGCGCATGCCGCGCGAATTCGCGCATTTCCTGGTATTCCGATTCGCTGGTGACGACGCCGCGGTTCACCGCGCCGGTGTAGTCCGCCGCGAGGTAATCGAGCATCTGCCAGGTTTGCGTAACGTCGGCGGGCGCCGTCTCGGCCAGCAACGCGCCGGGAGTACCCAGCAGGACCATCCATGTCAGGAGGACACGAAGCAGGCGACGAATGCGAGTCATTCTCATCCGTAAAGTCTACGCCCGGAATGAGCTGCATGCGAGCGCAAGGGCATTTCGCCGCATCCATTGCTTCGACCCACCAGCGAGCCCAGGAAAGCGAGGGCCGACATCCAGTGATTTATGGCATGGCTCTGATCCAACCACGGAGGCCGGAGCGGAACATCAGCGCGCGGTAGCCGCGAACTCCTTTTCCATGTCTGCTTCACTGTAGAGCGCATCCAGTTCGCGCCCCAGGGCGGCTACGGCCAGCAGCTGTTGGCCGCGGAAATACCTAACGATGACGTCCTGCTCTTCGAACGAGCCATCGATCTCCGTGCGGTCCCAGCCTTCGGCATGTCCCACGTAACGGATAGTGGTGTCGTAGTGCTGGCTCCAGAAAAACGGCACTCGCTCGTACGCCTGCGGCTGACCCAGCATGTTCATCGCCGCCACCTGGCCCTGGGATTGCGCCACCACCCAGTGTTCGACACGAAGGCGTTCGCCCGTGTGCGGATCGGGCCAGCGCGCGATGTCGCCCGCCGCGAAAATATCGGGATCGCTGGTCTGCAGGTATCGATTCACCGTGACGCCGCGATCCACGGCAAGGCCGGCCTGCTCGGCAAGCGTCAGCACCGGTCGAACGCCGACACCGAGGACGATGAGGTCGCATGCGCCCAGCGAAGCACCGTTCTTGAGCCACACCACGCCTCCCTCGACGCGTTCCACCGTGGTTTCAAGATGAAAAGTCACGCCTTGTGCTTCGTGGATCGACTGGATCCAGCGCCCCATGTCCGCACCCATCACGCGCTCCAGCGGCACGGCTTCGCGCCCAACCACATGAACTTCCACGCCGCGGTGCCGTAGCGATGCCGCCACTTCCAGTCCGATGAAACTGGCGCCGATGATGGCGATGCGCTTCGCTTTTTCGCTGCGTGAGACGAGTCTGCTGGCGTCGGCATAGGTGCGCAGGTAGTGCACCGACTGCGGATCAGCGCCAGGGGTTTCCAGCCGTACCGGCTCGGCGCCCGTGGCCAGCAACAGTTTTCCGTAACGCAGTTGTTCGCCGTTGTCGGTGGTCACCGTGTGCGACGGGCGGTCGATGGCGGTGACGCGACGACCAAGCCGCAGATCGATGGTGTTGTCGGTGTAGAAGTCAGGCGAACGCAGCGGAATCCAGTCGGCGGGCGCGGTGCCGGCGAGGTAATCCTTTGAGAGGTTCGGTCGGTCGCACGGCGGGAAGTCGTCCGCCGACAGCAGCGTCACGCGTCCTGCGAATCCACAGCCTCGCAACTTGACCGCGGCTGCCATGCCGGCCGCGCCGCCGCCGACGATGACCACCGACTCCGGCGCCTCGCCGTCCGATGTCGTGTAGCGTGCGGGCATGCGCATCCGTTCGCCAACGCGGACGGTGCCGTTGATCGACTCGACCTGCCAGCAGTCGAGAGGATCCAGCGCCGGGGCACGCAGCGCTTCGCCTGTTGCAAGATCGAAACAGGCGTGATGCAGCGGACAACGGATCGTTCGTCCTACCACCAGGCCTTCCGCGAGCTCACCGTGATAGTGCGTGCAATAGGGCGAAATGGCGTGGAAAGCATTGCCCTTGCGCAACAACAGGACCTCGTCCTCGCCCACCCGGCCAACCACGGAGTCACCGTCGTCCAACTGGCCCACGGGAATGCCCAGTGCCAGATCGATGCGCTGGGTGCTGCTGTCGCTGGCCATGGCTGGTTCGTCTCCCGATGGGTGCACCTGCGTGGCCTTGATACCCGAAACTTCGGCAAGCCTGGATGAAACACGGACATTCCGCACGTGAAATGCCGGGGAGAGCCGGGTGCGCGTTCACGTCGAAAGGCGCCGGAGTAGGCGATGCGCGTGGTACGACAGCACACCAAAAGCCTGTCGGCCGGGGTTTATGGGGGGGGCACCATGCCCGTACATCGGCGGCGGCCATGTGGCCTGAGAGCAGGGCGCCAGCCTGGCGGGCGCCCTGCGTTTGCCGGGATCAGGGCGCGTAAGGCGTGAACACGCCAAGCGGCTTCATCCGGGCAGGCTGTTTCATCCGCATCAGAACGTGTCCACGTCGATCACGGCCTGCGCGAAAGCCTGCGGTGCCTCCTGCGGCAGGTTGTGGCCGATACCGCCGCTGACCAGTCGGTGCTCGTACTTGCCGGTGAACTTCTTCGCGTAGGCGCTGGGGTCAGGATGCGGCGCGCCGTTGGCATCGCCTTCCAGCGTGATGGTGGGAACGCCAATGGAGGGCAGGGCTGCGAGCTGCTGCTCCATCGCATCGAACTTCGACTCGCCGGTGGCGAGGCCAAGGCGCCAGCGATAATTGTGGATGGCCACGGCCACGTGGTCAGGATTGTCGAAGGCCGCCGCGCTGCGATTGAAGGTGGCGTCGTCGAACGTCCATTTCGGCGAGGCGCTTTCCCAGATGAGGCGCGCGAAGTCGTGCGTGTACTTGGCATAGCCGACTTCGCCACGCTCCGTGGAGAAGTAATACTGGTACCACCACTGCAGCTCGGCCTTGGGCGGCAGCGGCGCGCGATTCAATGCCTGGCTGCCGATGAGGTAGCCGCTCACCGACACCATGGCCTTGCAGCGCTCGGGCCAGAGCGCCGCCATGATGTTGGCGGTGCGCGCGCCCCAGTCGTAACCGGCAACGATGGCCTGCTTGATCTTCAATGCATCCAGCAAGGCCAGCCCATCGGCGCCCAGCGCGGCCTGCTGGCCGTTGCGGGGCGTGTCGGCGGAGACGAAGTGCGTGTCGCCGTAGCCGCGAAGATAAGGAATGATCACGCGGTATCCCGCGGCGGCGAGCAGCGGCGCCACATCCACATAGCTATGGATGTCGTAGGGCCAGCCGTGGAGCAGCAGCACCGGCTTGCCATTCGCCGGACCATCCTCCGCGTATGCCACATTCAGCACGCCCGCCTGGATATGCTTCAGCGGTGCAAAGGACGCGTGCGCGCCAGAAGCAGCATGCTGGGGCGATGCGGTGGCAGGTTCGCGCGTCTGCGCGTTCGCCAGCGACACCAGTCCAAGCTGCGTGGCGGCGAGCCCTAGCGCGGTGGTACCAAGAAACTTTCGCCGCGGCTGATCGATGGAATCCGACATGGAGTGTGTCCTTGTTGTGGAACGTGGTCGTGGGGCCAGGTTTGACGGCACGTGGGGGAATATTCGATGGATGCGTCAGCGGCGTTACACCGCGCGCATGAAATCCAGCGCCGCTGCCAGCCACAAACGGAAGGAGTCTTCGTCCTGGCGGCGGGAGCCTCGAGTCGCGCTTGCTTCATGCCCAACCTCCTGTCGAAGGTTTGTGCAAGTGCTCGATGCAGCGATGCCGACGAGCGGCGTAACGCGGCGGGCTTGGCGGTCGAATGATTGACGACGGGGAGCATGGGAGTAGCGTGGCGCGCGGGACGGGCCATGATGTCGTTCGCAAGAGAATCTGGCTCCAGATAACGCCGCGCTGCAATGCCAAATTCATCACAAATTATTGTTGTTAATCAATAGCATGTAAGCGATATTTAGATAATGCATTAGGTGAGAAATCGATTTATCCCGGCATCAATGTGAAGGGCATCCATCCCGCCAGTACGCCCGTCGCAACCTTCACCCACAGGAACGGCACTCACCGCAGCCCGTCCGGCAAGTCACTGCCGTCCTCATCTCCCACAAGGACCACCACTGCCATGAACCATCGTTTCGCGCGTTTGCTTGCCGTCGCTGCGTTGAGCCTGACCACGTCCGCATTCGCCGCCGTCGGCCCGGGTGCCGCCGCACCGGATTTCAGCGCCCAGGCCAGCCAGGCCGGAAAGACCATCAGCTTCTCGCTCGCCGAAGCGCTCAAGTCCGGGCCGGTGGTCGTGTACTTCTATCCCTCTGCCTACACGGGCGGCTGCGATATCGAAGCGCACACATTCGCCACGGAAGCGGCAAAGTTTGCGGCCGCCGGTGCGACCATCGTCGGCGTGTCGGCCGACAGCATCCAGCGCCTCAACAGCTTCTCGGCCGACCCCAACTATTGCGCCGGCAAGTTCCCGGTGGCGTCCGATCCGGATGGCAAGATCGCCGCCTCGTATGACCTGGAACTCTCGGCCGCCGTCGCCAATGCCAAGGATGTGCGCGGTGACGTCATCGACCACGGCTTCATTCCGCGCACCACCTTCGTCATCGGTCGCGATGGAAAGGTTGCCGCCGTGTTCTCGTCGGAACTCGACCACCTGCATCCCCAGGACCATGTGAGCAAATCGCTCACCATCGTCCAGCAGATGAAGAACGCGAAGGCTCCCTGAGGATAAGCGCCGGGGATGACTGGGCGCGGAGTGTTCGTGCGGCACCGACGCGCCATGGCCGGATCACCCCGGCCACGGCGCGTCTGCATCAGCCGGCGGATGACGTGCTGTTGAAAACCTCAAGCTGCGCGCCGAATGCGCGCTGGTAGGCAGGCCGCGCTTCGGCTCGCGCCACATAGTCGGAGAGGTTCGGAAATTTCTCCACCATGCCCGAGCTGCCCAGCCTGCGAAGTACCGTCACCATCAACAGATCGGCGGCACTGAACGCGCCATCCAGCCAGTCGGCACTGCCAAGGTGATGGGATAGTTCGCCCAGCCGTGCGTGGACGCGCTCGTCGAGGACGGCCATGCGGTCCGCGTACCAGGATTTGTCGCGATCCAGGATGAAGGTGAGGCTGCGCTCGAACACTGGTGGTTCCACCGTGTTGAGCGCGGCAAACATCCAGGTGATGGCGCGGGCCCGTGCATTCGGCTCATCGGGAAGCAACCCCGGATGGCGCTCGGCGATATGCAGAATGATCGCGCCCGACTCGAACAGGGCGAGATCGCCTTCCTCGTAAGTGGGAATCTGCCCGAAAGGATTGAGCCTGCGATGCGCGGGCTCCTTCATGTCCCCGAACGAAAGAAGACGAACTTCGTAAGGCTGCCCGACTTCCTCGAGCGCCCAGCGAACGCGCATGTCACGCGCCAGCCCTCTGCCGCGGTCAGGCGATCGTTCAAAGGCAGTGATGGTGGGAATCATGGTGGTGCTCCACAGGGCTGCCTGACGTCTGCCATGGGTTCCGTGGCGCCTATCGTGATCTTGAACACGGGTCATTCTCCTTGCCTGTTCATACCTGCGACGAACGGGCTGACGTGGATTCGACATGTGGCCTCGGCACCGACGGGTCGGTGTTACGGCCCATCGGTGGCGCCTTCCGCGCAGGTGGTCCTGGCGATATCCGGCGCGGATTTCACCGGACGAACGGCTCTCGTGCCTCGCGCAGTCGCGCTATGCGCGGCACTCCTGTTCCTGCGGTCGCTTGCTGTTGCACGCCGATAAGACATCGACACCTTTACGTGGCGATAGCCCAATACCCGCAACGTCGTAGCCCACGCCATTTCATCCCAGCGATGCATTGATGAACACCGAGCGTGGCGCACGCGATCTTTATGCTCGCTTCACTCCCGCTGGCAGGCAATTTCACCGGACCTGTGGCTCTCTCGGGGTGAGTTTTCCCCTTGATCTGATCATCGACCATGGACATGTCGCGAGACAGCAAGCAGTCCACCGGCACCGCCGAACACGGCGAGCGGTCGAAGGCTGTCGTCTGGGCGGCGCTTGCCGGCAATCTTGCCATCGCCATCTCCAAGACCGTCGCGGCGATTTTTACCGGAAGCTCAGCCCTGTGGAGCGAAGCCGTCCATTCCCTGGTGGATACCGGTAACCAGTGGCTGATGCTGCTGGGGATGCGCCGCGCAGCGCGCCCACCGTCCGAGTCGCATCCCTTCGGCCACGGGCTTGAGCTCTATTTCTGGTCCTTCGTGGTGGCGATCATGATCTTCGGCCTCGGCGCCGGTGTTTCGGTCTACCAGGGCATCGCCAAGATCCTTCATCCGGAGCCGATGAGATACGTCTGGGTCAATTACCTCGTGCTCGGCATCAGCACGGTCTTCGAAGGGGCGGTGTGGCTTTTCGCGCTGCGCGAGTTCCGCAAGGACAACAGGCGCTATGGATGGATAAAGGCCATCCGTTTCAGCAAGGATCCGACCGTATTCACGGTGCTGTTCGAGGACACCGCCGCGCTGCTCGGCCTGCTGGTCGCCCTGGCCGGCATCGCGATGACGCAATGGACGAACAACACTGTCTACGACGGCCTGGCTTCCGTGGTCATCGGCCTCATCCTCGCCGCCACCGCGACGCTGCTGGCCAACGAATGTCGCGGCTTGCTCACCGGCGAGGCGGCAACGAAAACGGTCCGCGAAAAACTTCATCAACTGATTTGCGGCGATCCGTCCGTCATCGACGTCCACCGCGTGCTCACCATGCATTTCGCGCCTCATGATGTGCTCGTTGCTGCCAGCATCAAGTTCAAGGATGAGCTGACCGTCCCTCAGCTTGAGGGCGCCATTGCCGATATCGAAGCCGCTATTCGCAAGAACCATCCCGAGATTCGACGCATATTCCTCGAACCGCGACGCAAGCCCAGCGAGGCGGCGCAGCGCACGCAAGTTCGGTAGGTGTGGCCCTCGCTTCTTCGCAGACGGGATAGCCAGACTCTGCGCATCGACTCGCCAGTGAGGGCTCCATGAAGGACTGGCGACAGCTTCACGTCGTGTCGTCTGAATGCGCCGTTCAAAATCACGTGCGCACGACATATCGCGCTGCACGGATTCACGACCCGCCATGAACGATAGTGCCCTTGCATCATCGAGCACGGGTCATGGCCGACAAGCCTGGGGATTCGCAGAAATCGTCGTGGCTGAAGCGCCTTGGTGCTGGCTTCATCACGGGCGCTGCCGATGATGATCCCAGCGGCGTGGGAACCTACTCGCAAGTCGGCGCCAAATTCGGCTACGCCATGCTCTGGGTGGTATTCCTCACGATCCCGCTCATGATCGCCATCCAGATGGTGAGCGCCCGGATCGGTCGCGTAACAGGTCGCGGACTGGCTGACACGCTCGCGCACCAATTACCCAAGTCGATCGTCTGGTTTCTGGTGGCTCTACTGGTGGTAGCCAACGTGATCAATATCGGCGCAGACCTGGTCGCGATGGGGGCGGCCATGCAGCTGTTGATCGGCGGCCCGGCGCTGCTCTATGCATTGATCTTTGCGGTGGGCTCCACGGCACTCCAGGTCTTCCTGCCGTTCGATCGATACTCGCCCATACTCAAGCTGCTGGCGCTGACCTTGTTTGCCTACGTGGCGACGCTTTTCGCCGTGCGGATACCTTGGGGCGTCGCGTTCCGTTCCACGGTGGCACCCAGCATCCAGTGGAACGCGGGCTACCTCACCGCAGTGGTCGCCGTGCTGGGCACCACCATCAGCCCCTACCTGTTTTGCTGGCAGGCCGCGCAGGAAGTGGAGGAACTCAAGCAGAGCGATGAGCGGGAGCCCTTGCGCCAGGCCAATCATCAGGCACCGGACGCACTGCGCCGCATTGCCCTGGATACCACGGTCGGGATGGTCTTTTCGAACGTGATCGCCTTCGCGATGATCCTGACGGCGGCGGTAGCGCTGCATGCACATGGAAAAACCGACATAGCCTCGGCATCCGATGCCGCCGAAGCGTTGAGGCCGGTCGCCGGGCGTTTCGCCTTTACGTTGTTCTCGCTGGGAATCGTCAGCACCGGCCTGCTGGCCGTTCCCGTATTGGCCGGTGCCACGGCGTTCGCAGTGACCGGCGCGGCGAACGCACCTTACGGTTTGGCGCGCAAACCCGGGCAGGCCAGGCTTTTCTATGTCGTACTGGTCGGCTCGATGGCACTGGGTGCTGCACTGACCTTTTCCCCGGTTGACCCGATCAAAGCGTGGCGGTGTCAACGTAGAAGTGCACCATCGATAGCATCGGCCAGGTCGTCCCGCCCGAGTGCGCGCATGAACATTTCGGCTGGACAATGGTAGTTCAAGGTGGCGCGAGGCCTCATGTTCATACGCTTGGCGATGGCGTCC
>NZ_DASRZX010000124.1:0-25918 GCF_035685885.1 Dyella sp. | reverse complement strand
CGCGTCGACCACGTCGAAGCCCAGGCCGAACTGCTGCGTGTGATGCATGGTGGCCAGCATCGAGAACACGCCGATGCGGTTGCCGATGAAGTTCGGCGTGTCCTTGGCGATCACCACGCCCTTGCCAAGCGCGGTGGTAAGTAATGCTTCAAGGCCTTCCACCACATTTGCGTCGGTGAGCCTGGTCGGGATCACTTCGACCAGGTGCATGTAGCGCGGCGGGTTGAAGAAATGCACGCCGCTGAAGCGATGGCGCATTTCTTCCGGCAGCGCTTCGGCGAGGCCGTTGATCGACAGGCCCGAGGTGTTGGAAGCAATCACGGCGGTCGGCGACAGGTGCGACGCGATCTTCTTGTACAGATCCAGCTTCCAGTCCATCCGTTCGGCAATCGCCTCGATCACCAGGTCCACGTCCTTCAGGTGCTCCAGATCCTCGTCGTAGTTGGCGGGGATGATCGCGCCGGCGATGGTCTTGTCGGCCAGCGGGGCAGGCGAGAGCTTCTGCAGGTTGGCGATGGCCTTCAGGGCGATGCCACTCTTGGGACCTTCCTTGGCGGCCAGGTCGAACAGCACGGTTTCGACGCCGGCGTTGGTCAGGTGCGCGGCGATCTGCGCGCCCATGACGCCAGCGCCGAGTACCGCAGCCTTGCGGATGCGCAGCGCTGCCTTGGGTGTGGATGGAGCGGTCATTGGTTTCTCCGTAGTGCGAGACACAGGAAGGTGAAACAGGTGGCCATTGCTGGCCGGGGGTATCCGGGCGCCGGGGTCTTAAGGGGATTTGAGACCGGCGGCGGCGAAGCGAATCAAGTGCTGGGCGGTCTGCTCGCGATGCGTGTGTTCCGTAACATCGCTCTTTCGCTGGATCATGCCGAAGCCGGACATCGCATGGGTCAGCGCGCCGGTGACCAGATCCACACGCCAGTACAGCTCCTCCTTGCTCAGATGGGGCAGCAGGCGGGCGAATTCGGCGGTGAACTGGCGCATGACATGGCCGTAGTTGTCCGAGAGGAACTTGCGCAGGGTGTCGTCGTGCTCGGCGAAAGCACGGGCCAGCACGCGCATGAACAGGGAGCCATTGCCATCGTGGGAAAGCTCCAGTGCAGGGGCGATGAAGGCGCCCAGCACGTCCTCGATGGTGGTGCCGGGGTCCCCGGAGATTTTCTGCAGGGCGGCCAGGCGGCGGCCGTTGAGCTGATCCAGGCGGCGACGGAACACCTCTTCGATAAGGCGGTCCTTGGAGCCGAAGTGGTAATTCACGGCAGCGAGATTCACCCCGGCGGCAGCCGTCAGCTGGCGCAGCGAGGCGCCCTCGAAGCCGTGGCGCGCGAACAGTTCCTCCGCGGCGCCGAGAATCCGCTCCTTGGTCGGCATGGAAGCACTGGAGACTGGCATGGTCCGCTACCCCGGGCAGGAATCAAACGATCGTTTGAGCATACGCGGGACGATTCAGACCCGTCAAACGGTCGTTTCAAGGGGCGCCGGAAACCCGGCACGCAGCTTGCGTATCAGGTAGAATCTGTCAAACTTTCGTGAGCTAAATCCGCATATCTAGGCCGGATTTGGCGTAAGTTCGCCGGTAACGACCGGCCCGCCCACTCAGATACCAGTTTTCCCGGAGCAGACCTCATGGCGCTGGAGCGCACCCTTTCCATCATCAAGCCCGACGCCGTTGCCAAGAACGTGATCGGCGAAATCTACGCTCGCTTCGAAAAGGCCGGCCTCAAGATCGTTGCCGCCAAGATGAAGCACCTGTCGCGCCAGGAAGCCGAAGGCTTCTATGCCGTGCACAAGGAGCGTCCGTTCTTCAAGGCGCTGGTCGAGTTCATGATCTCCGGCCCGGTGATGATCCAGGCGCTGGAAGGCGAGAACGCCGTTCTCAAGCACCGCGACCTGATGGGCGCCACCAATCCGAAGGACGCTGCGCCGGGCACCATCCGCGCCGACTTCGCCGATTCCATCGACGCCAATGCAGTGCATGGTTCCGATGCCGCCGAAACGGCTGCTGTCGAGATCGCGTACTTCTTCGCGACGACCGAAGTGCATTCACGGTAAGAAAAATGTCTGACCAGGCCATATCCACCACCACCGACAAGGTCAACCTGCTCGATTTCGATCGACAGGGGCTGCGTGATTTCTTTGCGCAGCTCGGCGAGAAGCCTTATCGCGCCGAGCAGGTGATGAAGTGGATCTACCACCGCCTGGAAGACAATTTCGAAAACATGACCGATGTCGGCAAGGCGCTTCGAGCCAAGCTCGAAGCGTCGTGCTATGTCGGTCCGCCGAAGACCCTGTTCGACAAGGGTGCCGCCGACGGCACGCACAAGTGGCTGCTCGGCATGGATGGCGGCAACGCCATCGAGGCGGTGTACATCCCGGAGCCGACCCGCGGCACGCTGTGCGTGTCCTCGCAGGTCGGTTGCGGCCTCAACTGCCAGTTCTGCTCCACCGCGACGCAGGGCTTCAACCGCAATCTGTCCACGGCCGAAGTCATCGGCCAGATGTGGGTGGCGGCCAAATACCTTGGCAACGTCACGCACCAGAACCGTCGCATCACCAACGTGGTGATGATGGGCATGGGCGAGCCGCTGCTGAACTTCGATAACGTGACCAAGGCCATGAGCCTGATGCGCGACGACCTGGGCTTCGGCCTGGCATCCAAGCGAGTCACCCTGTCGACCGCCGGCCTCGTGCCGATGATCGACAAGTTGTCGGAGACCATTGACGTGTCGCTGGCCGTGTCGTTGCACGCTGCCAACGACGAGCTGCGCACCGAGCTGGTGCCGCTCAACAAGCGCTATCCGATCGCCGAGCTGATGGCCTCATGCCAGCGCTGGCTCGATCGCAAGCCGCGCACATCGATCACCTTCGAGTACACCCTGATGAAGGGTGTCAACGACCAGCCCGAGCACGCCCGCCAGTTGATCAAGCTGATGCGTCGCATGCCCACGTGCAAGGTCAATCTGATTCCGTTCAATCCTTTTCCTGGCACGCGTTTCGAGCGCTCTGACGCCGAAACCATTCGCGCCTTCCAGACCCAGTTGCTCAATGCCAACGTGCTGACCATGCTGCGCCGCACCCGCGGTGACGACATCGATGCGGCATGTGGTCAGCTCAAAGGGCAGGTATTGGATCGCACCCGTCGCCAGGCCGAATTTCGAAAGCGTCTGGACGAAGGGGCGAGTCATGCGGCTTGATCGAATCCTGTTGAGCGCCGGCCTGGCCGCCGCCTTGGCGGGCTGCGTCACCACCACGACCACCGAGGGTGGCGCCGGCGCAACCAAGATCCCGCGCACCAGCAAGGCGGAACAGCGCCAGGAAGGTGCGCGCATCCACACGCAGCTCGGCCAGCAATACATGGAGAACGGCGACCTGCAGGATGCGATGGTCAAGCTCAACAAGGCGCTTGAGTTCGATCCGAACTACGTGCCGGCACATACCGTTCTCGCCGTGGTGTACGAGCGCATCAACGACATGCCTAACGCGGAGATGCACTACCGCAAGGCGCAGTCGCTTGCTCCCACCAAGGGTGACACCAACAACAACCTCGGCTGGTTCCTTTGCAACAGGGAAGGCAAGACCACCGAGGCCATGCCGTATTTCCAGAAGGCCGTGGCCGACCCGTTCTACCAGACGCCGTCGATTGCCTGGACCAATGCCGGCACCTGCCTCTCGCGTTCGCGGGATTTCGCCGGTGCAGAGGTGGATTTCCGCAAGGCCGTCGAAATCGACCCTCAGAACGGCGAGGCGTTGTATCAGCTCGCCAACGTGCTTTATCTTCAGAACGATGCGTTCCGCGCCCGTGCCTTCATCCAGCGATTCGATGCGCTGGGGCAGCCGAGTGCGGCGGCGCTCAAGCTTGGTCACGATATTGAAGCCAGGTTGGGCAACAAGGATGCTGCTCTCAACTACAGCAGGCGACTGCAGAGCCAATTCCCGGATTCGGAATCGGCACGCGCCCTCGACGCAACCGCAAGCCAATGACCTCTGAGCAGTCAAACAAGGCCGATAGCGGCAACCGAGAAATCCATTTCACCAACGTACCCGACACCCACATGGATACGGAACATTCCTCGTTGGACATGACGCCTGGTCGATTGGGCAGTCGTCTTCGTGCGGCACGTGAGGCCCGCGGCCTGGACGTCGAAACGTGCGGGCATGCATTGCGCCTGCCGGTGCGCGTGCTGCGCCAGATCGAAAGCAACGAGTACGGCGGCATCGACTACCAGGTTTACCTCGGTGGTTACCTCGTCAAGTACGCTCGCTACCTGGGTGTAGACGAGTCCGGGGTGAAGGCCGAGCTGGAACGCATCAAGCCCAGTCAGCCCACCTTGGTCGCGACCGGCGGCATCTCGCATTCGCGCTACCTGCTGGAGAACTACGCTCGCGCCGCCACCTACGTGGTGCTGACCGCGGCCATCGTCGTGCCGACCATCTGGCTGGGCGTGCGCGGCACGCTTGACCGCGATGTCAGCCATTTGTCCCCGTTGGATGCGGCGCCCGTCGCGCAGGTGGATGCACCCGCTCCGACGTCCTCGACGCAGACGATTCCCGCAGCGGGCAACGCGGAACCGGGCAATGCCCTGGCCAGTGCTCCCGCGAGCCAGCCGGCCGCTGCTCCGGCTGCCACGCCCGTCCAGGACCAGCAGCCGCTGATGGCCTCCATGGCGCCGTTTCCCAACCTCGGTAACGACGCGTCGCACGCCACTCCCCCTGCAGCTGCCGTCGATAGCGCCGGCAGCGGTGCGCACAGCCTGGTGTTGAGCCTGCAGAGCGCGAGCTGGGTGGAAGTAACCACCAAGGATGGCTCGCGCCTCGAATATGGCCTGCTGCCTGCCGGCAGTTCCAAGACCTACCACAGCGACCAGCCGCTGGAAGTGCGCATCGGCAACGCCAATGGCGCCCAGGTCATGCTGGATGGCCAGCCCATGGCGCTGGACAGCTATCGCCGTTCGAACGTCGCCCATTTCCGCATCGAAGTGCGCGACGGCAAGGCTCAGCCAGCTGGCGCCTAACGGCCACGCCGGACCTGTGCGGTCCGGCGCAATCGGTTATGCTTGCCCATTGTCCGCACGGCAGCGTGCGGGCCGTGGGCTGATTTCATTTTCCCGCACGACACGCACCTCGCAAGTGCTTTCGGCGTGCGGTTCCCAAGGGTGATTGCATGGCATTTGAAGCGTACGACGAATACGAACAGAGCGAACGCGTACAGCAGTGGTTGCGCCAGAACGGCCTGTCCATCGTCGTGGGTATTGCCATCGGCCTCGTCGGCATCTTTGGCTGGCAGCAGTGGAATAAGCACAAAGCCGATCACCAGGCTGAAGCGGCCAACCTTTACCAGCAGCTTTCGGTGGCCGCGGCCGCCGGCAAGAACGAGGGCGCCGACACCCTGACCGAGCGGTTGGTCAAGGATTATCCGGATACGGCTTACGCCCTGTTCGCGATGGGTGACCGTGCCCAGCGCCAGGTGCAGGCCAAGCAACTCGACAAGGCGCTGGAATCGCTGGGCTGGGCCGAGAGCCATGCCAGCGATGCCAACCTGAAGGCGCTCATGCAGCTGCGCTCGGCACGCGTGCTGCTGGCCCAGGGCAAGGGCGCCGAGGCGCTTGCCGCGCTCGATCGCATGGCGCCCAAGAGCTACGAAGGCGTCGCGCAGGAACTACGCGGCGATGTGCTGGTCAAGCTTGGGCGTCCGGACGATGCCCGCAAGGCATATGAAGCCGCCAAGGCGGCGCTGGGCGAGAACGCGCCTCAGAGCGTGCAGATGAAAATCGATGATCTGGCCGTGGCCGGGAAGCAGGGTGCATGAAACCTGAAGTGAAGAAGCACGGTGCGATGAAGCGCGTGTGCCTGATGGCGCTGACCTCGCTGGTGGTCCTCGCCGGCTGCCATTCGTTCAAGAAGGAAAACGTCCAGCCGCCGACGCCGCTGGCCAAGGATTTCAAGTCGACGGTGCAGGTCACCAAGCTGTGGACCAGCAGCGTGGGTGATGGCGCTGGCGACAGCGGCGTGCGCCTGCGTCCGGCATTCGCTGACGGCGTGCTTTACGCCTGCAGCACCGACGGCAAGGTCGCCGCGTTCGATGCCACCAGTGGCAAGACGCTGTGGACCAAGAGTTCGCGTACCCAGGGCTGGTTCGGCTGGGGTGACAAGAAGCGCGCCGATGCACTCTATGCCGGTGGTCCGGGCGTTTCCGGCGACCTGGTCGTGGTGGGTACGCTGGATGGCCACATCTATGGCATCAACGCGAAGGACGGCAGTCCGCGTTGGGAGTCGGTGGTGAATTCGGAAGTGATCTCCGCGCCGGTCATCTCCGGCAACCTGGTGATCGCCCGCACGCAGGATGGCCGCCTTTACGGCTTTGACAGCGCCACCGGCGAGCGTCGCTGGGTTTATGACCAGGACACCGTGCCGCTGCTCAGCCTGCGCGGCAATGGCCCGCTGATGGTCGCCAACGGCGTGGTGTTCTACGGCAGCGATGCCGGCAAGCTCGTGGCCCTGCGCCTGGACAACGGCGAAAAGCTGTGGGAACAGACGCTCGCCAGCGGTGAGGGCCGTACCGAAATCGATCGTCTCGCCGATGCCGATGGTGGCATCCTGCTGCAGGGCACGACGCTCTACGGCGCGGCTTACCACGGCAATCTCGCTGCGGTGGATGGTCCCAGTGGCCGCCCCCTGTGGTCGCGTCCGTTCTCCACCTTCACCTCGATCGACGTCAGCAACAACGCCCTTTACGGCGTGAACGAGGACTCGCAGGTGTGGGCGTTCGACAAGAACGGCGGCGCCGACATGTGGAAGAACGACCAGCTGAAGTATCGCTGGCTCACCGGCCCGGCCGTGCAGGGCGACTATGTCGTCGTGGGCGACCTGGAAGGCTATGTGCACTGGCTGCAGACCGGCGACGGCGCAGTGGCCGGTCGCGAGCGCCTGTCCAAGAAGGCCATTCGTGCCCAGCCGCTGGTGGTGGGCGACACTGTGTACGTCGAAGACGTGAAGGGCCGTATTGGCGCTTACCGTCTCGGCGCGCGCTGACCGCGTCCCAAGGTTGTCCCAGAGCCTGTTTGACATCTTCAGATGGCCCGCGCCGGGAGCTGTTTGCCCGCCAGCCAAGGAAGAACGAGGGAATGTATGTCGATACATGACCGAGTGATGATGCAGGATGGTGGGCAAACAGACCCGGCCCTAAGGGTTGCGCATCTGCGCCCACTAAGAAGCGGCGCGCGACTTGGCCTGACAGCCAGTCAGGCGCGGCGCCACGCTCCACTCCCTGGCGAGCGCGGATGCGCAACGCGGGTCATCAGAAGATATTAAACAGGCTCTCATCATGCTGCCCGTCGTTGCCCTGGTCGGTCGTCCCAATGTCGGTAAATCGACCCTCTTCAATGCACTGACGCGCAGCCGCGATGCCCTGGTGGCTGACATGCCGGGCGTCACGCGAGATCGTCACTATGGCGTGTGCCGCACCGGTGCACGTCCGTTCGTGGTGGTGGATACCGGCGGTCTGTCCGGCGAAGAGGAAGGCCTCGAAGGCCTGACTGCCCAGCAGGTGCGTTTGGCCATCGACGAAGCCAGCGTGCTGGTGTTCGTGGTGGACGCCCGCGACGGTCTGCTGCCGCAGGACCGCACGATCCTCGATGAGCTGCGACGCAGCGGCAAGCCGATCATCGCCGCGGTCAACAAGACCGATGGTCTGGACCTGCAGAACGCGATGGCGGAGTTCGCCGTATTCGGCATCGCCAATACGTTGCCGCTGGCTGCTTCGCACAATCGCGGCACCGAGGACCTGGTTGCATCGGCGCTCACCGTGTTGCCGGAAGACGAGCACGAGGAAATCGAGCCGGCAGATCCGGACAGCATCCGCGTGGCCATCGTTGGTCGTCCGAATGCCGGCAAGTCCACTCTGATCAATCGCCTGCTTGGCGAAGATCGCCTGATCGTTTCCAGCGTGGCCGGCACCACCCGCGACCCCATCAAGGTGTCGCTGGAGCGCGACGGTCGCAAGTACACCCTGATCGACACGGCCGGCGTGCGCCGCAAGGCCCGAGTGGAAGAGGCGGTGGAGAAGTTCAGCGTCATCAAGACGCTGCAGTCGATGGCCGCCGCGCAGGTCGTGGTGGTGATGGTCGACGCGCGCGAAAACCTCGCCGACCAGGATCTCACGCTCATCGGTCATGCCGTGGACGAGGGCCGGGCGCTGGTGATTGCCGTCAACAAGTGGGACGGCATGGACGGCTATCAGCGCGAGCAATGTGAGCGGGCGCTTGAGCGCAGGCTGCAATTCGTCGATTGGGCCAAGACAGTATTCATCTCTGCCTTGCACGGCTCTGGTCTGCGCGAATTGATGAAGGCGGTGGTGCGCGCGCATCACGCAGGGACCAAGGAGCTGAGCTCCTCAGAGCTCACCAAGACGCTCGAGATGGCCTACGAGGGCTACCAGCCACCGCTCGTTCGTGGTCATGCACCCAAATTGCGCTTTGCACATCCCGGCGGCACCAATCCGCCGACTATCGTCATCCACGGTAGCCGCACCAAGCACATCGCTCCTGCCTACCGGCGCTATCTGGAAAACTTCTTCCGCAAGCGCTACAAGCTCGAAGGCACACCGGTACGCATTGCGTTCCGCGACGGTGAAAACCCGTTCGCCGGCAAGAAGAACGTGCTGACCGACAGCCAGAAGCGCAAGCGCCAACGCATGATCCGCGAGATGAAGAAGCGCGACCGCTGATCGACGCCGTCGTTCCCTGTGGGAGCACACCCAGTGCGCGACCGCGGGGCCGAAGGTGACTATTGAATCGGTCTTCGCCAGGCAGGATGGGCGGCAGGATGCCTGGCTCTGCCGAAGGCTGATCGCGCCTAGGGTGCGCTCCTACAGGGGGCATATCACCGATTTGGAGCGCCGCCCCGGTCCGCCGTAAGCTAGTTCAATGACAAGCCTCAATCGCGACAGCTGGCTGGAGTCGCTCCGCGCCAGCGTTTCAGAGATTTCTCCCGCCGATGCCCTGGCTCGTCAGGCCCAAGGTGGCCTGCTGATCGACGTGCGCGATGACGGTGAGCGTGCCAGCGGCACGCCCGCAGGCGCCATCGGACTTTCGCGGGGCTTCCTGGAACTTCGCATCGAACAGCTTGAGGCCGACCGGCAACGCCCGATCATCGCGTTGTGCGGTAGCGGGCAGCGTTCCCTGCTGGCCGCTGAAGCGTTGCAACGGATGGGTTACCGCTCCGTTTCGTCGGTGGCTGGCGGCTTCCAGCGGTGGAAGGCGGAGGGGCTGCCCGTGGCGCTGGGCTCGTTCGACAGCGATGCCGCCGAACGCTATGCGCGCCAGCTGCAGCTGCCCCAGGTGGGCGAGGCCGGCCAGCTGAAGCTCGCTTCCGCGAAGGTGGTTCTCCTTGGCGCAGGCGGCTTGGGGGCGCCGGCTGCGCTGTATCTGGCGGCGGCCGGCGTAGGCCAGCTGACCCTGATCGACGATGATCGCGTGGAACGCTCCAACCTGCATCGGCAGGTGATCCATGCCGACGCACGGGTCGGCATGTACAAGACTGAGTCGGCGCGTATCACCCTTGCGGGCCTCAATCCCCGCGTCAGGGTCGATGTGCGCAACGAGCGACTGCAGTCCAGCAACGTGGAAGACCTGCTTGCCGGCCACGATCTGGTGATCGACGGCGCGGACAACTTCCCCGCGCGTTATCTGGTGGCGGCCGCTTCCCAGCGCCTGCGCTTGCCCATGGTTTACGGCGCCGTCGAGCGCTTCAGTGGCCAGGCCAGCGTGTTCGATCCGCGCCGCGGCGATTCACCGTGTTATCGCTGCCTGTTTCCCGAGCCGCCCTCGGCGGCAGAGGCTCCCAACTGCAGCGAGGCCGGCGTGCTGGGTGTGCTGCCCGGGATCGTGGGCCTGCTGCAGGCGACGGAGGCGCTGAAACTCATCCTGGGTATTGGCGAGCCACTGGTGGGGCGCCTGCTGATCTTCGATGCACTGGACATGCAGTTTCGCGAGATCCGTCTGCCGCGCGACCCCGGTTGCCCGGGTTGCGGCGAGCACGCCAT
This sequence comes from Dyella sp., assembly GCF_035685885.1. Lineage (GTDB taxonomy): Bacteria > Pseudomonadota > Gammaproteobacteria > Xanthomonadales > Rhodanobacteraceae > Dyella. Next base: position 15,879 of record NZ_DASRZX010000124.1, on the reverse strand, counting down.
CTTCGCGGGCTATCAGGACATTGCCGAGCTCTGCGCGTCGGCAGGCTGAATCAGGTCGGACGGCAACAGGGAGTACATCGCGGCATCCACGGGCTGGTTCGCGATGGTCAGGCGATGGCGGCCGATGCCCTCGAAATGCGCGCCGGCCTTTTCCGCGCAACGCCGGCTGGCCGTGTTGTCCACGGCGGCGATGATCTCGATGCGTTGCAGCCTCAATGCTTCAAACCCGAACGCCGCCACGGCCTTGGCCGCTCGCGGAACGATGCCCCGGCCCTGGGCCGTGCGGCGGATCCAGTAACCCATGTTCGCGCGGCGTTGGGGATGGTCGAAGTGATTGAGGCCGATGTCGCCGAGCAGACGTCCCTCGTCGTCCACGATGGCGAAGGCATAGTGCTCGCCGCCCGGCCAGCTTGACCGGCACAGCTCGACCCACGCCCTGGCGTCATCGCGCACATAGCCGGGATGGCACCACGGCAGCCAGCGGCCGACGGTGTCCAGTGATTCCACAGCCGCCTCGTAAAGCGCATCGATGTCCGAAGTTTCCCAGGGACGCAGGCGCAAGCCCGGCGCGGCCAGCTGGACAGTGGCGAGGAGGGGAGTGGTGTCGGACATGCGATGTTTGTATGCGCTCGAGTGAGCCGGGATAATACGTCTCTTTGCAGGCAGCCCCGACCATGACCGCACGCATCCTCGACGGCAAGCGCATTGCACAGGAATTGACGGACAGGATCGGGCGCCGCGTGGCCGAACGCAAGGCCAAAGGGCAGGAGGCGCCGGGACTGGCCGTGGTACTGGTTGGCGATGACGCGGCTTCGTCGGTCTATGTGCGAAACAAGCGCAAGGCCTGCCATCAGGTCGGCTTTCGCTCCTTCGATTTTGATCTTCCCTCCAGCACGACGCAGGACGAGCTGATTGCACTGATCGATCGGCTCAATGCCGATCCGGCCGTGCATGGCATCCTTGTGCAATCACCGCTACCCGATCACATCGATGAGGACGCACTGGTCGACCGCATCGATCCGGGCAAGGACGTGGACGGCTTCCAGGCTGTGAACGTGGGCCGCCTAGCGCTACGCCGCTTCGGCCTGCGTCCGTGCACGCCACGCGGCGTGATGACCTTGCTCGGCCATACCGATCGCCCCGTGCGTGGACAGCATGCGGTGGTGGTCGGCGTTTCCAATCACGTGGGTCGCCCGCTCGCACTTGAGCTGCTGATCGCCGGTTGCACCACCACCTGCTGCCACAAATTCACCCGCGATCTCGAGGGCTTCGTCCGCCAGGCTGATATCGTCATCGTGGCCGTGGGCAGGCCAGGGCTGGTCAAGGGCGAATGGATCAAGCCTGGCGCGGTGGTGATCGACGTCGGCATCAATCGCCTGGAAGACGGTCGTCTGGTGGGCGATGTGGATTTCGCCGCGGCCGCCGAGCGCGCCAGCTGGATCACGCCGGTGCCGGGTGGCGTAGGCCCCATGACCGTCGCTACGCTGCTGGAAAATACGCTGGAAGCGGCAGACGCACGCGACGTGGAGCGTCGGGCCTGAACTACGATTTTCGCCCTTGCAGGAGAGCACCCAGTGCGCAATACGCCGCGCACATTTCGCCGGTGCAGGGCTAGGGCGCTAGGGCCGCAGTGCGTGGTGACCGCTGGAACGCCGTTGTCCTGCGGTCGTCGCCGAGACGGTGAACGCGCACTGGGCGCACCCTTACAGCAGTTTCTTTCGCCTTCCGTTCATGCGACGAGTAGCAGCCCTACGACCTTCCGCGTATAATCTCCTCTTTGCAGCGGGACAAATCGCATGCGTATCCTCGCCGAGGCTCTCACCTACGACGACGTTTACCTCGTTCCGGCCCACTCGGCCGTTCTGCCACGTGACGTAGACACTTCCACGCGGCTCACCCGAAACCTGCGCCTGAACATCCCCATCGTGTCCGCCGCCATGGACACGGTGACTGAAGCCCGCCTCGCCATCACCATGGCCCAGCAGGGCGGCATGGGCATCATCCACAAGAACATGACCGCCGAGCAGCAGGCCGCCGAAGTGCGCCTGGTGAAGAAGTTCGAGGCCGGCGTCATCCGCAGCCCGATTACCGTCGGCCCCAACACTTCCATTCGCGAAGTGCTGCAGCTCACGCGCGCCAATAACATCTCCGGCGTGCCGGTGGTGGATGGCGAGAAACTGGTGGGTATCGTCACCAGTCGCGACCTGCGCTTCGAGCGCAAGCACGATGATCCGGTGCGCAACATCATGACGCGTCAGGACAAGCTTGTGACGGTCCGCGAAGGCGCCGACCAGGACGAAGTGCTGCAGTTGCTGCACAGGCACCGCATCGAGAAGGTGCTGGTGGTGAATGACGACTACCAGCTGCGTGGCCTGATCACCGTCAAGGACATCCAGAAAGCCCGGGACAACCCGAACGCCGCCAAGGATCGCCTCGAGCGCCTGGTGGTCGGCGCGGCAGTCGGCGTGGGTGGCGATACCGAGCAGCGCGTGGAAGCGCTGGTCGACGCGGGCGTCGACGTGATCGTGGTCGATACCGCGCACGGCCATTCGCAGGGCGTGATCGAGCGTGCCGGCTGGGTCAAGAAGCGCTATTCGCACGTCGAAGTCATCGCTGGCAACATCGTCACCGGAGAAGCGGCGCGTGCGTTGCTCGACGCTGGCGTTGATGCGGTTAAGGTGGGCGTGGGCCCGGGCTCCATCTGCACCACGCGCGTCGTCGCGGGCGTGGGCGTGCCGCAGATTACTGCCATCGACATGGTTGCCACCGCGTTGAAGGACGAAATTCCGCTGATCGCCGATGGCGGCATTCGCTATTCGGGCGACATCCCCAAGGCGCTGGCCGCCGGTGCGTCCACGGTGATGCTGGGCTCGATGTTTGCAGGCACCGAAGAGTCGCCGGGCGAAGTCGAGCTGTTCCAGGGCCGTTCGTACAAGAGCTACCGCGGCATGGGTTCGCTCGGCGCGATGGCGCTGGGCTCCAAGGACCGCTACTTCCAGGACGAGGCCGACGCCGACAAGCTGGTGCCGGAAGGCATCGAGGGTCGCGTGCCGTACCGCGGTCCGTTGCGCAACATCATCCACCAGCTGATCGGCGGCCTGCGCGCCTCGATGGGCTACCTGGGTGCGGCCACCGTCGAAGACGTGCGCCAGAAGGCGCAGTTCGTGAAGGTGACCAGCGCCGGCGTGACCGAAGCGCATCCGCACGACATCCAGATCACGAAGGAAGCGCCGAACTATCGGCTGAATTCGTAACGGATCCGCGCCGGCCTCATGGCCGGCGCATCGTTTCAATCGGAGCCAACGCCGTGCGCTCGCATGACGTTGGCTTCGCATTCCAGAGATTCAGATGCGGGGCAGGCCACCTGGCCCCACTCGGAGCCGGACCATGACCAATATCCATAGCGACAAAATCCTCATCCTCGATTTCGGCGCGCAGTACACCCAGCTGATCGCCCGTCGCGTGCGCGAGATCGGCGTGTATTGCGAGATCTGGGCGTGGGACCACGACCCGGCCGAGATCGCCGCGTTTGGCGCCAAGGGGATCATCCTGTCCGGTGGCCCGGAATCGACCACGCTGCCGGGTGCGCCCAAGGCGCCGCAGGAAGTGTTCGACGCGGGCCTGCCCATCCTCGGCATCTGCTACGGCATGCAGACGTTGGCTGCACAACTGGGCGGCGCCACCGAGGCGGCCGATGCGCGCGAGTTCGGCCACGCGGAAGTGGATATCGTCGCCAAGAGCCGCCTGTTCGCCGATCTCAGCGATCACGACAGCGCGCACCGTCTGGACGTCTGGATGAGCCACGGCGACCACGTGGCCAAGGCGCCGCCGGGCTTCGTCATCACCGGCACCACCGAACGCATTCCGGTCGCGGTGATGGAGAACGAGGACAAGCGCTGGTACGGCGTGCAGTTCCATCCGGAAGTGACCCACACCAAGCAGGGCGCCAACCTGCTCAAGCGTTTCGTCACGGAAATCTGTGGCTGCCAGACGTTGTGGACCGCCGCGCATATCATCGAGGACCAGATCGCCCGCGTGCGCGAGCAGGTCGGCGACGACCATGTGCTACTGGGTCTTTCAGGCGGCGTGGATTCGTCCGTGGTGGCCGCGCTGCTGCACCGGGCGATCGGCGACCAGCTGACCTGCGTGTTCGTCGACACGGGCCTGCTGCGCTGGCAGGAAGGCGACCAGGTGATGGCCACCATGGCCGAGCACATGGGCGTGAAGGTGATCCGCGTCGACGCCGCCGAGCGCTATTTCAAGGCGTTGGAAGGCGTGGCCGACCCGGAGGCCAAGCGCAAGATCATCGGCCGCCTGTTCGTGGAGATCTTCGACGAGGAATCGACCAAGGTCACCCACGCCGGCCACGGCCAGGTGAAGTGGCTGGCGCAGGGAACCATCTATCCCGACGTGATCGAGTCGGCCGGCAGCAAGACCGGCAAGGCGCACGTGATCAAGAGCCACCACAACGTGGGCGGCCTGCCGGAGCACATGAAGCTCAAGCTGGTCGAGCCGCTGCGCGAGCTGTTCAAGGACGAGGTGCGCCGCATCGGCGTGGAACTCGGTCTACCGCGCGCCATGGTCTATCGTCATCCGTTCCCGGGCCCGGGCCTGGGCGTGCGCATCCTGGGCGAAGTGAAGCCGGAATACGCCGAGCTGCTCGCCCGCGCCGATGCGATCTTTATCGAAGAGCTGCGAGCCTGGGACCTGTACGACAAAACCAGTCAGGCATTCGCGGTGTTTCTGCCCGTGAAATCGGTCGGCGTGGTGGGTGATGCCCGTGCGTATGAGTGGGTGATCGCATTGCGCGCGGTGGAGACCATCGACTTCATGACGGCCCATTGGGCGCACCTGCCGTACGAGTTTCTCGGCAAAATTTCTAATCGTATTATCAATGAGTTACGTGGTGTTTCTCGTGTTGTTTATGACATCAGCGGCAAGCCGCCCGCAACCATTGAGTGGGAATGAGCCGACTTGGCGTTGGCCGAGCGAGTAATGTCAAGAACTTGCTGTAATTTATTGATAAGCAAGGAATCGTGATGCCCCCCTCCAACGAAACCGTCGAGCTGCTGTTTTCCTACGGAACCTTGCAGCTTGAGCAGGTACAGCTGGAGTCCTTCGGGCGATTGCTGGAGGGCGAAGATGACGCCATGCCGGGCAACCGCCAGGCAATGGTGGAGATCACGGATCCGGAGGTTGTTCGCAGGAGTGGCGAACGGTTCCACCCGATCGTCGGCCCCAGCGGTGATCCTTCGGATGAAATCGCCGGCAAGGTGTTCCGGATCACCTCGGCGGAGCTGGCCGCAGCTGACCGGTACGAGGTCTCGGACTACAAGCGAGTCGCGGTGCGGCTGAAATCGGGCAAAGAGGCCTGGGTCTATATCCGGGCCTGATTGGGTGGGTCGGTATTGGTTCCCCGGTTACCAAGGCAGGGTCTCGCCAAGGCGGTTGAGGTACTTCAGCCCGCCGCGGCCGGTCTGCGCGGTCATCACATCCACCACGAGCGGAATGCTTTCGCTTATGTCCAGCGTCGCGCCTGGACCGCCCATCTCCGTGCGAACCCAGCCGGGCGCCATCAGCAGCAGCGTGCGCGCGGGCTCGGGCTGTCGGGCAGCGTAGCTGCGCATCAGCGTGTTGAGCGCAGCCTTGCTGGCACGGTAGCCCTCCCAGCCGCCATCGGTATTGTTGGCGACGCTGGCAAGCCCTGAAGACATGGCGGCGATCACGCCACCGGGCGCCACCAGCGAGTCGAAGGCTTCAATGACGCGCATCGGGCTGAGCGCATTGGTCACCATCATGCGGGTGAACGCTTCCGTGCCTAGCTGGCCGATCGTCTTGTCAGAGTCGATGGCGATGCCGGCATTGACGAACAGCAGGTCGATGGAGCGGTCGTCCAATCGCTGGCGCAAGGCCTCGATATCGCCCGTTGCGTCGATGTCGAGATGTTCGATCTCAAGCCGGTCGCCGCTCTGCGGCTGCAGTTGGTGCAGCGGCGTGCCCGAACCGCGCACGGTGGCGATGACACGCCACCCGCGCTTGAGATACTCGCTGGCCAGGGCAAGCCCCAGGCCGCGGGAGGCGCCCACGATAAGTGCCGTCTGCTGCTTCTGTTGTTCGCTGGATGTCATGGCATGGTCCGCTCGTGATCAGGAGGGGCGTTCGAAAGATCGCGCAGCACGCTTTGCAGCGTCGTTGCCGCCTTGAGGGAGCCGGCTTCGCCGTGCTCGAAAACGACCCTCTCGTTGAAGCCATCGAGCATACGCAGGCGTGCCTCAGGGTTTTGCATGCCTTGCGTGCGAAATACGTGTTTCCAACTGCGCGCAATACGAGTCCGGCCCGTACCGGTTCGCTGGAGAGGTGAAATCGCTGGCTGGGGAATGACCGGCAGTGACGCGTTAGAATGACGCTCTGCGCGTGCTGCCCTGATTTCCTTGATGACCGACCAGACCCCGTTTTCCGCCCCGTCCTTTTCCGAGGAAGACGACCGCTACATGCGTCGCGCGCTTCAGTTGGCGGGGCATGCGCGTGATGCAGAGAACGAAGTGCCCGTGGGCGCGTTGCTGGTCCTGGACGGTGAAATCATCGGGCTCGGCTGGAACCGCAACATCACGCTCAATGATCCTACGGCCCACGCCGAGATCATGGCGCTTCGTGCCGCGGGCGAAAAAGTGTCGAACTACCGCATGCCCGGTGCCACCCTTTACGTGACGCTGGAACCGTGTGCGATGTGTGCCATGGCACTGGTGCACGCACGCGTTGGTCGCGTGGTCTACGGAGCCACCGATCCGAAGACGGGGGCTGCCGGTAGCGTGTTCGATACCCTCATTTCAGATCGGCACAATCATCGCGTGCTGGTCGAGGGCGGCCTGCTGGCCGATGACGCCTCCCTCATGCTGCGCGAGTTTTTCCGCGCACGTCGCTGACGCTCAATGTGCGCGTGAGCGCCAGTAGGGCTTGAGCCGGTCGAGTGCCGCCAGTGATTGCGTGGCGTCCTTCGATGCATCGTAGGCGGTCTGCCTTGCCCAGCGACGCACGGGCTTGATGGCTTGCCGGTCGTCGGGCGCCAGCGACGCGATCAGCTCGCGGCCCATCATGCGGTCATGGGCGAGCCCCAGGTGGGTTTGCAGGTCGGCGAGTTGCTTGAGCCATGCCGTCGTCGCCTGCTTCGGAAACGCATGCTGATAAAGCTCGATGGAATACCGCAGCTTCTTGGTGGCGGTGCGCAGCCGATGAAGCCTTTTCTGGCCGCCATCGAGCTTGGCCGCGCGCTTCAACAGCACTCCGTAGCGCCTCTCTATCGCACCGGCAGCGAGCTTCTTCATCATGCTGTCGCTGGGTGGCTCGACGGATGCCGCCCAATGGCGCCATGCACGCAATGGCACCGTGAGGGAGTGTTTCTTCAAGGCGATGACAGCCTGTTGGTGCGCCTGTTGCTGCTGATCCACCAACTTGGCGGGAAGTTTTTCAGCGACGGCGTCGTGGTCCTTTTTCTCCAGGAAGCCACGCAGCGTTTCTTCCAGCAGAATGTCGATATCCCGGCTCTGCCCGGTGGCTTCGCGGGCGGTGCGCAGATAGGCATGCACGTCGTGCAGGTCATCGTCGGACCAGCGGGCGACATCCTTCAGCGTGGCGGTGATCCGGCGAAGATTGACGCGCCAGGCGTGGATCAATTTTGCGTCGTAGGGTCCGTCAAGCAGCCGCTTGCGCGCTTCCACCGCCTTGGCGAAATAGCCGTCCAAAGCCTGGTGAATGCGATCGAAAGAAGAGTCGCCGTGACGTGATCCGGAGCGCACGGGCGTAGCGCGCGAAGACTCGGTGTGCAGTTGCCTGGCACTCATGGAGCGGGATCCATGACGACGGGATGTCTACTCTGCATCAAATTGTCATGAAGCGCGAGCGGCACTGCGCCACGGTTGGTCAGGCGATGAAGGCCAGTGCGTCTGCGCAGGGCTGTTCTACCTTCAGGCTGAGCAGCGGGTCGGCCCGTGTTCGGCCAAGATTGATGGCAGCGACGGGCTTGCCTTTCTTCGACGCCGCGGCTACGAAGCGATAGCCCGAGAACACCATGAGCGATGACCCCACCACTAGCACGCCGTCCGCCTCGTTCAGAGATGTGACGGCGGCGTCAACGCGTTCGCGAGGCACGTTTTCGCCGAAGAACACCACGTCCGGTTTGAGAATGCCGCCGCAAGCCGGGCAGGGTGGAACATCGAACCGCGAGAAATCCTGGTTCTCCAGATCGGCATCACCATCGGGCGCATCGCCGGCATCCAGCAAGACCCAATCAGGATTGCGTTCGATAAGTGCGAGTTGGAACGCGTGGCGGGGCAGCCGGTGCGTGCAATTCATGCAGCGCACTTCGTCGAGCCGGCCATGCAGGTCGATCACGCGGCGATGTCCCGCCGCCTGGTGCAGGCCATCGACATTCTGCGTCAGCAGCATGGTCGTGCGGCCCTGTTGCTCAAGTCGGGCCAATGCATGGTGCGTGGCGTTCGGGCGGGCCTTCCCGAAACGCTGCCAGCCGACCAGGCTGCGTGCCCAGTAACGCTGACGCGTTAGCTGCTCACCCATGAAAGCCTGATACGTCACCGGCTGCGGGCGTTTCCAGCCACCATTGTTGTCGCGATAGTCGGGAATGCCCGAGTCCGTGCTGCAGCCGGCGCCCGTGAGCACGAACAGGCGCGGGTGCTGCTCGATGAAGTGGCGGAGATTCTCGTGGTCGAGCGCGAGCGAAGCGGAATGGTCTTCCGCCGTGCGCTCGATGGGCGAGGCATCAGGCAGCTGCACGAACCTGCAACTCCTCGATCGCCGCGGCGATGCGTTGTGGACTGTCGACCTGCGCGACGCGCGAGGCGTGATCGATGAAATCCGAATCGGCCTCATGGGCCCAGGTGACGTGGTAGGGCATGTAGACACCCCAGCCGCCGAGATGCACCACGGGCGCGATATCCGAGCGCAGCGAATTGCCGACCATGGCGAATTGCCGTGGCGCGAGATTGAATTCGCCGAGCACGCGGCGATAGGCGCGATCGTCTTTTTCCGAGACGATTTCGATGCGATGGAACAAGTCGGCCAGGCCGCTGCTGGCGACTTTCTGTTCCTGGTGGAAAAGATCGCCCTTGGTGATCAGCACGACGCGGTGGCGCGATGCCACGGCTTCCACCGCTTCGCGGATGCCTGGAAGCAGTTCCACGGGATGCGCCAGCACGTTCTTGCCGATGGCGATGATGCGATGCAGGTCGTTCGCCGAGATACGCGACTGCGTGATCTCGATCGCCGCTTCCAGCATCGACAGCGTCATGCCCTTGGCGCCATAGCCGAACAGCAGGATGTTGCGACGCTCGGTAGCGAGCAGTCGGTCGCGAAGCCCGGCGTTGCCTAGGTCGACATAGTTGCCGATAACCTGCTCGAACTCATCGTGCGCGGACTGATAGAAACCCTCGCTGTGCCATAGCGTATCGTCGCCGTCGAAACCTACCAGCTCAATCACGTGGAATACCTGCCTGTTTGTGATGGATATCGTGCACGTCCGCCTAAGCCATTTTCCTGGAAACGGGGGACTCGCCACAGCCATCAGCGACGACTTCCTCGCGCGTTCCTCGCGCGCGCATGCGCGTGTGCGGGTTCCAGATGTGGGTTGGTGCCGTGATTTGCAATAGCAGGCGACACGCCGATGCGGTGGCTTCCGGTGATCGCCGGAACCGATGCTAGGATGCGCCCCGTCGAGCGCGCTGACGGCGCCTTCCGCAATTTCACGGCAACGATTCAGGTGGCTATGCGCGCACGCATCGAAGATGTGGCCAGGGTCGCGGGGGTGTCCCCCAAGACCGTTTCGCGGGTGCTCAATGACGAACCCAACGTCCGCGAGGACACGCGCCTGCGTATCCTGCAGGCCGTGAGGTCGCTGGATTATCGCCCGCACCCATCCGCGCGGAGCCTGGCGTCCAATCGCTCGTTTCTGGTGGCGCTGCTGTATGACAACCCGTCGCCCAGCTACATGATGGAAGTGCAGGATGGCGTGCTCGAAGCCTGCGAGGCGCAACGCTACAGCGTCATGCTGCAGCCATTGGACGCGACGGGGCCGCGCTTCCTGGAGCAGGTGGAGCAGCTCATTTCCGAGCGACGCCTGGATGGCCTTATTCTCACTCCGCCCATCAGTGACCACGCACCATTGCTGCGCCGGCTTCGCGAACTGGGTACGCCATTCGCCTGCGTCGCGCCGCGTGATCGCAATTGTGCCGGCGTGGTACTCGACGAGCGGCGAGCGGCCTGCGAGATGGTGGTGCACCTGGCGTCGCTGGGACACCAGCGGATCGGACACATCATTGGCCATCCAGACCACGGCGCATCCATCTGGCGTCTGGACGGCTATCGCGATGGTCTGGCGCAAAGTGGATTGCAGTACGACGCCAGACTGGTGGTGCAAGGACAGTTCTCGTTCGACTCAGGCGTTGTCGCTGCGCGCGCCATGCTGGCGTTGCCATTGCCACCCACGGCGATCTTCGCGGCTAACGACGACATGGCGGCTGGCGTGATCTGGGCGGCAAACGAAGCGGGGCTCGCTGTTCCGCGCGATTTGTCGGTTTGCGGGTTCGACGACACGCCCTTGTCCCGGCAGATCTGGCCGTCGCTGACCACCATTCATCAGCCGTGCCGTGACATGGGGCGCATCGCGGCCAACCAGTTGTTGCGTGCGATTCGTGACGGCGAAGGCGCGATGGTTTCGGCGAAATTTGCCCTGTGCCTGCGTGGTTCGACGGCGCGTGTCCCCGGCCGACCTGCGAAGGAGCACGCGCTTGGCCTGTAGCTCGACTTGTTGCGACGCAAAATGACAGCGCTGTCATTTATGGCATGCTGAACGAACGGCGGCTCTGGGGAGTCGCATCACGCTTGTCGGGGAGAGCACCTTGTCGCTGCCTGTTCGTCGTTTGCGCCAGATGTCGACCGTTCTTGTCACGGCGCTGCTGAGCCTGCTGGGCGGCGGTGCCGCCGCAGCCGGCGACGCCACCGTGCATCCGGACCCATGGCCGCGCGCCACCTGGCCGCTGGGCAAGGACGCCGCGCTTGAGCAGCGCGTGGCGACGCTCATGTCGAAGATGTCCGTCGAGGAGAAGGTCGGCCAGTTGATCCAGGCCGACATCCTCAGCGTGACTCCCGAAGACGTTCGCAAGTATCGCCTCGGCTCCATCCTCGCCGGCGGCAATTCCAAACCCGATGGGCGTTTGCTCGCCAATGCGGAGCAATGGAAGGCACTGGCCGATGCGTTCCATCGTGCCGCCATGGATACCAGCGGCGGCCACGTCGCCATCCCGTTGTTGTTTGGTGTGGATGCGGTGCATGGCCACAACGGCACGGTCGGTGCCACGCTGTTTCCGCAGAACTCGGCGCTGGGCGCCACGCGTGATCCGGAACTGATGCGCGAGATCGGCGAAGCGACTGCCGAGGAAGTGCGCGCTACCGGCCTCAACTGGACATTCGCACCGGCGCTTTCGGTGCCGCAGGACGTTCGCTGGGGACGCTCGTACGAAGGCTATTCACAGGACCCCACGATCGTAGCGAGCTATGCCGCTGCCACCGTCGAAGGCCTGCAGGGCAAGGTAGGCACGCCGCAGTTCCTGGATGGCATGCACGTGGTTGCGTCGGCCAAGCATTTCCTGGCCGACGGCGGCACGAAGGATGGCAGGGACCAGGGCGACGCGCAGATCAGCGAGGAAGTGCTGCGCACCGTGCATGCAGCGGGTTACCCGCCGGCCATCGATGCCGGCGTGCAGACCATCATGGCGTCGTTCTCCAGCTGGAACGGCCAGAAGATGCACGGCAACAAGGGGCTGCTTACCGATGTGCTGAAGACCCACATGGATTTCCAGGGTTTCGTGGTCGGCGACTGGAACGCCCATGGCCAGGTGCCGGGTTGCAGCAACGACGATTGCCCGGCATCCATCAACGCCGGGATGGACATGCTGATGGCGCCAGACAGCTGGCGCGGCCTCTACGACCACACGCTGGCCGAGGTGAAGTCCGGCAAGATCCCTATGGATCGCGTAAACGATGCGGTCGCCCGCATTCTGCGCGTGAAGTTTCGTGCAGGTCTGTTCGAGGCGGGATTGCCTTCGGCCAATCCGCTCGCGATGAAGTCGGCTGAGGTAGTCGGCAGCGCCGGGCATCGCGCCATCGCGCGTCGCGCGGTGCGCGAGTCGCTGGTGCTGCTGAAGAACAATGGCGGCGTGTTGCCGGTTGATCCGCGCAAGCATGTCCTCGTGGCAGGTGATGGCGCGGACAATATTTCGCGCCAGAGCGGCGGCTGGACGCTTACCTGGCAGGGCGCGGGTCTCAAGAACGAAAACTTCCCTGGTGCGCAATCGATTGGCGCCGGCATCGCCGAGCAGGTGAAGGCCGCGGGCGGCACGGTGGAGATCGCAGCCGACGGGCGTCATGCGGGCAAGCCCGATGTGGCCATCGTGGTGTTCGGAGAGGATCCGTATGCCGAGTTCCAGGGCGATATTCCCAACCTGATGTACCGGCCCGGCGACGAGCACGATCTTGAATTGATCCGTCACCTGCGCGGCGAAGGCATCCCCGTCGTTGCCGTGTTCCTCAGTGGCCGGCCGCTGTGGGTCAACCGCGAGATCAACGCGGCCGATGCATTCGTGGCGGCATGGCTGCCGGGCAGCGAAGGCGGCGGCGTCGCCGATGTGTTGCTGCGCACCCGTGATGGCCGCGTTGCGCACGATTTCCACGGCAAGCTTTCGTATGCGTGGCCGAGCACAGCCGTTCACGGGCAGGGCGCGCCGCAGTTTCCGCTGGGCTTTGGCCTCACTTATGCGGATACGAAGCCGCTGACGGCGTTGTCCGAAGTGTCGGGCATCACTGGCGAACAGATTCCCGTGGGCAACTACCTTGAGCGCGGCAAGGCCGTGCACGGCTATGCGTTCACGCTGGTCGGTGCGGACGGAGCGTCCGTGCCGGGCGATGTGTCGCCGGCGGGTACGAGCGACGGCGGCTTGCGCATGACGGCGCTCGATTACAAGGCGCAGGAAGACGCGCGCCGGTTCGCGTGGAGCAAGGATCAGGCGCGGCTGTCGGTCCGGGCGCGTGCACCGATGGATCTCGATCGCGAAACCAACGGCGACGTGCTGCTGGTGACGACGGTCCGCGTGGATGCCTTGCCTGATCGGGAAGCGTGGGTAGGCATGGGCTGCGGCAAGGGTTGCGAAGGACGCGTCGAACTTGGTCCGCAACTTGCGAAGCTCGCGCAGGGAGCATGGGTACGCATTGGCGTGCCGCTGAAATGCTTCCGCAAGGCCGGAGCCGACATGCATCGCATCGAGCAGCCGTTCAACTGGGGAGCAGGCAAGGGCGCCGAGTTGTCCATCGCCCGGGTCGCCCTGGGTACGGACGTCGACCAGGTGATGGAGTGCGCCAAGTAACTGGTGCGGGAAAGAGCGGACCATGCGGGATGCGTGGAGCAGGTTTCGGTGCGGCATGTTGGTCACGGACGTCAAGACGTCTATATGCACTGCATCAAAAATGAAGTCACGGAAGACGCCCAGTTTGGCTGGAGTCAGCTGTAGCAAGGTTTCGCGGTATGCGATGGATGTGCTGCCTTGCGTCAAGCTTCTGCCGGGCAACGGGACTATGATCGCGCCATGACAGCGCTGTCATCGTAAGTGACAGCGCTGTCATTGAGGATCGGGAAAACAAGCGCGGCCTCGTCGAGGGGCGAAGGCCGCACCATTATCCGAACGATTTGGAGGGGAAGCTAAATGAAGCTGCGCTACTCGGCTTTGTACGTCGCCATGTCACTTGTGCTTGCGCCGGGCGCGGCGTTGGCCGCGGACCAGGATGCGTCACCGCAGAACTCGAACCAGGGCCCGGCCCAGGTCGAGAAGAAGGTCAAGCAGCTGGACGCGATCGAGGTCAGTGCGACCAAGCGCGAAACGCCGCTGCAGAAGACGCCGGTGGCCGTCAGCGCCATCACGCCGGACACGCTCGACAAAGAGCGCGTGATGACCGTGCAGGACCTGACCAAGCTGGTGCCGGGGCTGCAGGGCACGTCGCAAGGCGACCACGGCGTGGTCACGATGACCCTGCGCGGTATCGGCAACGACAGCGCCAAGACCGAGTACGCGGACCCGGAAGTGGCCACGTTTGTCGATGGCGTGTATTCGGCGCGCGCGGAAGCCGCCTCCGGCCTGTTGCTGGACATGGATGGCGTGGAAGTGCTGCGCGGTCCGCAGGGCACGCTGTGGGGTCGCAACTCCACCGCCGGTGCGATCAGCTTCCAGACGGCCAAGCCGGACATCGGCGCGGGCTTCTATGGCAACGCGCAGATCGATGCGGGCAACTACAACCAGATGGGCGCGCGCGCCGCGGTGAACCTGCCGATCAGTAATACGTTCGCCATGCGCGTCGCGGTTGTCCACGAGCAGCACGACGGCTACGTGGATTACCAGAACCCGGGATCGCAGTTGCCTTCCGTGGCGCAGCAGCAGGCCGCCTATCTTGCGTCCGGCGGTACGGCCGCCAACTTCCGCCCGATCGACCCGAGCGTGTATGTGCAGGGCGGCGACAAGTACAACTCGCAGGACCAGTCCGCCGCGCGCGTGAGCGCACTGTGGCAGCCGAGCGAAGCGTTCAAGTGGAACCTCTCGTACGAGTACTTCATCGATCGCGGCACGCCTGACATGAGCCTCATGCAGACGCCGCGCCAGGGCCAGGATTTCTGGTCCGCGCTGATCGATACGGCGCCGTACCTCAATCGCAATTCCGGCACGTTCCGCAGCCGCATGGACTGGAACATCAACGACGGCATGCAGCTCAGCTACGTAGCGGGCTACAACCGCTTTTCGGGCAAGAGCCAGTTCGACCAGGACTCCGGCGTGCAGGTGCCGACCAGCTTCTCCACTGGAGCTGCGAACCAGAACGATCGCACCAACTCTTCCAACTACAAGAGCTACAGCCACGAAATCGACCTGCGTTCGGTCGGCCAGCAGACGCTCGACTGGATCGTTGGTGCGTACTACGGCTACGAAGACAACAACATCCGCTTCGACATCCCGATCATGAACGGCACGCAGTACGGTTCCGTGTCCTGGCAGGGCTCCTTCATCCAGCCGAAGGAAACCGTGGATTCGAAGGCCGTATTCGGCCAGGCGACGTGGCACATGTCCGATCACTGGCGCCTGACCGGTGGCGTACGCTGGTCCGACGACGAGAAGAAGAACATCGATGGCCGCGGCTGGGGCTGGGACTACGACTCGACCGTGCCGCAGGTGCCGATTGCGCCCAGCACCTATCCGAGCGCGGCCACCGGCTTCGCCGTGTCGACCTACAACGATGCCAAGTACAGCGATGATGAAGTCACTTGGCTGGGCCGCATCGACACCGACGTTGGCGAAAACGGCTTGCTGTACGGCAGCATCTCCACCGGCTACAAGTCGGGCGGCACGCAGGACGCCGGCACGCTGTACAAGCCCGAGAAACTGACCAACTACGAAATCGGCGCGAAGTTCGCCTTCCTCGATGGTCACATGACGTGGAACAGCGCGCTGTACTACGAAGACTTCAAGGACTTCCAGCTGTCCGCGCCGATCACCTATCCGGATGGCAACCGCGGCCTGGGCTTCAACAATGTCGGCGGCAGCACCAAGGTCATCGGCTTTGAATCCGAAGTGGCCTACCAGCAGCAGGATGACCGCGCCAACTTCGTGCTGTCCTACATCCCGAAGAAGGAACTCGGCACGCTGCTCTACGCCGGCAGCAACGATTACCAGGGCTTGCCGGCATGTGCGCCGACGTCGGGTATCAGCAACTGCATGGACGTCACGGGCAACGATCTGCCGCATGCGCCGACGTTCTCGCTCACGGCCATCTACGAGC
>NZ_DASRZX010000123.1:0-12581 GCF_035685885.1 Dyella sp. | reverse complement strand
GCGGACGGCAATGCCGCCGCCGTGAGCAAGGCCTTCAACGCTACGATGAAGTCGTACACCGAGAACGGCAAGTTGCGGTTTGGCAACGACAGCGATGCCATGGTGCCCCAGGCATTGAGTGGCATTGTCGGCGCGGTGACCGGCCTGCAGAATGTCAGCGTGAAACATCCGCTGAGCCACGTCAGTGCACAGCTTTCTTCGGCGACCGCGACGGGCACGCAGTCGGGTCCGGCCAACGTGCTGCATCCGCCGACGCAGTTTCCGCTGATCTATGACGCGGGGAACACCCCGACGGCCTACAATACTACGGTGGGCATCATTACCTGGGGCGACCTTACCCAGACGCAGGCCGACCTGAACACGATGACCACGGTGAACGGCCTCAATCCGGTCAACGTCAAGGTGGTGCCGGTGACGCTTTCGGGCGAGCGGGATTTCTCCGATGACCAGAACAGCGACAGCGAGTGGAACCTGGACTCGCAGACCATCATCGGCACGTCTGGTGGCGTCAAGCAACTCGTGTTCTACACGGCGGCCAACGGCCTCTATGGTGCCTATGACGAGGAGCTGACCGACGCCGGCATCACGGCTGCCTACAACCAGGCGGTCGTGGACAATATCGCCAAGATCATCAACGTGTCGCTGGGCGAAGACGAGACGGCGGCCAACCAGTCGGGCAACCAGGCGGCCGATGACGCTATTTTTGCCCAGGCCGTGGCACAGGGGCAGACCTTCTCGGTCGCTTCCGGTGACCAGGGTGTGTACACCGCGACCCGAGGGGAGTTCGAAACCAACGCTGGCGTGGTGCTGCCTGCACCGTTCAGCCTCGGCACCTATTCGTCGAGCGAGCCGGCGACGTCGCCGTATGTGATCGCCGTCGGCGGTACGGAAGTGACCACCAATGGCACCGCATGGGCAGGCGAAGTCACCTGGAATGACGGCATCGCGGATGCTGGCGACGGCAATAACCGCATCTGGGCCACCGGTGGTGGCGTGAGCCTGTTCGAGGCGGCTCCCACGTGGCAGGCCACGGCGCTGGGCGCGACCGCGCGCCAGCTCCCGGATATCGCTTTCGATGCATCGTCGGTCACCGGCGCCGTGATCTACATCAACGGCCAGCGGTATGGCATCGGCGGCACCAGCCTCGCTTCACCGATCTTCGTGGGCGTGTTTGCGCGTGCGCAGACCTACGCGAACAACTCGATCGGCTTCCCGGCCAGCGACATGTACCGGGATTTCCCGAGCACGCCACAAGTGCTGCATGACGTGACGTCGGGCAATAACGGTGTGTACCTTGCCGGCACGACTTATGGCTACAACGGCGCGCCGGGCTGGGACTTCACCACGGGCTTCGGCTCGCTCGACATCAGCGCCTTCAACCAGCTGGCTTATACCTGGGGCGATGGCACGCCGCCGTCTGGCACCACGCCGCCGCCGGTCATCACTGCGCTGGGCAACAATGTCGCGGTTACCACGCAGGGCACTCCCGGTGCGTCACAGCAGTTCACTCTGCTGGTGCCGTCTGGCAAGTCCACCCTGACCTTCCGCACCTCGGGTGGCACGGGTGACGTCACGCTGACCGTGGCCCTTGGCGCCTCGTCATGGGTGTCGGCGCACGCGAACACCAATACCGAAGCGGTAACGCTCCGCGCACCGGCAGGGGGCACCTACAACGTGACGGTCTCGGGCGGAAGCCAGGTCTTCAGCGGGGTTAGCGTGCTGGGCAGCTACCAGTAAGCGGTCGGTCGCCAGCCTGAACTGCGAGGGGCCCGGGCACGCTCGGGCTCCTCGCAAGTGAACTTCCTTGCGACTTGGGTGGCTTCTCGAAGCCGCCGCGGGACAGCTTGTCCCCGATCCAGGGAGGTCGCCGATTTTTCATCCCATTTTATTGGACGTCTAGACGTCCGAGCACATTTGCATGACGCATTCCAGCGCCGATCAACGGCGAGCAGGCGCATGCACACGGAACCACTATTCGGGGAATTCCATGAACAAGATTCACAGCAAGATCTGGAGCAAGTCGCTGGGTACAACCGTCGTTGCCAGCGAGTTGGCCAAGGCCAACGGCAAGGGTGGCCGTGCCAAGTGCGTGCGTTCCGGCGTGGCGGCGCTGTCGCTGGCCATCGGCATGGCGCTTTCGGCAACGTCCGCCATGGCCGCCGATGCTCCGGGCCAGCACACAACGCCGCAAGTGACGCCGCAAACCTCCGCGCCCGCGCCGACCGATCCCACCACGCCCGTCTATTTCTCTGCCGACGGCTCTGCTGATGGCAGCGACAACGCGCTTTCACTTGGCACCAGCAGCGTGGCCGGTGGTGCGCTGAGCACGGCGCTCGGCACCGAAAGCACCGCCCTGGGCTACAACAGCTTCGCCCTGGACGACTACACCACCTCCGTGGGCGGCAACTCGACAGCCATGGGCATCGGCTCATCGGCTATCGGCCACAGCGCCGTTACCGGCGCCGACTACGCGACCGCGCTCGGCTTCGGCGCGGGCGCAACGAACCTCAATGCCATCGCCGTCGGTGCCAATGCGCAGGCTACCGGTCGCAGCAGTCTGGCGCTGGGTGGAGTCGCGGTGGACGTCGACGGCAATGCAGAGGTTTACGATGCATCAGGCAACCCGCAGGCGGCAGCAGCCTCGGGCGATCTCGCCATGGCCATCGGTCCAAGCGCGGTGGCGTCTGGCACCGGCTCCATCGCGCTTGGCGTTGGCACCGTGTCGAGCGGTGCGAATGCCATGGCCATGGGCAATTCCGCCTCGGCCACTGGCGATTACAGCATGGCCATCGGCCCTTCGTCGCTGGCACAGGGCACCGCTGGCACAGCCGTGGGGTTTGCGGCGCAGGCACAAGGCGTCGCCAGCACGGCCATGGGGGTCGAGGCATTGGCACAAGGCGACTACAGCATCGCCGGCGGCTACCAGGCCATTGCCTCGGGTGGCTCGACCGTGGCTATCGGCAACGCCTCCACGGCCAGCGGTGCACAGGCGATTAGTATCGGCAATCAATCCATTGCCGTGGGTGACCAGTCAGTTGCGATCGGCGGCTACGCCATGACTGAGGGCGGAGCCTCCACCGCGATCGGATTCAACGCCATCAACCAGTCAGGTGCGTCGGTCGCCGTGGGCTCCTTCTCGGAGACCGGCAGCAGAGATACCGTCGCCGTGGGTACGTATGCCACCGTGCTGGGCACCTACTCCACCGGCGTTGGTTACAACGTGAGTGCCAATGGCACCTATGCAACCGCCATGGGCAATTGGGCGACGATTGATGGGTATCAGGATTCCCTGGGGAATCAGTACTACTACAACTACGGTACGGCCATTGGCTCCAACACCGACGTAACGCAATACGGCACCGCGCTGGGTTACGGCGCGGCGGCAGGTAAAAATGACGTCGCGCTGGGAGCACTCGCATCCATCTATAACTACTCGGCGTTCGGCCAGAACCCGGCGGCGCCTCAGAACGCCATGCCGAGCAACTCCGTTGCGATTGGTTACAGCGCGCAGGTGAAGACTCCCTCCGGGGCGAGCTCGCAGGTCACCAATGCGATGGCGTTGGGTTCCAGTGCACTCGCCAGCGCCAGCTCCGCGGTCGCCTTGGGTGCCAGTGCGCAAGCCACAGCCAACAACGCGGTCGCCCTGGGTGCCAATGCGCGGGCATCTGTCAGCAACACCGTATCGGTGGGTAATGACGGCAGTACGGGTGGCACCAAATTCACGAGTCGCATCACCAATGTCACGGCTGGCACGGCAGCCACCGATGCGGTCAACGTTTCGCAGATGCAGGCTTCGGGACTGATCGACACCAGCGGCAATGCGCTGGTCGCCGTGACGTATGCGGATGCCACGCGAACCGCGGTGGCGCTGGGTGACGGCACGACGCCCGTGAAGTTGTCCAACGTCGCAGCCGGCACTCAGGCCACCGACGCGGTGAATCTAAGCCAGCTTACCTCGGCCGTTACCTCGGGCATGTCGCAGGTCAGCGCCATGGCGGTGAACTATGACGCGGCAAGCATGGACAGCGTCACGATGGGCGGAGCCAACGGCACGGTGATCCACAACGTTGCCGCCGGCACGGCAAGCACGGACGCGGTGAACTTCGGTCAACTCAGCACCCTCAACAGCCTGGAAAGCCAGGACGCGCTGGAGATCACCCAGCTCAACAGCCAGATGTCGATCGTGCAGGGGGCCATCACTGCCCTGCAGCAGACGCCGGTGGGCGGTTCGGTACCCAGCACGATTGCCGTCGATGGCTCGGGCACCGCCTCGGTAGCAGCCAGCTCCAGTGGCGTCGCCGTGGGCAACAACGCCACCGTGGGTGGTGATCACGGCACGGCGGTAGGCGGCGACAGCTACGCAGCCGGCCCGAACGACACCGCGCTCGGTGGCAACGCTAAGGTGAATGCCGATGGCAGTACCGCCGTCGGCGCCAATGCCACCATTGCAGCCACGGCGACCAATGCCGTCGCCGTGGGCGAAAGCGCCTCGGTGACGGCCGCCTCGGGTACGGCCATCGGCCAGGGCTCATCGGTGACGGCGGCCAACGCCGTGGCACTTGGCCAGGGCTCGGTCGCCGATCAGGCCAACACCGTATCGGTGGGTTCGGCCACCAACCAGCGTCGCATTACCAACGTCGCCGCCGGCACGGCGCCGACGGACGCAGCCAACGTCAGCCAGATCGACCAGGCATTGGCCACTGCCAAGACCTATACCGATGCCAGCGCCACCCAGACACTGAATGCCGCCAAGGCCTATACGGATGCGACCGTCGGCAACCAGCAGGCGCTGACTGACCTGCGCAGCCAAATGAACGACCAGTTCCAGAACGTCAACAAGCGTATCGACGAATCGGGTGCGATGAGTGCAGCGTCGACACAGATGGCGATCAATGCGGCGGGCGCCACTGGCATTGGCCGCATCGCGGCAGGCGTCGGGTCGCAATCGGGCCGCTCCGCGATCTCGGTGGGCTACGCGGCGCCGCTTGGCAGCAACATGCATGTGAGCGTGGGCGCCACGGCCAGCGGCTCGCAGACCTCGGTCGGCGCCGGCTTCGGCGTGGATCTGTAAGCACGGCATGAAGATTGGAGCCGGCATGGCGTCTGCCGTGCCGGCTCATTCCCCAAGCAACACCATCGAAGGTCGCCTCAGGGCGGCCGTTTCGTTTTTCGGGTCACCAAAGTCCGGGGAGCGTGTGCAGAATTTTGTGTAACCGGGATGGGGTTTGCAGCTGAGGGATGCGCTAATCGAACTGGATGGCAAAGCTGAGCCGGCGCATCAGCCGCTTAACCGTGCAGCGCGCCACCGCCGTGCCTTCGCGCCCCAACGGGTATTCCCCGCGGTGCTCTTGCGCCATGCGCACTGCGCGCTCGCGGACCTCAGGTGAGAACTTGTTCGACTTGTTCATGGCTCCGTCTTCTCAAGAGTTGGATCCTCCTAAGAACCAGGGGCGATTCAATTGCAGCTGGTTACCCATTTGCGCAGCACGTTCTCATGCAGCCCCAGATCACGGGCCGCCTGCGTCACGGCTACACCACACTCGTTGACCAGTCGCACCGCTTCCCAGGCACGTGAAAGCGATCGGGAGCCAGCGCGCGAATAGCCCATCAAGGCCGAGCATCGATTGATCGATGTGGCAGTCAGAGGCCGAATATACGTGAGCAGTCGACTCAGGGAGCCAAAGAACAGAGTGTTTGCAATGGGGAGGAGTCCATATGCGGACCCCGAAGCCAGACGAAATCAGCGATCTTCTATCAACCCATCGAACGAGATCGGCTCACCAACACGGGAACTGTCAGCCGTACTGCTGCTCGATTGGTACTGGTAAAACTACGGACTTGTACGCCCGTAAATTTTCGCTTGAAGTATCTTGCGGCGCAGGTCAGATTGCTTGCGGTTGCGTATGCATCTTCGCTGGGATAGGCGGCCGGCCGCAGCGGAAGCTTGTCGGCGATCTCGTGCAATAGCCGGGCGCCCAACCACGCTCCGTGGGCCGCGCTGCATGGGCGTCGAATGTGACCGCGTGTGTGCCGGCGCCGGCGGTATCGCGCCCATTGTCGTTCAAGCAATTCGTTGCTCAGTTTCTCGATCCAGCCCGTAAAGCGGCCCACCCGCTGCTGGTGGGTGCACCTGCAAGAGGTGGTCGTGTCATGAGCTTCAACAAGCCCGGGAAACCGGAGTGGACGATAACGGCTACAGGCGTACCGCGTGGTCGCCCGCGCGCCCTTGGAGGCCTAATTCTCCGACCGCTGGCTGCATGCCTTGTAAGCGCGATGCTCTATCCCGCCCACGGGCAGTCAGCGTGTCCTGCCGGAACGGTTTCCTTATCTAGCGGCCAGTGCACGGCAAGCAACACGTCCATCGCTGTAACCGCTGCCGCCGTGCCTGGCCTCAATGCCACGCAGACGGGAGCAATCACTGCCAACAATGTGAACGTGTCGCTCAATGCGGTAAACACCATCGGTGCGCGTGCGATGTCCGGAGGGAAGATCACATTCTCTGGTGGACAGATCACCAACGGTGTTGAGGGGAATACACAGCAGGGATTCGTTGCCATCGGCGCCGGTAGCTTGCTGCAGATATCAGGCGCCCGCTTGAGTTTCAGTGCGCTATCGCGTCGTGACAATCTGCACGGCGCAACGGCCAGCGACGGCGCTCAAATGAATTTGACGAACACCCAGCTGGTGATCAATGCGCCGGGGCAGTCAAACGGACAGTGGGGCGTGATGGCCGAGACCGGCGCCCACGTCAGCGGGGATGGTCTGGCCGTACGTATCCTCAACGATCAGACAGTGGCTTCCA
Organism: Dyella sp.; assembly: GCF_035685885.1. Lineage (GTDB taxonomy): Bacteria > Pseudomonadota > Gammaproteobacteria > Xanthomonadales > Rhodanobacteraceae > Dyella. The sequence goes on along the minus strand of NZ_DASRZX010000123.1, from coordinate 5,779 downwards.
GCAGTATTCGGGGAATCCTTGCGCGCAACCAAGGCCTTATCGATCTCAGCAACAGCACCGTTGATGTCGACTACGCCGCGGGCACTGGCGCGAACGGGTTGCGCGCAGATGGCGCGGGAAGCTCCATCACATTCTCCAGTGGCGTCGTTACGACAAGCGCCCGCTCGCTCACCGCCACCGGGGCTTGGGCTTCGAATGGCGGCCTCGTGTCGTTGAGCGATTCGCAGATCCAGTCGAACGCCTATGCCACCACAGCCACGCCAAACTCTGCGTCGATTGCGGCGCGTGTCGACACGGGTGGACATGTTGCGATCAGTAGAAGCACGTTGACGGCGACCGGTGCATTCAACTACGGGCTGTACGCGACGGATGCCGGTTCGGTGGCAGATCTCAACGACACTGCAATTGAGGTGACCGGAAAGTCTTCACGCGCTGGCATCTATGCCGTCGCCGGTGCTCAGGTGAATGTGTTTGCCGGCTCGTCGATTTTGTACGACGCGTCGGGAAGCCTCGCCCCGTATGGCATCTACCTGGACAGCTTAACGGTACCGGCGGGCACACCGGGGACCCAACTTCGCGTCGAGGACAGTAGCGTCACCACGGGCGCGAACAGCACCGCGACGGCAATTGCACTTCGCTACGGCGCGGTAGCGACACTCAGCAATGTCAAGGTAACCACCGAGGGGCTAGGCGAGGCAGTCGGTATCTGGGTTGACGGCTCGACGCTCGATGCAACGAACGTGGACATCACCACATACGGAGAACGGGCGCGCGGTATCACGGCGGACAAGGCCAATGTCTCAGCCACGATCGATGGAGGCACCATAGTCACACATGGAGGCACCCAGGCATTCGCCATCGGAACGAGGTTGGGAGGCAATCTGACGGCATCCAACATGACGCTCGAAACGTGGGGAACGGGCCAATCGAGCGGCGTGGGCGCAGACAATAGCAACCTCACGCTAAATGCCTCAAACGTCCTGATCCACGGCCAGAACAGCTATGGCATCTGGGCCGTTTCCGAAGAGCGAAGCTCTTCCAATGGGCCTGCGCAAGTCACGGTCAATGATGTCGATGTCACCACGTTGGCGGACTCGGGCTACGGCGCTGTGGCTCAACGCGAATATCAACCGTCGGGGGCCACGATTGATGCCGACCACCTTGGCATCGTGACGAGTGGTGCTCTCGCCCATGGACTTTACGCACTCAGCGGCGGCGACATTCATTCGACATCGGGCTCGGTGACAACGAGCGGGGGCTCGGCTTTCGGTGCGCTGGCATTCAACGCCGGAAGCCTGGTTGATCTCCATGGAACTTCACTGAATACATCTGGCGCAGGCGCTCACGGCGCTGTGGCGTTGAATGGCGGAACGGTGCTGGGTGATAGTTCGCAGATAAACGTGACGGGCACGAACGCAGCGGCTCTCCTGGTTTACGGAGCCGACGATCCAGCGTCGGGCACGACGCAGCCGTCGAGTGCCAGCTTTAACGGAAGCACCCTGGTCAGCGCTTCGGGCCCCATCATCGCCGTGGCCGGCATCGGCTCGGTAACACTCGCCAACTCAACGGCTGAAGGCACCGACACAGCGACCCAGCACCGCTGGCTTCATGTGGGATCGACGGCAGACATTCCCGTGCCTGCGCTAACGCAACCAGCTCCTCCTTTGCCCATTTCGGCGGAGCCCCCAATGGATGCTGACGCATCGACTGCATCCCAGCCCTCGTCTGCGAGCGTCTCGCCTGGAAGCCTGACGTCGGGCCCTGTCAGTCTGCCCCCGGGGACGACTGCCACGGCCGGCCTGGCCAACGTGCGTGTTGAGTTGTCGCGAGTAACCGGCGACGCGCGAACCGAAACGGACAGCCAGTCGAACGTCACCCTGGTCGAATCCACATGGACCATGACGGGCAACTCCAATATCTCGGATCTCATCAACGATCCAAGCACCATCGCCTTTACAGCGCCCACAGGCGATCCAACCCTCGCAGCGAGCTATAAGACGCTCACCGTCAACAACTACAGCGGCGATGGCACACTGGATATCCATACCTATCTGGATACCGATTACTCGCCTTCCGATCGCTTGATCATCTATGGAGGGAGTGCCACGGGTACGTCGCACATCGCGGTGACCAACAGTGGCGGCGGTGGCGCACTGACAACCTATGACGGCATCCCGGTGGTACTGGCGATGGTGGGTGGCGTCACAGCGTCGGACGCCTTCGCGCTGACCCATCGAGTGTTTGCCGGTCCCTACGAGTACACCCTTCAACGCGGCGGCGTGACGCCCGGCACCGAACAAGACTGGTTTCTCAGTTCAGCGATCAATTGCTCGCATCCGAACGCACCCATTCCGCCATGCGCCGGGCCGCCGGTGCCGCCAGCACCACCGGCACCTCCGTCGCCACCTCCGTCGCCGCCGCTGCCCCCAACGCCCGTCGACCCGCCACCGACTCCCATTCCGCCTAAACCACCGACACCGGATCCGGCATTGGCACCCGATTACCGTCCCGAGGTCTCGCTATACACCGCGTTGCCTGCGATGGCGTTGCGCTATGGCTGGGGAACGCTCGGAAACCTGCACGAACGCGTCGGCGATGAGCAGCAGTTGGAAGGACGAACGGATCTTTGGCAACGCGGCGCATTCAACGCCGCGTGGGTACGCGTCATCGGCGAAGAAGGCGATGTAGATGGAAGTGATCGAGGCATCTACGGCGGGAGTCCGCACTATGACTACAACCAGGTGACGCTGCAGGGTGGCTTGGATATCTACGCCAAGGAGCACGACAACGATCAGCGTGACTTTACGGGCTTATATCTGGCGGATGGTCGCATCCGGAGCAGCGTCACCAACTGGGACGACACTTATGCCGGTCGCAATGTCGTAAAGGCGCAGTCGCTTGGTCTTTATTGGACACATTACTGGCACCAGGGGCCGTACCTTGATGCCGTACTCCAAGGAAGCTGGTACAAGTCTAGCGCCCAATCGGCGGACAACTACGCCTTGAAACGTGCCAACTTCGGGTGGGCAGCGTCGCTGGAGGGGGGCTATCCCTTCTATCACGATGCGCAGGAATGGGAGCCCCAGCTGCAGGTGATTTATCAGCGCATCAATGGCGGCGGCAGTAGTGACGCCGCCGCACAGGTCGCTTTCAGCAACATTGAATCACTGGTCGGACGCGCCGGACTGCGCTGGGCCAATACCTGGACACTGGAACCCACCGATCAAGGTATTCGCCGACTGTTCACGGGATGGTTGCGATTCAATGTGTGGAAGGAATTCAAGGGCGAACCGATCACGGCCTTCTCCTCTGACGACGGTTTCGTTCCCTTTGACGGAAGCATCAAAGGCACGTGGTGGCAACTCAATGGCGGCATGAGTTGGCAACTGAGCCAGAAGACATCGTTTTACGCGAACCTGGGTTACCAGAAGGGGTTCGGCAATCGTGGGTTCCACGCCTGGGATGGCAAGGTTGGCCTGCGTTGGAATTGGTAGATTGAGACGAAACTGGACTGCCCCGGGATTTACGACACTAGCCAGCCTCACTGTGAGGCCTTCTCGAAGGCCTCTGGGCTGACGCCACCGAGATGGCTGTGGCGACGGGTTCGATTGTAGAAGACCTCGATGTAGTCGAAGACATCGACGCGCAAGGTTTAGACACACCAAGCGAATTTCACTGCACGCTGTTCGCCGGAGGACGCCGATGGACTTCATGCGCATTCTGCAATCGCTCGAAGAGTTCCTCTACGAGGTGATGAGCTGGCTCGTGTTCTACCCACGCGCCCTGTGGCGAACCTTTCGCCATCCCGTGGCTGTCGCGATCTATACAGAACGGCAATTACGCCAGGATCGGGACCGCCAGTTTACAGAAATGATCGGTCCACCCCTGATGCTCATTCTTACCGTGGTCGTGGCGCATGTGATTGAACTCAGCTCGCCCACGGGCATGGCAAAGGCCAATACCGTGCTTGGCAGAGAGCTCTTCGCCACCGAGCAGGGTGTTATTGCAACTCGCAGCGTCATCTACTGCCTCTTCGCGCTCTTTGGTGCGTTCGGCATGTTGCGTCAACAGAAGTCCCCCGTGGACCGGGAGACGCTTCGTCAGCCTTTCTACATTCATTGCTATCTGCTGGCACCGTTCGCGCTGGGCCTGTCGATTGCCACCACCATCCTAGTCAACGGAAATACGTACTGGCTCTTGCTTGGTCTTGCTATCGCGCTTCTCAGTTGTGCTTGGTACGGTTTTGCACAAACTGCTATTTACGCAAGAATTCTGAAAATATCCCTTCTCCGAGCCGCGTTGATCGCCTCCGCAGCCAATGCCTTGGCGACCGTCGTGATCGTAGGCCTGGCCTTTCTCCTGTTCGGGATCGGCCACAAGTAACGTCGACGAAGTTACTTCAGCGAAGGCATCCATGCGACGTCCGCTCGGGGCTGCGGTTTCAGCCGGTCGTTGCAACACATTAAAGGCTGCGTGAGCAGCGGGAGTGTTGCAAGATGTCCCAACGACCGAAGATGCGTTGCACCGACACCCAGATAGCCCATCATGGCCCAGCACCGCACAGCGGTGTGGTTGTCAGAGGCTGATGGTATGGACTCCCGCCACCTCCGGGATGCACGCGTTTCCACCCGTGCCAGGAGAATCGTCATGTCAACGGTCACTGTATGCCCGCAGCCAGAAAATGGACTCTGACCCCGGTTTTGCTGCTCTGCTCGCAGAACGCGAGCCGCCGGAACAGGAAGTGAAGGTGCCCTCAGGGGAATGGACGGGCGAATGCGTCCCGTATGATCGCGAACAGCCATGATCAACGCTCCAGAAGTTGGTGATGGTCAGCGGGTCGTTTGAGGTGCTACTCACTCGACCCGCGCTTCTCGGCATTTGCTACCGAGGCCAATCGCGACAACAAGAAGACACCGCGCGTGGCTTTGAGACCGCAAAAAAAGCAAAAACCAACTCCTGTCAGCGTTACGCTCGCACTACCATCAGTATCATGCGTACTGGCACGAGAGCGAATATCCCCGACGAATCGCCGGCGCATCACCGCAGAAAGACGTTGCTCCGGTGATAGGCGAGATAAGTCGCCTGCTTAGGATGAAACACACCACAACCATTCGCACACGCCTCGCTCAGTCCAAGCCGATCCAAGTCGATGTGATCGAGCTTTCGCGATAGCAACACATCACCACCGTCTTCAAAGCTAATAAATCCTCGATCGAACAGCCTGTCGACGTGCGGCGTAAGCAAGAGGCCATTCGCCCCATCAAGTCGCTCAATCGAGTCCTCGCACAGTCGCCACGGCTTGATATGGCTTGCCACCAAAAGCCTAGGATTACTCACCTTAGTGAGCCGACATGAAGTCTCGAAGTTAAAGATGCGACGACGAAACAGCCCTTGCCCGTACCTAGAGAGAACCGTCTGCTCCTTCGTGGTCGCATCCAAACTCGGGTCATCGCGAATGATCGCCTGCATGGCATCGTCGATGCGCTTGAGCGGCGCATCCACATCGGATGCCTCCAACGCATAACCCGAGTCGCGAACACCCATTGGGCCGATCAAAAACTCGTAGACCTCACGGCCAACTTCGGCGAGATAAGCCCCTTGGTTTCCGTTGCCCGTGGTCGGCTGGATGGGCGAATACTTCTGCGGCAATAGAGGACCAAGCTCTGCGATGTGGTCCTTCGGCCGAACGGGCGTAGCCAACGGCTCCCACAGCACCGGCAGCAACCAACCTTCGTCGTCCCAGTAGTGCCCCGTAGAACCAAAACTATCGGGCTTGGGC
>NZ_DASRZX010000122.1:0-40027 GCF_035685885.1 Dyella sp. | reverse complement strand
CTGGCCTCAGCCCATCAACGTCTGCAACGGCAGCAACCACAACGAGACTGCACCCAGCGCGCCGCCGATCGCCGTCGCTGCAATCACGTCGCTCGGATAGTGCAGGCCAAGGATCACGCGCGAAGCGCCCACCAGCGTGGTGAAGGTGAGCAGCAGTGGCGCGAGCAACGGGTACCAGGCGAGCGCCACGATGGTGAAACTCACCGCCTGCAAGGTGTGGCCGGAGGGAAAGCTGAATTCGTCCAGCGGCGGCACGTGGGCAATCACGCCTGGGCATGCGCGAAATGGTCGGGGCCGACGCGTCCAGCGCTTGAGCAGGCGGTAGAGCATCAGTGCGGTCAACCCGGTCGCAGCCATCTGCGCGGCGGCGAGCAATCCGCGATGGCCGTCGATCAGAACGAGTGCCGCCATCAGCGAATACCAGAACACGCCATCACCCAGCCGACTGATGATGCCGAAGAAAATGCCGACGGCGCGGCGCGTGCCCCAGCGATTGGCCGCCAAACACATGCGGCGGTCAATCGCGAAACGTGGCAGGTCAGGCGTGTGCAGCGGTGGCAGAGTGTTCATGCACGTTCTCCCGGGCCAGTTCACGCAACAGGTTTTCAAACTCGCGGATCACCACATCGGGCGAGAGGCTCGCCATGCTGGCGTGGGCGGCGCGGCCCATGTGGCGAATAAGGCTGGCGTTGCCGGCAAGGGTCGTAGCAGACGCCAGGAAGGCGTTTTCATCGCCGGCGTCAATGCGGTAACCGTTGTGCCCGGTGCGCAGATGTTCGCGCGCCGCTCCTTCTTCGTACGCAATCACCGGCAGGCCTGACGCGAGCGCTTCGAGGATGACGTTGCCGAAGGTCTCGCTGAGGCTGGGGAAGGGAAACAGGTCGGCACTGGCGTAGTGGCGGGCCAGTGCCTCGCCGCGCTGCATGCCCACGAAGATGAAGTCGGGATTGGCGGCCTCCAGCGCGGCACGGGCGGGGCCGTCGCCCACCCACACGTAGCGCGCCTTCGGCACCTGTTGCTGGATGGCGCGAAAGGCGCGCACGGCCAGCTCCAGGTTTTTCTCCGGGGCGATGCGTCCCACGTAGAGCACCACCGGCGTGTTGCCGTCGACGCCCCACGTCTCGCGCAGCTCCGCGCTGCGATGACGCGGATGGAACAGCTGCGTATCGACCGCGCGACGAAGCAGGCGCGCCGTATCGACACCCAGGGCTGCAAGCTCCGCAGCGAGCGTTTCGGTGGGAACCAGGGTGGCCCCGGCGCGTCGATGAAAGCGGCGCAGGTAGCCGCGCACGATCGGCGTGAGGAAGCCCACGCCATAGTGATCGGCATAGGTGTCAAAGCGAGTGTGGAAACCGGTGGCAGCGGGAATGCCGAGCTGCCGGGCGGTGCGGATGGCTGACCAGCCCAGTGGACCTTCGGTGGCGACGTAGATCGCATCCGGGCGCAGCCGCTTCCAGCGTTCGCGCAGCAGGCCGCCGGCGGGCAGGCCGAAGCGCAGTCCGGGATAGCGAGGCAGCGAAGCACCGCGTACTTCGAGGGCGACGATGCCGGGCTCGTCGTCGAACAGGGTCTGCTGCCTGGGACGAATCAGGTCGACCGTATGTCCCTGTGACGCCAGTCCGGCGGCGAGGCTGTGCACGGTCAATGCCACGCCGTTGATTTCGGGTGGATACGTTTCGCTGACGATGCCGATGCGCACTGTTGCATACCGTTGGCTGGCCCGGTGCAGGTTCCTCTGTGGGCGTTTCGCTGGCATGGCGTATGTGTGACGCATGCATGACGCCGGTTGTCGTCGTAACGCCGTGCACCGCCTCACGACGACTTCGCGGTTACACTCCCGGGACTTGTCACCGTGGAGACACGTCGATGAAATGCTTGCTGCTTGCACTCGCCTTGGCCGGCACAACGGTCACCGCCTTCGCCGCCGATACGCCAGCCCTGCCGACAACCAAGGCTCCCGCGGGCGCCGAGGTCTACATCGTGTCGCCGAAGGATGGTGCGGTGGTGGGCCAGGACGTGACCGTGGTGTTCGGACTCAAGGGCATGGGCGTGGCGCCCGCCGGCGTGAAGAAGGAAGGCACCGGCCATCACCATCTGCTGGTGGACGTGAAGGACCTTCCCGCTGCCGGTCAGCCGATTCCGAAGGACGACCAACACCTCCACTTCGGCAACGGACAGACCGAAACCACGATCAAGCTCGCGCCCGGCAAGCACACCTTGCAGCTGGAGCTGGGTGACGAGAACCACATTCCGTTCGAGCCGGCCATTGTCTCCAAGTCGGTCACCATCACGGTGAAGTGAGGTGACAGGCCGGCCCCCTGATCAGTGGCCGAAGTACACCGACACGCCCAAGCTGGCCATCCAGGCCTGGGCGTGTCCGCTCAGGCGATGGCGCACACCGCCATCCAGCTGCACGCGTTGGCCTACCATCCACGCCAGGCCAGCGCCGGCCTCGGTGCCGCTGCGCTCGCCCGTGTCGTGCACGAGCGCGGCTTCGACATAGCCGGTCAAGGCGTGGGTCAATGCGTGGTTTTCACTGAATGCGAGAGTGGTTTCGTCCTGGCCGCCCGACCGCACGTCTTCGACGTAGCTGCCTACGGCGTCCGCTGGCGTGAGTTGCCAGTTGAAGTCGCCACCAAGCAGGTATTGGCGCCGATCATTGCGGATGTCCCGCGCGCCATCGGTGAATTCCACGCTGCCAAGGACGCCCCAGGTGAAGTCTCCCTGCTGGTGCGGCGCCAGTTTGAGCCCGAGGATGGTGTCGCCGCGCCCATGGGCCCAGCTGTCTTGCCCCATGCCGGTCTGGTGCAGCGCGTTGAACAGCGAGGTGCCCAGCTGTATCTCGAACGGGCCGCCGAGGCCCATGCGCAGTAGTGTGTCCGTGGTGTATTGGGATTGCTTCGTGCCGGCATCGTGATCCTGCGTGCAGGTCGGCAGGCCCTGTTCGATCGTCACATCGCCCGCATTGAGCACGGCCGGCTGGAAGCCCAGTCCGGGGCGATCGTAGCCGGGGTTGTCCGCCCGCGCGGGCAGCGCAAGAGTCCATAGGGCCAGGAGGGGCAGGGCGAGGGCCATGCGTAACCCTGCATCTGCGATTCGGCGCGGCACGTGGTATCGGCTAAAATCGTTCACTTTCCTTGAGCCTCATCGAATTCCCCATGACCGTCCGCACCCGTTTTGCCCCCAGCCCTACCGGTTTCCTGCATATCGGCGGGGCCCGCACGGCGCTGTATTGCTGGCTGGAAGCGCGTCGCCGCGGCGGCCAGTTCGTCCTGCGCATCGAGGATACCGATCGCGAGCGCTCCACGCAGGAGGCGGTGCAGGCCATCCTCGATGGCATGAACTGGCTGGGCCTTCATCACGACGAAGGTCCGGTCTACCAGACCGCACGCCTGGAGCGCTACAAGCAGGTGGCCGACGAACTGCTGAAGGCGGGCAAGGCCTACTACGCCTACGAGACCAAGGACGAGATCGAGGCGATGCGCAACGAGGCCATGGCCAAGGGCGAGAAGCCCCGCTACAACGGCTATTACCGCGACCGCAACGAGCCTTACCGCGACGATCCGAACCGCGTGATCCGCTTCAGGAATCCGCTGGAGGGATCGGTGGTGTTCGACGACAAGGTGAAGGGCCGCATCGAGTGGGCCAACACCGAGCTGGACGATCTGGTGATCTTCCGTTCGGACGGCTGGCCGACCTACAACTTCGCCGTGGTGGTGGACGACATCGACATGGGCATCACCGAGGTGATCCGTGGCGACGACCATGTGAACAACACGCCACGCCAGATCAACATCTACAAGGCACTGGGCGCGCCGGTGCCGGAATTCGCGCACCTGCCGATGATCCTCGGCCCGGATGGCCAGAAGCTCAGCAAGCGCCACGGCGCGGTGAGCGTCATGCAATACCGTGACGATGGCTTCCTGCCGCACGCGCTGCTCAATTACCTCGTGCGCCTGGGCTGGTCGCATGGGGACCAGGAAATCTTCTCCGAGGAGGAGATGGTCCGCCTGTTCGACATCAGTGACGTCAACAAGGCCGCCTCGCGCTTCGACGTCACCAAGCTGTCGTGGCTCAACCAGCATTACCTCAAGAACGAAGAGCCAAGCGCCATCGTTCCGGAATTTGAATGGCACCTGGCGCAGGCCGGCATCGACTTCAGCACGTGGCCCAAGCCGGCGGACGTGATCGTGGCGCTCCGCGACCGCGTGCAGACGCTGAAGGAAATGGCCGAGCGCGCGAAGATCTGGTACGGCCCCATCGTCGAGTGGGACGAGAAAGCCGTGGCCAAGCACCTGCAGAACGAAGGCGCCGTCGCGGTGCTCGAGGCGGCCAAGGATTTGCTGGCCGCCGTCGAATGGAAGCCCGAGCCGATCCACGGCGTGATCGAGCAGGTGGCCGCCAGGCTGGAGCTGGGCATGGGCAAGATCGCCCAGCCATTGCGCGTGGCGATGACGGGCACGCAGGTGTCGCCGTCGATCGACCACACCATCTACCTGGCGGGCCGCGAAGAAGCGCTCAAGCGCATCGACGTCGCCATCGCCAAGGCGCGGGGCTGACGGCCGCAGCAATGCGCGCAAGGAAATGAACCGGCATGGATGAGTTGCTGGCCAAGGCCATGCAGGGCGTCGATCCCGATGCCCCCGGGGCATTCCTGCAGGTTTTCATGAACCTGATGGGGCTGGTGCCCTGGGTGGCGCTATGCGTGTGGAGCCTGGTGTTCGTCGCCGTCGGGGCACTGCTGGGCTGGTGGCGAGGCCGCGTGGTGGAAGGCGTGGTGTGGGCCGCCGTATTGGGCCCGATCGGCTGGTTCGTGGTGCTTGCGCGGCCTCGCTCCAAAGGGCGCACGACCCCGCCGCCCTTGCCGCCACGCCGTTGAAGCCGCATATCACTGGCGTCCCGCATCCTGTCGTGGGCAGCCGGGCCTAACAGGGCAGCGGTGTATGATGGCCGCGAGGTGAATCCATTGAGTCAAAGCGTTTCAGGCAAGCCGCATGTGCACCACCACCATCATCACGACGATGCCCAGAGCTTCGTGCGTGCGGTGGAGCACGCGAGCGAGGAGCGCGGTTTGCGCCTCACCCCGTTGCGCAAGGAAGTACTGGAACTGGTCGCTGCCGCCGGCAAGCCGGTAAAGGCGTACGACCTGCTGGACCAGTTGCGCGAACGTCATGGCAACGCGGCGCCGCCCACGGTGTACCGCGCGCTCGACTTCCTGCTCGAGCACGGCTTCATCCACAAGCTGGAATCCATCAACGCCTTCGTCTCCTGCCATCACCCGGCCGAGGCGCACCAGGTGCCGTTCCTGATCTGCGACAGCTGCTCCAGCGCGCAGGAAGTGTGTGACGAACGTGTGGCCGAGCTGATCGAGGCTCAGGCCAAAGTCTTCGGTTTTCGTCCGCAGGCGCAGACGCTGGAAGTCCACGGGCTCTGCAAGAACTGCCGCAAGGCTTGATCGGCGATGGCGCCGGAGGCGCTTGCCGGCAAGGCTTGCGTTCATGACGTTATAATGTAACATGTCAAGACCGGGCCCCCCGACCCCTGCGTTGCGCTCCGATCGAAACCGATGGCAGCCCCCCGAGAACACAAAAGCCGCTGGTGGTACCTCGCCGATCGAGTTGGCGCGATGGCGTCGTTTCTATGCGCCATCCACTGTGCAGCGCTGCCGTTCGTGCTCGCTCTGCTGCCGGTATTCGGACTGGGTTTTCTCGCAGACCATCGCTTCGAACGTGGCTTCGTGCTGTTCGCCAGCGCACTGGCGCTGCTGACGCTGATCAGCGCCTACCGGCATCATCGCCAGCCGCTGCCGTTGCTGCTTGCGATGCCGGGGCTGGTCTTGCTGATCACCGGCGTGACCTTCGCGGAAAACTATTCCATCGCGCTACACAGCGTGCTGGTGACCTGCGGTGGCTTGCTGGTGGCATCGGCGCATTTCATCAATCTGCGCAAACACCGGGCCGTGCATGCACATTGACGGCGGGCTACGCCGTGATTGTGTAACGGACCGCATGATTCCTAGCATTTGCGCATGAATTCCGCCCATGCGCACCGCCACGACCATCACGATCATGACCACGCTTCCGGTCATGCGCATGACCATGGCCACGACCATGCGCACGGTCACGTAAGCGGACGCGAACGCAAGCTCATTTTTGCGTTCGTGTTGACCACCGTGATGATGCTGGTGGAAGCGGTCGGCGGCTTCTGGTCCGGCTCGCTCGCGCTGATTGCCGACGCCGGCCACATGCTGATCGATTCGCTCGCGCTGCTGCTGGCCGTGGCCAGCGCGTGGTTCGCACGCCGCCCCGCCGATGCGCGCCGCACTTATGGCTACGGCCGGCTGGAAGTGCTCGCGGGTTTCGTCAATGCGCTCACGCAGTTCGTGCTGGTGGCATTCATCGCCTACGAGGCGATCACGCGCCTGTTCAATCCAGCGCACATCCTTTCCGGGATGATGCTGGTGGTCGCGGTGATTGGCCTGCTGGTGAACCTGCTGGTGCTGCGTACCCTGCATGGACACGCGCACGATGACATCAACGTCGCCGGCGCCACACTGCACGTGCTTGGCGACCTGCTGGGTTCCGTGGCGGCCGTGGTGGCCGCGTTGCTGGTGCGCTGGCAGGGCTGGAACTGGGCCGATCCGGTGCTCTCGCTGCTGGTGTCGGTGTTGATCCTCAATAGCGCATGGCGCCTGCTGCGCCGCTCGTCGCACATCCTGCTGGAAGGCGTGCCCGACGGCATGGACACGGACGATGTCGCCGACGCATTGCGACTGGCCCACGCATCGGTCCGCGATGTCCATCACCTGCATGTCTGGCAGCTAGCCTCCGGCTCGCGCATGGCGACCCTGCACGCGGAACTGCATGACAACGCCAGCAGTGCCGCGGCCATCGCTGCGATCAATCACGTATTGGCCGAGCGTTTCGGCATCCAGCACGTCACGGTGCAGATCGACACGGAACATTGCCCGGATCATGCGGGAAGCTGCTCAGGGCCTGCCCCACGGTGACTATTGCGATTTGGACGGTCGCTGATACGATGGTCGGCCGTTCACCCCAACGAATCAAGGAGTTCCCTCATGGGCAAGGGCGACCGCAAGACCCGTCGTGGCAAGACCTACCGTGGCAGCTACGGCAACACCCGCGCGCATTCGCTGCAGCCGGCTGTGGCCGGTGCCAAGGCGACCGTGACCAAGCCGGCCGCCGCCAAGAAGGCCGCTCCGAAGAAGAAGTCGGCCTGAACCTGATCGGTTCCCGAAAACCCCCGCTTATGCGGGGGTTTTTTTTTGAGCCTTCGGCATGACGGCCGGCACGTTTCCCGTACCGGGACACATGTTGCAATCGTGGCGGCTCAACAAGGGAGAGACGGCATGAAGGGGCAATGGGGACAGCGTTTCCTGGTGATCTACTCGGGCGTGCTGACCACGGCGGTGGTGTCGGCGCTGCTTTCCGGCTTTGTGGTGCAGCCCAAGAAGCTGCAGATCGAAGAGCTCGACGTGCAGCGGATCAACCTGGTTGAGCCGGACGGCACGCTGCGCATGGTTATCTCGGACAAGACCCGCTTCCCCGGTGCGATCTACAGAGGCAAGGAATACGCGCATCCGCGCGGCGTCGCCGGCATGCTGTTCTACAACGACGAGGGCAGCGAGAATGGCGGCCTGATTTTCGGCGGCCACAAGGACAAGGACGGCAAGATCGTCGATAGCGGCGGCAGCCTCACCTTCGACAAGTACGAGCAGGACCAACTCGTGCAATTGCTGGGCGCCCATGACAGCAGCGGCCACCTGGCGGGGCTCATCGTCAGTGATCGGTCCGACCGGCCCATCGAGCAGGATTTCATCGAGGCGGCGAAGCTCAAGGCGATGCCGGAAGCCCAGCGCGACGCCTTGATGCAGCAGCGAGAGAAGGACGGCTACTACGGCGCCACGCGCATCTCGGTCACCCGCGGCGACGATGGTGTGGCCAAGGTTTCGCTACGCGATGCACAAGGCCATCCCCGCATCGTGATGGGCGTGGCGGCCGATGGAGCTTCCAGCCTCAAGTTCCTGGACGCGAACGGCAAGCTGCTGAGCGAGCTGACGCCGACCGCCAAGCCGTAGCCTCTACGGCCAGCGTCGTTCACGCGTCCGGCGAAAGCAGTTCGCCGCCGAGGAAGACGTTGCGCAGTACGTGGCTACCGCCAATCCAGTAGCACAGCTCGGCAGGCTCGCGGACATTCCACACGGCGAGGTCCGCGCGCTGGCCGACGGCAAGCGTGCCGCGATCAGCGAATCCCAGCGCGCGCGCGGCGTGGACGGTGACGCCGCGCAGCGCTTCTTCCGGTGTCAGCCTGAAAAGCGTGCAGGCCATCCCTGCCGCGAGGCGCAACGAGAGCAGGGGCGAGGTGCCCGGATTGCAATCCGTGGCCACCGCCATGGGCACGCCGTGCTCGCGCAGGCTCGCCATGGGCGGAAGCTTGGTTTCGCGCAACGCGTAGAACGCACCGGGCAGCAGCACGGCCACCGTGCCGGCTTCTGCCATCGCGCGAATGCCGCTCTCGCTGAGATGTTCGAGATGGTCCGCCGACAGGCCACGGTAGCGCGCGACCAGCGCTGCGCCGTCGAGGTCGGACAGCTGCTCGGCGTGCAGCTTTACCGGCAGGCCGAGCTGCGTGGCGCGATCGAACACGCGGCGCGTTTCGGCGGGCGTGAAACCGATGTTCTCGCAGAACGCGTCGACCGCATCCACTAGTCCTTCGCTGGCCAATGCGGGCAGCATCTCGTCGCAGACGAGAGCGACATAACCCTCGCGATCGCTGCGGTATTCCGGCGGCAGCGCATGCAGGCCCAGGAACGTCGTGCGTACCGTGAGGCCCAACGCCTTGCCGATCCGGCGCGCTACGCGGAGCATGCGCCGCTCCGTTTCCAGATCAAGGCCATAGCCTGACTTGATCTCGACTGTGGTGACGCCATCGGCGAGCAGGGCGTGTGCACGCGGCAAGGTTTGCGCGAACAGCGCATCCTCGCTGGCCTCACGCGTGGCCTTGACGGTGGAGACGATGCCGCCGCCGGCGCGTGCGATCTCCTCGTAGCTGGCGCCGTTGAGTCGCAGGTCGAACTCGTGCGCGCGATCGCCGCCAAAGACCAGATGCGTGTGGCAGTCGACCAGGCCTGGCGTTACCAGCGCGCCATCGAGATGGTCGACGCGGGCCGCGCGGCGTTCCGCATCGCTGGGCAACGCGCTTTGCGAACCGATCCAATCGATGCGGCCACCGTGCAGCGCGATGGCGCCATGCCGGATCAAACCGTAGGGCGCATCGCCGGCGAAGGTCGCGAGCGTGGCATCCAGCAACAGGTGATCCCAGGAATGGCTCATTCGATCAGTGTCCAGGCGAAGGAGAGGTCGTGTGGTCGTCGCGCCCGGCGGCGGGCGGGATCGGCGTGGCGGGATCGTCACCGGCAGTCGCCTTGTCGTTATCCCCGCCTTCGGCGGCACGCCGTGCGAGCTCGTGTTCGTAGCCTTCGATCAGCTTGTCCGCGAGGGCGCGGTACACCGGTTTGCGCGAGAGGATGGACGATGCCGCACGGGCGAGCAGGCAGGTGGCCATGATCGGCAGCACCATCTGCTGGTTGGCGGTGAGCTCCATCGAGATCACCGTGGCGGTCAGCGGCGCCTGCGTCACACCCGACAGGTAGGCCGCCATCGCCAGCAGCGCCACCGCGGAAGGATCCACACCGGGGAGGATGGCGGTGAGGTTGTTGCCGAGGCCGGCGCCTACGGCGAGTGCGGGCGAGAAGATGCCGCCGGGAATGCCCGCCCAGTAGGACGCGATATTGCCGAAGAACTTCAGCACGCCGAACGCGGAGACGGTGTCGGCATGTCCCTCGATGATTTCCCGCGCCTGCGCGTAGCCCGTGCCGTAAAGGCCGGTGTGCGTGAGCTGGCTCAGCAATACCAGCGCCAGGCCGCAGGCAGCAGCGAACACGATCGGCTGGCGCGCGCGAAGACGCCCGATGAAGCCGCGAAAGCCGTGGTCGCTGGGCACGATGAGTCGCGCGAACAAGCCACCGGCGAGGCCGCAGACAACGCCGGTGGCCAACACCGCCCACCACGCCTTGCCGAGCGGCAGGCCGATGTCGAACTGCCCGAAATAGGCGTAGTTGCCAAGGATGCCCAATGACACCATGCCTGCGACGAACACGGCGGTGAGCAGGATGCCGCTCAGGCGGTGCTCGAACGATCCGCTCATCTCCTCAATGGCGAACACGATGCCAGCCAGTGGGGTATTGAACGCAGCGGCGAGGCCCGCGGCGGCGCCAGCGAGGATGAAACGGCCGGCTGCCGCGGGTTCAGCGAAACCAAAGCGGCGGCCGAGCGAGTAGAGCAATCCGGCACCGACGTGCACGGTGGGGCCTTCGCGTCCCACCGATGCGCCGCCAAGCAGCGCGGCCAGCGTCAGCGCCATCTTGCCGATGGCGACACGCAGGGACAGCAGGCCCTGGCGGAAGCCTTCGTCCTCCACCTTGAGCGCGGCAATCGCCTGCGGAATGCCGGAGCCGCGGGTGGCCTTGAGCGCCCCCTGTGTCAGCCATGCCAGCAGGGCAAACGTCAGCGGCGTAATCAGGAACGCCCAGTATTTGTTGTGGGTGATGACGCCGTGGAAGACCCGGTAGGCCCAGTCCGCCGCCTGGGCGAAGCCCACCGCGGCCAGGCCCACCAGCACGGCGCCGCTCCAGAACAGGACGCGGCGACGCCATTGTGGCAGTGAAAACAGTTCGGACTCGCTCAGGCGTTGAAGCCGTGCCTGAGGACTGGCGGGACCAGGACCCTTTCCATCGCTACTCACGATTTGGCCTCGGACTTGCGGGTCCAGCGCGTCTCATAGAGATCGAAGCGGCGATCCTTGAGGTTCTGCACGGCACCGGCGTTACGCGCACGGGCGAGGCTTTCCAGGTGGAGGTCGGCGAACAGCACGGTTTCGATGTTCGGCGTGGAGTCGGCGGCAATGCCGTCGCGTGCGAACGGGAAATCGCTGGGCGTAAGAATGCAGCTCTGGCCGTACTGGATGTCGAAGTTGTTCACGCCGGGCAGGTTTCCGACGTTGCCTGAAAGCACCACGTAGCACTGGTTCTCGATGGCGCGCGCCTGCGAGCAATAACGCACGCGCAGGTAACCCTCGCGTACGTCGGTGCAGAAAGGCACGAACAGGATCAGGGCGCCCTGGTCGGTGAGATGGCGTGCCACTTCCGGAAATTCGGAGTCGTAGCAGATCATCACGCCGATCGGGCCGCAGTCGGTCAGGATGGTGGCGGCAGTGTCGCCACCTGTGATGTTCCACACCGTGCGCTCGCTGGGCGTGGGGTGGATCTTCTCCTGCTCGTGGATCGAACCGTCGCGCAGGCACACGTAGCAGACGTTATGGATGTCGCCGTTCGCCTGCTCGGTAGGGTGCGAGCCTGCGATGATATTGATGTTGTAGTGCACCGCCAGCCGGCTGAAGAGTTCCTTCACCTGCGGCGTGTACTGGCTGAGCTTGCGGATCGATTCGACGGGCGAAAGCTCGGCGTTCTCGATGGACAGCAGTTGCAGCGTGATCAGTTCGGGGAAGGTGACGAAATCCGCGCTGTAGTCGGCCGCGATGTCGGTGAAGTATTCCACCTGCGTGGCGAATTCCTCGAACGAGCGGATGCGTCGCTGCTGGTATTGCACCGAGGCCACGCGCACCATGTCGGGAAGGCGCTGCGTCGAGGGAATCGACGGGATGTCCGGATGATCGAGCAACTGCGGGTTGCGCCACACGAGGTGCGCCGCGTAGCCAAGCGAGTCGTAGTCGGACGGTACGTAGCCGCGCAGCAGGCCCACCACTTCGAATTCGTTACTGAGCTGGAAGCTCAGCGTGGGGTCGCGCCGCTTGCCTTCCACCACGGCCTGCACGTAAGCCTCGGCGCTGCCGTAACGGTGGATGCTGCGTGCCAGGCCAGGAATGCGGCCGCCGAACACGATGCCGCGCAGCTTGAGGTCGATGCACAGGCGCTTGCGTGCCTGGTACAGGCGTTGCCCGATGCGCATGTTGCGATAGTCGGGATGCACGACCACTTCCATGCCGTACAACCAGTTGCCGTCACGACGATGGCGCGAAGCCATGCCGCCGCCGGTGACCTGCATCCACGTATGCGCCGCAAGCGCGGTCGCTTCATCGACGCGGAAGGTCGCGCAGTAACCGACGATCTTGCCTTCATATTCGACGACGAACTGGCCCTCGGGAAAATGCGTCTGCTGTGAGCGCAGCATTTCCGCGGAATGGCCCCATTCGGGCGTGTAGACGCGGGCGGTGAGATCGACCAGTGCGGGCACATCGGCAGGTGTGGCTTCTCGCACGAGCAGCTTGGGCGTGTGTTCCTGGTTTTTCTTGGCCATGCCCGCATTATGCCGCACCGCGACCGTGGGGCGGACCCGCCAGCGGTTACACTCGCAGCATTCCTTCAGGAGCATCGCCCATGGCCGCCCCCATCCCCACACCGTATCGCGCGGATCGCCTGTGGACTGCGCAAGGCTGGGTTCGTGACGCGGGCGTGCAGATCGATGATGGCGGGCATATCGCAGGCCTTGCTGACAATGAAGGCGAGCGTCTGGGGCGCTGGGTTTTGCCTGGCATGCCCAACCTGCATTCGCATGCATTCCAGCGTGCGATGGCGGGGCTCGCCGAACGCCGTGGGAAAAGCGATGACAGCTTCTGGACATGGCGTGAAACCATGTATGCCTTTGCGGCCACGATCGGTCCGGAAGAACTGCAGGCCGTTGCCGCGCAGCTTTACGTGGAAATGCTCAAGAGCGGCTACACGCACGTGTGCGAATTCCATTACCTGCATCACCAGCCGGACGGCACGCCTTATGCGCAGCCCGAGGCCATGTCGCTCGCGCTGATCGAAGCGGCACGCGAGGCCGGCATCGCACTCACGCTGCTGCCCGTGCTGTACATGAGCGGCGGATTTGACGGTCGCCCGCTCACGCCGCGTCAGCGTCGCTTTGGTCACGACGTACCTTCTTACCTGCGCTTGCTTGAATCACTTCAGGCGCGCGAAAGCGGCTCTGTGCGCGTGGGCATTGCGTTGCACTCGCTTAGGGCCGTGCCGGAAGAAGCCATGCGCGAGGTGTTGGCGGAACGCTCGACCGCAGCCTGTCCTATCCATATCCACATTGCCGAACAGATCGGTGAGGTGCAGGACTGCCTTGCCACGCGCGGCGCACGACCGGTGGAGTGGTTGCTGGATCACGCAAGCGTCGATGCACGCTGGACACTGGTGCATGCTACGCACCTGAGTACACAGGAAACTAGGCAGCTGGCGCGCAGCGGTGCGGTAGCGGGGCTGTGTCCCACCACGGAAGCGAACCTCGGCGACGGCCTGTTTCCACTGGCCGACTACCTGGATGCCGGTGGCACGCTGGGCATCGGTTCGGACTCGCACATTTCGGTGTCGCCGGTGGAAGAACTGCGCTGGCTCGAATACGGGCAACGACTGTCCACGCGTCACCGCAATATCGCCTCACGCCGCGAAGGGGACAGCGTCGGCGGCGTCCTGTGGCCGGCGGCCTTGCGTGGCGGCGCGTTGGCCTCCGGCTTGCCGATTGGCCAATTGCGTGCTGGTGCGCGGGCCGATCTCATCGTTCTGGATGATCGCGCGCCCTTGCTCGCTGCGCGCGACGAAAGTTCGGTGATCGACAGTTTCCTGTTCGCCGGCAACGTACCGTTGGTGCGCGATGTCATGGTCGGCGGTGAGTGGGTGGTGCGCAACTTCACGCATCGCGACGAAGATCGCATCGCTGCCCGCTATCGCACGGTGACGGAACGCCTCGCGCGGCGCTGAACGCAATCCGCATGAACCGTGGCTGCAGGGTCCATGAATCGCAGCCATCGGTTTCGTGGCTCGTGGTCATCGCGCCACTTCCGCCGGCGTTCTCCGGGGCAAGTCCCCACCAAGGAGTGCGCCATGCGTCGACTCATGCTCGTCGGTCTCGCCTTTGCCGGTCTTTGCGGTGCAAGCCTCATGCTCACCGGTTGCGTGGTGGTGGCGCCACGGCCGCACTATGCGGCGCGTGTGTGGGCACCGGGTTACTACGCACCAGGCGGCGTGTGGATCTCCGGCCATTGGCGCGGATGAGGGACTTCATGCCATCGCTGCGACGACGGTGCCTTGCGCGATGGCGCACAGGGTTTCCGGCTGTCGCGGCTGTGCATCGAACACGCGACGGGCAAACGGCTGCAGATCGTCCATGGTGAGTCTCGCCTCGATGATCAGTGAGCCGCTGCCAGGTGCCGGCGCAGGTGCTCGATGAAGGCGCGCAGCTTTGGCGGTACCTGCAAACGGCTTGGATAGTAGAGATAGAACCCGTCGAATGGCGGCAGCCACTCGTCCAGCACCGACTCCAGTCGGCCATCCGCCAGCGCTGCGCGCACCGAGGGTTCCATCATGTGCGTCAAGGCAAGGCCATCGATGGCGGCCCGGATGGCCATGACGGGATCGTTGGTGGTGATGGGTCCGTCGACGTCCAGTTCAAACCACTGTCCCTTGGACTTGCCCGAGGGATGGGCAAACTCCCAGCGATAGATCGCGTTGTTGCTGAAACGAAAGCGCACCCCATCGTGGTCGGCGAGATCGCGCGGATGCATGGGGCGCCCACGCACCGCGAAATAGGCTGGCGAACCCACCACCACGGCGCGCTGGAGTCCACCCAAGGGCATGGCCACCATGTCGCGCTCCAGTCGTTCGCCGAGGCGGATGCCGGCGTCGAAGCCATCGGCGATGAGGTCGGTGAGTCGGTTCTCGACCTGGATGTCCAGCCTCACTTCGGGCCAGGCACGCATGAAGCTGGCGACGGTGGGAGCCACCAGGTGGTCCAGCACCATTTGCGGCACGGCGATGCGTAGCGTGCCGGCCGGGCGGTCGCCATGCTGGCGCAGCGCCTCGATGGCTTCGTCGATTTCGTTCAGTGCCGGGGAGATGCGTGCAAGAAAGGCGTGGCCGGCTTCCGTCAGCCCCACGCGACGGGTGGTCCGGTGCAGCAGCCGCACGCCGACGTGGTGTTCCAGCTGGCGTAGGGTCTGGCTGAGCGCGGAGGGCGTGACCTCCAGTTCGGCCGCGGCACGGGTAAAGCTGCCGTGGCGGGCGATCAGGCGAAAGGCGCGCAGGGCCGTGGCGTTGTCTGGGGACATTGATTAGTCCTGCTTAATAAAGCATCCACAAGATGCAGATTTTTCCCGGGAATGGCAAGGCGCAGACTTCGTCCATCCGCTGCAACCATCCGTTCACGGGAGACAAGTCATGCCGCTCGATTCCTACTACACCCTCGGCCGCTCCGGTCTTCGCGTCAGCCACCTGGCCCTGGGCACCATGACCTTCGGCGACAACTGGGGCTGGGGCGCCGCGGAAGATACCGCCCGTGCGATGTTCGACCGTTACCTGGCCGCTGGCGGCAACTTCATCGACACCGCGGACCTCTACACGGAGGGTGCCAGCGAGGAACTGCTC
The DNA here is from genome assembly GCF_035685885.1 of Dyella sp. GTDB lineage: Bacteria > Pseudomonadota > Gammaproteobacteria > Xanthomonadales > Rhodanobacteraceae > Dyella. The sequence continues at coordinate 24,522 of NZ_DASRZX010000122.1, read as the reverse complement.
GGGCGCTTCGTGGAAGATGCCGGTGTGCGCGACCGCGTGGTGCTGTCCACCAAGTTTTCCTACAACGCGCAGCCGGGCAACCCGAACGCCGGCGGCAACGGTCGCAAGAACATCCTGCGCGCGGTGGAAGGTTCGCTGCGTCGCCTTCGCACCGACTACATCGATCTCTACCTGTTGCATACCTGGGATCGCGTCACCCCGGCGGAAGAGGTGGTGCGCACGCTGGACGACCTGGTGCGTGCCGGCAAGATCCGCTACGCAGGCCTGTCGGATGTCCCGGCCTGGTACGCCTCGCGCGCGCAGACGTATGCCGAGGCGCACGCGCTGTCGCCGCTGGTGAATCTGCAGCTGGAGTACTCGCTGATCGAGCGCAACCTGGAGCATGAATTCGCTCCGATGGCGCTGGAACTGGGCATGGGCATCACCGCGTGGAGCCCGATGGGCATGGGACTGCTGTCGGGCAAGTACAAGCCGAGCGAAGCCGGCGGCCCAGGCGAGGGGCGCCTGGCCAAGGTGTCGGGCCTTCCCGGTTTCGATCGTTTCACCCAACGCAACTGGAGCATCGTGGCGGCGCTGGAGGAAGTGGCCAAGGCGTTGGGCCGGCCGATGGCGCAGGTCGCACTCAACTGGGTGGCGACGCAGCCCGCGGTGGCGTCGGTGATCGTCGGTGCGACCAGGCTGGCGCAACTGGACGACAACCTCGCCGCGCTCTCGTTCGAGATTCCCGCGGAGCTGCGCGCACGCCTCGGTGCGGCGAGTGCACCGGAAACCCCGTTCCCGTACTGGTTCTTCGGCGATGCACAGCAGACGCGCATCCATGGCGGCGTGAGCGTGGGCAGCAAGCCGGCCGGGTATGCGCCGCCGGTTTTTGTGAGTGCGCAGTCGGTGGGCGAGTTCAAGGCGGATTGATGCAGCGGACCGTTAGTGTGGGAGCGCACCCTGTGCGCGACCGCAGAGCCGCGGCATCGGCGTTGGTTGTCGCGCGGCCAGGGATTGACACCACCGCTTCGTAGGCTTGTCGCGCACTGGGTGCGCCCCCACAGGGTTGCGGAAAAAAACGGCGCCAGCATGCAGGCTGGCGCCGAGTTTGTTGTGCCGTGGATGGTTCTTGTGTGGGTGATTACTGCGCCGAGGACGAGCCCGACGTCGGGTGCTGTGCCTTGAACTGCTCCCACTGCTGGTGGCGAGCTTCGCGGTCGGCCTTCATGGTGGCGAGCTGGGCCTGCTGGGCCGGGGTCAGGATGGCGTAGACCTGGGCGCGGATGGCGGCACGCTGCTGCACGCGAGCCTGGGCGGCGGCGCCTTCGGCCTGGGCCAGCGACGTGGCGGCAGCCTGGTAGCCGGACGCATTCGGTGCCATCTGCTCGAACGCTTCGCGCTGCTGATGCAGGTTCTGGCGCTGCGTCTTGGTCTGCGCGAACGCGTTCTGCATGATCTGCTTGATGTTGGCCTTCTGTGTGTCGCTCAGGTTGAGCTTGGCGTAGGCGCCGGCGAACTGGCCGTGGCTGTGACCGTGGCCGCCACCGTGCGGGCCGCCGTCCTGGCCTGCAGCGGCCGCGATGGCGAACGGAGCGAGGGCGAGGGCAGAAGCCATGGCCAGGGCGAGGGTGATGTTCTTGCGCATGGTGTTTCCTTTGGTCGTCAGTGGACGGGGGAGGTGTGTCCATTTGACGACGGCGCTATGTGTATGTTCTTTGCGCAAAGGTAAAGAAGGGTAAAGCCGGTGGAGCGCGCCTCCCGGCGCCGCTTCAATGGCCACGGAGCCCGATCACGCCATGCCAAGAATTCTTATCGTCGATGACGACCGTGCCCTGTGCAGCCTGTTGAAGGATTACCTCGAACGCGAAGGTTTCGCGGTCGACGTGGCCCATGACAGCGACAGCGGCCTTGCCCAGCTGCACAACCAGGCGACCCGCCCCGACCTGCTGATCCTCGATGTGATGATGCCCGGGCGCGACGGCCTGGATACCTTGCGCGAGTTGCGCATGAAGCATCGCCTGCCGGTGATCATGCTGTCGGCCAAGGGCGAGCCGATCGACCGCGTGATCGGTCTGGAACTTGGTGCGGACGACTACCTCACCAAGCCCTGCCTGCCACGCGAGTTGCTGGCGCGCGTGCGTGCGCAGCTGCGCCGGCACACACCGGTGGCGGCAGGCACGTTGCAGGTGGGCGTGCTGAGGCTGGAGCCTTCCGAACGCAGCGCCTACGTAGGCGAGCAGGAGCTGACCCTGACGGGCGCGGAATTCCAGCTGTTGCTGGCGTTGGCGCAACGCGCCGGCGAGCTGGTGGACAAGGCCACGTTGACGCGCATGGCGCTGGGACGCGAGCTTGAGCGCTTCGACCGCAGCATCGACGTCCACGTGAGCCGATTGCGCCACAAGCTGGCCGAGGCGTCGCCGCAATCGCCGCGCATCGACTCCGTTCGCGGCGCCGGCTACAGCCTGGTGGCGGGTGCCGCATGAGCCCGTTCAAGAGTTCGCTCTACTGGCGCCTGCTGATCAGCTTCTGCGTGGTCAACCTGGTGGCGCTGCTCGTTGGCGGCGTGCTCACGCAGCGTTTCATCGAGTACTCCACGGCGGTGGAGATCAATTGGGATGCGCTCGCACAGGGCGCGGATCGTGCGTATGAAAACGGCGGTTCCACGGCGCTGACCGAATGGTCGCTGCAGCAGCGGCGCGAAGGCATCGAGGCCACGCTGTACGAGGACGGGCAGTCGCTGTCACCGATCCGCATGCCTTCCTCGGTGCGCGATTCGCTGCCGAACTGGCTGGCCGAGAAGCGCGACATGGTGCTGCAACCCTGGCCCAATCTTTATCTCGCCGTGCAGCAAGTGCAGGGGGACGATGGCAAGACGCGCCAGCTGGTGGCGTTGAGCCGCACCCATTCGCGCCTGCGGCCGCAGACGCGGCAGACCATCTTCCTCGCCAGCCAGGCGGTGCTCTCCCTGCTATTCATCGGGCTGGTCGGCTGGTGGATCGCACGCAGCGTGGCGCGGCCTGTGGAAGCGATAACGCGCGCCACGCGCAAGGTGGCGGCGGGCGAACTTTCCGCGCGCGTCGGCGCCCAGGGCCGCCGCGCGCATGACGAACTTGCACAGCTTGCCCACGATTTCGACACCATGGCCGAGCGCATCGAAGCCCTGGTGGCGCACGACCGCAGCGTGCTGCAGGACCTCTCGCATGAACTGCGCTCGCCGCTGGCGCGTTTGCACCTGATCCTCGACCTGGCTCACCGTAGCCGGGATCCCGATGAGGCCGCGCGCTACTTCACGCAGGCCGAGCAGGAGATCGTGAGGCTGGACGACCTGACCGGCGAGATGCTGGCGCTGTCGCGACTGGAAGGCGGCATCCCGGGCGAGAACCGCGAGCGCTTCGACCTGGCGGCGATGCTCGACGAATGCGCAAGGCGCGCTGACGTGGAGGCGAAGGCACGCGGCATCACGCTGGCCGTGTCGCCTGCGCCGCCGGCCATCGTGTCGGGCAGTCCGTTGTTGCTGGAACGTGCCTTCGACAACCTCATCGGCAACGCCATCAAGTTCAGTCCGGACGGGGGCCGTGTGGAGGTTTCCGTGGAATCGAGGCAGGGTAGCGTGCGCTGCTCCGTCCGCGACCATGGCCCGGGCGTGCCGGAGGCTGAGCTGTCGTCGCTGTTTCGCCCGCTGTTCCGTGGCAGCAACGCGTCGCGTGCCCAGGGACACGGCCTGGGTCTGGCCATTGCCGAGCGCGTGGTGCGCGCGCATGGCGGCGAGATCAGTGCGGCCAATGCCGAAGGTGACGGACTGCAGGTGGACGTACGGCTGCCACTGGCTTCTTGAGGAAAGTCTGCGTTGCGTAGCGGCCCGCGTCCTCCATGCCGGCCGCATGAAGTGGGTAGCCCGCGATAATCGCCACAGTTTTTGCCACACTCGGGTTTTTCGCCAGCAGGATGGCCATGCGTTCCCACGCTCTCGCCGCGGTCGGCCTCGCGCTGTGCGCGGCGCTGTTCTTCACCATGACCTACGTGCTCAATCGCAGCCTGGTGGCGGGCGGCGGACATTGGGCGTGGGCGGTGATCCTGCGCTACCTGATCACGCTGCCGTTGCTCGCCCTGGTGTTGCCGTGGCAGGGCGGTTTGGGACGACTGCCGGAGGAATTGCGGCGCTACCCACGCGCGTGGCTGTTGTGGAGCACGGTGGGCTTCGTGTTGTTCGGGCTGCCGTTGACGTGGGCTGCCAACAGCGGACCGTCATGGCTGGTGGCGGGCAGCTTCCAGAGCACCGTGCTGGCCGGCCCGCTGCTTGCACCCTTCATCTACCGCGATGAGCGCCGGCGGCTGGCCTGGGGCAGCGTCGCGATCGGCGCATTGATCCTCGCCGGCGTGTTTGCGCTGCAGTGGGGTCACGCGCACGGCAAGCTCGATGCCGGTGACTGGCTGGCCATGGCCGCCGTGGTGTTTTCCGCGTTTGCTTACCCCTTGGGCAATCGCATGTTGCTGCTTCATCTTGAACACAGCGGCACGCCCATCGGCGCCGCGCAGCGCGTGTTCGGCATGACGCTGTGCAGCTGGCCGCTCTGGCTGGTGCTGGCGGTGGTGACATGGTGGCTGGTTGGTCCGCCGCATATGCGCGACGTGTGGCTTGCGGGCGGCGTGGCGCTGTCATCGGGCGTGGTTGCTACGGTGCTGTTCTTCCGCGCCACGGACATGGTGCGTCGCGAACCCACAGCGCTCGCCGCCGTGGAGGCGATGCAGGCAGCCGAGCTGCTGTTCGCCAGCGTGATCGGCGCGATCTTCCTTGGCGAGGCGTGGCCAAGCGGTTACTCCGCCCTGGGCGCTTTGTTGATCGTGGTCGGCATCGCGTTGTTCGGCTGGGTGAGCGGTCGAGCGGCGGCAGGGCACGACGCCGCCGTGCGCACGTTGCGAACCGATCGAGGCGCATGACCTGATGCGTAGCGCGCCTGATCGCATCTAGCCCTTTCGGACCTTGCCCCTTTCCGTCGAGTCGGGTTACACACGATCCGTTCCGGCTTTTCCGGCTTATGGGGTGATGATGCGACAGCGACATGGTGCATGGATCCTGGCGGGCGTCCTGCTCGGCACGGCAACCTGGGCAAGCGCGCAGGCGCCGGCATCGCTGCAGCCCTTGCGCTGGCAGGCCGCTGAGCTGGGCAATCATCGCTATCTGCTGCAGGTGGATGGGCCGGCAAGCGCCGTGCATGTGGTGATCCCGTGGCGTCGCCGCGATACGCATCCCGAGCAGGTGGCCGTGATTGTCACCGGGCCCGATGGCAAGGTCGTATCCAACGTAGTGCGCGGTCCGATCAGCCAGGCCGAGGGCGAACTGGTGTTCCAGGCCGGGCAGGCCGGCACGTACGCCGTCTATTACCAGCCGTATGTCAGCAAGGGACGCAGCAACTATCCCACCGTCACCTATGCGCCTCCCAGGGACACCGCGGATGCCGCGTGGCTGCGCAAGGTGGGGGCGGACGCGCGCGCCTGGCGCAAGCTGCCCGGGGCGAAAGTGCTTCGCTACGAGGCGGTCGATGATTTCGACGCCTATACCGACATGGAGCGCACCGCGACGCCGGCGGAAATGAAGGCACTGCTGTCCGCGCATGGCAACGAGGCGCTGCTGCTGTTCCCCGAAAGCCGTGCCAACCCGGTGCGCATGTTCGACGCATTGCCGGAGAGCTGGGCAACGCGCGGCCCGGGCGGCACGCTGAGTGATCGCGTGTTGCGCGGTGAATACCTGAGTTTCCAGGTGGGTGCCTGGGCGCCGCATGCGGGCGTCGCCAACCTGCGCGTGTCGTTCGGCGATCTGCATGATGCCGACGGCGGCGTGATTCCGGCGAGCGCGTTCACCTGCTTCAACCTCGGCGGCGTCGACTACACCGGCCAACCCTTCAACGCGCGCATGGATGTGCCGCTCGGCCGCGTGCAGCCGCTATGGATGGGCGTGGACGTGCCGGTGTCGGCCAGGCCCGGCGTGTATCGCGGCGAGCTGACCGTAAGTGCGGACGGTGTACCGGCGCAGACGGTGCCGCTGTCGATCACGGTGGACGAGGGGCAGGCCGTTGCACACGGTGATGATGATCCGCCCAGACTGACGCGCCTGCGCTGGCTCAACTCCACGCTGGCGCAGGACGATTCGGTGGTGAAGCCGTTTACGCCGATTGCCGTGAAGGGTTCGACGCTCGGCATCCTCGGGCGCGTGGTGGTGCTGGGCCGCAGCGGCCTGCCCGCGCAGATCACCAGCCGCTTCAACGAGCGCATGACAGGCTTTGCGGACAAGCCCGTCCGTCTGCTGGCGGCGCCGATGCGTCTGCTGGTGGAGGACGCGGATGGCGTTCATGCGCTGGCTTCGAAATTGGCACCTGTCGTGCAGGTCGATGGCCCGGGCAAGGTGCATTGGCAGGCAGGCGGCACGGCCGGGCCGTTGCAAGGGCAGGTGACTGCCAGCCTTGAAGCGGATGGCACGTTGGTCTACGCCATTGCGCTGACGGCGAGCCGGGCCACGAGTCTGCGCGACATCCGGCTGGAATTGCCGATCGACCGCGAGGTGGCGAAATACCAGTTGGGTCTCGGGCGTACGGGTGATCGCGCGCCGGATGATTTCCGGTGGAAGTGGAATGTCGAGAACAACCAGGATGGCGCTTGGATCGGCACCGTGAACGCGGGCCTGGAATTCCATCTGCGCGACGAACATTACCTGCGTCCGCTCAACACCAATTTCTATCACCAGCAACCGCTGCGCATGCCGTTGTCGTGGGACAACGGTGGGCAGGGCGGCGTGCGCCTGCACGGTGAATCCGCCCGTTATGCGGTGGAGGCCTTCAGCGGTCCGCGCATCATGAAAGCCGGCGAAACGCTGCACTACGACATCGTCATGCGCGTCACGCCGTTCAAGACGATCAAGCCCGCAGAGCACTTTGCCGAACGGTTCTTCCACAAGTACGGCGACCTCGATGCGATCAAGGCCGATGGCGCGAACGTGGTGAACATCCATCACGCCACGCCGATCAATCCGTGGATCAACTATCCGTTCCTCGAGCCGCAGGCGATGCGCGCCTACATCGACGCGGCACACCAGCGCGGCATGCGCGTGAAGATCTACGACACCGTGCGCGAGGTGTCCGACCGCGCGCCCGAGTTGCCGATGCTGGAAAGCCTGGGCCACGAGGTGATCAGCAGCGGCAAGGGTGGCGGTTTTCCGTGGCTGCAGGAGCATCTCGACGGCGACTACATCGCAGCCTGGCACGTGCCTGAGAATCGCGACGCGGCCGTGATCAACGCGGGCCAGAGCCGCTGGCACAACTACTACATCGAAGGCCTGGACTGGCTGGCCCGCAACATGGGTATCGATGGCCTTTACCTCGATGACGTCGCGTACGACCGCACCACGATGAAGCGCGTGCGCAAGGTATTGCAGGCGCGGCGCGAACAGCCGCTGATCGATCTTCATTCGGCCAGCCAGTACAACCCGCGGGATGGCTACATCAACAGCGCGCTGCTCTACATGGAACTGTTCCCGTACATCGACCGGCTGTGGTTCGGCGAAGAATTCGATTACGAGAAGACCTCGCCCGCCTACTGGCTCACCGAGATCTCGGGCATTCCGTATGGCCTCATGGGCGAGATGCTGCAGAACGATGGCAATCCCTGGCGCGGCATGCTGTTTGGCATGACCAATCGTCTCGGATGGTCGCCGGGCAGCGATCCGCGCGGGCTGTGGAGTTTGTGGGACAAGTTCGGCATCGACAAGGCCGAGATGATCGGCTGGTGGGTGCACGACACGCCGGTGAAGACCGCGCGCGATGACGTGCTGGCCACCAGCTACGTGCGCAAGGGACAGAAGACGCTGATCGCGCTTGCGTCTTGGGCGCCGCGGAAGACCAACGTAAAGCTTGCGATCGACTGGAAGGCCCTGGGTCTCTCCGCGGGCAAGGCAAAGCTGGTGGCGATGCCGGTGGAAGGTTTCCAGCCCGCGGCGACCTTCCTGCCAGGTGATGCGATTCCGATCGAGCCCGGCAAGGGCTGGCTGTTGGTGGTGGAATGATGACGATCAAGGAGCAGGGCGTGCGTGCATTCATGCGACGGATGATGGTGATGGCCGGGCTGGTGATGTGCACCGCTTCGGTGCAGGCGGCCGATTCGCCGGCCGCGGCGATCGATCCCGGCGACGGACTCACCGTGAACTCACTCGCGCTGCAGGCCAAGGCGTTCGCGCCGGAGCAGATCAAGGTCACCGTTTACCTGCCGCCTGGCTATGCCGAACAGACGGCGCTGGGCACGCGCTATCCCGTCCTTTACGCCAACGACGGGCAGGACATGGCGGCCGTCGGCCTGCGCGAAACGCTGTCCCGGCTTTACGCGGCGCACGACATGCGACCGGTGATCGTGGTGGCCGTCGACATGCTTGCCGATCGCGCTTCCGGCTACGGCCTGTCCGATCGTGCCGGCAAGCACAGCGTGGTGGGCGGTTCGCGCATCGGGCCGATCGGCACCCGCGCCTACGACTACTCCGAGTGGGTGGCGACGGAACTGGTGCCGTACATCGACGCCCATTACCGCACGCAGGCCGGCGCTGCCGGGCGCACCGTGCTGGGCTGGTCCCTCGGTGGCCTCAACGCCTTCAACCTGGGCTGGGACTATCCGGAAGTGTTCGGCCGCGTCGGCGCCTTCTCGCCCTCGTTCTGGCTGGCGGCGGATCGCAGCACACCAGGCGCGGTGGCTTCCACGCGGCTGGCGCAGGGCATGGTGAACGCCACGAGCCAGCGCAAGCCGCTGCGCTTCTTCCTTGCGGTGGGTGGCCGCGAGGAAACCAACGATCGCAATGGCAATGGCGTCATCGACGCGGTGGAAGACACCGAAGACCTGGTGCAGGGCTACCGGCCGATCGACGGCACGACACTGCGGGGCCTGCGCGATCTGGGCTATCGCATCGACATGGATTACGCAGGTCATCCTTCGACGAGCGCGGACGTCGCGTTCTACCTGCTGCCCGATGGCGAGCACAACCAGGCGACCTGGAAACGCATGCTGCCGGTGTTCCTGGCCTGGGCCTACGGCGCGGGCGCGCCGTAAGTTCCGCTTGCGATAAAACCCTTTGCAGCGAAACGGCCGTCAGGCCGTCAGCGCAAGTCGGCCGATCTTCAGCAGCCCGGGGCTGAATTCAAGGTCGGCAGGCAGCACGGTCTTGGGATTGGGCGTGGGGTCGGGCAGCGCGAACGACGTCGCGGCAACCGATGCGTTGAGCAACACCTTTTCCGAGGAATGGATGCCCAGTTGCGCGCGCGCCTGCTGCAGTCGACCCGCGAGATCATCCTCTTCGTCGACATCAGCCACGGCCGCGGCAACCACTTCATGCATGCCATGCATCGGGGCGGCGAGCAGGGCGATCTCGCTGGCGAGGGTCGGCTTGCGGCCGGCGCGCTGCATGTCTTCCAGGCATTCATGCGCGAGCGCGATCAGGTCGATGTCGGGCAGGGGCGTGTGCTGGCGCGAGCGCGTGACCACCGGCAGCCGCAGCGCATGCGAGGGTTCCGTGGCGGCTTCGTCGAAACCGCGATAGACCAGCTCGCTGCATACGACCTTGTGCGCGTCGTTGTCGACGATGAGGTCAAGCGCCATGCGCACGATGCGGCGCAGGTCGCGGCTGCCCGGGATCTTGTTGCGCACCGCGCACACGATGCCCAGCACGAACAGCGAAGTCATCGGATACGGCAGGCCGATATAGGGCGCAAGCGCCTTGCGCAGCAAGTCCAGCAGGACATCGTGGTCGGGCTTTTGCAGCCGTGCCGGACGAAACACGTCGATGTAGACGAAGTTCTCCACCATCGTGATGCGCTGGGCCAGCGGCGCATAGCGCACGCCGCTCGCCGCGGCCTCCATCAGCTGCGCCTGGTCATAGACCACCGCGGCGTGGCTGTAGGCGCTGTCGCCCACCCATGCGATGAGCTTGGACAGCTCACCGCGGCCCATGTGCAACAGGACATCGCCGGGTTCCAGGTCGTTCGGCTGCAGCACGTGCGGTGTGTCCACGCGATTCCTTCGGTCAGAGGCCGGTAGTGGCGAAAGGCGGGTGCGAGACGATGCGGTTGCGGCCGTCGGTCTTGGCGCGATACAGCGCGGCATCGGCGCGCGCAATCAGCTCGTCGGCGGAATCGGCGTGATCGTCGAGACTGGCGACGCCCATGCTGATGGTGGTCTGCAGCGCGGTGCCGCGCGAATGCACCTGCAGCGTCTCGATGCGATGGCGGATGCGCTCGCCGATCGCCATGGCCTGGTCATGGCTGGCGCCCGGCAGGCAGGCGACGAACTCCTCGCCGCCATAGCGACCCAGCCAGTCCGAAGGCCGCAGCTCGTCGACGATGGTTTCAGCCACCGCGCGCAGGCAGGCGTCGCCGACCTGATGGCCATAGCGGTCGTTCACCGACTTGAAGTGATCCATGTCCAGAAACAGCAGGGCCAGCGGCGTGCCGTTTGCACGCGCCTCGGTGAGGGCCGAATGCAGCCGGCGCACCAGCGCGCGCCGGTTGAGTACGCCGGTGAGCGCATCGTGGTCGGCGAGATGGTGCGCCATATCGCGCTCGCGGCGCGCACGCAGCGAAAGATCCGCCAAGCCAATGGTGATCATCACGCACGAAAACGCCATGGTGAACGGATAGCCGTATTCGAGCCAGCGCGGCTGGTCGAACTTCAGGAGAAGCTGGCTGACCCGCAGCAGGGTGAACAGTACCTGCGGCATCCACGCGATCAGGAAGAAGCGCGCCTGCCGCCCGTGTCGAAGCGCGGCCAGCGATACCGTGCCCAGCGCCCACAGCGAGGAGATGGCGAACCACAGGTTGAACGCGTTGACCAGCGTGTTGGTGCGCACCGCGAACGGCATCCAGATCAGTGCCGCGGCTAGCAGGAACGGCCAGCGCATCCAGGCGAGGATGCGCGCCGCCCGGGGCGTGATCTCGCGCAGGTCGCAGAATTCAAGGATGAAGGACATCGACAGCGGCGCGCTCAGCGTGGCGAACAGCCACGGTGCATGCGTGCCCAGTGGCACCAGCAGGCTTCCGCCGGGCAATTCGTAGATTTCGCCGCTCATCAGCATCTGGTAGATGAGCTGGAACGCGGCATAGCCGATGAAATACACCAGCACGCGATCGTGCAGCACCAGCCACAGGCAGAGCGCCGCCAGCACCATGGTGAACTGCACGCTGGCGAACAGCGTGGTGAGGCGCACGTGCATCAGGTCCTGCGCCTGGTAGTGCGCCATGTCGGTCAGCTCGGGGCGGATCTGCCGCGTGAAGCTGTCCGATGCGATCTGCACGTACACCGGCTGACCTGCGCGCAGGTCAGCCGGCAGTTCCACCGCGAGGTGGTGGCGGGAGAAACGCGGGATGTTTTCGATCTGGGCGAACCACAGGGGCTGCGGACGATAGTCAGGCGGTGCGAAGACGGTGAGCTTGATGTACGTGGCGCCCGAAAAGCTCAGCACCGGCGAACTGTCGCCATGCCAGTCGGCATCCGTGGTGAGGCGGTACCAGCGGCGCGTATCGGCGGCGTTGGGCGTGTAGGGCGCGCTGGAGGGAATGAAGGCGCCATCGAGCGCGCCATGCACGACCTGCTCGGGCGACGGTGACGGATGCAAAGGGGCGAGCGCCGCGATCTGCAGCACGGGCTGCCGGGCGCCGGCGGGAGACGCGTGCACGCCCAGCGCACAAAGCGCGGCCAAGAGGCACGCAACGATGACCACGACGGTCTCGCGATACACAAATCCCCCCATTTTGCCGGCCCCCCGTTGCCGGTCCCGGGTCCGGCTATTCCCTGTGGCGGACCCTTGTTGTGCACTATGTATCACGTTCTTTTGGCATCGTGGCGAAAACCCCTCGTCGGCTTCTTCCGGAGAAACCTTTTCCAAACAGTCGTTTGAGTGGTTTTGATCGATCCTTGCGTTGCCAGGGCCTATCCTTGCCGCCTCCGCGGGCAATCAAGGCAAAGCTGGATGGGCAGGCAGGAAGAGCAGGAACCGACGTCTCGCCCCGAGCATCGACCGACTGCCACGGAACTTGAGCGCGACGCCCATATCCGGCACGGCACGCCGCTTTTTCGCCGCACCAACCTCGCCCTGTTTGCTGCCGGCCTGGCCACGTTCGGACTGCTGTATTGCACCCAGCCGTTGATGCCCGAGTTCAGCCATGACTATGGCGTGAGTGCCGCCACCGCCGCGCTGTCGCTTTCGCTGACCACGGGCGTGCTGGCATTCGCCATGCTGTTTGCTGGCGGCGTTTCGGATGCCTGGGGACGCAAGTCGGTGATGACTGCCTCCTTGATGTCCTCTGCGTTGTTGGTGCTGGCCACCGCCCTGGTGCCGGACTGGCACACGCTGCTGCTCCTTCGCACCCTGCTGGGTTTCACGCTGAGCGGCTTGCCCGCCGTCGCGATGACGTATCTCAGCGAGGAGATGCACCCGGAATCGATTGGCCTTGGCATGGGCCTGTACATCAGCGGCAACGCCATCGGCGGCATGGGCGGTCGACTCGTTGCCGGCGTACTGGCCGACTTTGTCGGCTGGCGCTGGGGCGTGGCGACGGTAGGGCTGATCGGTCTCGTTTCCGGCCTGGTGTTCTGGCGGAGCCTGCCACCGTCAAGGCATCACGTGCGCCATCCATTGCACCTGGGCCAGCTGGTCGGGCGATTCGCGCTGGCGTTCCGCGATGCAGGCCTGCCATGGCTGTTCGCCGAAGGGTTTCTGCTGCTGGGGGCGTTCGTTACCGTCTACAACTACATCGGCTACCGCTTGCTCACGCCGCCATACAGCCTTGGCCAGGCGTTGGTCGGCGCGATCTTCAGCGTCTACCTGATCGGCACCTTCAGTTCTGCATGGATGGGGCACCTGGCCGGCCGGCTGGGACGGCGCAAGGTGTTGTGGACCGCTTTCGCGTTGATGCTGTTCGGCATCGCCCTCACCACGATGCAGTCGTTGCTGTTGATCGTGCTGGGCATCGTGGCCGTGACATTCGGCTTCTTCGGCGGCCACTCCATCGCCAGCAGCTGGGTCGGGCGTCGCGCGGGAAGCGCCAAGGCGCAAGCCTCCTCGATGTACCTGTTTTCGTACTACATGGGCTCAAGCCTCGCTGGCGCGAGTGGCGGCCTCTTTTACGCATCCCACGGCTGGAACGGCGTTGCGCTGTTCGTCGCTGCCCTGGTACTGGCCGGTCTGCTGATCGCCTGGCGGTTGTATTTCCTGCCGCCGCTGCCCGGCCCGCCATCGCCGGGTACCGAGCCACCGATTCCGCAATAAGCCTGCCTCTCCTGCAGGAGTGCTCCCAGTGCGCGATGACGTGCCATAGGCACGCCCGATCACGCACAGGGCACGGGCGCGCGTTACTGCGCCTCAGGCTTGAGCATGTCCTTCACCGCCTGGTAGTCGCCATCGTTCGCGGCGGCGGGCAGGTCGAGCAGGTGGGTCATCAGCGGATAGACGTCCACGTTCGGGAAGGACGGCACGGTGGCGCCCTGGCGGAACGCGGGTCCATGCGCCACGAACAGCGCCTGCATCTGCGGCGCCTCGTTGTCGTAGCCGTGCTCGCCAAGGCTGAACTTGCCGTTGCGCTTCTTCGCGTAATCGGACGTGGTGATACGCCAGCCGACATCGGCCAGGCACAGCAGCTGCGGCACGCGCGGATTGCTGCCATAGCCCAGCCGAGCGGGCACGCGCGTCTTGTCCCAGCAGGTCATGTGTTTCTGCGGCTGTTCCAGTCGCGCTTCGATCTTGGCGAAATCCTGGTGACCCGGCGTGGGATTGAGGCCTGCCAGTACGCCCAGGCTCACCACATCCACGCGCGTCAGCGGAATCAACTTGTCCAGCAGCACGCTGTTGTTCGCACCTACCGGCGCCATGCCGTGGTCGGCCAGCACGATCATGTTGATGCGGTCGAGCAGGTTGCGTTGCTTGAGTCCCGCCACCAGGCGCGCCAGCGCGACGTCGGTCTTGCGCAGCGCGTCATCCACTTGCGGGGTGTCGGGGCCAAACGTGTGGCCGGCATGGTCCACATCGTCGAAGTACAGCGTGATGAAGCCTGGCCGTTCGCCGGCGGGCATGTCGAGCCAGGCGAGCACCTGGTCAACGCGTTCGGCGGGCGAGACGTTGCCATCGTACGTCTTCCAGAAATCCGGGTGCCTGCCGTGGATATCCGCTTCAGAACCTGGCCAGAACATGGTGGCGCTCTTGAGGCCATGCTGGCTCGCTGTTTCCCACAGCGGCGTGCCTTCGTTCCACCAGCGGCCGTCGCCGACGGCGTTGCGATTGCCGAGAGAAAAACGACCCAGCGCGGGATCGACCATGGTGTTGTTGACGATGCCGTGGTGATCGGGGCGCAGGCCGGTCACGATCGTGTAGTGGTTGGGAAACGTCAGCGACGGGAACGACGGCTGCATGCTGGCGGCGTGCACGCCGTTCCTGGCGAGATCGGCCAGGGCGGGGCTGAGGCCGCGGTTGATGTAATCGGCGCGGTAACCGTCGATGGAAATCAGCAGCAATGGCGCGGGCGCGGCTTTCGCCGTGCTGGCCTGCGTCGTGGATGGCTTGGCGGTCGTGGCGGGCTTGGCGGTCGTGGCGGGCTGGTTGGCGCAACCGGCGGTGATCGTCATCAACGAGCAGAACAGCAGGCGAAACGGGATTTTCATGCTTGGGTCCGTACCATGCGTACAAACCACGTATCCTCGCCTAGCCGTATGACCATTGCACGTCTTTTCTCTTGCGCATCGTTGCTTGCAACGCTTGGCGGCATCGGCTGGATGAATGACGTGCATGCACAACAGCAACCGGTGGTGTCGTCGTCTGTTGCCACGACGGCGATGGCGCAACCGGTGTCCGCGGCAACCCATGGCGTGCCGCATGATGCTGCGAAGACCTCGTCAGCGCCGCGATCCGCGCGCGCACCCGTAGCCATGGCAACGGCGGTCGGTGCAGACAGTGAAACCATGCACTACCAGCCGCGCTCCCGTGCGAATCTGGATTCCTATCGCAACGCCGTTACGCCGCCGCCGGTCGACAACGGACGTTGAATTCGCGCGGGTCGTGCGTCAGCCCACGCGAAGATTCGCGCCAAACAGGTCGCCATGCGCAATGCGATCTTCCATCGACAGCAAGTAGCGCTTGGTCGGCAGGCCACCACCAAAACCGGTGAGGCTGCCATCAGCGCCGATCACCCGATGGCACGGCAACACGATCGGTAGCGGGTTACGTCCATTCGCTGCACCGACGGCACGCACGGCCGCGGGTTGCCCGATGCGTCGCGCCAGTTCGCCATAGCTGATCGTCGCGCCGTACGGAATTCGCGCCAGTTCCCACCACACCTCGCACTGGAATGGCGTGCCGTGCGGGCGCAACGGCAGGTCGAATGCCTGGCGCGTACCGGCGAAATATTCCTCAAGCTGCTTTCTCGCATAGGCGAGCGGTTCGCTTGCGCGCTGCCAGCCGGCATGCGGCTTCTTTGGATGACGCTCGCGTTCGAACCAGATTTCGCGCAAGCCCTGCTCGTCACCCACCAGGCGAAGCACGCCGACAGGGCTGCTCATTTCGTCGTACCAGATCGTCTGGCTCATCATTTCACCTTCTTCACGGGTGCCTTCACCGCGTCGCTCGCGCTGCGCCACAGGTGCATGACGGAGTATGCGCGCCATGGGCGCCATGCTTCCGCCAGCGACAGCAGCGCCTTCGTGCTCAGCGTGGAACCGTCCTCCGTCGCCGCACGGCGCAGGATCAGGTCTGCTGCGGGAAACGCATCCGGATGGCTGAGCGCGCGCATCGCCATGTAGTGCGCCGTCCACTCGCCGATGCCGGGCAGTTCCACCCAGCGGCCGACGAATTCATCCAGCGGTTGTTCGCTGCGAAAGTCGATGCGTCCATCCAGCAGCGCCCGCGCGACGCCGCGCACCGTGGCAGCCCGCGCCGTGGTTAGCCCGATCTCGCACAGGTCGGCGTCTACCAGAGCTTCAGGTCCCGGGAACAAGCGTTCAAGCCCGGGAATGCCGGTCACGACCGGGATGCCATAGCGGTGCACGATACGCGTGGCCAGCGTGCGAGCTGCCGCGACGCTGACCTGCTGGCCGAGAATCGCGCGTACGGCGATCTCGAAGCCGTCCCATCCCCCCGGCAGACGCAGGCCCGGGCGCTTGCGCCAGAGTGGCTTCAGCGCGGCGCTCTGCTTCAACGCATCGCCGATCGATTGTGGATTTGCGTCAAGATCGAACATGCGGCGCAGCTTCGTGACGATCGCGAGCATGCGTGCCGGCTG
This sequence comes from Dyella sp., assembly GCF_035685885.1. Taxonomy (GTDB): domain Bacteria; phylum Pseudomonadota; class Gammaproteobacteria; order Xanthomonadales; family Rhodanobacteraceae; genus Dyella. The sequence goes on along the minus strand of NZ_DASRZX010000122.1, from coordinate 8,254 downwards.
CGGACAATGCAGTTCCAGCTGCAATGCGTGGTCGTCGCCCGGTCGCGCCTGGAGTCGCAGCCAGCCTGGCGCATCGACCGGACCGAACACGCGCGAATAACTGTGTTCGTCGACGAGTTCCACGCCAGGAAGGGAGCGCCCGCGGAGAAAGGCCAGGATCGCTTCGAAGTCGTACGGCGGTCGGTAGCCGAGGCGCAGCGTGATGGCATCGCCGCGCACCATGCCGGGATGGCGTCGCAATTCGCGCGGCGGAATGCGGTTGGCCTGCAGGAACGCGGCGTTGAAGCGGCGCAGGCTTTGGAAGCCGGACGCGAGCGCCACTTCCGTCACCGGCATCGAGGTTTCAGTCAGCAACTGCTTGGCGAACAGCAGGCGGCGCGTGGTGTGGACGCTGATCGGCGGGGCGCCGAGCCGGTCGACGAACAGTCGTCGCAGCTGGCGCGAACCGATGCCCACGCGCTCGGCCATGGCATCCATCGACAGTTCGTTGAGCGTGCCTTCCTCCATCAGCTTCAGCGTGCGGGCAATGACATGGTCGCCGCGCTGCCACGCGTCGTTACCTGGCGCGAGCTCTGGCCGGCAACGCAGGCAGGGTCGAAAACCGGCGGCCTCCGCCGCCGCGGCGCTCGCGTAATAGCGCACGTTCTGCCGTTTCGGCGATGGCGCGGGGCACACCGGGCGGCAATAGATGCGCGTGCTGGTGACAGCGGTAAAGAACAAGCCGTCAAAGCGCGCGTCGCGGCTCAGCCGGGCCTGCTCGCAGGCCTGTTCATCCAGCAGGGGAAGGGGTGACTGGGTATTCATGCGAGCAGGCTAGCACCGTGGTTCGCCCCGAACTCGCCGTTTTCGGACATCAATGCCTCCGGGTTCAGGCGGCGCCGATTGGCGTCCAAGGGCGCGGATGCTAGGGTCACGCGCAATCACTGGGGGGCCAGGAAATGAATCTGCTGAAACGTGGGTGGCTGGTCGCGGCCGCAAGCGTGGTCGTGTTCGTCGGCCTCGGCCTGGGATTGATCGCGATCGGCCTGCGTGCGGGGCCACCGAAGGTTCCTGGGACGCAAGATGCGACGGCAGCCGGGCCTGCGGACGACGAGCAGCTCAAGGGCGCGAAAGGCCAACTGTTCGATCGCAAAAGCGTCTATATATTCCTGGCGGCCGCGAAGAAAGCCGAAGCGATCGCCGATCCCCTGCAGCGTTGCCTGGCTTATCCGGATCCGCCCGGCAGTCATTGGTCACCGGCCACCGTCCAGGCGTATTGCCGTTACCGCACGTATCCGGTGATGTCGTACGAAGAGGTCCGCGGACTGCTGCAGCAGGGGCAGTACGCCGAACTGGACCGGCGCCTTGCGGCGATGCTGCAGGACAAGCTGACCAAGCCGGACCAGCTGGGCGTGATGGATCGCGCGTACGACACCTGGTTCGATCGCGGCGACCTGGAACTTCGCCCGCTGCTGGAAAACTGGAAGCGCGCGATGCCTAACAGTGCATTCGCATACACGGCCAGTGGTATTTCCTACTTCGGCATGGGCAAGCAGGCGCGCGGCGGCAAGTACATCCGGGACACGCCGGACAGCAACATCGAAGCGATGCACCGCCTGGTCGAGCGAGCGGGCGAGGACCTGCAGCACGCCATAGCCCTGGATCCGCGCCTGACGCCAGCCTACGCTGCCCTGATCGACGCCAGCGGCTACGGCCTCGGCGATGCCGCCGTGGTGCGCGGCAGAACGGAAGGTCTGCGCGTGGACCCGGCGAATTTCGCGATCTACAACAGCCTGATGTTCGTGTCGCAACCCAAATGGGGTGGCTCGCTGTCGGCGATGACGCGTACGGCGCGGGAGGCGGCCACGCATGCCGCGCAAAATCCGCTGCTGTTGCTGCTGAGGGAAAAGGAACTGGCTTACGAAGACAACATCGATGACGACGGCTGCGATGTGCCTCAGCGGTTTGCACTCTACAGCGTGGTGTTCGACCAGGCGGCCGTGTCGCAGCAGTTGTTGACTGCAGGCTACCAGGCAGAGTCGTGCATGCACCTCGAACTTTCCACGGTGTATTTCTCCGAGGCGCTGCGCTTCTATCCGGAAGACGACGATGTCCGCATTCACCGCGCCTACAACCTCAACGAGTTCGACGAGTCGGCCTGGGCAACCAGTGAGGCGAATTTGCTGGTCGGCAAGCAGCCTCGCAACGTTCGCTACCTGGTGGCGAGGGCTTACGGATACCAATCGCAGAACGATTACGCCCGCGCCGAAATGGACTATCAGTCGGCTCTTGCACTGGCGCCGACCGATGGCGAGGCCATGATGAAGCTCGTCGCCATGTACATGAACGACACGCAGGAATGGGACAAGGCGTGGTCACTTGCGGACCGCGCGATGCAAGCGTTTCCGGGCGATCCCTATGGCTGGTTGCTGCGCGCACAGATCCAGGAGCGCCAGCCGCGCAAGGGCCTGAAGGAAACCGCCGACTATTTTCAGGCTCACTTCGACACCAATCCCGACACGCATCGCGAGTTGTTGCGCATGCGCGCCGCGCAGGCGCTGGAGGAGGGGCGGGCGAAGGCTACGGCGAAGGTGGCGCCTGAATAGCCGGTTTGCGGCACTGCAAGGCGATGCACATGCGGGCCTGGCCTATACTTCTCATTCGATTTGCCGGAGCCCGCGTCCATGAATGCCCCCACCCGTATCGACACCACCCGCACCATCCGCGCGCCGCGTGGCAGCGAGCTCAGCTGCAAGAGCTGGCTCACCGAAGCGCCATTCCGCATGCTGCAGAACAACCTGGATCCGGAAGTGGCCGAGAATCCGGCCGAGCTGGTGGTGTACGGCGGTATCGGTCGTGCGGCGCGCAACTGGGAGTGCTTCGACGCGATCCTGCGTGCACTGCGCGAACTCAACGACAACGAGACGTTGCTGATCCAGTCCGGCAAGCCGGTCGGCGTGTTTCCCACGCATCCGGACGCACCGCGCGTGCTGCTGGCGAACTCCAACCTGGTTCCGGCGTGGGCGAACTGGGAGCATTTCAACGAGCTCGATAAGAAAGGCCTGATGATGTACGGCCAGATGACGGCCGGCTCGTGGATCTATATCGGTTCGCAGGGCATCGTGCAGGGCACCTACGAGACGTTCGTGGAAATGGGGCGCCAGCATTACAACGGCAGCCTCAAGGGCAAGTGGATCCTCACCGCCGGTCTCGGTGGCATGGGCGGCGCGCAGCCGCTGGCGGCAACCTTGGCGGGCGCATGCTCGCTCAATATCGAATGCCAGCAGAAGAGCATCGATTTCCGCCTGAAGACGCGCTACGTCGACGAGCAGGCGACCGATCTTGATGACGCGCTCGCGCGCATCGCGAAATACACCGCGGCGGGCGAGGCGAAGTCGATCGCGCTGCTTGGCAATGCCGCCGACGTGCTGCCGGAACTGGTGCGCCGCGGCGTGCGTCCGGACGCAGTCACCGACCAGACCAGCGCGCATGATCCGGTCAACGGTTACCTGCCGGAAGGCTGGACGGTGGAGCAGTGGTTCGAGCGTCGCAAGAGCGACCCGGTTGGTACCGCGAAGGCCGCGAAGCAGTCGATGAAGAAGCATGTGGAAGCGATGCTCGCGTTCCACGCGCAGGGCATTCCCACGTTCGACTACGGCAACAACATCCGCCAGATGGCGAAGGACGAAGGCCTCGCGAATGCGTTCGCGTTCCCGGGCTTCGTGCCGGCGTATGTGCGGCCGCTGTTCTGTCGTGGTGTCGGTCCATTCCGCTGGGTGGCGCTGTCCGGCGATCCGGAAGACATCTACAAGACCGACCAGAAAGTGAAGGAGCTGATCCCCGACGATCCGCACCTGCACCGCTGGCTGGACATGGCGAAGGAGCGCATCAGCTTCCAGGGCCTGCCGGCGCGCATCTGCTGGGTTGGCTTGGGCTTGCGTCACAAGCTGGGCCTCGCGTTCAACGAAATGGTGCGCAACGGCGAGCTGAAGGCGCCGGTGGTGATCGGTCGCGACCATCTCGACTCCGGTTCCGTCGCCAGCCCGAACCGTGAAACCGAAGCGATGCGCGACGGTTCCGATGCGGTCAGCGACTGGCCGCTGCTCAACGCCATGCTCAACGTGGCCGGCGGTGCGACCTGGGTGTCGCTGCACCACGGCGGCGGCGTCGGCATGGGCTATTCGCAGCATTCGGGCGTGGTGATCGTGTGCGATGGCAGCGAAGCGGCCGACAAGCGCATCGCGCGCGTGCTGTGGAACGATCCGGGTACCGGTGTGATGCGCCATGCAGATGCCGGCTACGAGATCGCCATCGAATGCGCGAAGGAGCAGGGCCTGAACCTGCCGATGATCTGACACCATGCCTTCCATGTAGGAGCGCACCCAGTGCGCGATCGTGGCCGCTGGATGCTCGTTGCTTCCGAAACTTGCGATCGCGCACTGGGTGCGCTCCTACAGAACCCCGCAGGTGCCTTTGAGCTGCCATGGTTTCGCCATGCCGTCGTGCGAGATACGTTCAATCTTTCCTGGACGAGACTCGACCCATGCATAGATCTATGCTTTTCCTTTGCGTGGCTGCTGTCGCCACGGCCATCGCTGGCCAGTGGCCGCGCACGACATGGGCCGCCGGGCAGTCGACCCCAGCAGCCGAAGAAACCCAGCGCCTGCAACAGGTGCTCGATACCGCATCGCAGCGCGCAAAGCCCGGCACGCTCGGTGTCGCCGTGCTCGACTTGCGAACAGGCGTAACGGCGGGCGTGCTCGCTCAGCAGCCGTTTCCCATGATGAGCGTGTTCAAGGCGCCGGTGGCGGCAGCGGTGCTTGATCGCATCGAACATGGTTCGATGTCACTCGACCAGAAAGTGACGGTGACGCAGCACGATGTGTCCGACGGCTCGGCGGTGCCCTCGGTTGGCGCGCAATTCAAGGCGGGCAAGACGGTATTCACCGTCGAGCGACTGCTGCAGGGCGCGGTTTCCGAGAGCGATAACACGGCGGTGAATGTGCTGCTGCGCGTGGCGGGCGGACCGCCGATGGTCACCACGTTTCTCCGCGCGCACGGCATCGACGGCATGCGCGTGGACGTGGACGAAGCGGGCATCAGCGACATCTTCAACGATGTGAAGCCGGGGCAGGTTGTATCGGCGCAGGAGAGCGACGCAGCCTACGGGCAGCGTCGCCAACGCGGTTACCAGGCGTTTCTTGCCGATCCGCGCAATCGCAGCACGCCGTCCGGGGCAGTCGCATTCCTGCGCAAGCTGCAGGGCGGAGAGCTGCTGTCGCCGGCATCGACGCAATACCTGCTGCGCCTGATGGCGGCACAGACGCTTCCCAATCGCTTGCGTGCCGGCGTGCCACAGGGCGTGCACCTTGCCGACAAGTCGGGCACCTCCGGCACGCAGCAGGGGCGCACGGCGGCGTACAACGACATCGGCATCCTGAGCTGGCCGGACGGGTCCGTTGTCATCATCGCCGCATTCCTGAGTGACTCGCCCGCATCGGGCAAGGAACGTGACGCCCTGTTCGCCGACCTGGCACGCTCAGTGGCAACCGCCACTCGGCCGTAGCACGTCTTTCGCCCACCCTGGCTTGCCTCCCGGGGTGGGTGCATGATGCGCCCACATCCAACGGGGAGGTGCGTCATGGCAGTTGAACTGCAGGTGTTGGCCTGGTCGATCGTGCTGGGGCTGCTTTACGTGGTGGTGGCTACGTCGCTTTCCACGCAGCAGCGTGGCCTCGCATGGAACGCCAGCAATCGCGATGGCGAACCCATCCCGCTCACGGGTGCCGCGGCGCGTGCGGATCGCGCGAGCAGGAACTTTCTCGAGAGCTTCGTGTTTTTCGCTGTGTCGGTGCTTGCCGTGGTGCTCGCCCAACGCGCCAATGCCCATACCGCGCTGGGCGTGCAGCTGTATTTCTGGGCCCGCCTGGTTTATCTGCCGGTGTACATCATTGGCATTCCCTACCTGCGTACGCTGATCTGGGCGGTGTCGGTGGTGGGTATCGTGTTCGTGCTGGGCGCGCTGTTCTAGGCTTCGGACCCGCGAGGCCGCCCGCCCTGGCGTGGCGGTCTCGTTACGTCTTCGCGCTTTTGAGTGCTAAAAATCAATAACTCGCAATGATTTATTGAGGCAATTTGTCACCCGGGTGTCGCACGCGAAACCGGGTCTACCCACTATGCAGTCTCCGGCGCTTCTCGCCGGGCCACCGGCAGGGGCCGGTGGACTCCTCACTTCCCTAAGGGAGAACTGCATGAAAACCGATTTCGAACGCACCGGCCCGATGAACGAGGTGTCCAGCTACCCGCAATGGGCGCAGGACATCATCGCTGAGTGTGAACCCGCCCGCCGGCGCGTACGCGACCACGTGATGTGGGACATGATGATCGAGGGTCGCATCGACCGGACCACCATGCGCAACTTCATGGTGGGTACCTGGTCGCTGATCGAACGCTTCCCGTCCTTCATGGCCCTGAACCTGCTGAAGACCCAGTACGGCCGCAGCCGGGGTGACGACATGGCCCGCCGCTGGCTGGTGCGCAACATTCGGGTGGAGCAGAACCATGCCGAGTACTGGTTGGACTGGGCCGATGGCGCGGGCGTTCCGCGTGTCGAAGTACTGAAGGGGCGTGCGCCCAGCGGTACGCAGACGGCCACCGAGTGGTGCCACGAGGTATCGGGCCGTGATTCGCTGGCCGCAGGCATGCTCGCCACCAATTACGCCATCGAGGGCGTCACCGGCGAATGGGCGCAAAAGGTCTATGACAGCGTGGCTTACGCCGATAGCCTGCCATTGGCTGGACGCAAGCCGACCCTGCGCTGGCTTCAGTTGCACGCGGCCTATGACGATACCCATCCATGGGAAGCACTCGAGATTGCCTGTACCCTGATGGGCAACCAGCCGGCGCCCGAGGACGTGGAGCACCTGCGGGAATGCATCGAGCGCAGTTACCTCAGCCTGCATTACGGGCTGGAGCGCTGCCTGGTGCAACAACCTATGGAAGAGGTCGAAGAACAGGCGGCGTGACGGAAAGCCTCGCTGTCGACATTACGGCGAGGTGAGATGTAGTTATATGACGTGGTCGGGTGAACAGGGACGCCATGGATTCCATCCGTAGCAGCTCGCAAAGACCGCTGTCACGACGCTTGAGGCCACTGGCCTATGGGCTGGTGGTCGTCATCGGGCTGATCCTCGTGCTGACCTGGGGCGCGCTCCAGGTCCAGGTCACTCTCGCCGGCTTCCTCAACGGCGAGAGTGTCTGGAGCAAGGCCCAGAAGCAGGCCATCATCGACCTCGCGGCGTACGCCGAATCCGGAAACGCCGCCCGGTTGGCGGCATTCGAGGACAACTACGGACTGCTGATGTCCGACGGCTGGGCGCGCGATGAGATCGCATCGGGCGTCTACGACCGTGCCGCCGTCGACCGTGCCTTCGAGCGCGGCAGGATTCTTCCGCAGTCCAAGCCCGGCATGATCTTCATGCTGCGCTGCTGCACCAGTGCGAACCACATGCGCGAAGCGGTCACGGCCTGGCGGGCCGCCGATCGTCCGTTGCGGCAGCTGGGTGACGTTGCCGCCGAACTCAAGCGCGCCTATGCCCAGGGGCAACCAGAGCACGATTGGATTGCGCAGCGCCTGGACCGCATCAACGCGCTGAACGATGAACTGGAACCCTTGACCAAACGCTTCTCGTTGGAAGTAGCGCAGGGCGCCATCTGGCTGGGCCGTGTGCTGTTCGTGGCCGTTTTCCTTGCCGCCTGCCTGGCCTCGCTGATCTGGCTGCGCATGGCACACCGCATTCTCTCGCGAATCCGGGGCACCGAGGAACGCTACAGCCTGCTCTACGACAGTGCCGCCGACGCCATCATGATGGTGGACGACGTCAGCGGCCGTATCCTCAGCGCCAACCGCACGGCGCTGCAATGGACCGGGCAGGACCTGGTCGGCAAAGACATCGCCGATCTGTTCGTGCCGCTGCTGCATCGCACGGATGGCGCCGTCACCGGTGAGCTGCGCGGGCCCGATGGCCTGCTGCGCCCGGTGGAGATGCGCAGCAGCGTCGCCTACTGGGGCACGCAGGGCGTGCGCCAGTCGATCATGCGCGACATCACCGAGCGCGTGAACCTGGAGCAGCAGCGACGCATTGCGGCCGAAGCCTTGGCAAGCATCGCCGAAGGCGTAGTGATCGCCGACGCGCAGCGCCAGGTGACGCGGGTGAACGCGGCGCATATCCGCATGACCGGCTTCACCGCGCAGGCGCTGCAGGGCATTGGTTTC
>NZ_DASRZX010000121.1:0-27894 GCF_035685885.1 Dyella sp. | reverse complement strand
AAGCGCTGGTCCATCTCGCTGCCGAACGGGTTGTAGTAGACCTTGCGCGCGGCGGACCCGCTGCGGTTCTCCACGAGGTCGTAGAGGGCATTGCCCGCGCCCGCTCCGCCGACGTGGCCGAACGAACCCGTGACCAGCAGGCTGGTCGAGTCCGATGGCTTCCACTGCGCCATCAGGCGGCCGCTCTGGTTGTTCTCGTCGTTGGTCGGCGCGTTGCCCGTCAGGTTGTTGGCATTGCCGAGCACCGGGTTCAGGAAGCCGTCACGCACATTGGAGCTGGCTGCCGCGCGCAGCGCCAGCGTGTCGGTGACCGGCAGGTTGACCATCAGCTCGCCGCGCCGCAGGTTGTAGTTGCCGGTCTCGAACGCCGCGGACGCCTCGAACTGGTCGACCGGCTTGTTCGAGATCACGTTGACCGCGCCACCCGTGCTGCTCTTGCCGTACAGCGTGCCTTGCGGGCCGCGCAGCACTTCGACGCGCTGGACATCCAGGAAGGACAGGCCGATCTCGGCCGGGCGGCCGATCGGCACGCCATCGACCGTGAACGCGACGCCCTGCGAACCCTTGCTGGTGTTGTCCGTGGTCGTGACGCCGCGGATGTTGATGTTGACGCCGAATGGCGTGCGATCGACGTTCACCGCCGGGGCGATGTTCTGCAGGTCGGAGACGCTGACGACCCCGCGCTGCGCGAGCTCCTCTCCCGAGTAGACGCTGAGCGCGATCGGGGTCTTCGAGGCACTTTCGCTGGTCTTCTGCGCCGTGACGATGATCTCCTCGAGCTCGACCGGTGCCGCTCCGGCATCGCCACCTGCGTCGGCGGCGAGGGCCAGCTGCGCGAACGGCAGGGCCCCGGCCACTGCCAGCGCCTGCAGGACAACGGGCGTGAGCTTGGCGTGGTTGGTACGCATGATCGTTCCCCCCAATGAAAATTCTTGTGGGCCGGATATTGTACGAACGTTCGTTTGAAGTCAAACGAACGTTTGCTTCCGGCCTCCGGACGGGCTGTGCATAATGTCCGGATGACCACCCGCACCAAACGCCGGCCGTCCCCGCGGCCGCCCGCCCGCCGCGCCGCCACGGCCCGCGCGGCATCCGGGCACTACACGCGCATCCTCGACGCCGCGGAACGCCTGTGCGGGGAGCACGGGCTCGAAGCCGTCTCGGTGCGGGCCATCGCAGCCGCCGCGAAGGTGAACCTCGCGGCGATCAACTACTACTTCGGCAGCCGCCAGAACCTGCTGGTCTCGATCTTCCACGCGCGCTCGGCCGAGATCGAAGCCGAACGCGAGGCATTGCTCGCGCCACTGCTCGGCGCACCCCACCCGGAACTGCGGCCGATCCTGCGGGCGATGCTGCTGCCGCTCGCACGCTGGCGCGACCCGCGCTCGCCGCGCCGCCCCGCCCTCCAATTCCTCTGCCGCGCACTGACCGCGGCCGACCTGAAGATGCGCGACGAAGTCGACGCGGGTGTCTCGAAATTCCGCCACGTGATTCCGGCCCTGCAGCGCTCGTTGCCACACCTCTCGTTCGAGGAGGTGTGCTGGCGCTTCCACTTCATGATGAGCATTGAGCACATGAACCCCTGGGACGTGGAGCGCCTCGGCGTGCTGTCCGAAGGCCGCTGCAGCCCTCCGGGATTCGAGGAGGCGCTCGAGCGCGCGATCGATTTCGCGGAGGCCGGCTTTCGCGCGCCGGCACGGTTCGACGTGGCCCGATCCGTGGCCAGGCGCTAGTGCCCCAAGCCGGCGCGAACGCGGACGCACCGCCCACCGCTCCTGCCGCCCGGGCGGCGCCGCTCATCGTGCTGCTGTCGATCGCGTTCGGCCTCGTGTTCCTGGTCCGCAATGCGACGGACTACCTCGCGCCATTCCTGGTCGCAGACCTGCACCTGGGCGCGCGACACATCGGCCTGCTCTCCGCGACATTCGCGCTCGCCTGGGCCGCCTCCGGCTGGCTCGTCCCGGCCTTGATGACGCACACGGCCGCGACGCGCCACTGGCTCCCGGCCGCGGTTTTCATGACCGCTCTCTCATGCTTTGGCAGCTGGCTGGCCGACGGCTTCGGCGCGCTGCTCGCATGCCGGGTGCTCGCCGGCGCCGCCGGAGGACCGGCGCTACCCCTGATCCAGGGCGCCGTGGCGCGGGAGCTCGGGACGCAACATCGCGGCTTGCACATGGGGCTCATCCAGGGTTTGGGCGGAAGCCTGATCGCCGCCATCCTCGGGCCGCTGGCAGTCATCCCGATGGGACAGCAACTGGGCTGGCGCACCACGATGCTGCTGCTCGCCGCGGGGATCAGCGTGCTCGCCATCGTGCTGAGGCTGACGCTGCCGCCGCTGTCCGGTCACAACGCGCCCGGATCCACCTCCGACGCGTCCGGCAACACCGCCACGGCCACTGAACGCCGGCGCAACCTGCTGCTGTGCTGCGCGATCGGCGGCTTGCTGGTCGGCTGGCTGGTGTTGAACGTCACGTTCTTCCCGCTCTACCTTTACCAGGTGAAGCAGCTGGACGCGGATTCGATCGGATTCGTCATGAGCTGCTTCGGCGCGGGCTCGTTCGCAGGCGTGCTCGTGCTGCCGGCGCTCTCGGATCGCTGGAGCCGGCGCGCCACGCTCGTGATCGGCGCCGGCATCGGCCTGATCGCGCCGCTGGCGCTGCTGCAGATGCAGGTGCTCGACTGGCGCTTGTCAGCGCTGGTGTTCATCGGCAGTTTCGCCGGCGGCTGCTTCCCGCTGTTCCTGGCCGTCGTGCCGTCCGAATCCGTCGCGCCGGCGCGGATCGCAGCGAGTGTCGGTCTGGTGCAGGCGTGGTGCGAGATCGCAGGCGGCGTCATCGCGCCCGCGTGCCTCGGCTGGCTGGGCGATCGCGTCGGCCTGCAGGCGCCGATCATCGCATCGCTCCTCGCCTGCCCGATGGCGGCTGTGCTGGCGTTGCTGCTGAGAGACGATCGCACCGTCGTGCACCTCAATCGTGGATGATCGACCTGAGAGGAAATCTTCGATCCCGTCACGGCGGTGATCCGCGCGGAGCGTATACCACGCCCTGATCGCGATCTGGTGCTGGTCGCCCCACTTTGAGCGGGCCGGCAGGCTACGTTTTCATCTGTCGGAACAGCCAGTTCCTCGCCGCCTTGATATAGAAGAACTTCCTGGCCGACTGCATGTGATCCACGCCCTGGAAGGTCAGGAAGGTGATGTTGCCGCCCTTGCCCAGATAGCCGTTGATCTCATCGGTCAACCTGCTCTGGTCTTCCACCGGAAAGATGAGTGCCGGATCCAGGCGCTCCGCGGGCCGGGTCACTTTGGCGCCGGCATGTTCCCACACCGGCACGCACTTCTCGTTCCAGGGCGTGGCCTTGCCGTCTTCGGTGCCGGTGATGATGAGCACGTTCTGTTTTGCGAGATCGACCACATCGGCCGGACGTTGCTGGCCCGCGATGATGAGTCCGGCGGCGAAAGTCTTCGGATGTTTGGCCATCAGCCACAGCGACGACATGGCGCCCATCGACCAACCCGTGCAATAGACCCGCTTCGGATCGATCTTCAGCACTTTGTCGGCACGATCCGGCAGATTCGGGTTGCCGTAATTCCAGGTGTTTTTCAGCAGGGATTCCACCAGCCGGTAGGTATTCTCGAGATCGTAGGTGTGCTCCCAGTAGTCATTCATCGTGGTGCGCTCGTAGCGCGGCGTGATCACCACGCACTCATGCGCCGCCTGTTCCTCGGGCAGACTCCAGATGCTCGCGATGCACTGCTCGGTCAGGGTCTGCGCGCAGTTGCCGTCATAGCTGGTCCCGGAGTGGGTGATCGCCAGCACCAGCGGATAGGACTTCGATTCGCCACCCGCCTTCAGAAAGGATTTCGGCAGGTAGATGCTGTACTCCAGCCACGCCGAGCGTGCATCGTCCCACCACCAGTGGTTCTGCTCCCACTCGTCGACGCCGCGAATCACGACGGCGTTGCCGCGTTGACCGCCGTTGTCCCAAGCCATGGCACTGGCTGCGAACAATGCTCCGTCGACGCTCCTGACACTCTTGTCCTGCGTCACCATCACCTTGTCGCTGTCCGTGCTCGGCGCGCTGAGGTCGGCGTCATGGTCGAATTCCAGGATGACGTACGAACCGGCAACGCTCTTGCGGTCGGCGAGCAGCGCAGGTCCGGCATTGGTGTAGACAGCCGCAACACGACGGGCCCTGGGTGCCTCCGTGGTCGCGTTCTTGTTGGGCTCTTGCGGCATGCCGGGGAAAAAACCCCTGGCCGCCGGCACCACGCTGGCGGTGTAGGTATCCGGCGCCAGGCTGTCCGGGTCGATGCTGGCGTCGTATTCGACTGCAATGCCGTAGACTTTCTGGCCACCTCCCGTGACCTCGCACAGCGCATAGACAGCCTGAATACCCGGCCCGCGCTTCGGCCGCTCGCCTGGTCCGCGATTCATGGCGGAACTGGCCGCCTGGAAGGAGTTGTTCTCGGCCGCAGAGGCGGATCGCGCGCCGAGTCTGCCCACCGCCGCGGCGCCTGCCAACACGGCTCCCGCAGCCGACCCGACCTTCATGAAGCCTCGCCTGGAAATGTCTTTCATGCTGTTCCCCTTCGACTTCGCCTGCACCTACTGCAACTGATCCTTGATGCTGTTCAATCCGATCAGCGCGCATTCTTCATCATGACCGCCCGGTTCCGCGCCGCTGACGCCAATCGCTCCGATGGTTTCGCCGCCCACGATGATCGGTACGCCGCCCTTCTGCAGCTGGAGATTGGGATCGGCCCGGACCTTGCCGGCGAGCGCAGCGTCCTGCCCCACCCGCGCGACCAGCGCGGAAGTCGGTTCCTTGAACGTCACCGCCGTGTACGCCTTGCGTACGGCGCTGTATCCGTGCCACGCAGCCGCGCCGTCCGGCACGTAAATGAGTGTCGCAACGCCTTCCGCGTTGACGATGGCCAGTCCGAACGGATATTGCTTGCAGCCTGCAGCGATCGCCTGCGCCGCCTTGAGCGCGAGATCGATGGCCAGGGCGCGCGCCGCGGGATCGGGGGGTCTTGGCGCCGGCGGCCCCGCGCTGGGTGACGGCGCCGTTGGCACGCCGTCACCTGGACGCCCGCGATCACCCGGCAAGGCGCTCGGCGCAGCCATGGCGCTGGACATCGCGAACAGACCGATGGCCAGCCCTGACAAAACCGACGCCGTGGCATATTTCTTCATTGTGATTCCCCGTGTGTGACAGTCGTCAATAGCTGATTGAGCAGGCCGCCAATACCCGACACCAAGGTGGCGGCCGCGTCTTGGCCGTTCTTTCCACGTTCAATCCCTCATCGATTCGCGGGCAACGGCAACTGCTTCGTGAGCGGATCCGCGGCCGTGTCCAGGAATTGTTGCTGAAACTCCGGACTGGCGCGATCCGCCTTGATCGCCCGGATGGATTCGGCCACTTTGCGCGTTCCGTATTCCATCAGCGCGCGTCCGCGAGCGGCCGTTGCGCCAGCCGCGTCGCCTTCATAGCCGGTGGGCGACTCGGCAAGATGGGACAGTCCAGTGGCAACGCTCTCAGGCAAGACTGTCTTCGTGCCTTTGACTGCGAATTCCTCGCGGGCTCGATCCAGATGAACCAGATCGGGGCGCACGGCCAGCATGGCCGAGACGCGTTCCTCGCCACCGTGCCCATCGACACCGGGCTTCGATGGCCGGGCGGCCGCCGGAAAATCCGTGGGCTGGATGTTTCCGGCGGCGCGGAACGTCAGTCCGTATACGCTGTACGCGACGTAGCGACGAGAGTCAGCGAGATCGCCCACGAACAGATTGATGAGCGGCACGTTCCCCGTGTGGCCATTGACGATGAGGATCTTGCGACAACCATTGCGCGCCATTTCGGCCGCCGTTTCCTGCAGCAATTCATACTGCAGGTGCACGCTGTAGGAGACCGCGCCGGGAAAATTGCGCACACTGCTGGTTCCGGCCGCGAAATAGTCGGGGAACACCACGGCATACTCGCGGGCGGCAGCCGCTTCCGCGACGGCGCGCACCAGATAGAGATTGGTTCCCAGTGGCGCGGTCGGGCCAAATTTTTCCACGCTGCCCATGGGCAGCAGACAGACTCCCTCGGCTTTGGCGATTGCCCTGGAAAAGTCAGCAGAGGTCAGATCCTGCCACTTCACGGGGAGCGGCTCCGCAGCACTGGCTACGCCGCACAGGATCATTGCGCAGCCCAGCAACCCTGCGTTCCAGGACAGTGCGGTATTGCGTCTCCGGGTCATGGCTTCGACGTCACCACAAGCGTGCCCGCTTCGACCCGGTAGAACTTCTGTTTGTGCGGACCCAGCATGTCGACCGAGGCGTTGTCGAAAGATTGCGGCACCTTCGCAGGACCCCTGACTGCGAAATAACTGGAGGCATCGCCTTTGTCGCCCATGCCGCCATAGCGCGCGACGCTGGGATAGGCATAGATGGGTCGCGTATAGACAAACGGGCCTGGAGGCTGCGCGAACGGAGCGCCGCCGCCCGGACCGCCCGGACCGCCGGGTCCACCCTGTCCAGTTGGACCAGCCGGATTGCGTGGGCTCGCGAGGCCACTGCTCTGCGACACCGGCTTGCCGGCGACGATCATGACGGGAGCCTGTTTCGTCTCGACCCAACTCATCAGCGGAGTCAGCAGGTCCTCCCTGTTGGCGCTGTCGCCACCACCGCAATGTCCGACACCCGGCAACAGGAAGAAGCGCAGGAAGGTATCGGTTTCCTCCACGCCCATCTGCTTCTGCACGCCCTCGTAATAGGAGAGACTGTTGGCCGGCTGGACGGTGGTGTCTTCCGCGCCTTGCCAGAGAATCATTTTCGCGCCGCGCCCGGCGAATCTGCGCAGATCCGTGTTGGTGGCATTGAACAGAGGCTCCATCGCCCGCGTCTTGTCGAGGAACTGCTGCGTGAAGCTGAACTGGGCCATGATGGTCGCCGTGTCCTGGCCGCTGAGCGGCGGCATGAGGAAGGCGTGCACGCCATGCGGCGCCAGCGCTTCCCCATCGGCAGGCTTGCCGGGCGTGCTCAGGTGCCATTGCAACTCCGAGCCCAGCGGGAAACCGCTGGGCTCGAAATAGCGGCCCTTGCCATCGTTGGGACCGAGGTAGAGTTGTTCGGCCACGCTGGCCTCTTCCGCGGTCAGGCAGTTCGAAGTGTCGGTCACAGCTGCGGGACACTGCACCCACGATTTGTCGAACGTGCACGCCGTGGGCTGCTGCAGATCGTCGTCGATGACGCCGGAAACGGCAGCGCAATGGGCCAGCGCCGCGGCGTGCAGGATCGGCAGCCTGTCCGGCGTCAGGATCACCGAGCCATCTGCGCGTGAATTGATGTGGTACTCCCAGCCGTGCCAGAAACCGAGATCGTGCACGGTCTGGTACAGCGGCGGCGCGCCGACCAGATAGCCGTCGAAGTCCTCGGGGAAACGCTGGGCCTCTTGCAGCACCTGCCAGCCGCCGATCGAGCATCCCGTCATGTACGAATACCTGGGGTCCCGACCGTAAAACGCCTTGATGACGGCTTTCGAGGCAAGCACGCTCATGTGATTGTTGAGATAGGCGCCGTTGATCCGCGCCTGCGGCGTCAACCCCCAAGTGGCGGCTTGCGGATCCAGCTTCTGGCTGCTGGCATCGCCCATCGTGCCGCCACCGCCGCCGCTGGCCACGGCAAATTCGCCATTCATCGCCGGCGTGCAGCCGCTGGCTTCACCGAATGCGCCCATCAGGAAGCGCTGGGTCCAGTGCTCGATGGGCAGGCTGTCCTGGAATCGGTAGCCTCGGGCGACGGTTCCCACAACTACGCAGTAGGCACCCTTCTCAGTGTCATTCACGGTTGCTTTCGTGATGGCCACTCTTGCGCCACTCGCGGTCTTGAGTTCAGCGTGTGCCAGCTGGTCGCAGGTGAGGACCGGTTTGACGATGGCCAGGCTGGCATAGCTGGCTGCATGCGCACTGCCCGTGAATCCCGCCGCGGACAGGAAGCCGAGCCACAGTACGAACGTCACGCAGCGCAGGCCGTTTCCGGGTTTCATGATGACTCCGAAGGTCTTTCGGTGAATGACATTGCCTATCCAGCTGCGGTGCCATCCGTACCTTCGCACACCACCGCCATAAGAATTGGCGCTGCGGGCATTGATTCTTTTCGCTGCCGTGCTGGCGGGAGTAAAGAATTGTCATTGGCCGGCTGCGCGGCGCAGCGCAGCGCAGCGCAGCGCAAGGACCTTGCTCCGGCAATCAAGGGTTGGAACAGACGTAGCTGTCGGCCTGGTCCTCGTCACCATTGCCCTTGTACTTCGCGACCGCCGGCCACGCGCAGGCGGGCCGGGTGCGTACCACCTTGCCCTGGAGCGTTTTCGACATCAGCAACCGGGAAGGCGTCTTGCCCTTGTCCACCCAGGCGTCCAGCACGCCCAGTTTGTCGAACTCGTTCGGGCCATTGCCGCCACCGCAGTGGCCCATGCCCGATATCAGGAACAGACGCAGCTGCTCGGCCTGCTTTGGTCCCGCGTTCTGCAACACTTTGAGGTAGTAGTCGCGCAGTTCGGTTCCGTTGCGCCATTCGGCCCAGCCGCCGTGCAACAGCAGCTTGCCACCGTGATCGAAAAACGCGTTCAGGTTGGTGCCGGCGCGCATCAGCGGATCCACTTCGGTGCGGGCCTTGGTGATGGCCGTGTCGTAGTCCATGGTCCGGTAGTCCCAGTCGGGATCCTGATAGACCGCATAGCGGTACAGATCGATCGCGATGCCGACCGGGTTGGTCATGCCATTGCGGCCAATGTCGCCTTCGGTTCCAAACGGCGGCCCTGGAAAGATGGCCTCGCCCGTGCGTGGATTGACCGGACCTGCGTAGAAGCGATGCGCCATGTCGACCTGCGCCGCCGTCAGGCAGTCGGGGGCGTCGCCGCTCTTGCAGAGCAGCGCTGCGGGATCCCATTTGCACGCGGACGGATCTTCGATGAAGCCCTGCCGCTGGCCGATCGGGGATGCGCAAGCCTTGACGACCGCGTCGTGCATCAATGCAAACTTCGCCGCCGGTATGATGCCGTCGGGATATTTCTGCGACAGCCACGCGGGCCACATCTGCGCCGCGTTGAACATCGTCATGGGATTCATCGGCGCGCCGGCGACGATGCCGTCGTAGTCCTGCGGATAGCGATCGGCTTCGACCAGCGCTTCCATTCCGCCCAGCGAACAGCCAACCCAGTAGGAATGCTTGGGCTTGCCGCCATAGAAAGCCTGGACGAGCTCCTTGGCACGCAACGTCATCTCGTGGTCGGCGCGATAACCGTAATCGACCAGCTTCTCCGGATGGCCCGGTATGAAGGAGCCGTTGTTGCCTTCGTGACCCGTGTCGGTGCCCGCCGTGGCGTAGTGGGCGGCGATTCCGGCCACCATGGGACGGTAGGGAATGGAACCGGCCCAACCGCTGTTGCCCGCCGCGTAGAATTTGCCGTTCCAGCCGGATACGGGCAACCAGGCTTCCATCTTGATGTCCGAATCAGCTGACGGCCGCAGTGTCGCCTCGACGCGGCAGAAAGCCGGCAGGCTGCTGGTGTCGGGCGGCGCAGGGCCAGCGGCGTTCGGCGGGCCACCAGATTGCTCTGGCAGCTTGAGGTTTCCTGTCGCCACCAGCTGCGCGGCCGTGATCGTCGTGTTCGGCAAGGAGAGTTTGGCCAGCGCGACGCAGGCGCTTTTTGCGCCCTCGATCGTGCGCGCCTTCGCGGACGGCGCCAATCCCACTGCCAGGGCGGCGAATGCCGCCCAGCAGATCACCGGCGAGAGTGCTCCGCCGTCCCGGCGGCGGAGCCTTGCGATCATCATGCTGATCACCACTTGAAGTTGAGCGTCACGCCAAACAGCCGCGGATCGCCCAGCGTCGTCGAGGGCAGGTAGGACTCTTTGACGGCATAGTTTCGAATGTTGCGGACGTACGCGTTGAGCGACCAGATTTCGCTGGCAGGCTTCAGGTTGGCCGTGGCGTTGAACAGCCAGTAGGCGGGCTGATAGTCCGGAGCCGGGGGAATATCGGCCGGATGGGCAAAGTAAGAGTCGGAGTAGAACGCCGTGCCGCCCAGATCCAGCGCGTAGCTTCCCAGATGGAAGATGTGGTTGTAACCCAGGTTGCCGGCCCATTCAGGCGTGTGTGCGGTGGTCGCGCCCTGGATATCCACGAACTGGACACCGCTCTGGCTGAAACCATTGTCGACGTTGTAACCATAGGCGCAGGCGCTGGCGGGCAGCGTGCTGCCCACCGTGGCGCAGCCGCTGGCGTTCTTCTGGTAAGTCGCCTTTTCGAACGTGGCCGACAGACTGAAGCGATCATCCGGTGTTGCGTTGAAGCGGACTTGCGTCTCGGCACCGTATGCGCGCACGTTCGGTTCCCAGGCCGGCAGATTGCAGACCGCCGGAGCCTGGGCTCCCGGACCATTCACGTAGCAGATGTTCGGAGAGCCCGTGGTGGTGGTGATGCCCTGGTACCCCTGCGGCAGGAACTGCGTGTAGTTGTCGCCGTTCTGGTAGTTGGCTTCGTAGTAATAGAAGGCGTCGGCATTGACCTGCAGCCGGCCGTCGAAGAAGCGGCTCTTCTGGCCCAGCTCGAACGCGTTGTTGACTTCGTTGGCAGCCGCCGACCAGGTGCTGGTATTGGCCGTATAGTTGAGCGCGCCGGGCCGATAGCCAGTGGCGTACGTGAAGTACTCCATGGCATTGGGCCCCAAATCCAACTCTTCGCCAATGCGATAGTCGAGATGGCTGTAATGCTCGGTGCCGACCGACACGTTGCCGGGACCGACATTCTGATGGGCGATGCGCTTGTCGCCGCTGGAGCGAAGGCCTCCCAGCACACGGAATGAATCAGACACCGGATAGGTGATGTCGCCGAACAGTGCGTTGGTGGTGGTGGCATTGAAGTGGCCGTACTCGGGACCCACGGCCCAAGGCGGTCCCTGCGGAGCGCCCCACTGGTTGACGTGGTACTGCCACAGGTAGTAACCCGCCGCCCACAACATCCTGGCGCCCGGCGCATTGTGGATGCGCACTTCGGTCGCGAACTCATGGAACGGATCGAACGGATACTGCAGGGTGTAGGTGTAGGTGCCGTTGTAGGCCGGGGTTCCCGGGGCCAGGAAGGGCGGACCGTTCGGGATGTTGCCGGTCTGTGTTCCTGCGCCGACGATGTACGATGGCGTCACGTCGAGAATCGCCTCGTCAGTCATCTGCCAGGACATCGTGGCGGCGTAAGTGGTCTCGTAGAGATTGGCGTGACCGGTTTCCGCGGCGCCATTGGCAAACGTGTTGGGATGGTTCCAGGGATTGGCGCAATCCGTACCGGGATACTGCGCGAAGTACGCCGCATTGCAGGCGATGGATGGTTTGTTGATGTCGTCGTTGTTGTAGTTGTCGGTCACGCTGAAGATGTAGGGTTCGAGGCCGTTGCCGGTGCCGCCCATGTGGTCGAGCTGCACCCAGGCCTTGATGCTGAACTCCTCATTCGGTTGCCACAGCGCCTTCAGTCGCACCGACTGGGCGATCTGGTTGGATGTTTCGGGTTCGGTGTATGAGCCGCGGTCGATGAATGCACCTGACAGGCGCAGCGCAAAAGTGCCGCCCAGCGGAATGTTCTGGCCGAACTCGCCACGGCGCAGATTGTAGTTGCCGTAGGTGAGCGTGCCATTGCCGCTCCAGTTGCCGAAGGTGGGATTCCTGCTGATCGCGTTGACGACACCGCCGTCCGCGTTGGGGCCGTACTGCGTGCTCTGGGGACCCGGCAGGACCTCCATGCGGTCCAGATCGAAGAAACCGACCTCGGTGGCGAGGGAAGTGATGTTATAGATGCCGTCGAACTCGCTCGCGACCGCGCCCTGCTGGTTGCCCGAGGGGCCATCGCCCATCTGGCCACGGATGTTGATGCTGAAACCGGCGGGCTGCGCGGTGATGTTGACGCTCGGGGTGTCGGCGAAGATGGCGCCGATATTGGTCTGCGCCTGCTCGGAGAGGGCTTCACCTTGCACGACCTGGACCGCCGCGGCCACTTTTTGCACATCCTGCTCGACGCGGTTGGCGGTGACGATCACTTCTTCCAGCGTGTCCGATGACTTGTCGCCGGCCTGTTCAGCCTGCACGGCTCCCGCCATACCCATCGACGCGCACAGTGCCGCCCATCCCAAGGCGCGCGCGCGCGATCCCAATCCGTGGTTGCCCGACATGTGTCCCCTCCCTGATCTTGGCTGATTTGTTGCTCGGCCATGAACATGACGGACCCTATTCGCCGGGCCTCAATTTGATTTGGCTACCGCCTATAACTTTAGGTTGATCGGGACCTCTTGCAGCAACGTCGCGCATATCATCCGGCGACACGGATTGAAGGCGGGCTGTACATGGGGATTCGGGCATTGACAACGGGACGCGGGATGGCAGTGGCGATGCTGCTCGTGTCGGCCGCCAGCGTCCGTGCGTTCGCGCACCATTCATTCGCCATGTTCGACATGCAGCAGTCGCTCACCATCGAAGGGACGGTCAAGGACTACCAATGGACCAATCCCCACGTCTGGATCGATCTGCTCGTCGCGGATCCCGCCACCCATCAGCCCGTGCTCTGGTCGGTCGAGGCCAACAGTATTGCGGTGCAGAGCCGCATGGGCTGGACCCGGCATTCCCTGCACGCGGGTGACATGACGACGCTGGTGATCCATCCCCTGCGCAAAGGCACGAACGGCGGGTCGCTGATGTCGGGCAGCGTCAACGGCAAGCCGATCGGTAACGAACCGGAGCGCAAATGAAGCACGCCTTCGCTTCACCCTCGGCACTATTGGGCATCGCAATCGCGGTACTTGGGTGCTGCGCCGGCGTCGGCACCTGGACCACGTCCCACGCTGCGCCAGGCGCAACCCCAACCGGCAGCGCCGCAGTACCCAAGGGTCCTGGCAGCCTTTCAGGCCTCTGGCTGAACGCAAACTACAAGGGCACCGGGCGATTTCCCGCGCGGGAGCGCGTGCTGCGCACCAGCGACGGCTCGATGCCGCCGTTGTTGCCCGCAGCCGCCGCAGTCCTTGAAGCCCGCATCAAGGACGCCGATGCCGGCGACATCTTCGCCAACACCCTCACGGAATGCCTGCCAGGTGGCATCCCGGAAATGCTGTTTGGCGCGCCCTACCCGATCCAGATCCTCGAGACGCCCGGCCAGGTCAGCATGCTGTTCGAGGAACAGAACCATTTCCGCCTGATCTTCCTCAAGGGAGGCCATGCCAGCGACCCCGATCCCAGCTACATGGGCGACGCCGTCGGCCATTGGGAAGGCGATACGCTGGTCGTCGACACCATCGGCCTGAACGACAAGACCACGCTCGACATGGTGGGCACGCCGCACACCGAAGCCCTGCACGTGGTCGAGCGCTACCGCCGCGTGGCGCAGGACAGGCTGGAGGTCACCGTCAGGATCGAGGATCCCGGCACGTTCAGCAAACCGTGGGAGACCAAAGTGACCTACCAGGCCGCACCCGCTGGCACGCGGGTCGGCGAATACATCTGCGACAACAATCGCAACCTGCCCGACGCGGCGGGCCACACCTCCTTCCAGGGTGCGCAGGGCAATTGACAGCCGGCGCGGCGCCGCGTCAATGACTCTCCTGGTCGCCCAGCTCCGCGCCGCGTGTCTCGGGCAGCATCGTCGCGGCCACGAGCACGAACAGGTAGGCGCCCGTGGCGCACAAGCCCATGGCGGGCCCCAGCCCAAGGCGCCCGCTCACATAGCCGGTCAACGCGGGAACGAACGCACCCGCCGCACGGCCCGTGTTGTACGAGAAGCCCTGCCCGGTGGCCCGCACCCGCCTCGGAAACAGTTCAGCGAACGTCGCTCCCATGCCCGCGACGATGCCGGACTGGAAAAATCCCAGCGGGAAACCGGCCAGCAGCACGGTGGCGCGCGTCAGCGGCAACAACGTGTAGCTGCACACCGTGACGGTCGCCGCGCAGGCCATGAAGATGAACGTGCGGCGTCGACCCAACCGGTCGCTCAGTTGCGCGCTCGTCAAATATCCCGTGAACGATCCCGCGATGTTCACGGCCAGATAGCCGCCCGTGCCGAGCACGGACAGATGACGCACGTTCTTGAGATAGCTCGCGAGCCACGTCAGGGTGACGTAGTTGCCGCCCAGCGCACCGGCCGCCAGCAACGAGGCGAGCACCGTGTGGCGGCGCAGTGGCGGAAGGAAGATGTCCAGGAAGGACCACCGCTGTGCCGCTGCGGGGTTCGCATCGGAGGAGCCAGGAAATCGCTCGGGTTCGGTCACGTAGCGCCGGATCCAGAGCACGAACAGCGCCGGAATCAATCCCAGGAAGAACAGATAGCGCCAGGCAACCGCCGCAGGCGCCAGGCTGAACACCAGCGTGTACAGCAGCACCGCGACGCCATAGCCCACCGACCAGCCGCTTTGCACGCTGCCGACGACACGACCGCGCACGCGCCTGTCGATGACCTCGCTCATGAGCACGGCGCCCGCAGCCCATTCGCCGCCAAACCCGAGGCCCTGCAGACTGCGCGTCAACAACAGCTGTGCATACGACTGCGTGAAGCCCGACAGGAAGGTGAACAGGGCGAACCAGAGAATGGTGATTTTCAGCACGGTGGTGCGACCGAACCGGTCGGCGAGAATTCCTGCCAGCCACCCTCCCAGCGACGAGCACAGCAGTGCAGCGGTCCCGAGTGTTCCCGCCTGCCCCGGCGACAGCGCCCACAACGACACCAGCGCCGGCATGGCCACCGCGTAGAGCTGCAGGTCCATGGCATCGAGGGCCCACCCGGTGGAGCAGGCCCAGAACGTGTGGCGCTCGCGCCGGTCCAGATCCGAGAACCAGTTTTTCATGCTCGCATCCCACACTTGCATCGAGGTTGAAACGCCATGCCCGGATTCAGGTTCGCAGCCGTTCTCGCGCTGCTGTCAGGCGCGGCAAACGCCGCCACTCCCGTGACCGCAGCGCTGCAAGCGGAGCTGGCACCCACTGGCGTGCTGCGCGCTGCGATCAACTACAACAATCCGCTGCTGGCCCATCGCGACCCGGCCACGGGCGAACTCAGTGGTGTGGCCGTGGATCTGTCGCGCGAACTGGCGCGAAGACTGGGTGTTGGCGTGGTGCTCGTACCCTATGAGGCAGCGGGACAGATCTCGGGCAGCGCCGCCACGGGAGCGTGGGACATTGCCTATCTTGCCATCGACCCAGCGCGCGCCGGGGACATCAGCTTCACGGCGCCCTACCTCGAACTCGAAGGCACGTATCTCGTACCGGCGGGATCGAAACTCGACAGCGTGGATGCCGTGGACCAGGACGGCGTTCGCATCGCAGTGACGGCCAAGAGCGCCTACGATCTGTACCTGAGCCGCCATCTCAGGCATGCGCAGCTGGTCCGGGCGGCCACGACCCCCGAATCGATCGACCTGATGCTCGCCCAGCACCTCGACGCCGTCGCCGCCGTGCGCACCGCGCTGATCACCGGCGCGCAGCGGGTAGCGGGATCGCGGGTGCTGGGCGGACACTTCATGACCATCCCGCAGGCGGCTGGCGTTCCGATCGGCCGTCCGGCCGCGGCGGCTTACGTCCGGGAATTCATTGAAGCGATGAAGGCCTCCGGTTTCGTAGCCGATGCGCTCAGAAACCACGGACTCGGTCCTGACGACGCCATCGTCGCGCCCCCCGCCGCTCCTTGAGCCGCTAGCCGGCGACGCGGTGGTAGATGCGTTCATCCAGAGGGGCGCCCAGCAGGGGCGTGATGTCACCCATGAATTGCTGCCAGACAGCCGAACCGCCATAAGCGTCGAACGTCGCGCGATGGGTCCAGACCGACAGCAGCGTGAAGTGATTCTGTCGTGGTTCGTCCTGCTGGTAGATGTCGAACCGCTCGCAGCCGCGCTGCGCGCGCGTTCCGGCGACGAATGCCTGCAACAGCCCTTCGGCCTCGCCGCGGCGGGCCGCGGGGACATCGAGGTGAGTCACCACGTAGATGGCATCCGGAAGGGTTGCGGAAGAACTGGCCTCGGCGTCGAACACGTGGTGGATTCGCTGGTCCTGGGGACTGCGTTGCACGGTCCGGAGGCGGGCGGGAAGCCCCGCCGCTTCATCCAATCCCGCCCCGTTGCGCCGTGAAGCGGCATCCGCCCAGGATTCCAGCAGCACGAACCGACCCGGGCGCCCCACTTCCTGGAGCACTCGGACCTCGAGACTTCCCTGTTTGCCACGCAACTGCCGTGCGTAGGCAGCGATCATGGACGCCGCGGCAGGCGCGTGTGACGGCTGTTCATCCAGGTAGGTTGCGATGAAGACTCTGGCATCGGACCCTGCACGCGCAGCGACTCCTGCCAGCAACAGCGCCGCCACTGGCAACCAGACACCGATTTTCATTTGGGATCTCGTGTCGCGAGATAGGCGACCACCGCGATCATGTCATCCATTTCAAGTCCCGCCACCACGGGTTGCATCAGCGGGGCGAGCGGACCGGCGCGCGTCCCGGCTTTGAAATCGTTGAGCTGGCGGAACAGGTACAACGGCTCGCGACCAGCCAATCGCGGCACGTTGTCCTTGCCATCGAGAAGTTCGCCATGGCAGGTCGCGCAGGGAATGCCGCTGCGACCGCCGGTCGCCACCAGCCGCTTGCCGCGCTCGACACTGCCGCGCGGCACGTAGGCGGTGAATCCCGGCCGCCAGTCGCGGATCTCCGCCAGGGCCGGGTCCGCAGGCACGACGATGATGCGCGAACCGATGGGTTCCGTGGAACCGTCCTTGAGCGCAAATCGCATGCCGCCGGTGCCCAGCTTCGTCCGCGGCACCTGATCGGCTTCGACGATGCGGGTGCGTCCATACAGCGGCTTGAGGCTGGCGTAGTAGGCGGCCGCCAGCTGCAGGTCGCTGCCGCTCACCGCTCCCGCGATGGGACGCATCGAGGTGCTGCGATTGCCCTTGCGGGCGCCGCTCTTGAAATCCGCGATCTGGCTGATGATGTACGACGCTGGCAGGCCAGCGAGATCGGAGGACTCAGGGTGTCCGCCGCCCGTGGGCAAATGGCACTTCGAGCAGGCCTTGACCAGCGGACGTACGCCCACCGCCACCACCTCGGGCATGACCGGATGATCTTGCGGAAACCAGTCCGGCGGCGCGAAATCGTCTTCGATCTGGGCCTGCGTGAACTGCCGCGTGCTGCCGGGAGCGTGCCTGGGCTGGTGCGCGTCGAAGACGCCCAGCGGCGGATTCACCGGATACGCCCAATCGGGAAATTCCGCGGCCGAGACTCCTCGCAGGCATAGACCGGCGAGACCCAGCCAGGCCATTCCGGCTCTTCCGATGCGTATCATGCCAGCTACTTGAACCTTGACCGGTTGGACGAGATCCGGATATGCCGGAATGAAGGTGCAAAGCCACAATTGAAACCTGCGGCAGAGATATAACTTTCTGCTTGCCGCTCCTCATGCAGATCCGCAGTGCCATGCCGGCACACCTACCACTTGCGGTTGATGACAACGCCATAGGTCCTGGGCTCGCCAATCGTGGTGGCTGGAAGCACCGACGTCTTGACCGCGTAGTCGGCCAGGTTGTGGACGTAGGCGTTCGCCGACCACGCGCCCGTGGGCGAAGCGAACGAAGCGGCCAGATTGACCAGCCAGTAGGCCGGCTGCCAGCCGTAGGCATCCTCCACCGGATTCACGTAGTAACCGGTGCTGTAGGCGAAATCGCCGCCCAGCGAGAGCCGGGCACCGGACGCCAGTGGAAACATGCGTTCGTAAGCGGACGTGCCGGCGAACTTCGGTGAGTGCGGCTGCACCGCGCCCGCAATGTTGAAGAAGGCGACACTGGCGCCCTGGGCGCCTCCTTCCGGGTTGTAGCCATCCCAGCATCCGGGCGCAGTGGGCGCTCCCAGAACCGCGCACGGCCCGCTCTGGTGGCGATCAAAGCGCGCATTGAGCCAGCTGGCGGAGACTTTCAGCTGATCCCGTTCTGACATCCTGAAACGCAGCTGGGATTCGAGGCCCAGCGCGTGGGCCCTGAGCCCGAAGGTCGGCGTCTGGCATTGCGAATAAAGACCGACGTTGGTGGCATCACAAACGACGGTCTGGCCATTGATCACGACCGTGTTGGCGGGAGTGAAATACTTGTCCAGGTCCTGGTAGCCGCGCTGTCGGTAGTAGAACGCCGCCGCGTTGATCTCCAGGCGCTTGTCCAGCAGCAGATTCTTCGATCCCAACTCCAACGCGTCGTTGACTTCGTTGGCGAAGGTGGTGGCCCTGCCATCGGGCAACAGCTGATTCAATCCGCCGGGACGGTAGCCGGAAGACGCGGTGAGGTACATCATCGAGCGCGGAGCCAGGTCGAACTCGAGTCCAGCCCGATAGTCGAAGTGACGCTCGCGGAGCGAACCCGTCGGCGTCGGTTGACCGCCATCGGGTCCGAAGTTCTGCCGGCGCAGGTCAAAGCTCTGGCGCGCTCCGCCGACCCATCTCAGGCGCCGCGTCAGCGGGCGCGTCATCTCGCCAAACACGGCGTTGGTCGCGGTGGAGTTGCTGGTTCCTCCCGCCGGCCCTGCGATTGCCTGGAACGGCCAGTAGGAAGCCCAGTAGTAATTCCAGTGGTACAGGCCCAGGTTCCAGACCACCGGCTGGCCCGGCGTGCCATGCAGTCGCGCTTCGCCGGAGTATTGGAAGAAGGGATGGAATTCGTGGATGGTGAAGCAATTCCCCATGCCGCCTGTGGTCCACGGTCCCCAACCTGGGCCGCTTGGCGGGAAGTTGGTGCACACGTCTTCGGCTCCGCCCAGGCGCTGGTAGGAAGCCACCACGTCCAGCGCCACACTGTGGCTCATGAGATAGCTCGCGTGCGCCTGCAGGTTGCGCTGGATCAATGAAGCGGAGTCCTGGCCCGCGCCGAGGCCGTTGACGGGATGATCGCCTCCCTGTCGCCAGGGATCACTGTAATCATTGATGCTGTCGCCGACATACGGCGTCACCCGAGTCGTGTATATGGGCAAAACGTTGGACCCGTTGCCCGTGCCGCCAATATGATCCAGCTGGTACTGCAGTTTGAGGCTGAAATCCTCTGCCGGCTGGTACAGCAGTTTGATCCGGATCGACTGTCCGACGTCGTTGCCCTGCGCCGGCGTGAAATAGGAACCGCGGTGGATCGCCGCCGCCGCCACCCTGAGTGCCAGCGCGTCACCCAGCGGCAAGTTGACGGCGAGCTCACTGCGGACGCGATCATGGTCACCGACGTTCAAGGCTGCGTAGCCGCTGTACTCGGCGGGCACCGGATCCCGCGTCACGACATTGACCACGCCGCCGTCGGCGTTGGGGCCATAACGGGTGCTCTGCGGACCTGCCAGCACCTCGATGCGATCGACGTCGAACAGGCCAACGGTACTGGCCTGCGAATTGATGTTGTAGACCCCATCGAATTGCAGCGAGACGGGGCCTTGCGTGGTTCCCGCCGGCAGGTCACCGCCCTGGCCACGGATGTTGATGCTGAATCCGCCAGGCTGCGCCGTGGTCTGGACGCCCGACAGATCGCGGGTCGCTTCGGCGATAGTGGTGGCGGCACCTTGCAGCAACTCGTGGCCGGACACCACGGCCACGCTGGTCGACACCTTCTGCAGCTTCTGGTTGAAGCGCGCCGCCGTGACGATCACTTCCTCGAGAACGACCGCGGCACCCGGCTCGTGGCCATTCGCCGCGATGACCCTGCTCTGCCGTGGATCCACGCGGACAGGACCCGTCGCCGGAGGTTCATTGCGCACGATCGTGATCACACCCACCGAGGAGCGGGCGGCCGACAGCCCGGTCCCCTGCAGCAGCCTGGCCAGCGCCTCATCCACCGTCAGCATGCCACTGATTTCCGGCGAATACCGATCCTGCACCCACTCAGGGCGGAAGATGATCTGTTGATGCGCCTGCAGCGCGAGCTGATTCAACGCCATGCCCAGCAATTGTGGCCGGATGCTGAAAGCCATCGCCGGTAGCTCAGGCGCGGACACCGCCGCGGAATCCGCGGCCACGGCTCCGCCTGCCGCAAGCAGCAGCAGCGCCACGACTGCGATGGGTCGGCCAGCTCTCACGGCGGTGCGGACCGTGTCAGCGGGTCGCCGCCAGTACTATCTCGGATTCGTTCGCACGCACGATCCGGGCTATGCCGTAGTCCTGGAGCGTCCGCGCCATCTGGGTGCTGCCCGTGGCGTCAAAAACGCCGCTGACGCGACGCTCGGCGAGCGCGGCATCGCTCAGGATGATCTTCCTGGTGGAATAACGGTTCATTTCCGCCGCGACGTCCGCGAGCCGATCGGCCTGGAACACCAGTTTGCCGGTGCGCCAACTGATGGCACGTTCCATGTCCAGCGGGATCACCTGGTCACGGCCATCCGCCCCGCTCGACAATGAAGAACCCGCCTGCAGTTCTATCGGATTGCGATCGGCGCCACCCGCGCTGCGTTCGATGCGCACCCTGCCCTGTACCAGATCGACCTGCAGGCGCTGCGGTTGCAGGCGCACGTTGAACGCCGTGCCGACCGCAATCACCTGCCGCGCGCCCGCGGCCACGATGAAAGGGTGCACATGGTCCCTGGCGACCTGGAAGTACGCCTCACCACGCAGCAGAGTGACACGCCGTTCCGCGCCGGTGAAGTCGGAGTGGATGGCCGAATCGGTATTCAGCGTCACGGCCGATCCGTCCGCCAGCTCGACCAGCGCACGCTCGCCAATCCGGGTCGAGACATCCCGCACCAGTGGCAACGTGCGGGCATTGCGTCCGGCGGGCAGCAGCGCGGCGCTGGATGCTTCCGCACGCTGCGTGTCGGCAACCGGCACCTGCCACGCAAAAACCGCCAGCGCCAGGCCCGCAGCGAGCGCGGCGCCCCAGCGCAGCACGCCGCGACGCAGACGGTGGGATGTGGCACTCGCGCGCACCGACTCGCGCAACGCCATGATGCGCGGCGCGTCGCGCACCAGGTCGAGTCGACCCCAGAGGGCCTCCACTCCCTTCCACGCCTGGACATGATCGGGAGATGCTGCAAGCCAGACGCGAAACGCCTCCGCCTCGGCATTGGACAGCACGCCGCCACGATGACGGGCAAACCAGGTCACGGCAGTATCCTCGGCCGATGGTCGCTCGCCTTCGTCGCCAGGATCGACGCTCATGGTTCCTTCAGCTTTTTGCGCAATGTGGCCAGTGCGGTGATGACGTGTTTTTCCACGGCACTCACGCTCAGGCCCAGCTGCTCGGCAATGCTGGCGCAGGTCATTTCCTCGAAACGGTGCAGCACGAAAATTTCACGGGTCCGGGTGGGCAGCCGCTCGATCGCCACCACCACCTGTTCCAGTGCTTCCTGGTCCAGTATGACGCGCTCCGGCGTGCGCTCCTCAACGGGATAGTGAAAATCCTGCAGGGAATCGTGCAGGCGTTCCTGGCGGACCGCTCCGCGCCGGACCCGGTCGGTCAGTACGCTGCCGGCCACGCGGAACAGGTAACGATCAAGGTGCTGGATTTCCGGCGGGTCGCGCGTCACCTGCATGCGCAGCAGCACTTCCTGGACCAAGTCCTCTACGTCCGCGGGCGACACGCGGCGGGAGAAGTAACGGCGCAGCGCAGGCACATGATCCATGGCGTCTGTCGCCGTCCGAACGGGCGCTTGGCGTGGTTCGGCCACGCTACCGTCCCACGTCCATCCCTATTCTGCTACTTTGCCTTGGCGAGCACGCCCGCGAGCCACGCATACGCCTCCCGCACGTCGTAGTCACCCGAATGGGGGCGCAGCCAGGCGAGCTGGAAGTTCACGTCCTTGACCCGGTGCGAGTTCAAGATGCTGTAGTACAGCGTGACCTGCGTGGCGAACGAGGTGTCGCGATCCACCATGCCATGACGGACGTACCAGTACGGCGCACTGTCCGCGCCCCTGGTCAGATAGGGAATCGGGCTGACCATCTTCACCTGCGCGAGCAACGACTTGCCGGCGCCGGCCGTGTAGTCCGCCCAGCTCTGGTGGGTGTCATCGGGACCTGAACCATCTCCCGGCACCTCATTGTGATTCCAGGAATACTCCGCGAAATTGGAGTACTCGGCAGTGGCCGGTCCGAACAGCGTGCTCTCGCCGCTGACGCCTTTGTTGCCCGTATTGGCGGCGGCATCGAAGGCCGGCGCGGTCTTGAGCGCGGTCGCACTGGCCACGAACTGCAGGTACTTCGTATAGTCGATGTTCCTGACCTGGCCATTCTCGACGGTCAGCCACTCATTGCGCTGCGTGGTCGTGGTGCCGCGATTGCTGAGCACGAAGTCTTGGCCCAGCGCCGGGATCTTTTCGCCGCGCGCAATGCCTGCCTCGGTGCCCTTCTTCACCTGCGCCAGGATGGCCTGCTGCAAATTGTCCGCGGTCAGCGGCGTTCCGTCTTCGCGCTTGAGGTGCAGGCTGGCGAGATACGCCGGGAAGGCCGCCGCCAGCGCCTTCGAGGCCGCCTGCATGTCGGCGGGATACTGGCCGCGATTGGTATTGGCGGCGCTGCGCACGGCGCCGTATTGCCACTCGTATTCGGTGTCCGCATGCCCCAGGTCGTTGATGGGGCAGTAGGCGATGGTGCCGAAGATGTCGTCACGCACGGTACTCTTGCCCTTGGCGTCGATGCCGGCCGCGCCGATGGCCGCCAGGTACGGATAGAAATCCGGACTGTTGCCGCTGGCCGCGACAGCGACCGAAAGTCCCCCGCCACCGCTGGTTCCCGTAATCACGATGCGTTCAGCCGATCCTGGCATGACGGCGTCGTTGTAACGAAGATAACGGATCGCAGCCTTGGCATCGACCACCACAGCGGGGGCTTTGCCCACCCAGCTGCCGTCGGTGCCCTTGATGCCGCGGCTGCGCGTGCCCGCGTTGACGATCACGTAGCCAGCCTTCAGCGCCGCACCGGTGTTGTCCGTGTCACTGTTACCAGAGAACTGGCCGCCATCCACGATGCGGTCCTGCGCCGCACTTGCGACCCAACCGGCGTTGCCCACCTGCAGGATGATGGCCGTGCGTGTGTCGTTGTATGCGGTGCTGGGCACGTAGATGTACATGCTCTGGTAGGCGTGCGGATCCGTGACGGGCGTCTGAACGAACGGGCCGCCGGGGCCGCCGGGAGGACCCCCTGCACCCTGAGGAGCGGCTCCGCCCGGCGGGCCGCCTGCACCCTGCGGACCGGCACCGCCTGGCGGCCCAGCGCCGGGCGGCGGTCCCATGCTGGGTGCCTTCGTGATGTCGACGGCAACCGGCTTGGAGACGTACACCACCTGATAGCGCCGCACTTCCAGCGGCGCACCATCGACGGTGACATGCACTGTGCTGTACTTGCTGGGATCGAACCTGAGAGGATCGGTGCCCGAGGCGGCCGCCAGCGCACCAGACGCGCAGGCTGTGGCGCTCAACGCAAAAAGGGATCCTGCAAACAAGCGGTGTTGTCTGGTCATGGGTCTCGAAGCTCCGTTCAGGCCGATGGGCGGACAGGGGCCGGATTGTGCACTGGAAACCTGCTGTCGCAGCGCGTCGGACTGTCGAGTACTGTCAAGCGGCGGCCTCGTGCCGCGGAATCAATGCCCCGCCACCCTTTTCTTATCCGTCTGCGCGCTACTGGGCGTGCTGCTTCATGAGCTCGACGAGCCCGCTGACGATACCCTGCTCCGCGCAGCCGCGCACCACGGACGCATTGCGGAACGGCCCGTCATACGACGCGTCGTCACCGACATAGCCGATCCGGCCATTCGACATGGTCACGAGAATGGTGTTCGCGAGCGGCGAATCCGCCTGCAGATGCTGGTAGATGCGAGTGAAGATCTCGCCTGAAACGCCCGCGAGGGCGATCTGATTGATCTGTACCAGGCCCAGATGGAACTCCATCGCCTTGGGATAGTCGATCGTTTGATGGAAGTCAGGGTTGGCGGCGAATCGCGGCGGCCCGCTGGACTGGACCGGAGCACGCGGCGGCGTCGTATTGCACGAGAAGACGCTTTCACCTGCTTCGATGCGCGCTGTGCCCGACATATCGCTGATCCTGTTGGCTGTCAGGATGGCTTCCGACCCCACGATCAATCCCATCGCGTCCATGGCCTCGAAGGCCGCCGCGTTCGCGTCCTTGATCGAGGCGAACTTGTTGTGCATGTCCTGGGCAGCCGGATCGTAGCGCGGGTTCTGGTCGCCGGCCGGACCCATGGTCCATAGCGCCACGGCCTTGTCCCGGTAGTGACGTTCGACAAAGCGCTCCGCAGCCCCCGCCAGATCGCCGGTGATCAGCGTGTTGTCAGCACCGGCGACCGTGGAGTGCACCGCGTAGTTCATGAGCAGGGCGATCGTATCGCCGGACTGGCTTTCAAGCTTCACGACCCAGACGCTCTTGTCGGACACGCCGTCCGGATCCGCGCCGTTCCAGCCCTTGCCATCGAAGCCGTAGCGCTGGATGTTGACATCCGCCCGGCCACGCCCCACGCCCACGCGCGCCGGCTGCAGCGACGCCTGGGCCTGCTTCAGCGCTTCGACGATGGCATCGTCCACCAGCTGGATATAGCTGGGCGGCGAATAAGGACGCCCTTCCGCGGACGAGGTGCCGGCCTGGATCGGACCCGCCCGCGGCGCGTTGTGATCATGCGTTGCCGAGATCAGGATGTGGTCTGCCGGAATGCCGAGCTCGCGCTGGATCCTCTGACGCAGCAGGGTGGTATCTCCGAATTCGACCAGGTCGGTGCTCACGAGCGCAGCGGTGTCGATACCGTTGTCGATCACCACGGCGCGGGCGTAGAGGCGATCATGCACGCCGGAGAATGGTTTGGCCCACACCATCCACAGGCCCTTCAGATCGCGCGGCGTGATGTCGACGCGCGCGGCGCCGGCGCGCAACGGACCTTCCGCGGCGCTCCACGCTGTCGCGGCACAGAGCAGCGCACCTGCGCAGCAAAGCTGCTGCAACAGGCGCCGTGATCGGACGACTACTCCCAAAGACGTTCTCCTGGCTGGACCCGAATGCGGATCGGGCCGGATCGGATCTTGGGCCCGCCATGAGATGGTATCGAGGCGCGCTGCATGCGCACGCACCAGCGACCCCAATCCAATCTCCCGTGCCGAAATATGAATACCACAACATATCCGGAACTTCGTAGGGTTCTCGATCCAACATGTCGTTTCCAAAAGCGCTGATGACTGCACGCTGCCTGCCGCTGACGGCGTGCATGTTGCTGCGTGCTTTTGCCTCCGCGCACGCCGCAGCCTCCCCCGAAGTATTGAGCGATGGCCGCGTCATCTTCCGTCTCGATGCGCCACGAGCCCAGGACGTCGAGGTAACGGGAGATTTCCCCGGCTCGCTGGCACAGGACGGCCGCATGGAGCGCGGACCGGAAGGCCTCTGGTCACTGACAGCAGGACCCTTTCCGCCGGACCTCTACAGTTACTACTTCACGGTCGATGGCGTGCCGCTCCCGGATCCGCACAACGGTCGCACCAAGCCCGGCGTCGTCGTACAGCAAAGCCTGCTGACAGTGCCGGGCGCGCCGGAGTCCTTGCTCGAGGCCAACGCGGTTCCGCATGGTGAGATCCGCGTGCTGTACTATTCCTCCCGCGTTCTCGGCACTGCGCGCCGCATGCATGTCTATTTGCCTCCCGGCTATGCCGAAGGCAGCAGGAAATATCCCGTCCTCTACCTGTTCCATGGCGGAGGCGATGATGACGATGCCTGGATTTCAATCGGTCGGGCCAATTTCATTCTGGACAATCTGATCGCAGCCGGCCAGGCGAGCGAGATGATCGTCGTGATGCCGGACCTGTGGACATTTGATCCCGGCTCCGGAGCCCCGCTGGCGGACGAAGACGTGGCAATGCTTCGCAAGAGCTTCTTCGGGGAGACGGTTCCCTTCGTGGAGCATCACTTCCGCGTCCTCAAAGGGCGCAATCACATCGCGGTGGGCGGTCTCGGCCTGGGCCGCGCCATGCTGCCTGACTTCCTCTGGCCCAGTCTCGGAAGAATCGGGACGGCGTTCTTCGCCAGTGGCGGCGCGAGCGATGCGGAACTCGCCCTGCTGCAGGCACGATATCCCGGCGCGCTTGACAATCCCGACAACACGCTCCGGGTCAGGTTCTTCCTCGGCGCCGGAGTCGCCGACAACTCCATCGAAGCCTCGCGTGCCCTGGGAGCGGAACTGCAACGCCGCGGTTACCGGGTGACCCGCTTCGAGTCGCAGGGCGGACACGGTTGGCCCGCCTTCCGGCGTTCTTTCATCGAGTTCGCACGAACGGCCTTTCCCCGCGGACGTCCGTGACGTTCGATGAGGGAGCCATGGCGCGCTCGTGGAGGAGCGCTCAGAGCGTACCCCCCGCTTCCGCCGCGAAAGTATCGCAATCGCTGAACTTGCCACTGTCGAGCCCGCGCCTGAACCACTTCAGGCGTTGCGCCGCGCTGCCCGTTGACAGCGGATCCGGCATTTGCCCGTCCGCGGACAGTTGCGACTGCCACGCCTGGCTGGTCACGGCCAGATCACCCAGGGGCAGCGCGAGGTCCGCGGGAATGTGGACGGTGCCTTGCGCCGCGGCCTGGCGCGCCCACAGCCCCGCGTAGCAGTCGGCCTGCAATTCGAACGTGGCGTAAGTGCGCCGCGAGAGATCGGCATTGCTGCTCGACAGCGCCTGTTCCACGTTGGCGGTGATGCCCAGCACGCTTTGCAGGTGATGCCCGAGCTCGTGCGCCATCACCAGGCCCAGCAGCAGCGTGGCTTCCGGCCTGTCGTGCCGGCGGAGCTGTTGCAGGTACCGCTGATCGAGGTAGACGGTGCCGTCGGCGGGGCAATAGAACGGGCCGGACAGCGCCGCCTGTGAACCGCAGCCGTGTTCGACGGGCGTGGCGAACAGCCGCAGCTTGGGTGGCTGGTAATGCTTGCCGCCCAGCGTGCTCACCTCGTGGGTCCAGAAGGCATTGACGCTGCGCCACAGAGCCTCCTGCTGCGGGTCCGGCCCCGCGAGCAGCGAGCGCGGTATGATGACGCCAGCCGCGAAGATCAACAGCAGCGGCCGAAGACTGTGCATGGCCTCACCCTGATCGAACGCCGATGGGGCTTCGAGTGTACTGCATGGCCATCGTGCCGCAAGCAGGTGGCGCGTTCGGCGCTGGTGCTGCGTCGCGGTCATGACCCGCAAGAGGTGGCGCCAAGCGATGCGACCGGAAACTGTGCAGTGGGAGTGGCGAGAGTGCCGGATACCGCCCGCCATCGAGGCTGGCGCGTTGCCCGGCGTTTGCCACACGGCGGCCGACTGATGCGCGCGCTGGTGGTCGAAGACGATGACAAGATCGCCTCCTTCATCATCAAGGGCCTGAGGCAGAACGGCTTCGCCGTGGACCATGCGGGCGATGGCGAGGAAGCGCTCGCGCTTGCGCGCTCCGTCGGGTACGACGTCGCGATACTCGACATCATGCTGCCGCGACTCGACGGTCTCGCCGTTCTGCAGCGGCTGCGCGCGGAGCGCAACCTGGTCCCGGTGCTGATTCTGAGCGCCAGAGCCAGCGTGGAGCACCGCGTGAGCGGACTGCAGGCCGGTGGCGACGACTATCTCGCCAAGCCGTTCGCCTTCTCGGAGCTGCTGGCGCGGGTACAGGCGCTGATCCGGCGCGCGACCCATGCCGCTGAACCGGCCAACCTGTCGTTCGCGGATCTGAGCATGGATCTGTTGCGGCGTGAGGTCTGGAGGGGGACGCGCAGGATCGATTTGCAGGGGCGCGAATTCGCCCTGCTGGAACTACTGCTGCGCCATGCGGGTCGGCCGGTCACCAAAGCCATGATCCTGGAGCACATCTGGGATTTCAGCTTCGAACCGCAGACCAACGTCGTGGATGTGCTGGTGCACCGCCTGCGCGCGAAAGTCGACCGGG
>NZ_DASRZX010000120.1:0-18137 GCF_035685885.1 Dyella sp. | reverse complement strand
TAAAGGCATTGCCACCACCATGAAGGCATTGCCACCTTTATGGTGGTGGCAATGCCTTCATGGTGGTGGCAATGCTCCAGCCCTCTTCCGAAGGGAGAGGGAGCAACGCGGGCTCCGCTTTGAGTCCTCAGTACATCGACGCGTTGCGGAGTAGCGGTGCCGTTTGAGGTAGTAAGACCGCGTGCTGTCGATGCTTCAGTCGACAAGCTTGTATCCAGCGCAGTGCTGCCAGCTCTTGAGCTCATGTTCTTTGGGTTGCTTTTCTTTTACTCCGGGCATCCTGCCCTCCGCCCTTCCTCGCTCCTCAAAGCCGGCGCCATCCAGGGCGCCTCCCCGCGTGCGGGCCGGCTTCGCCGTTCGCACGCGCTCGAAGCGCGTGCGTGGAGCAGCAAAGGAAAAGTGACTCGGCGTTCCCACGGAGACCAGCTTCGCGTCGCCGGCAGGACGTCTAAACGCCCGCTGCGTCCCACAGGGACTTCCTTCGGTCGTAGGCGGCACGCTGGCGTAGCGCCGAATCAAAAGCCAAGAGCAAAGTCACTGGGTCCCTGCCTACGCAGGGACGACGATGCGAGGAACAGAGGCGAAAGGCGGTCGCGCCCAGGGTGCACTCCTACAGAGAGACCGCGCGCGCAAATCGCAAGGCGCCGCCTGAATTCATCGGGCAGCTGCGGCGTGGCCACTCCGGCCAACGCCTAACCGGTAATCCCTCAGCGAATCTTCCCCAGGATCCCGTCCAGCTCATCATTGCTGTGATAGTGGATCACCAGCTTGCCGCGCCCTCCACGCCCATGCGCCACTTCCACGCGGGTGGCGAAACGATCGGCCAGCTCGCGCTCCAGCGCATCGATGTTCGGGTCGCGCGACGGCGCGTTCTTCGCCTTGCCCTTGGGCGCGGTCTGCGCGCGGCGCGCGGCTTCTTCCAGTTCGCGCACGCTCCAGCGCTTGCGCGCCGCTTCCAGCGCGAGGCCTTCGGCCAGGCTCTCGGGCAAGGTCAGCAGGCAGCGGGCATGGCCCATTTCCAGCTGGCTTTCGTCGAGCAGTTTCTTGATCGACGCCGGCAGTTCCGTAAGGCGCAGCATGTTGGACACGGAAGCGCGCGAGCGGCCCACGGCATCGGCGGCCTGCTGATGGGTGAGGTCGAAGTCGTCGATCAGGCGCTTGAGCGCGTCGGCCTCTTCCAGCGGGGTGAGGTCCTGGCGCTGGATGTTTTCGATCAGTGCCATGGCCGGCACGGCCACTTCCGGCACGTCCTTCACCAGCACCGGCAGCTCGTGCAGCTGCGCGCGCTGCGCGGCGCGCCAGCGGCGTTCGCCGGCGATCAGTTCGTACTGGTTCTTGCCGATCTCACGCACGACGACCGGCTGGATCAGGCCTTGCGCACGGATGGAGGCGGCCAGTTCGTCCAGCGCCTCGTCGTTCCAGTGGCGTCGCGGCTGGTATTTGCCGGGCTGGATCTGCTGGATCGGCAGCGTGCGCAGCTCGCCTTCCTGCTCCAGCACCGAGGGCTTGCCGGGTTCGTCGTTGCCGCCCAGCAGCACATCGAGCCCGCGTCCCAGGCCCCGTTTTTTCGCAGCGGACATGCTTACTCCTGATGGATGTCGACGATGTCGTCGAGCGTCGCGTCTGAGTCGTCGTGCAGCATCGGCGTCACCACCTCGTTCACGGCAACGTTTTGCCCGCGCTCGCGGCGGATCATTTCGCCGGCGAGGCCGATGTAGGCGATGGCACCGCGTGAGCTGCGGTCGTACAGGTGGATCGGTTGCCCATGGCTGGGCGCCTCGGCGAGACGCACGTTGCGCGGGATGATCGAGCGCAGCACCTTGTCGCCGAAATGCTGGGTGAGCTGCGCCGACACTTCGTTGCCGAGGTTGTTGCGCACGTCGTACATGGTGCGCAGCAGGCCTTCGATCTCCAGCGTGGGATTGAGGCGCTGGCGCACCGCCTTCACCGTGTCGAGCAGGCTGGAGAGACCTTCCAGCGCGAAATATTCGCACTGCACCGGAATCAGCAGGCCGTTGGCCGCGGCCAGCGCATTGAGCGTGAGCAGGTGCAGCGACGGCGGGCAGTCGATGAGGATGGTGTCGTAGCGGCCGGCGATCTTCTCGAGCTGCTCCTTGAGCCGGGTCTCGCGCGCGATCGCGTCCATCAGCTTCAGCTCGGCGGCGGTGAGGTCGCCGTTGCCGGGCAGCAGGTCGTAGTTGGCCTCGGTGCGGACGATGGCCTTCTCGATCGGCGCTTCGTCCAGCAGCACTTCGCAGCCGTTGGGCTTGGCTTCGCGCTTGTCCACGCCGGACGCCATCGTCGCGTTGCCTTGTGGGTCGAGATCGACGAGCAGCACCTTGCGCTTGGCGGCGGCCAATGCGGCGGCGAGATTGACGGCGGTGGTGGTCTTGCCCACGCCACCCTTCTGGTTGGCGACAGCGATGATGCGAGCCATGTGTCGTCGTTACCGTGGACGATGGAAAAGGGGGCTAGATTAGCAGCCTGTCCGGCCGAGAACGACGAGATGGCGCTCGCCACCAACGTCCGGCACGTCGAGCACACGAATGGCCCTCACCTCGAAGCCATCCGGCACGCCGGACAGCTCTTCCTCCGGGTGTCTGCCCTTCATCGCCAGCCAGATGCCGTTGGTGGTCAAAAGATGACCACCCCAGGCCAGCATATCGGCGAGGCTCGCAAAGGCGCGGGCGGTGATGCAGTCGAACTGGCCTTCCACATCTTCCACGCGGGACTGCACGGCGCGCACGTTCTCCAGCTTGAGCGAACGGATGGCCTCACGCAGGAAGCGAACCTTCTTGCCGTTGGAATCGACCAGCAGCACTTGGCGTTCCGGCGCCGCGATGGCCAGTGGAATGCCCGGCAGACCGGGGCCGGTGCCCAGGTCCGCCAGCGTGGCGCCCTGCACGAAGGGCAGGATGGCCAGCGAATCGACCAGATGCCGGCTCACCATCTCGGCCGGATCGCGGATGGCGGTGAGATTGTAGGCGGCGTTCCAGCGTTCCAGCAGGGCCTGGTAGTCGAGCAGGCGCTCCACCGCGCCAGCCGGCAACTGCAGGCCCAGCGCGGCGATGCCGTGTTCGAGCCGGGTTTGCAGGTCATGGCGGGAGGTCATGGGGAAGCCTTGGACATGGGGGATCGCAAAGTATCCGGATGCTTCGCCCCGGACGCCAGCGATGGAGGATGGCGCGTCGTTGGCGACGCGTCCAAAGAAAAAGCCCGCCGGAGCGGGCTTCAAGGGTCTCCCCTCGGTGGGCGCTTCTTGGGGCGACCTCACCGTTTGGCCTGCCGGCTTGCTTTCCGGTCAGGCGAATTCCAGCTCCACGCGGGTCACCATCATGCCGCGCTCGCGCAGGCCGGTATTCATCACCTGCTTGAGGCGTGAACCCAGGTCGCGACGGTCGGCACTGAACGCTTCCGGCTCTCCGCGCAGCGCGGCAAGGGCGCCGCCACGAATCAGCTGATCAGCCTGTTCGATGACGGGATCGGCGCGCTCCGGCTCCAGCACCTGCCAGTAGACCGTGCCCTTGACGTCGTGCGAATCGGGCAGCAGCTCTTCAAAGCGCAGCACCTGGCCGTTGAGGTTGATGTGGTGTTCCACGTGGTCGACCAGCGGGAGCGTCATGTGAACGCCCGGCTGGAGCAGTCGATGGGGCTTGCCGCGCCGGTAAAGGCTATGCACCTGATCGGCCGGCACACGCTTGACCGCGGTGGCGAACATCGCGATCAGGGCCAGGACAACGAGAATAATTAGGGCATTCATGGCAATAGCAAAAACAACTAGTTATGAGTTGATCTTGTGCAAGGACTGTAGATTGATGGTACAGCCGATTGCATCCCCTTGGATTAATCTAGATTTAACGACGAACTAAGGCCTTCTTACAACTGGGCTTTCGACGTATGTGCCTGATTTGTGAACCAAGTAGCAGGTAGAAGTGGGCATGCATCGAGCGGGCCAAGTGGCGATTTTTTCGCCAACTTCGTCCTACGAAAGCTTAACGGCCGGGAAAAGGCCCGCTTAAGCGCTGCACAAAAAAAACGCCACCAGGCGCGAACCGGGTGGCGTGAGGGCCTTGCGGGGCCA
Source organism: Dyella sp. (assembly GCF_035685885.1). Classification (GTDB taxonomy): domain Bacteria; phylum Pseudomonadota; class Gammaproteobacteria; order Xanthomonadales; family Rhodanobacteraceae; genus Dyella. The sequence continues at coordinate 14,056 of NZ_DASRZX010000120.1, read as the reverse complement.
GATCGGCCCAGGAGCGTCAGAACTTGCCTGCGCGAAAATCCGCGATCGCCTGATGGATTTCCTCAGGCGTGTTCATCACGAAGGGCCCGTAGCGGGTCACGGCTTCGTTGAGCGGATGACCGGCCACCAGCAGCACGCGGGCGGGCGATTCGCCACCGGCAATACGCAGGTCGCCGCTGCGCGACAGCACCGCCAGCTCGCTGCGGTCCAGCGGCTGGCCGGCTACCTCGGCCTGCTGGCCGTCGAACACGTAGGCAAAGCCCGCATGGCCTTCCGGTAACGGGATGGTGACGGAGGTTCCGGGCTGCACGGCGATGTCCAGATAGATCGGCTGCGTGACGATCTCCGCCACGGGCCCGGTCGCGCCGGCGAATTCACCCGCAATCACCTTCACCTCGACGCCTTCCGACGGGCGCACCACCGGAATGCGCTCCGGGCCGATGTCCTGGTAGCGCGGCGCGATCATCTTGTCCTTCGCCGGCAGGTTCACCCACAGCTGGAAGCCCCACATCAGGCCATCTTCCTGCTCGGGCATTTCCGAGTGCAGGATGCCGCGACCGGCAGTCATCCACTGCACGCTGCCCGGCACCAGGTCGCCGCTGTTGCCGTGGTTGTCGTGGTGCTTCATGTGGCCGGCAAGCATGTAGGTCACGGTCTCGAAACCGCGATGCGGATGCTCCGGGAAACCGGCGATGTAATCGCCCGCCTGGTCGGAACGGAACTCGTCCAGCAACAGGAACGGGTCGAGCATGTCCAGGCCCGGCTGGCCGATCACGCGCTTGAGCTTCACGCCCGCGCCATCGGACGTATCGATGCCGCGGATGCGGCGGACAATGCTGCGTTCGGTCATGGGAGTCTCCAAAGGTTTGGACTGCCCACCATGATGATGCCGCGCCCGTTCCCGCCCAAGAGGTGAAGCGGGAACGGATTGTTCGTGGAATGCGGGAAGTGGGCAGGAGTGGAGAACGAGAGCGAGCCCTCCCTCACTACTCACTCCTCTTCACTCACTCCTGCCTCAATGCACCCAGTGCCCGCTGCGATGGCGGGGCGGTTGAGAGGACTCTTCGCTTTCGACCGGGCGCGAGGCCGCTTCAATCTCGGCTTCGGTCACGGGATGCGCCTGCCAGTACTGGTTGACCGCGCCCAGCACGCTCGGCACCTGCGTCAGGCACTCGTCGTACTCCTCGTCGCTGAGCTTTTCGAATTCGGCGTCGGCGTTGAGGATGCCTTCGTCCACCGCCAGCGCCATCACCGGGCCGAGCATTTCCATCAATTGCGGATCATCGGCCAGGCGCTTTTCCCACAGCCCCGCGCGCAGATCGATGCCGCGGCTGAAGCCTTCGCACCAGCCGGCCGCGGACAACACCGGGCCAAGCTCGGTATCTACTTCGCCGAGGATGGGTTCGTACGCATCAACGTCCAGCTCGGCGCTGATGGAATCATTGAGCTTGGCCAGCAGCGCCAGCACGCGATTGCCTTCGGTCTCGTCCGCGAAGGGCTCGTGCAGCACTTCGGGCAGCCATTCGTCCGGCAGCACCTGCAGGGGACCTACCGTCAGCGCCGAGAGCAGGCCGTGCACGCCGTCGAGCAACAGGTCATCTTCGCCAACGTGGGCGCGCAGGTATTGGTCCAGTTCGTCGAGCTCTTTGTCGTCCAGCGAACTGGGCCAGTCGGTCTTGGGTGTATTCATCAGTTGCCTGCGTCTTGCTAGATATCCAGATCAATCGTTACCGGCGTGTGATCGGAAGGGCGTTCCCAAGTCCGGGGCGTGCGGTCGATGGCGGCCGACGTCGCTGCGGATTTCAGGGCATCGCCGATCAGGATCAGGTCGATGCGCAAACCCATGTTGCGCCGGAACGCTGCCTGACGGTAGTCCCACCAGCTGAAGTGCTGGCCGTCCGGTTGGAACAGCCGGAAGCTGTCGTGCAGGCCCAGATCGGTAATGCGCTTGAGCGCTTCACGCTCGGGCGGTGAGCACAGGATGTCTTCGCCCCAGGCCACCGGATCGTAGACGTCGCGATCATCCGGCGCGATGTTGAAATCGCCCAGCACTACCAGGTGGGGATGGCGTTCGTGCTCGCGCGCCAGGAACTCGCGCATCTTCGCCAGCCAGTCCAGCTTGTAGGCGTATTTCTCGTCGCCCACGGCCTTGCCGTTGACCACGTAGAGATCGACCACGCGCACGCCGTTGATGGTCGCGGCGAGGATGCGTCGCTGCGGATCTTCGAGCCCGGGTATGTCGGTGACAACGTCTTCGAAATCACCCTTGAGATCGGCTCGCGCGAGCATGGCGACGCCGTTGTAGGTCTTTTGTCCCGAGAAGATGGCGCGATAGCCCGCGGCCACGACCTCGTCGACCGGAAACTTGCTGTCTTCCAGCTTGGTTTCCTGCAGCGCCACGACATCGGGCTGCGCGTCGGCCAGCCACTGCGAAAGGTGCGGCATGCGCACCTTCAGCGAGTTCACATTCCAGGAGGCGATCTTCATCGGGCCATTGTAAGCGATGACCATGCCGATGCCGCCGCCCGCATGGGGCGGCGGCGGCGATCACGCCAGGCCGTGGCTGCGCAGCAGTGCGTCGGGTTCCGGCGCGCGGCCGCGGAAGGCGATGAAGCTGTCGATGGCCGGGCGGCTTGCGCCCACGGCGAGGATCTCGGCGCGGAAGCGGTCGCCGGTGGGGCGATCGATCACGCCGCGTTCCTCGAATGCGCCAAAGGCATCGGCACTCAGGAGCTCAGCCCACAGATAGCTGTAGTAACCGGCCGCATAGCCGCCCGCGAAGATGTGCGAGAAGGCGTGCGGGAAACGCTGCCATGCCGGCGGATGCAGCACGGCCACGTCGTGGCGAACCTCCTCCAGCACTTCCATCGCGCGTGCGCCCTTCGTCGCGTCGTATTCCAGATGCAGGCGGAAATCGAACATGGCGAATTCCAGCTGGCGCACGAGGAACAGGCCGGCGTGGAAATGGCGCGCCGCCAGCATGCGCTGGAACAGCTCGTCGGGCAGGCGCTCGCCGGTTTCGTAGTGACGCGCGAACAGGTCCAGCGCCTCGCGGTTCCAGCCGAAGTTTTCCATGAACTGGCTGGGCAGTTCCACCGCGTCCCACTCCACGCCGTCGATGCCGCCGATGGAAGGCAGCGCGATTTCGGTGAGCAGGTGGTGCAGGCCGTGGCCGAATTCGTGGAACAGGGTGAGCACGTCGTCGTGCGTGAGCAGCGCGGGCTTGCCCTCGGTCGGCGGCGCGAAGTTGCAGGTGAGGAAGGCCACCGGCAGCTGCTCGCCGTCACGATCGCGGAAGCGCGCGCGACAGACGTCCATCCACGCGCCGCCGCGCTTGCCGTTGCGCGCATAGAGATCGACGTAGGCGCCGGCGAATACGCGGCCGTCGGCATCGTGCACGTCGAAGTAGCGCACGTCCGGATGCCACACATCGACATCGTCGCGCGCCGCCAGCGAGATGCCGTAGAGGCGGTTGGTGAGGTCGAACAGGCCGGCCATGACCGCGGGCAGCGGGAAGTACGGCTTGAGCTGTTCTTCGTCGAGGTCGTACTGCTGCTGGCGCAGTTTCTCCGAGGCGTAGCCCACGTCCCACGATTCGAGGTTGTCGAGTTTGAGTTCGGTGGTGGCGAACTCGCGCAGACGGGTCAGTTCGGCGCGGGCCACCGGCTTGGCGCGTTGGGCCAGGTCGTGCAGGAATTCCATCACCTGCGCGGGCGACGCAGCCATCTTGGTGGCCAGCGATTCCTCGGCGGCATTGGGAAAGCCCAGCAGCTGCGCTGCTTCGGAACGCAATGCCATGATGCGGTCGATGCGCCCGCTGTTGTCGAACTTGCCGGCATGCGGGCCCTGGTCGGAGGCGCGCGTCTGGTAGGCCCAGTACACGCGCTCGCGCAGGCCGCGGTTGTCGGCGTAGGTGAGCACGGCCTGCACGCTGGGCTGCTTGAGCGTGACCAGGAAACCTTCCAGGTTCTGCTCCTTGGCGTACTGGCGCAGCACGGCGCGGCCGGATTCGGGAATGCCGGCGAGGTCGCGCTCGTCGGTGATGTGTTCGTGCCATGCGTCGGTGGCATCGAGCACGGCGTTGGAAAATTCCGTGGAGAGACGGCTCAGCTCGACGCCGATTTCGCGGAAGCGCGAACGCGCCGGTTCCTCCAGTGCCACGCCCGACAGCCGGAAATCACGCAATGCATGTTCCACCAGCGCGCGTTCGGGCCGCGGCAGGCCGGCGAAATCCGCTGCATCGGCCAGTGCCTGCACGGCCTGGTAGAGCTCGCGGTTCTGGCCCACTTCGATGGCGTGGTCGGTGAGCTTTTCCTCGGCCGGTCCGTAGGCCAGGCGCAGCGCTTCGCTGTCGGCCACCGAATGCAGGTGACTCACCGGCGACCACGCGCGCGCCAGGCGCTGCTCCAGTCGTTCCTGGGTGAGCATCACGGTGCCGAAGTCGCGCGGTGCGCCAGGCGCGGTGAGCGCATCGATGCCGGCGCGATAGTCGACCAGGAGGGTGTCGATGGCTGGCGCGACATGCTCGGGGCGGATCTGCGAAAAGGCCGGCAGCGCGTCGTCGGCCAGCAGCGGGTTGTTCTGTTCCATGGGGTTCCTCCTGTCGCGCCAGCGTGGCGACCCGTCCGGGTGAAATCAAGCGCGCCACCGGCATCCAGCCAGCCCGCGCTCATGATTGTCATATCCGGCGCCTAGGCTCGCCCGCATGCCTATGCCCGATTTCTCCGCCCTGCTGCGTCGAAGCGATGTGTTCGGCCATCTCGGGGAGGAGGCGCTGGCGGCGCTCGCCCCTGAACTCCGATGGTTTTCGCTGCCGGGTGGACGCACGCTGTTCCACCAGGGCGATCCGGCCGACGCCCTGTACCTGGTGTGGCGCGGCAGCCTGGGCGTGTTCGACGGGGCAACCCACCGCGTGCGGCTGGTGGCCGCCGGGGACAGCGTCGGTGAAATCGGCCTGGTGACCGGCGAGGGCCGCCAGTACACCGCCCGCGCGCTGCGTGACACCGAATTGCTGCGGCTGGACCGGGCGGCCTTCGAGGCGCTGTCCCGGCAGCATCCGCAAGCCATGCTGGGCGTGGCGCGCATGGCCATCGCACGCCTGCAGCAACGCCTGCAGGGCGACCAGCCACCCGATGCACCACGCACCTTCGCCTTGCTTCCGGCCAGCCCGGACGTGCCCGCCCGTGCGCTCGCCATGCAACTGGCCATGGAACTGGAGTCGTGGGGCAACTGCATCGTGATCGATGCCGAGCACGGTGCCGGCCGTGGCAGCGATTGGTTTGCCGAGCGCGAAGCGCAGGCGCGCTTCGTGATCTATCTGGACAGCACCGGCGACGATCACTGGCGCCAGCGCTGCCTGCGCCAGGCCGACGTCTTGCTGTTGCCGGCGCTGGCCGCGCAAGCGGCGCACCCGTGGCCGGAGGCACTGCCGCGACATCCGTCCCGCGCGGGCCATCGTCCACGGCATCTGGTGCTCCTCCATGCGGGACGCCAACCCAGCCTCGGCGCCGCCCGGCGATGGCGGGAGATGTTCAGCGGCGAACTGCAACATCACCACGTCGGCGGACGCAGCGACATTGCACGACTGGCGCGACTGGTCAGCGGACACGCGCGCGGCCTGGTGCTGGCCGGCGGCGGTGCGCGCGGCGTGGCGCATTTCGGCGCACTGCGCGCGCTGCACGAAGCCGGCCACGCCTTCGACGCGGTCGGCGGTACCAGCATCGGCGCCATTATCGGCGCGGGCGTGGCGGCCGGCTGGGAACTGGATGACATGGCGGAGACCTTCCGCCGGCATTTCGTCGAGGGCCGCCCGTTGTCGGACTGGACCGTGCCGGTGGTGGCACTCACCCGCGGCCGCCGCGCCGCGGCGATGTTGCGGCGGGCGTTTGGCGCGCTCGACATGGAAGACCTCACGCTGCCGTTCTTCTGCGTGTCCACCTGCCTGTCCGGCGAGGGCATGGTGGTGCACCGCCACGGGCCATTGTGGTTGTGGCTGCGCGCATCCAGCGCGATTCCCGGCGTGTTGCCGCCAGTGCTGCACCAAGGCCGCGTCTACGTGGACGGCGCACTGGTGGACAACCTGCCCACCGACGTGATGGCCAGCCACGGCATCGCGCACATCACGGCCATCGACATCCGCGCGGAGATTTCGCTGCTGACCACCGCCGAGGAATTCGCCACGCCGCCGTGGTGGCAGCTGCTGTGGAAACGGCAGGACATCCGCCGGCCGGGACTGGTTTCCACGCTGGTGCGCGCCGCCATGGTGAACAGCGAAGGCGCCAGCGAACATCGCCGCGAGCGCGCCGACCTGCTCATCACGCCACCGCTGGAACACATCGGCATGCTGGACTGGAAGGACTGGCAGCGCGCCATGGAAGCTGGCTACCGGCACACGATGGAACAGCTTGAGGCCGATGCCGCCGCTCTGTTGTAGGAGCGCACCCAGTGCACGAATGGCGTTGCGGATAACCGGGTTGGCAGGTGCTTCTGCGAACGTGGCCGCAAGACTCCGGCGTTGATCGCGCACCGGGTGCGCTCCTGCAGGGGAACGGATGCGCCACAGGGGTTACCATGCGCGCATGGATCCTCTACGCAAATACAAGGGCGTCTGGCCCACGCTGCTCAACCGCGTCTACGTCGACCCCCATGCCAGCGTGATCGGCGATGTCGAGCTCGGCGACGACGTCTCGATCTGGCCCGGCGCGGTGTTGCGCGGCGACGTCAACTTCATCCGCATCGGCGCGCGCACCAACGTGCAGGACGGCGCCATCGTCCATGTCACCCACGATGGCCCGTACACGCCCGGCGGCACGCCTACGCTCGTCGGCGAAGGCGTCACCGTCGGCCATGCCGCGGTGCTGCATGCCTGCACCATCGAGGACTATTGCCTGATCGGCATGCATGCCGTGGTGCTCGACGGCGCGGTGGTGAAGAAGCATGGCTTCGTCGGCGCCGGCAGCGTGATTCCTCCTGGCAAGGTGGTGGGCGAGGGCGAGCTGTGGCTGGGCAACCCGGCCAGGAAGGTGCGCGTGCTCAGCGACAAGCAGATCGAGCAGCTGCATTACTCCGCCGATCACTACGTGCGCCTCAAAGACGAGTACCTCGCCGCGCAATGACGCGCCACGTACTGTTCCTGTGCAGCCGTCATCGCCTGCGCAGCCCCACGGCCGCCGCCGTGTTCGCCACCTGGCCCGGCATCGACGTGGATTCGGTCGGGCTGGCGGACGACGCTGAAACGCCGCTGTCTTCCGATCAGCTCGCATGGGCTGATCTCATCGTGGTGATGGAAGGTGCGCATCGCCGCCGCCTGCAGGCACGCCATGCGGCGCACCTGCGCGGCAAGCGCGTGGTCTGCCTGGATATTCCTGACCGCTACGACTTCATGCAGCCCGAACTGGTCGGGCTGCTGCTGCGAAAGGCTGGGCCGCTGCTGAGCTGAGGCTTACTGCAGCGAGCCGCTGGCTGCCGACTGCTGCGCCTGGATGATGGCGGCGCGCGCTTCGTCCTGGCGGATCTGGATCTGGCGCTGCGCGTCCAGCTTGCCGCCGAGCAGCGACAGGATGTAGTTGGTGCTGTCGAACTCGCGCAGCAGCGACAGCTCGCGCTGGGCTTCGTCGAGCTCGTTGTTGTTGATGGCGCGCTCCACATCGGCGGACGCGGTGGGGAACGCCTCATGCAGTTCTTCCTGAGCCGCCTTGTTGCCGGGATCGAGCTGCAACACGCTGAGATAGAACTCGTACGCATTGCTGCCCGCCGGGGCGACCAGGCGCCTCTCCGTCACGGCCGTCTTGGCCAGATCCAGCAGGATCGTGACGCCGCTGTCGTCCTTGCCGCCCGCAGCCGCGGCATCGCCCGATGCGCTCGCTGCGCCATGGCTGCCGTGCAGCCACCAGAAAGCACCACCCGCGACGGCCAGCATCGCGACCATGGAAGCAACGACAAGCGCGCGCCGGTTCGGCGCTGAAGAAACTGGACTGGACATGACACCGCTGCAGTGGCTCTACCGCACGCAGGGTCGGGTGGTCCTCAACCGCCCCGGCGGAACTGTCACATTAGCGGCGCCACATGTCAGCGATGTGACTCGTCTGGACGTCCAAACGAAACGGGCTCAGCTGAAGTGGCCGCCGACGATGCGCCCGTCCTTGTCCAGCTCGGGGTAGTACCGGCTGTTGTTGGTGCGAAATTCCAGCGTGGTGACGCCGCCGGGCATCACCAGCAGCACATCGGGATAGACCGCGCGGAACTGCTCGGGTGTCGGGTGCGTGGCGATGAATGCCTCGAAGGCCTTCAGGTCGGTGACATAGCCATGCACGGGCGTGGGCGCCCGGTGGGTCATGTCGTGGCAACCACCGAGCGTGATCGCAACAGCCAGGGCAACAACAGCGGTCGAACAGCGCATGGCATGCCTCCGTGATGGGCGCGCACGATTATGCGCCGCCACGATCACAGGCGGAACTCGATGCGCTGGCGCATCTGCGCCGCCACGGGCGTGCCGTCCTGCGTGCCAGGCGTGAACTGCCAGCGCGCCACCGCTCCCAGTGCGGCCCGGTCGAACACGTACTTGGGATCGGCATCGGTCACGCTTGCGCCCGTGACGGAACCATCCGATTGCACGGTGAAGGTGACGTCCACCCAACCCTGTCGACGCGTGCGACGCGCCTCGGTGGGATACACGGGTTCCACGCGACGCGTCAGCACCGGCGCCGTCGCGCCATTCGCATTCGCCACGACAGGGGCGGCCTGCGGCTTCTTGGGCGTCGCGCGTGGCGCGGCCTTGATCGGCGTGGACTCGACATCGAGCCGGGCGAGCGCTTCCTCGGCCGGCGTCAGCGCATTCGCCGGCTTGGCCGCGGGTGTGGCCACCGCGTTGGTCACCGGCGGCGGCGCTGGCGCTGGCGTGGCCGGCACCGGTGCGGCAGCAGCCGTGCGCGGAGCGGTAACCACTTCGGTCGCGGGCACTTCGCGCTTGGCCGGTGCGGCTGCCGGCAGGGCGTGTTGCGCGGCGGCGTCGCGACGCGCCTGCAGCTTCGATTGCAGCAAGGTCAGCGTGTAGTTCTGCGGATCGGCCTGGGTCAGCAGGTCGATCTGTCGCTGCGATTCGGCATCGTTGCCTTCGTCGATCGCTTGTTCCGCTGCGTGCGCGGCGAACGGAAAGATCTCGCGCAGCGCGTCCTGCGCGACGCGATTGGACGGCTCGCGCCGCAGCACGACGAGGTAGAGCTCGAACGCATTGTTGCCGGCCGGTGCCAGCAGGCGATTCTCCGCCATCGCGCGCCGGGCGTGCTGCAGCACTTCGTCGATGCCCGCGCCTTCGCGAATGACCGGGCCAGCGGCGGCGACGACGGTGGGTGCGGGATCATCCGCATCCGCGCCTTTCTTCAGCCACCAGAAGATCGCGCCTGCGCCCGCCAGGACGAAGATGAGCACGATGAGGAAGCCAGAGCGGGCAACGCCCTGGGTACGACTCGAGGAGACGGGAGGCATGGAAGGCGCAGTTCGATGGAGGCCCGGCGCACGAGCGCGCCCGGCGGGCGCGCCAGCTTAGTGAGGTGATGTTGCGGTGATATTGCCCGACATGGCGATACGTGACGCAGCGCACATCGCGATGAGCTCTGGAGGACAGAACCACCATGCCCGGCTTCCGTGGTCCGCGCGGCCAACGCGCCGACTGGGGACCATTGACGTCGATCTGCGCTTCACGGAAATCGCCGTCACACGCCTTTACCCATGCGGCGTGCTCCTCCGCCATGCACGCGTACCGGAACCCATCGGCACCCGACGCTGCGTGGAGGCCGAGAGGGTCACGCTCACCCTTGCGAAAAGACCGGCATCTTCGCCAGCTGTCGCGAATGTATCGGGCAACGAAATCCAGGTGAGAAATCGTGAGGAAGCACGCGAAAATGACGTAGTTTCCGTAGTCTTGTGCGGAGAATGGCCTGGTTTTCACCCATTGCTTGACGGCGCGGGAGATCAGCCCCGAGAGTGTGCGCCTCCTGCACTTCACGCACGACGAAATCAGCGCATGACCGAGCGAACCGCATCGACCATCACGCCCACGCCGGCACGCGCGTGGCGTCTGGGCGTCCTGGAGGACGACGCGCAACTGCGCGAAGGCATCATCCTGCCGGGCCTGCGTTATTTCGGCTTCGAGGTGACGGGCGCAGGCACCGCGGCGGAACTCTATCGCCACATGCTGCGCCAGACGTTCGACATGGTGGTGCTGGATATCGGCCTTCCGGACGAGGATGGCCTCAGCGTGGTGAAGCACCTGCGCGAGATTTCCAGCCTCGGCATCGTCATGCTCACGGCCAATACCGGCAGCGACGATCACATCCAGGCGTTGACGCGCGGTGCCGATGCTTTCCTCAACAAGCCGGTGAACATCGAGATCCTGGCCGCCACGCTGCACAGCGTCGCACGGCGCCTGGGCATCAGATCTTCCCGCGAGACCTCAAGCGTTGGCCGCTGGCGCCTGGATACCGATGACTGGTGCCTCGTCACGCCGACCGAACAGGCGTTGCCACTGACGGCACCCGAACGCTGCCTGATGCGCACGCTGGTAGCTGCGCGCGGCGAGCCGGTGTCGCGCGAAGCGCTGATCGCGGCCTTGGCGACGGACGTCTACGAATTCGATCCGCACCGCCTGGAAATGATGGTCCACCGCCTGCGCCGCAAAGCGCAGGATGCCGCCGGGCAACCGCTGCCGCTGCTCACCTTGCGCGGCCAGGGTTATCTGTTCGCCGGCGAAGGCTGAAGTTCGCCCACGCTCGCCGTGCACAACGGCAGGCGCACGCGAAAGCAGGTGCCTTCGCCCGGCACGCTGGACACTTCCACTTTTCCGCCCGCCGCCTCGATCAGGCTCGCCACCACCGAAAGGCCCAGACCGGTGCCGTGACCGAACGGCTTGGTGGTGTAGAACGGCTCGAACACCTTCGCCTGCACATCGGCGCTCATGCCCATCCCGGTGTCGGCGAGCAGCAGTTCGACGCGGGACCCATCGGGCGCCAGCGCGGCGGCGACGCTGAAACGGCCGCCATCGGGCATGGCGTCGCGCGCGTTCGCGGCGATGTTGAGCAGCATGAGTTCGAACTGCGCGCGATCGAGCAGCACGGGCAGGCGTCCGACCGTGGGGCGCAGGTCGAGCTGGATGTAGTTGCCCAGCAGCTGCCGCAGCATCGGTGCCAGCTCGGCAACCGCCTCGCCCGCGTCGAATACCTGCGTGGCTTCCACGTCCTGGCGGCTGAAGTTGAGCAGCTTGCGGCTGATCGCCAGGCCACGCAGCGCGGCGATCTCGACGCCTTCGAGCGCATTGATCAACGCGGGCGTGCCCATGTCGGCGAGCTGCTCGCGCTGGGTCGCGTAGCCCAGCACGACGTTGAGCACGTTGCCGAAATCGTGTGCGACGCCGCTGGCCGCACGCCCCACGGCATCCATCTTGCGCGAGTGGTAGAGCTGGTTGCGCGTGCGCTCGCGCTCTTCGATCTCCTGCGCGATGCGCTCATTCGCCTGCAGCAGCGCTTCGCCGCGCTGGATCGACTGCGCCAGCGTGGTGCGCAACGCGGCGATGGACTGGTCGAGGATCAAGGCCACCAGCAGGTAGGCGAGCATCAGCATCGGCAGCGTGTGATACGCCTGCCACGACAGCGCTCCGCTGTGCCCCAGCCACAGGTTGTCGGCCATCTGTCCGAGCGCAAGCACGCCCACCAGGCTGGCGTAGATGCTCCACAGCGCGCGCCTGCCCAGCACGAGACCGCCGACGGCCATCAGCAGCACCGGCGTGGGATCGGGCGGTGAGTGGCTGTAGCCCGTGACCGCATAGGCCGCGGCGGCGGAAAGCAGCACCACGGCAAGGAACTGGCGGATGCCGGTGCGAAAGCGGCCGCGACGAATCAGCACCACGCCGGTCCATGCCGACAGCATCATCAGCAGATCGGTCGCCAGGTCGATGCGCTGCCCCAGGTCACCCTGCAGCACATGTTCCGGTTCCACCCGCACGGCGTACAGGCGCACGAGCGCGATCGCCATGCCTACGGCGATGAGCAGCACCTGCATGAACGGTGCATTGAGGCGGTCGACAGGATCGTTGGCGGGAGCCTTGCCCAACCATGCCCGAACCGCACGTATTCCCGGGATGGTCACTGTGGCCTCGGTTACGACGACTTGCCCGCCCATTCTTTCCTGCTTTGCCATCGGCCGGCAATGGTGAGTTTGGTGAGATGCGTGCGTGCGGTGTTTATCGGTGCGTGACTTGCAGCGGGATGCTCGCGGAATCTCGCCGGGCTTCATAGCCGAAAGCGCTTGTCGCTTTCCTTCATAGACCGCCGTGCAGCAGGCGCTGGCCAGGCGCGTGACAGGGAATCACGCACCACCAGCTTGGGAGAGCGGCAAGCGCCAGCAGCGGCACCGGGGAGAACCTGTTCATGAACAAGATTTACCGCAAGGTGTGGAACGGCGCGCTCGGCGCCATGGTCGTCGCCTCCGAACTCGCACGCGGCAAGGGCAAGTCGGCCGGCCGCCACGCGGCCGTGTCGGTCGTGGTGCTGGCGGGTCTCGCGCTGAGCCCGCTGGCACAGGCCTGCGCCGGCCTGAGCTGGCCCGGCAGCGGCCTGGCCGGCACCGGTGATTCGCTGACCTGCGCCGCAGTCGCCAGCACGCAGGCGAGCCTCGTCGGCACCGACAGCGTGACTACCGGCAGCAACACCGCCGTCGCGGACACCACGCCGTACGTGCTCATTTCCGGCTCCAGCGCCAGCGGCCCGGTCAACGCCACGCTCGGCGGCTACGACGATGTCGCCGTCGGCTCGGGCGCCAAGACCAGCGGCAGCTACGCGGTGGCGATGGGTTCGGGCGCCAGCGCCGCGACCGACTACGGCCTGGCCATGGGCTACCAGGCGACCGCTTCGGGCACGTCGTCGCTGGTGGTGGGCGCGAGCAGCACCGCCTCGGGCACCAACGCCATCGTGCTCGGTGACGGCAGCACCGCTTCGGGCAGCGGCTCGATGGTGCTCGGTACCAGCAGCCAGGCCAAGGGTGCCAACGCCATCGTGCTCGGTACCGGCGGCTACTCCGACACGCTGTCCAAGGGCGCCATCGTCATCGGTGCAGGTGCCGAGGCCACCGATGGACTCAACGCCGCCGGCGTGATGAGCGGTTCGGTGTACAGCGTCGTCATTGGCAGCGGCGCGATTGCCTACTCCAATGCGCAGTACGGCGTCGCCATCGGTTATGGCGCCGGCGTCGCGCAGAACAGTCTCAACGCCGTGGCCATCGGTCGCCAGGCCATCGGCTACGGCTCCGGCTCGCTGGCCGTGGGCACCGGCAGCTACGCCATCGGCTCTGGCGCCACCGCTGTGGGCGGCTGGTATGACGCCAACAACAATGGCTTGCTCCCCGGCAATTCGTCGCCGGGCGGCGAGAAGACCTGGGCCTACGGCCGCGCCGCCAGCGCTTTCGGCGGCGGTTCGATCGCATTCGGCGACTTCAGCACCGCGCTCGGCGCACTTTCGTATGCCGGCGGCAGCCAGGTGACCGATGGCAGCGACACGCTGGGCGGCTCGGTGGCCCTGGGCTACAAGGCGCATGCCGCGGGCGACGGCACGGTCGCGATCGGCCGCAACAGCGACACGCAGTACGACAACGCCACGGCCGTCGGCAACAACAGCGTGGCCTATGGCCAGGACAGCGTTGCACTGGGCCACAACGCCGTTGCCGCCAATACCAACGACATGGCGCTGGGCACCAACGCCTGGGCCGGTGCCGGCATGGGCACGCGCAACATGGCGATCGGCAACGGCGCCATCGCCGGCAATCCGAACGCCGACCCCAACGATTCCTCGCAGAACGTCAGCGACGCCATCGCGCTCGGTGCCTCCGCATCGGCCAGCCGCAACCAGTCGATGGCCATGGGCATCAGCGCGATCGCCGCGGGCGAGCAGTCGGTCTCCAATGGCTTTGGCGCGGACGCGGAAGGTGATTACGCGACGACCGTGGGTTCGGGAAGCTACGCGCTGGGCACGGGCGCTTCCGTCTTCGGCAACGGTGCCGTGGCGCTCAACGA
>NZ_DASRZX010000119.1:0-39662 GCF_035685885.1 Dyella sp. | reverse complement strand
TGGCCGCCGGCACGCTGGAATACCGCGCGCGCGCCGAGACCGAAGCCCGCGCCATCACGCAGGACGAGCTGTTCGCATTGCTGGGCTGAAAGACCCTTCACGCTGAAGAGAAACGGCCGCAAAAGCGGCCGTTTTTTATGGGTCCATCCAGATAATGCCGGCGCTTGCGCATGACAAATAGGCCACTATTACCCAAGATTAATGGGTCGCCATTCCAGGCGCTTTGCATGACGGGGATTTATCGGTGAGAATCGAAAGACTTACATGAGCGCGTCGCCCACATTGGGGGCCTGCATTAGCCAAACCCATTCCCCGGGAGTTACTTATGGCAGTTGACATCAAAACCCTCAATCACAATCAGCTCAATGAGCTGATCAGCAAAGCGCAGACCCGCCAGCAGGAATTGCGCAAGGAAAAGGTTGCCAAGCTGCGCGACAAGATCCAGGCGCTGATCAAGGCCGAGGGCTTTACGTTCGAGGACGTCTTTGGTCATGCCCGCGCCGGCAAGAGCCGCCGCGGCGGCACGGTGGCGCCGAAATACCGCAACCCTGCCAATCCCGAGCAGACCTGGTCCGGTCGCGGCAAGCGCCCGCGCTGGTTCAACGATGCATTGAAGGCCGGCAAGAAGGAAAAGGACCTGGCGATCTGATCGCTGCTTTTTCCTGGTAGTACCGATAGAAACGCCGGCCCATTAATGCCGGCGTTCTTCTTTTTTGGATTATCTGTATCAGAGCGATCGGCGTGGCGCGATTAACAGGTCGCCAAACAAAAGGCCGGCAACCAGCGCAATCAGCAATGTCACCAGCAGCAATCCGGTATCCATGCCCAGGCTGTTGTCGCGTTCGAGCAAATACGAAACGCTGCGGAAACCCACGCTTCCCGGCACCAGCAGGATGATGCCCGGCTCGCGAATGACCGCGCCGGGACGATGCACGAATCGCGCGTAGAGATTGGCCAGGCTGCCGACGATCAGGCCGCCGAGGAACACGCCGAACGGCGCCGCCGGCAGCTTGCCCGCCAGGGCGCCGCCCCATCGCGTAGACAGGTAGCCAAGCACCACGGCAGCCATCACCACCAGCCAGTCGCGCCGCGCCGCACGGAAGGACACGGCGAAAGCGAAGGCACCCACCAGCAGCGCGGGATAGTCCGTCCACGCGGGCAATGGCGGCAGCGCGTAATCCCGACCTTCGATGGACAGCGCATTGCACAGCTGCGTCGCTGCCACGGTGCCGAAGGTGAGCTTGATCAGCGTGGCAATGGCACCGCCCATGCGCGCCACACCCGCCACCAGGTGCTGGCTGGATATCTCGCGCACCGCGGTGGTGAGGGCCATGCCTGGCATCAGCACGATCAGGCCGGCGAGGATCACCGACTTGATCGCCAGTGGCACCACGAACTGACTCACCACGATGGCGATGACCGTGGCGACCAGGGCACTGATGGCCTCGCTGGCCACCGCCAGCCGCGGCCGCGTGGCGGAGAGCACGGTGATGATGCCGATGATCAGGCCGATCAACGCCGAGGTGATGAGATCAGCCCACGAGCTGTGCAGCAGCAGGGCCACCACACTGGCTGCCGCCAACGCGTAGCTGGCGATCACTCCGGCTTGCGCGCGGCG
Source organism: Dyella sp. (assembly GCF_035685885.1). Lineage (GTDB taxonomy): Bacteria > Pseudomonadota > Gammaproteobacteria > Xanthomonadales > Rhodanobacteraceae > Dyella. The sequence goes on along the minus strand of NZ_DASRZX010000119.1, from coordinate 38,044 downwards.
CGTCTCGGGACGCCCCAGGTCTCGCAGCCGGCGGAAGCCTTCGCGCAATTCGATGTCGCCCGCGATCACCTTGTCGGCGATCGCGTCGGCCTCGCACAGGCGACCAAGGTTCACATCGCCCGGCGCCAGACGCATCACCTGGGTGACCTGCGCCACTCCATCCTCGCCCTGGCTCAGGTCCGTGAAGGAAATGATGATGGCCGTGGGACTGGACCAGACGTCCGCCGCCAGGCCCAGCCGCTGCGCCGATCCGCCGATGGCGCCCTCCAGGCGCGGCGCGGCCGTGCCGTACTGGTGCAGGCGGCGGGCCAGTTCCAGCAGGAAGGCGATGCGTGTATTGAGCGGCGCCGCTGCCAGCGGGGTCAGCACAACGGAAGGATTCATCGTGCGCGGAACCCGGTCGGGTCCGCCGCTGGCGGCAAGAGAGTCGGCATGACCGTAGTAAACCTTATTGCGCGGGCCATTGTCAGCGGCCGCTTCGCACGTGCGCGTTTCCCGTAGGAGCGCACCCAGTGGGCGGTGGGCGGCGGTGCGAGACCGTGGGCGAGAGCCGCCCTCTCCGGGGACCGCTCCTCGCCGCTCGTGCGCTCCTGTGTTCCTCCCACCGCTTATCGCGCACTGGGTGCGCTCCTACGGGGTGATGAAAGCCCGGGAAACACCCCTACCTTGGACAGGGTAAACTTCGCAGTTCCGCCACCTCGTACGAGTTTCGAGTTCCGATGTCTACCGAAAAAGCCGCCGTTGAACCCACGCCCTCGCCCGCCGCTCCGCAGGTCGAAGGACAACGGGACTTCATCCGCCAGATCATCCGAGAGGACCTGGCCACGGGTAAGCATCACGACATCCGCACCCGTTTCCCGCCCGAGCCCAACGGCTACCTGCACATTGGCCACGCCAAGGCGATCTGCCTGAACTTCGGCATCGCCCGTGAATTCACCGGCTGGTGCAACCTGCGCCTGGACGACACCAACCCGGGCAAGGAAGACCCCGAGTTCGTCGAGGGCATCAAGGACGACGTGCGTTGGCTGGGCTACGAGTGGCACGACCTGCGTCACGCTTCGGATTACTTCGAGGTGTTCTACGACTCCGCGATCAAGCTGATCCAGGACGGCGTGGCCTACGTCGACGACCTGAGCCCGGAAGACATGCGCGCCTATCGCGGCACGCTCACCGAGCCGGGCCGGCCTTCGCCGTTCCGCGACCGCAGCGTGGAAGAGAACCTGGACCTGTTCCGCCGCATGCGCGCGGGCGAGTTCCCCGATGGTTCCAAGACGCTGCGCGCGAAGATCGACATGGCTTCGGGCAACATGAACATGCGCGACCCGGCGATCTACCGCATCCGCAAGGTGGCGCACCAGAACACCGGCGACGCATGGCCGATCTATCCGATGTACGACTACGCGCATTGTCTTTCCGACGCGCTGGAAGGCATCACGCATTCGCTGTGCACGCTGGAGTTCGAAGACCACCGTCCGCTGTACGACTGGTTCGTCGACAAGGTCGACCTGGTCAATCATCCGGAGCTGTGGCAGCACCTGCGCGAAGGCGGTTTCCGCACCGAGCCGGCCAAGCCGCGGCAGATCGAGTTCTCGCGCCTCAACCTCTCCTACTCCATCACCAGCAAGCGCAAGCTCGCCCAGTTGGTGAACGAAAACCTGGTGGATGGCTGGGACGATCCGCGCATGAACACGCTGCGCGGCCTGCGTCGTCGCGGCTTCACGCCGGGTGGCCTGCGCCTGCTGATCGAACGCCTGGGCGTGAGCAAGCAGAACAGCATCATCGACTACTCGATCCTCGAGAACTGCATCCGCGAAGACCTCGACGCCACCGCGCCGCGCCGCATGGCCGTGCTCGAACCGCTCAAGCTGGTGATCACCAACCTGCCGGATGGCTACGAAGAGACACTCACGTTCTCCAACCATCCGAAGGACGAGAGCTTTGGCACGCGCAACGTGCCGTTCTCGCGCGAACTCTGGATCGAACGCGAGGACTTTGCCGAAGTGCCGCCGAAAGGCTTCCATCGCCTGAAGCCCGAAGGCGAAGTGCGCCTGCGCGGCGTGGGCATCGTCAAGTGCGACGAGCTGGTGAAGGACGCCGACGGCAATGTCATCGAGCTGCGCTGCACGCTCGATCTGGAGTCGCGCCAGGGCATGCCGGGCGCCGACCGCAAGGTGAAGGGCACGATCCACTGGGTGAGCGCGAAGCATGGCGTGGCGACCGAAGTGCGCGTCTACGATCGCCTGTTCAACGTGGCCGATCCGGATGACGAAAGCGATGGCAAGACCTGGATCGAGCACATCAATCCGCACGCCAAGCGCGTGGTGCACGCATGGCTTGAGCCCGCTGCGGCGTCGGCGGAGCCGGAGCAGCATTTCCAGTTCGAACGCCTGGGTTACTTCGTGGCCGATCGCCTCGACCACAAGGCCAATGCGCCCGTGTTCAACCGCGCCGTCACGCTGCGTGACGCCTGGGCCAAGCAGGCCGGCTGACGCTGGCGTCACGGGATCGTTGCCATGCTGCCACTTCAAATACACCTGACCCTGCCGCCGTGGATCGGCGACGTGGTCGATGAACAGAAGCGTTACGTCACCGATGAGGAACGCGTGGCTCTGGCGATCGAGCTTTCACGACGCAATATCGAACATGGACACGGCGGCCCGTTCGGCGCCGCGGTGTTCAATGCCGAGGGACGCGTGGTGTCGGTAGGTGTCAACCGCGTGGTACCGCAAACGTGCTCGGTCGCGCACGCTGAAATGATGGCCTACATGGCCGCGCAACAGCGCCTCGCTGCGTTCCGCATCAATGAAGGCGGCGGCCGTTACACGTTGGCCACCAGCGCACAGCCGTGTTGCCAGTGCTACGGCGCCACCGTGTGGGCCGGCGTGGACGAACTGCTGATCGGTGCACGCGCCGCGGACGTGGAAGAACTCACCGAGTTCGACGAAGGTCCGCTGCCGGCAGACTGGGTGGGCGAGCTCGAACGTCGCGGCATCGCGGTCCGGCGAGACATCCTGCGCGAGGATGCGCGCAGCGTGCTGGCCGCCTACGGACAAAGCGGACAGCACTATTGAGCCGCCTGCGCGCTGCCCTCCCGCTGGTGCTGCTGGTCATCGCCGGCATCGTGATGTTCAGCTCAGGCGTGTTCGATCGCCTGCATCCCGAGCAACTGGTGGCGCACCAGGCCCAGCTGCGCGCCGACATCGACAGCGCCCCCTGGCTTAGCCGCATCGCCTTCATCGGCCTGCTCACGCTGGCGATGTCCACCGGCATTCCCGGCACGGTCGTCATCATCATGGCCGGCGGGTTTGCCTTCGGTAAGCTCGAAGGCAGCGTCTACGGCTCCGTCGGCCTCACCCTGGGTACATTGATCCTGTTCCTGGCCAGCCGCTACGCGTTCGGCGCGGGCAGCAAGCACCCGCCCGCCATCGTGGACAAGCTGCACCACGGCTTCGAGCGTCACCCGGTGGCCTACACCATGTTCCTGCGTTTCATCCCGGTGGCACCGTTTGGCCTGATCACCGTGGGACTGGCGTGGCTGCGCTGTCCGTTATGGCTATTCCTGGGGGCCAGTTGGCTGGGTGGCACGGTCTCCCTGATTTTCGAGACATCCATCGGCGCCGGCCTCGGCGAGGCGCTCGCCAATAGCCAGGGACACTTCGGCCTTGGCCTGCTGATGCAGCGCTCCGTATGGCTTCCGCTCAGCGCCATCGGCCTGCTGGCGCTGCTGCCGCTGCTGGTTGAACGGCTCAGTCGCCTGCGTCGGCGATCCAAGCTTCCCGTGGCCAATTCCCACGACTGATCGCACAAAACCCCTCGGCCAATGGGCTAGCTGTCCTACCCGGTGATTCGCGCTAGGCTGACGCGACCTGGCGCAAGAAGCGGCGGGGGAAGGGAACACGGCCAAATGGTTGCAGGGGCGAACTCCCGGGCACGGCGTTGGTGGCGGCGCACGTCGTTGATGCAACGACTGGCCCTGGTTGCGCTCGTGCCCACGCTGGTGACGGCCACGCTGCTGGTCGTCATGCTCACGCGCCACCAGCTGACCAGTCTGCGCGACATGGCGCAAATCACCGCGGACGCCATCGCCACCCAGGCCGCATCAGTATCCACCGCGCCCCTGCGTGACATGCAGCGCCGCGAAATGGTGCGCATCGCCGAATCCATCGGCGACCTGCCCCACGTGGCGCGCGTCCAGATACGCGCGGCCGATGGGGAGATCCTGGCCGACAACCTGGGCCGCAGCGGCGGCAGCAATGCCGAAACCCTCACCGTCGTGCGCGATGTGGTCGACACCGAACAACCCGGGCATCCGGTGCTGGGGTCGGTGATGGTGGATGTCAGCCTGGCTGACGCCATTGCGGCCCAGCAGGCCAGCCTGCGCAACGGACTGGTCGCACTCGCGCTCAGCATGCTGGTTGCCGCGATTGTCGGCTGGCAGGCCGCGCGCTGGATCAGCGCACCCTTGCGTCGGCTCGTGTCGGCCGTGCATCAGCTGGGGCGCGGCGATCGTCATGTCGAAGTGGAAGTGACTGACCAGACGGAAATCGGCGAACTGCAACGCGGCTTCAACAGCGCTGCACTGGCCCTGTTCGACGTCCAGCGCAGCATGGAAAAGGAAATCGAGCACGCGACCGTGGAGCTGGCGCGCAAGAACGCCGCCCTGGAGGCTGCCAGTGTCGCCAAGGCGCGCTTCCTCGCCGCCGCTTCGCACGACCTGCGCCAGCCGCTTTACGCCCTAACGCTGTTTTCTTCCTCGCTGGCGGAAGACGAGCGCGATCCCGTTCGCCTCGACCGCATTGCGCACATCCAGGAATGCGTGGAAGCGCTGGATCACCTCTTCAGCGAACTGCTCGATCTATCGCGACTGGAAACAGGCGCGATGCAGATCGAGATCACCGAATTCCCGCTGGACCAGGTGCTGCAGGAAGTCAGCCGCAACTTCCGCATGATCGCCGAGCAGCATGGCCTGCGCCTGATCATGCGCGCCACCGACCTGTGGGTACGCAGCGACCGCACGATGCTCGCGCGCATCCTCAACAACCTGGTGAGCAACGCGCTGCGCTACACCAATGAAGGCGGCGTGCTGGTGGTGGCACGCCAGCGACTCGATGGCACCGTGCGTATGGACGTCTGGGATACCGGTACCGGCATTGCTCCCGAGCACCAGTCGCGCGTGTTCGACGAGTTCTATCGCGTGGAATGCCACAGCAGCCACGAACACGACACCGGACCACGCCGCGGACTCGGTCTGGGGCTGGCGACGGTACAGCGTCTTGCAGAGCTGCTGGACACGCAGGTGGAACTGAAATCCACGCCAGGCCGTGGCAGTGTCTTCAGCTTCCACCTGCCCGAAGTGCCTGCGCAACAAGTGGCCCACCCGATGGATGACGAGGCGCCGCTCGATGTCTCGGGCATGCGCGTGCTGGTCATCGATGACGAGCCGGCCATCCTTTCAGGCATCCGCTACCTGCTGCGCAGCTGGGGTTGCGAGGTCGCGGTCGCGGAAGATCGTACCCAGGCACTATTGGCCGCCGAGGATTGGCCGATGCCGCCGGACATCGTGATTTCCGATCTGCGCCTGCGTGATGGCGAGAGCGGACTGGACGTGCTGGCCGCGCTCGACCTGCACTACGGGCGCGATGGCAATGCGCCCTTCCCGCGCCTGCTCATTACCGGCGAAACACGCAGCGATCGTCTCCGCGAAATCATGGCTGCCCGCATCCCGGTGCTCTACAAGCCCGTTTCGCCGGAACAGCTGCGCGAAGCGATGGTGGCCGCATGGGCGACCACGCGGGCCACGACGGCCTGAGTGCATCCGGCCTGCGTCAGTTCTCGATGGCGAGACGACGGGCCAACAAACGATCCGCCGGCAGGAAGCGACCAAACAGGTCGTCGACGAAATCGCCACCTGGCGCATTCGAGCGCGCGCCACCCGTGAGGTAAAGGCCGCACCAGAGCAGGCGGCGGTCTCCGGCCTGGTCACTCACCATCAAGCGGTCAAGGAAGATCCGCAGGCCTCGCTGCAATCCGGGCAGCGACTGCAGGAAGCTGAAGATTTCACGGCGCCGTTGCGCATCGCGCTGCACGGCCAGGGCCGCCACCGCCGCGTCCTTCAGCCTGGCATGGAGGTCATCCGCAGGGAGGTCCATGCGTCCCGATGGGTATGGGCCAGGTGCGCGGGAAATGCGTACGCCGAGGACGCGCCGGAAAGCGGCCGACGGCAAGGTGGTGCGGAAGGTGGCATGACCAGGCAACGACTCCATGCCCGTCACCACGACATACAGGGGAAGCTGCAGTTGCAGGTGTCGCGCCGCTTCGCTGGCCATCTCGCGCAGGCGTTCAGCACGCAGGCTTACCTGCGCCGGCGATTCCTGCAATGTCTGCGCCGCGATACAGATCACGATGCCGTCGAGCGGCAGCTTGCGGCGTTCGCGCGCCAGCAGTGAAAGTGCTTGTGACCAGGGGGATGCCGCGTCCCGCGCCTGTCCCGTCAACTGCACGATCCGCCCACCAGGTTCCAACGCAACCACGGAGCGAAAAGTCCACCAGTGCCAAGGTGTCGACGCCCCGTTGCCCGACTGCGTACGGGCATGAGGAGCATGTGCGGCAGCCTGCAGCAGGCTGCGTACTTCCGCGGGACTGTCACCGAGGAACATCACCCACGGATGGCGCGACAATCGTCGCCACCGACCCCGACGACGAAACGGATGCAGCACGGCACCCCGCACGCGCCGGGTTGCTTCCATCACCGCACCCCACAGGTCGCCGATGCCGTAGCCCGCATCCGGGTGGGCAGCCACGCGCGTGTGGGCGCGCATGGCCACCAGGCGGTGCCAGGCAAGCGCAAGGCCCCAGCCCATCGTGCAGACCACAGCCAGACCCAGGCCCAGCACGTACCAGACCTGTGCCGGAATGCTGTGGATGTATGCAGGGGCGACGAAAGACACCAGCACAAGCAGGACGATCGTCGCGGCCACGAACTGCATGGAGCGTCGCCCCGTCCACGACGAAGGCAGATGCAGGGTGGGCAGGCCGGGGGCGGCGTAGGGTTGTGGCGTAACGGGTTCGCGCTGCAGCGATTGCAACAGGCTCGATGCCGTAGTGCGGGGCCGGCAATACAGCGCCCTGATCCTTCCCAGCTCGCCGCTGTCGCCTTCCTCGTAGTAGTACTGGCCCGCGTAGCCGAGCAAAAGCGCCATGCTGAAGACTTCACGTACTTCTTCGGCGTGCGCTGGCAGGCGCGCCAACAGGTCGAAGAATTCGCTGGCCGCCTCGGCGGTATTGAACAACTCCGACTGCAGTGCGCCCGCCTGGTTCTTCCATGCGCGCTGCCGCATCACGACTTCATCGAACCACGCCACGGCCGCAAAGGCGGCCATCTCCACGTCGGTCAACGGCTTGCCTTCGGCAAGCGCGCGGCTGCGTGCCTCGTGGACAATGTCGCGCGCACGGGCCTGTACCAGCGCAAGCTCTCCCGCACCTGCTGGCGTACCGGCCTGCTCGTCGATGAGCAGGCCATAAGAGAACAGGGGTGCGTAGCACTCCAGCAGTCGCATGTGCATCACGTCTATGCTTCCGGTGTCGCGACTACGCACTTCGCCTTCACGTCATCTTCCGGTTTCATGGAAGCAGGCCAGCAGAAACACCGGTTTTTTCCACCGCCGCCGCACGTCATGATCGCGCGCATGCGACTCCCCCTTCGCAACGCATCGATTCTCGGGGCCCTGCGCCGGGCCGGCCATATGACCTTCTGACTAGGCCGTTCGTGGGCGTCTTACGGTTGCCGTAGACACGTGCTGGGGCTATGTTTCGCAAGCGGATCAGCGGCGATGGGAGCGCCGTGCCGCGCCATGGGGAAGGACATGCGCATACTGATCGCGGACGACCATCGACTGATCGTCGAAGGTGTCAAGCTCAAGCTGGGTGAGCTTGGGCCGGATACCGAATTTGTCACTGCCATGGACATGGCCGAACTGCGTGAAGCGATCCATTCGCCGGACACCGCGTCGCTGTCACTGGCACTCATCGACTTGGCCATGCCGGGCGTGCATGGCAACGAGCACCTCACCGAATTCATCGAGCATCAGCCTCAGGTGCCTGTCATCGTGCTTTCCGGTTCGGAAGACCCGGGACTGATGAAGAACCTGCTCGCCATGGGCGTGCAGGGTTTCATCCCCAAGGCCTATTCCCCCGACGTCATGCTTTCCGCCGTGCGCCTCGTGCTGTCCGGCGGCGTCTACGTACCGCCGCTGATGCTGCAGGAGCGCGCCGATGGCGTGGCATCCGGCATGGCGACCGCGCAGACGCCCTCTCCTCCGGCGAACGCCGCCGACTCCCTGGAAGAGCGTCTGCGGAAACTGCTGACGGAACGCCAGATCGACGTCCTGCGGCTGCTTTCGCAGGGCAAGCCCAACAAGCTGATTGCGCGTGACCTGGGAATCAGCGAAGGCACCGTCAAGATCCATCTGGCCGCCATTTTCCGCGCGCTCAACGTCCGCAATCGCGTGGAGGCGGTGGTAGCGTCGCGACGCATCAGCGGCCTTTGACCTTCACCCGGCACCGACGGCCACGGCATATGCTCCGCATACCTCGGCATCGGACTTGTCCATGGCCGGGCACATCGAGCGACGCAGGAGACGCGGCCTTGCCGACGGGACGGATTGCCAGGCTGTGGCACCACTCCATCCGGGTGGCCTTCTGCTTTCTGCTGTCGCTCCACGCGCTGGGCGCCCGAGCCGGGGAACCTCCCGAGCATGCCCCGCCGCCCGCCAAGCACATCAGCGCACTCACCTTCGGCATCCTGCCCATTGGCGGTCCATCGGAATCGCTGACGGCTTGGCGCCCGATGCTGGACGACCTGAGTCGGATCCTTGGATTGCCGGTCCACAGCCTTTCAGTAAGCACCTATGAAGGCCTGGCGCAGGCATTGTCGGAGGAGCGCGTGGATTTCGCCTTCGTGTCAGGCCGTCTCGCCCTGGACGCGGTCATCCACGATCACATGCAGGTGATCGCCCAGCTCACCCGCACCAATGGTTCGCGCGGGTACTACTCGGTGCTGCTGGTCGCCAAGGATTCCCCGCTGCACAGCATCGACGACCTGATGCGCCAGCCCGGTCGCCTGCGCTATGCGCGCGGCGAAGTGCTCTCGGTGTCGGGCTACCTGGTACCGGAGACGCAACTGTTCGCCAACCGGCGACTGGACTCGGACACCTTCTTCACCAGCGTCACGGTGGACAACCACCAGAACAATGCGCTGGCCGTGGCGAACAACGAAGTGGATGTCGCCACCAACAACACGGCCGACCTGGAACGTTTCGCCAAACGCTTCCCGGACCAGTATGCGCGGCTACGCGTGCTTTGGACGTCCAGCCTGATTCCGCACGCCGTGGTCGTGATCCGCACTGATCTTCCGCCCGAATTGCGCGAGCGCGTGACCAACGCGCTTACCTCCTACGCCAAGGGCAAGAACGCGCAGGCGGAACTGGCCAAGCTGCAGCTGATCCACGACATCAGCGGCTTCACTCCCACCGGCAATGAAACCCTCGTACCCTTCGCGGACATCGAATTCAATCTGGACCGCCGCCGCGCGTACAGCGCGCAGTGGGTCAGCGAAGCGGCCATGCAGGCGCGCCTGCACAAGATCGATGCCGAACACCAGGCGCTGGTACGCCAGCTGATGGCACCGACCTCACCCTGACCCGTCGCTTCGAAGCGGCGCAGCAGGCTTCAGTGGCGCTGCTGCATGTCCTTGACGTTCATGGTCGTGCCATTGGGCATCACCATGTCGCCCGGCTTCTGGCCTGCGGGACACGCGCCCACCCAGCGCCCCTCGCTGCTCATGCTCACGTCGCTCTTGCCCATCACCGCCGGCTCGTACTTCATGTGCCCATCGGTGTGGTACGCGGTATCGCCATCGAACTTCGTTTCGCTGTGGCTGGTCATGCTGACCGCGCCGCTGGGCATGTCGAGCTTGCACACCGCATCGGACACGACGGTGGTGCCCTGCACGCTGATATTGAACTTGCTGCACATCTGCCCGCTCATCTGCGAGCCCATCTTGTACATGGCCTGGTCGGTCTCCGCGTCCAGGCACAGCTTCATCACCTGCGCATGACCTCCCATGCCAGTCGTCTGCATTTCCCACAGGCCCGGCTTGCGCTTGGGCATGTTGGCGGGAAGGTCCTGCGCCATGGCGGCGCTGGCAAGACCCAGCAGGGAGACGGCAAGCAACAGACGGCGTGATGCGGACATGAGTATCTCCAATCGGCCCGATGGACCATGCGACTGCGGAAGGTAGCGCCAAACGGCGGCCGCGTCATGCGACCGATTCGCGGGAGCCACGCACTGCGACGCAACATGACGCCGCACCTAACAAATAGACCGTTAGCACTATGGCGCCTCGCGCTAGAACGAAGTGCTTATCGAGAGGGCGCCGCGATTTCTTTAGAGTGTCATACAGGGCATGCAAGGAAACGACGTGCCCGGCGAAGGCCGTTCCATTGCCTCCTGACGCGAGCCACATCATGCAGCCGATTCCAGCCATGCCCTGCTACAGGACACCGCGGCAATGCGTTGGCGGGCGGCCGCCCTGTCCCTTGGCAAGGGGGGCGTGACGCATGGAGTCGCGTCAACGCCTGCTTCCCCGCTTGTTCATCGATGTGATTCTGCCCAGCACGATCGCCGCGCTGGCGCTTGTGCTGGCACTGTGCGTGCAGCAGACGCATAACCTCGGCGAACGGGCCGACGCTTCCGTGACGCTGCGCATGGAACGCCTGGCGGGCGAATTGGACGGCAGCGACGCCGTGTCTCCCCAGGCGATGCTGGACACCGCCTTGCGTGACGGCCAGACCGATCACCTGCGACGCATCGAACTGCATCGCGCCGCTGGTGGCCTGTGGGCCAGCGGCGCGGCCTCGGCAGTAACCGGCGGCGCCACGTATCGCACCGAACTCCACGATCGCGGGCATACGTCCTCGTGGCTCAGCATGCAGGTCGATACGACCCCGTTGCGTCGCGCGCAGGCCATGATCTGGTTGCTGGGGGCGCTATGCGCAGCGGGCATCCTCGTCCTCGCCTGGTTGGCTCGGGTCACCTTGCGCCATCGCGTGGCCCAGCCGCTATCCCAGGTGCAGGATGCCCTGCATGAACTGGTCAACGCGCGCCACCCGGCCATCGACGCCACGCCGATAGGTGCCGAGTTCTCCGATATCAGGCTCACGCTGCAGCGCTTGTCCGAGCTGCAGGAAGAACAACGGCGCGACTGGAGCGCGCTGCAGCACGACAATGCGGTCGAAGCACTCGACCGTTTGCGGCAGAGCCAGGCTGCCACGCGCAGCAAATCGCAGTTCATCGCGCTGGTCAGCCATCATTTCCGCCAGCCGCTACAGGCGCTGGAGCTGTTCGCCGGCGGCGTCGAAGGCGGCACCGAGGAAGAACGCCAGTCACTGTTCCGGCAAATGCGCACCAGCATCGGCGCGATGACCCGCCTGCTCGATGCGCTGCTGGAAATTTCGCGGCTGGACGCCGGCGTCATTGCCGTGAAGCCCACCGGCTTCTCGGCCGCCGAATTGTTCATGCGCGATCGCTCGTCGCTCAATCATGAGGCGGCACAGCACAACGTCACGCTGGTATGGCGCGGCAGCCACCACCAGGTGCACGGCGACGCCGAAGTGGCCGCCAACCTGCTCTATCAGCTTGCCAGCAACGCCATCAGCAACGCTCCGAACGGCCGCGTGCTGATCGCCGCGCGCCGTCATGGCCATGCCATTCGCATCGAAGTGCGCGACAACGGTCCCGGCATCGCGGTGATCCATCAGCAGCGGATCTTCGAAGAATTCGTGCAACTGCAGGCGAGCGAGAACGAACGCCGCGGCGGCTACGGCCTGGGCCTCGCCATCGCCGAGCGCCTGGCCCGCCTGCTCGGCACCCGCATCGGCCTGCGCTCCGAACCCGGCCGCGGCAGCACGTTCTGGTTCGAACTGCCCCGCATGCCCGCCATGGAGCGTCACTCGACGATCCGCAAGCCTTCCTCGCCGGCGTGGCGCCAGGCGGGATGAGCGCGCTTCAGGCCGACAGCAAACGCATCCCTTAAGGCAAAAAAAGACCCGCGAAATCGCGGGTCCTCGAATGCTTTGGTGGGCCGTCCGAGATTCGAACTCGGGACCAATAGATTAAAAGTCTACTGCTCTACCGACTGAGCTAACGGCCCATTCAAAGGCAAGCCCGTAATTTTATGGGTTGGACGCCGACGGCACAAGCAAGTCCGTTCAGATATAGCGGGTCGGGTCCGGCAGACCGGCCGCCGCGAAACCCTGGGAACGAAGCAGGCAGGCGTCGCAATGGCCACAGGCCCTGCCCTCGTCGTCGGCCTGGTAGCAGCTCACGGTTGCCGAGAAATCCACGCCCAGGCGGCCGCCTTCGCGGGCTATGTCGGCCTTGCTCATGCGCATCAGCGGGGCATGGATGCGGATACCGGCACCTTCGACGCCGGCCTTGGTGGCCACGTTGGCAAGTTGCTCGAACGCTTCGATGAAGGCCGGACGGCAATCGGGATAGCCCGAATAATCCACGGCGTTCACCCCACACCAGATGTCGGCCGAACCGAGCACCTCGGCCCAACCCAGCGCAATCGACAGCATGATGGTATTGCGCGCCGGCACGTAGGTGACGGGAATGCCTGTATCGCCAGCCTGGTCCAGCGGCACATCGATGTCGGCGGTCAAGGCGGAACCGCCGATGGAGCGCAGGTCCACCTGCACCGTCTTGTGCTCGAGCGCTCCAAGCATGCGCGACACACGCTCCGAAGCCGCCAACTCCGCGTTGTGACGCTGGCCATAGGCAACGCTCAGCGCGTGCACCTGATAGCCCTGTTCACGGGCGATGGCGATGGTAACCGCCGAATCCATGCCGCCGGAGACAAGCACGACGGCCTTGCGGGGAGATGATTGAGACATGGTTTGCATCCACTCCAAGGTTCAGACCGGTGATCCGGCCGAAAGGCGCCACCAGCAACACAGGCTGGCGCGCAGAAAGCGAGGAGTGAGTGAAGAGGAGTGAGAAGTGAGAGAGTCTTTTCTACTTTTCCTCACTCCTCTTCACTCACTCCTGAATTCAATGCCCGGGCTGGTCGTTCCACAGCAGCTTGTGCAGCTGCAACTGGAAGCGGACGTCGAGCTTGTCCTCGATGATCCATTCGGCCAGCTCGCGTGGCTGGATCGCGCCATGCACCGGCGAGAACAGCACCATGCAGCGCTCGGCAAGCTTGTGCTCCGCCACCGCTGCACGCGCCCATTCGTAGTCTGCGCGGCTGGCGATGACGACCTTCACCTGGTCGTGCGGCAACAGACGATCGATATTCGACCACAGGTTGCGCTTGGACTCGCCGGAGTCGGGAGCCTTCAGGTCCATCACCTTGCGCACGCGCGGATCGACCTCGGAGACATCCAGCGCGCCGGACGTTTCCAGCGAAACATCATGACCCGCATCGCACAGGCGCTTCAGCAGGATCAGGCAGCGCTTTTGCGCCAATGGCTCGCCACCGGTCACGCACACGTGTCGCGCACCATGCGAAGCCACTACGGCGACGATGTCGTCGATGCCCTGCCAGTTGCCACCGTAGAACGAATACTCGGTATCGCACCACACGCAGCGCAGCGGACACCCGGTGAGACGCACGAACACCGTGCGCCAACCGATCGCATCGGCTTCGCCCTGGATCGAATGGAATATCTCGGTGATGCGCAGTCGCTCTGCCGGAGCCTGCTCAGGCGTGGTGGCGACCACGCTCTTGTCACTACCAGTCACACCAACAACCTCAGTTGGCCGGCTGCAGCTGCAGGCGGCGCAGGCGTTCCTGGGCCAGACCGGCCGCCTTGGAACCCGGGTACTTGGCCGTAACGTTCTTCAATGTCGCCTTGCCGGCATCGACCTGCTTGAGCTCGATCTGGCTGTAGCCCACCTTGAGCAAGGCGTCGGGCGCCTTCTCGCTCTGAGGGAACTGGCTCAGCAGACGCTGGAAGGCCTCGAGCGCCACCGGATAATTCATCGTGACGTAGTACGACTCGCCCAGCCAGTAATAGGCATTGGGCAGCAGCGGACTGTCGGGATATTGCTGGATGAAGCCGCGAAAACCGCGCGAGGCCGTTACGTAGTCGCCGCCACGCAGCGACTTGAAAGCCTCGTCGTAGGCTGCTTGCGCGCCCGCGGCATTGGCCGGTGCACCACCCTTGGCCCCTGCCGTTCCGGCTGCGGCAGCACCGGCGGCAGCCGCCTTGCCAGCCTTGCCGGTATCTGCGGGAGCCGGGGCCTGAGGGGCCACCGTGCTACCGGCCGCAGGCGGCGTAGTCGTGTTGGACGCATTGCCCGGATTGTTCGCCGCCGCTCCGGCGCCACCTTCAAGGTGACCCAGGCGCGAATCGAAGTCCGTGGCTTGCGCCTTGTTCTTCTCGTTCGCTTCCTGCAGCTGATGCTGCAGTTCTTCGACTTGTCCCTGCATCTGCTGCAACTGGGACTGCAGTGCCTGCACCTGGTTGACCAGCGTGGTGCCGCCCTGGTTCTGGTTCTGTGCCTGCTGCTCCAGCCGCGAGACGCGGTCGGCCAGACTCAGGCGGGAATCCTGCGCGAATGCCGGGACAACAAAAAGCATGGCGGACGCGATTGCGCCCGCCATGCTCATCCTGGCTGTGAAGCTGTTAGCCAGTTGCTTCTTCATTACTTCGCCGTGTAGACGATCTCGACGCGACGGTTCTTGCTCCAGCAGTCTTCGTTGTGCTCACGGCACACCGGCTTTTCCTTGCCGTACGAGATCACGTTGACCTGGCTGGCCGAACCACCGTTCGACTGCAGGGCGCTGGACACGGCGTTGCCGCGGCGCTCGCCGAGGCCGAGGTTGTACTCGCGGGTGCCGCGCTCGTCAGCGTTGCCTTCCAGGCGGATCTGCGCCATCGGGCGATCCTGCAGGTACTTGGCGTGGCACGCCATGATCTGCTGGAACTCCGGCTTGATTTCGTCCTTGTCGAAATCGAAGTACACAACGCGCTGACGCAGGCATGCGTCGGTATCGAGATCGGCCGGGGTGTACTTGTGGCCAGTCTCGGCCGGCTGCGCCATCGGCGGCTGTTCCGGCTGCGGCTGCGGCTTGACTTCTGCCTTCTTCGAACATGCGGCCGCGCCAACGCAGAGCAGGGCGACCAGGGCAACGCGAACGGTCTTATTCATGGTGGACGTTCCTTCAAACGGGTTTGAGTTCCGACAGTCAATGATGATTGCGGTTTCGGGACAGTTTCGCCGGTGGACCGGCTGTTATTTTGACATTTTTGCTGCCGGCGGTGCGCTGTCTCGCAACCACCTGGCCCGCCAACCGCGACGGATTGCCACGGTCGGCTAGCGATTTGACCCGGTGCATGTCGTTTGAGGCTTCACGTCCGGATCACATGGTCGTGACGCTCGCGCGCCACGGCATGAACTGTTCAACGCTGGCGATAGGGACCCCAAGCGGGCTCACGAACGTCGCCGTCGGCGAGCACCAGGCGCTGTCGGACCAGACCGTCGGCGGACACGGCATAAAGCACACCGCGACGACCTTCGGAGGCGGCATACAGCAGCATGCTCGCATTGGGCGCGAAACTCGGGGTTTCGTCGATCGGACCCGGCGAGATGAAGCGCACCTGCCCACCCAGACTGCGATCCATAATGGCAATACGATACACGTTCCCGTTGCCCTGCACCATGGCGATCTGCTTGCCGTCGTAGCTGACCGAGGCGTTGGCGTTGAACTGGCCCTGGAACGTGATGCGATCTGCCCCACCGCCACCGGCAGGCATCTGGTACAGCTGCGGTCGACCGGAGCGGTCGGAGGTGAAGATGATGCTCTGGCCGTCCGGCGTCCAGCGCGGCTCGGTGTCGATGGCCAGGTTGTTGGTCAGGCGCGTTTCCGCACGCGAGCCCACATCCATGACGTAGATCTCGGGATTGCCCTGGTAGGACAGGGCCAGCGCCAGCTTGCTGCCGTCCGGCGACCAGGCCGGTGCACCGTTGATGCCCTTGGCACGCGCGGAAATGAGCTGGCGCGAACCCGTGGTGATGTCCTGCACGTAGATCGCCGAATTGCCACTCTCGAACGACACGTAGGCAATCTTGCGACCGTCCGGCGACCACGATGGCGACAGCAGCGACTCGCGCGAGCGCGCCACCACCTGCGGGTTATAGCCGTCCGAATCGGCCACGATCAGCGAGTAGGTCGTGTTGTTGCCCAGGCCCACGGCGGTTATGTAGGCGATGCGCGTCCAGAAGGCGCCGCGCACGCCAGTGATCTTTTCGTAGATCGCGTCGGCGATCTGGTGGGCGACGCCACGCAGGTCACCCGCCGGCGCGGTATACGCCTGTGCCAGCAGGCTCTGCTGGCGGTTCACGTCCCACAGTTCGTACTCCACGCGCATCATGCCGCCACCGGCATCGCTGATGCGGCCCACGGTGATGTAGTCCTGCTTGAGCAGTCGCCAGGTGGCGAAATTGATGTCCGCGCCCTTGGAGGGCGTCTCGACGATTTCGCTCTTCGCCAGCGAACGGAATTTGCCCGAACGGTTGAAGTCGTTGCGGATGACATCTGCCACGTCGGTGGGCAGCGGTGCTCCGCCCTCCTGGGCAAACGGCACGACGGCAATCGGCGTGGCCGACTTGGTCACGCCCTCGACCGTGCCGGTCAGGGTTTGGGCCTGCGCAAACGCTCCGCTTGCGAACAGCAGGCCCAGCAGACCAAGCAATAGGATTAGATACCGGGAAGGATTCTTCATAAGGTGCTCACCTATGGCTTGAAATACATATCGACGCTGCGACTGAAGACACTTTCAAATCCCTTGTAAGGCAACGTGCTGGCCCGCATCGCGGCATCTTCGACCGACTTCCTGCCGGCATCGTCGAAGGGACAACTGGAATCGACCTTGGCGCTCAACACCTGCCCGCCAGGCAGCTGGATGATGTGGAGCAGGCACTGCTGATTGGGGGGAATGTTATCCGGCCCGATCCAGTTCTGTTTGAGCGTATTCTGAATCGCCGCGAGGTATTGCGCCCGCAGCCCACTGTCCGGGCCGTTCTGACCGGTCTGGCGCTGGGCGGCATTGGGAACATCGGGAACCCCGTTGTCCTGCGCGTTCTGCAGGTCCTGCATCTGCTGCTTGGCCTGGTTGGCCTTGTTTTGCGCCTGCTTCGTCGACTTGTCCGCCGCGTCCATCTTGGCGAACAGTTCGTCGAGTTTCTTCTTCTCTTCTTCCTGCTTCTGCTTGGCCGCCTGGGCGTCCAGTTCGGCGGCGCGCTGGCGTTGCTTCTCTTCCTGTTCCTTCTTGGCGTCTTCGGCCTTCTGGATGCCCTCGGCCACCACCTTTTCCTGATCCTTGGTATCGGGATGCTCGGGCGGGGGCGGCAGGGTCTTGATCTTCGGGGTTTCTTCCGAAGGCGGCGGCGGCACGCTGGGCGGGGGCGGCACGGTTTCCGGCACCGGCTTGGCCTTGGCTGCCTTCGGCGGGGGCGCACCGGTGACACCGATCAATTCGGCCTCGATGATTTCACCCTGCAACGACACCGGCTTAGTACAGGCGATCGGGTTCCAGCTCTCCGGCAGGTGCAGCGTCTGGAACAATTCCTCGTAGAACGAGCACGGAATCACCGCGAGGGCCAGAAAGCCCACGATGCCCAGATGCAGGATGGCGGAGAGAACGACCGCCTTGGATGTGCCCTTGGGGGAGTCGGCCCTCATTTCTTGCTGCCCGACTCCGGCGCGCTCATCAGTCCCACCTTGGCCACGCCGGCCTGCTGAAGCTGGGCCAGCACCTGATACACGCCGTCATATTTGCCATCACGGTCGCCCGCCACCAGCACGCTGACGTTGGGGTTGGCCTTGACGAAGGCGCCCACCTTGACCTGCATGGTCTGGGCGTCGACCGGCTGCTTCTTCTCGGTGCCCAGCGTCAGATACAGCTGGCCGTTCTGGTCGACCGAGACAATCACCGGCTCCTTCTTGTCCTGCAGCGACTTTGCATTCGCCTGCGGCAGGTTCACGTCGACGTTCGAATTCATCATCGGCGCGGTGACCATGAAGATGATCAGCAGCACCAGCATCACGTCGATGTAGGGAACGACGTTGATCTCGGATTTGAGCTTGAGGCGCTTGTGGCGCGCGGAGCTACGCATTGCTCATGCCCTCAAGCAGCTGCATCGTCGGTCTGGATCTGCCGCTGCAGCACCGAGGAGAACTCTTCCTGGAACACCTCGTAGCGGGAAGCGACGCGCTCGACCTTGTTGGCGAAACGGTTGTACGCCCACACCGCCGGAATGGCGGCGAACAGGCCCATGGCGGTGGCGATCAGCGCTTCGGAAATGTGCGGAGCCACCACGGCGATGGTGACGTCCTTCATTTCGCCCAAGCCCTGGAAAGCGCCCATGATGCCGATGACGGTACCGAACAGGCCCACGTAAGGGCTGATCGAGCCGACGTTGGCGAGGAACTCCAGGTTGCGCTCGAGGCGACCGATCTCGCGCGTGCCTGCCACGCGCATGGCTCGCTCGGAACCCTCGATGACGATGCGCATGTCATGCGTCTTGCGCTGGCGCTGGCGAACGAATTCGCGGAAGCCGGACTCGAACACGGTTTCCATGCCGCCGTTGGCCGCACCGCGATTGCTCACCTCACGAAACAGCTGGGCGAGGTCGGCGCCGGACCAGAAGCGTTCCTCGAAGCTCTCCGCTTCCTCCATCGCCGCTTTCAGCTGCGAGACCTTGCGGATGATGATGACCCACGAAAGGAACGAGAGGACCAGCAGCGCCAGCATGACGAACTGGACCAGGATGCTCGCTTCCGCGACCAGCTTGAAAATGTTGACTCCACTGTTCATTGCTCGAAGGTTCTCCAGCGCACGTACTGATTAGGGGGAAAGGCCGGGGATGAGGTCGGCCGGAATCTGCACCGGACGCATGCGGCGAACATCGACGCACGCCACACGCACCTTCGCGCGGATCAGCTCCGCGCCGTCCGCCCGGCGGATCGTCTGGGCGAAAAGGATACTGGCTGCGCGCCGCTCTTTGACTTCCACGCTTACCGACAGTTCATCATCCAGCAGGGCCGCCCTGAGGAAATCGATCTGCATTTCCCGGACCAGGAAGGCCAAGCCGGTGGATTCCTTGACGACCGACTGGCTGATGCCCATCGCCCGTAGCCATTCGCTGCGGGCACGCTCCATGAAACGCAGGTAGCTGGCGTGATAGACCACGCCACCCGCATCGGTGTCTTCCCAGTAGACACGGACGGGCCAGGCGAACGGTTCGGCGGGATTATCGGCGGTCATGGCAGCAAGCGTGGGTCAGGACAGGTGAGCGGCGGGCGAAGGCTACCAACGGGAGGGAACGCCATGACGGCCCACCCTCCCCCTGGCTCAGACATCGTCGTCGCGGGCGAACAGATCCGCCGCCATCGGCTGGCGTGGCGGCGGATTCAAGCCCAGGTGGCGCCAGCCCTTGGCGCTGGCCATGCGTCCGCGGGCGGTGCGGATCAGGAAACCCTGCTGGATCAGATAAGGCTCGACCACGTCTTCCAGGGTGCCACGGTCTTCGCTCAGCGCCGCCGCCAGTGACTCGACACCCACGGGGCCGCCATCGAAGCTCTCGATGATGACGGACAGCAGACGACGATCGAGTTCATCGAAACCCTCGGCATCGACCTTGAGCATGTCCATGGCGGCACGCGCGGCGACGTGCGTGATCTGGCCATTGGCGCGAACTTCCGCGTAGTCGCGAACGCGACGCAGCAGGCGATTGGCAATACGCGGCGTACCGCGCGAGCGGCGGGCGATCTCCTGCGCGCCCTCCGGCTCACAGGCAATGCCAAGGATGCGCGCGGACCGGCGCACGATGGCGGTGAGCTCCTCGGGCGTATAGAACTCCAGGCGCTGCACGATGCCGAAGCGATCGCGCAGTGGTGCCGTGAGCAGGCCCGCGCGGGTCGTCGCGCCGATCAGGGTGAAAGGCGGCAGATCGAGTTTGATCGAGCGGGCCGCGGGACCCTCGCCGATCATGATGTCGATCTGGAAGTCTTCCATCGCCGGATAGAGCACTTCCTCGACCACAGGCGAAAGTCGGTGGATTTCGTCGACGAAGAGCACGTCATGCGGCTCGAGGTTGGTCAGCAGCGCCGCGAGATCGCCGGCACGCTCGAGCACCGGGCCCGACGTGGAGCGCAGGTTGACGCCCAATTCGTTGGCAATGACATGGCTCAGCGTGGTCTTGCCGAGTCCCGGGGGCCCGAAGATAAGCACGTGGTCCAACGCGCCGCCACGCTTTTTTGCCGCCTCGATGTAGATCGACAGCTGCTCGCGCACGGCCTGCTGGCCAAGGTATTCGGACAGCCGTTTTGGACGGATGGACGCCTCAAGTGCGTCATCGTCCATATGGGCAGAGGCGGTCACGATGCGATGCTCGGTCATGGGTGCGGATTATGGCAGCGCTTGGGTTGCAGCGGCGCGGCAACGGGCGCGCATTCGTGCCCGATTTGGCTCAAAACAGGCACCATCCAGGAAAAAAGTGTGACTGGTGCTGTCCCGCCGGAATCCCTGCCTTCGCAGGGGTCCGGATCCGGCCCCGTCAGATCTCGACCTGTGCGCCCAACTCGATCAGTCGATTGCCCGGAATCTGGAAGAAGGCAGTGGCCGGCAAGGCATTGCGCGCCATGAAGGCGAACAGCTTGTCACGCCACAAGGCCATGCCGGGGCGCCGGGCGTCCGCGATGATGTTTTCGCGGGACAGGAAGAACGTGGTGTCCATCATGTCGAACGGCAGGCCGACCTTGGAGCACTTGGACAAGGCAAACGGAATGTTCGGATCCTCGGCGAAGCCGAAGCGCAGCTCCAGGCCATAGAAATCGCCACCCAGCTCGCTGATCTCGATGCGCTCGCCCGGATCGGCCGTCGGAATTTCCAGCATTTCCACCGTCAGCAGCACATTGCGCTCGTGCAGCACCTTGTTGTGCTTGAGGTTGTGCAGCAATGCGTGCGGCACGGCGTGCTGGTTGGCGGTGAGGAACACGGCGGTGCCTGGCACGCGCAGCGGCGGATGCTCGGCGATGTTCTCGATGAAGGGCTCCAACGCAAGGCCCGATTGCTTGATCTCGCGCACTACCAGCTCGCGGCCACGACGCCACGTGGTCATCACGATGAACACGCCCACGCCCAGCACCAGCGGGAACCAGCCGCCGTACTCGATCTTGATCAGGTTGGCGCCCAGGAACGACAGGTCGATGGTCAACAGCAGCATGCCCGCGAGCACTACGGCGAGGCGGCTCCAGTGCCACATGCGGCGTGCCACGATCAGCGCCAGGATGGTGGTGATGGTCATGGTGCCCGTCACCGCAATGCCGTAAGCCGCACTCAGGCTGTCGGAGCTGCGGAAACCCACCACCGCGGCCAGCACCATCACCAGCAGGAAGTTGTTCACCCACGGCACGAAGATCTGGCCGGACATCTCACGCGAGGTATGCACGACCGGCATGCGCATGGAATAACCCAGCGACATCGCCTCGCGGGTCATCGAGAACGCGCCGGAGATCACCGCCTGAGAGGCGATCACCGTCGCCACGGTAGCGAGGCCGATCATTGGATACAGCAAAGGCTCGGGAGTGAGCTTGAAGAACGGGTTGTCGATGGCCTCAGGGTGATCAAGCAGCAATGCGCCCTGCCCGAAGTAGTTCAGCACGAGTGCCGGCAGCACGAAGCTGAACCACGCCAGGCGAATCGGCCGCTTGCCGAAATGCCCCATGTCCGCGTAAAGCGCCTCTGCTCCAGTAAGCGCCAGCACCACACCGCCCAGCGCAATGAACGCCTGGAAGCCGTGGGTGAAGAAGAACTTCACGCCATAGTAGGGATTGAGCGCCAGCAACACATGCGGATTGCGCGCAATCATATTCACGCCCAGCAGCGCGATGACGACAAACCAAACCACCATCACCGGCCCGAACAGCTTGCCCACGCGCTCCGTACCATGCCGTTGCAGCGTAAACAGCAGGAACAAGATCACCGCGGTGATCGGCACGACCCATTTATCCAAATGCGGCGCGGCGACTTTGACGCCCTCTACCGCCGATAGCACAGAAATCGCCGGCGTGATCACGCCATCGCCGTAGAACAGCGCGGCGCCGAAGATACCGATGATGGCCAACGCCCAGCGACTGCGTGCATCGCCCTTCACACTGCGCAGGGCAAGTGCGAGCAGCGCCATGATGCCGCCCTCGCCCTTGTTATCCGCGCGCATGATGAATACGACGTACTTCAGCGACACCACGATGATCTGCGCCCAGAAGATCAGCGACAACACGCCGAAGATACTTTCCATGGTGGGCGGACCACCGTTTTCGTGGTGCAGCGTGGTCTGCAGCGTATACAGCGGGCTGGTACCGATATCGCCGTAAACGACGCCGATGGCGCCCAGCGCCAGCGCAGCCAGGCGTCGCTTGGCGTCAGCGTCCGTCATGCCGTGGGTGGAATCTGGGGTCACAAGTCAGTTCCCGAGTGCGGCGCGCAGCGCCTTGCGGATGATCGATTCGGCGGTGTCGCCTTCGGCGGCCACCTTCTGCACCAGGCGGGTGACTTCCGCCGGCTTGTAACCAAGCTGCTGCAAGGCGACGGTCGCCTCACCGGCGGGGTCGAGCGGCGCGCCATTCACGGCGGGGCCGGTGCCTGGCAGCGTGACGGCCAGGCCATCCACGCGATCGCGCAGCTCCACCACCATGCGTTCGGCCGTCTTCTTGCCGATGCCGGGAATCTTGGTCAACGCCACCACGTCGCCGGTCTGCACCAAGCGCGCGAAATCGTGGGTGGACACGCCGGATAGCACGGCCAGCGCAATCTTGGCGCCGATGCCGCTGACCTTCTGCAGGTTGCGGAACAGCACGCGCTCCGCCTCGTGCATGAAGCCGTACAACGCCACGCTGTCTTCCTTCACGGCATAGTGCGTGAGCAGCGTGACTTCCTTGCCGGTGGGTGGCAGATCGTAGATGGTGGACATCGGCGCTTCGAGCTCGTAGCCCACGCCACCCACCTCCACCAGCAGCCACGGCGGCTGCTTGGACACCAGGATGCCGCGAAGGCGACCGATCATCGGCGCCTCCATGCGGTGCGCGGGATGCCTACGCGCTGCAGGCTGGCACGCGTATGCGCGTGCGTGACGGCAATGGCGAGCGCGTCCGCAGCATCGGCCTGCAACGGCCCCTTGAGTCCGAGCAGGACACCGATCATGTGCTGTACCTGGGTCTTGTCGCCTCGGCCACTGCCGACCACGGCCTGTTTGACTTCTGTCGCTGCGTACTCGTGCACCGCGATCCCCTGACTGACGACCGCGCAGATCGCGGCTCCCCTCGCCTGCCCCAGTTTCAGTGCCGAATCGGCATTGCGCGCCATGAACACGCGTTCCACGCCGCACTCATCCGGTCGATGGGCGGCGATGATGGCACACAGCTCGTCAAAGATGCGTTTCAGGCGCAGGGGAAAGGTGGCCTCGCCGGCTACTGCCAGCGCGCCATGGAAAACATGGGACAGCTTGCCGCTGGCGTCGACATCGATGATGCCGACACCGGTGCGCTGACTGCCCGGATCGATGCCGATGATGCGTGTCATGAGCTTGTCTTCGCCAGGCCGGGCGAGCGACGTACGGGCTAGCTCGCCGCCTCGGCGGGCAGCAGCGCGTTATGCGACACCTCGCTGACATCGTCGAGAGCGTCGAGCTTTTCGAGCAGGTCGAGCAGCGATTCCAGCGCCTCCTCGGGCACGGGCACGCGGTTGGTGGGACGCATGCCGACACCAGCATGCTGCGCACTCAGGCCGGCAGCGGCCAGCGCCTGCTGCACGGCTTCGAAATTTTCCGGCGAACACAGCACGATGCTTTCGCCGTGCTCGTTCACCACGTCGTCGGCGCCGGCGTCCAGCGCCGCTTCCAGCACCTTCTCCTCGGCCGCCTCGTTGCCGCCAGTGGCGAACACGAGCTCGCCCAGCCGCGCGAACTGGAACGACACCGAGCCGGAGGTGCCCAGGTTGCCGCCGTGCTTGGTCAGCGCGTGGCGCACATCGGCCACGGTGCGGGTCGGGTTGTCGGTGAAGCAGTCGATGATCAGCGCGATGCCGGATGGGCCATAGCCTTCGTAGCGCAGCTCTTCCATCGAGGCGCCACCATCGGCACCCGAGCCGCGCTTGATTGCGCGCTCGATGGTGTCCTTGGGCATGTTGGCCGACAGGGCCTTGTCCACGGCCGAACGCAGGCGCGGGTTGAGCGACGGGTCGGGCACGCCGGCGCGCGTGGCGACGGTGATTTCGCGGATCAGCTTGGTGAATACCTTGGCGCGCTTGGCGTCTTCGGCATTCTTGCGGCCTTCGATGGACGGGCCTCTACCCATGGCACTTCCTGCAGTCTGGCTTAACGGACAAGAAGCGGATTGTATCGCCTCCGGGCGGGAGGCTAGCAAGCGGGCAGATCAGCCAACCGCCTGGGCCTGGTCAAAATGGCCCCGATGGAGAAACTGCGTCACCTGACGGGCGGCCTCCGGCGAGAACAGCAGGCCGGTGTGGTTGGTCTCGATCACGCAGTGATCCGCCAGGCCCGGCAGGCGCGTCTCATCCACGGTCACGCAACCGTCGTTGTCGCCATCGAACTGCCCGATCACCGCGCCCAGGCCCAGCGACATGCGCCCCGCCACCATGCCGATCTCACGCGCGCCGGTCCACTGGTCGAGCCCGTGCTCCAATAGCTCGCGGTTGTGCCCGAGCAGCACCTCGCCGCCCTTGCCCATACCGGCAAAACGGCGCGCCGCCGCACTGCCCTTCAGCGGCGAACCCAGGCATACCACGCGGCCGGGCGGCAGCGGCACAGCTTCGGCGCAGGTGCGCAGGGCGAGTAGCCCACCGAGGCTATGGCCCACCAGGTGCACGGCATGGCCATCCTCGGCCAGCTCATGCATGCGCTCCTGCAGGCTGCCAAGAATGCGTTCCTGCGTGGCGGCCACGCTCATGTAGTCGAAGCGATGGACACGAAAGCCCGCTTCCATCAGGCGCCGATGCAGCATCAGCAGCGCGAAACCGCGCATCCACAGGCCGTGCAGGAGAATGACGTGTTCGGTCATGGTGCGTGCGGATCTTTCGTCGACGACGGGATGGATGCGCGAGCTGCCTGGCCCGGCCGTTTCAGAAGAGTCCATTCTGCACAAAAAGTTGCGAAGAAATCGCGACGCAGTGCCCCGCAGATGCTTGCTCGCGTTCCATTGATGCGCTTCTTCCTGCCGTCATTCCGGTGCAGGCCGGAATGACGAGCGAAAGGATCACGTCGGCCTGGCTTCCGTCGCCACCTTCACGTGCAGCTCCTTGAGCTGCGGCTCGGACACGATCGAAGGTGCGTCGGTCATCAGGTCCTGCGCGCTGGTGGTCTTGGGGAAGGCAATCACGTCGCGGATCGACTCGGTGCCCGCCATCAGCGCCGCGATGCGATCAATGCCGAACGCCAGGCCGCCGTGCGGTGGTGCGCCGAACTTCAGCGCCTTGAGCAGGAAGCCGAATTTCAGCTCGGCATCTTCCGGGCTGATGCCGAGCAGGTCGAATACCGTGCTCTGCATTTCCGGGCGATGGATACGGATGGAGCCGCCGCCGATCTCGGCGCCGTTGAGCACCATGTCGTAGCCGCGGCTCACCGCCATGGCGGCATTGGCGCGCAGATCCGCGATGTCATCGACCTTCGGCGCGGTGAACGGATGGTGCAAGGCGACGAAGCGCTTCTCTTCCTCGTCGTATTCGAACATCGGGAAATCGGTAACCCACAGCGGCTTCCAGCTGTTCTCGACCAGGCCGCGATCCTTGCCGACCTTCAGGCGCAGCGCGCCCATGAAGTCGGTGACCGCCTTCCAACTGCCGGCGCCGAAGAACAGCATGTCGCCGCTTTGCGCGCCGGTGAGCTTGAGCACGCCGTCCAGCGCAGCGTCATCGAGGAATTTCGCCACCGGCGAATTGATGCCTTCGCGGCCCTTGGCGAGGTCGTCCACGCGCAACCACGCCAGACCCTTCGCGCCGTACTTGGCGACGTATTCGGTGAGCTGGTCGATTTCCTTGCGCGTGATGGTGGCGCCGCCCGGTACGCGCAGCGCAGCCACGCGACCGTTCGCGTCGTTGGCCGGCTCGGCGAACACCTTGAACTCCACGTGCTTCACGGCGTCGGCGATGTCGGTCAGTTCCAGCGCGATGCGCAGGTCCGGTTTGTCTGAACCAAAGCGGCGCATGGCCTCGGCCCAGGTCATGCGCGGGAAGCTGGCGTCCAGCTCCACGCCCTGCACTTCCTTGAACACGTGGCGGATCAACTCCTCCACGAAGTCCTGCACGTCCTTCTCCTCGACGAAGGCGAACTCAAGGTCGAGCTGGGTGAATTCCGGCTGGCGGTCGGCGCGCAGGTCTTCGTCGCGGAAGCAGCGGGCGATCTGATAGTAACGATCGAACCCGGCCATCATCAGGATCTGCTTGAACAGCTGCGGCGACTGCGGCAGCGCATAGAACTGGCCCGGATGCACGCGGCTGGGCACCAGGTAATCGCGTGCGCCTTCGGGAGTGGCCTTGGTGAGGATGGGCGTTTCGATGTCCTGGAAGCCGCGCGCGTCGAGGTAACGACGCAGGGTCTGCACCAGCTTGATGCGGGTGCGCATCATGCGCTGCATTTCCGGGCGGCGCAGGTCGAGGTAGCGGTAGGTCATCCGCATGTCCTCGTTGGGATTCTCGTGCATCGCGAACGGCAGGTCCTTCGCGGCGTTGAGAATCTCCACCTTGTCGGCGAGCAGCTCGACCGTGCCGGTGCGCAGCTTGTCGTTCACCGCCAGGCGCTTGCGGATGGTGCCGGTCACCCGCAGGCAGTACTCGTTGCCGATCTCGCCGGCCACGGCGAAGGCGTCGGCGTTCTCGCGCTCGATCACCACCTGGGCAAGGCCCTCGTGGTCACGCAGGTCGACGAAAGCCACGTGGCTCTGCAGGCGCAGCGTGTTGACCCAGCCACAAAGGGTGACGGTCTGGTCGACCAGTGCCTCATCGATGAGGCCGCAGTAATGCGTGCGCATGCGCTTGGAACTCCGGGCCGCGGGGCGGCGTGGTGCGTGGACAAGAGGACCCGGAATGTTAACACCGGTGTACCCGGCGGCGGGCGTTGAACGCCGCCGGGAAGGCCACGTTCAACGCCGCAAAGTACGGCTTACCAGCGGCGACTGACCGAGAACAGGCCGCGGCAGCCCTTGGAAACCCACACGCCGGCGCGGTTCCAGCCCCAGCTGTAGCCCTGTTCGCAGGCCGACCCGGAGAGCTGCCGCACCATGCGCACGTCACCCCGGCCGCCGACGTCCACCTGGCAGAAATGATACTGGCGGTCGTTGCTTTCGCATTGCAGGCGGATCTCGCGATCCCAGTCGGGACCCGGGCGCCAGCCGTTGTCCGGCGGACGGTAGCCCGGCGGCGGGTAGGAGCCGCCACCCGGCGGTCGATAGCCACCGCCTCGCCCCATTTCGACGAACTGGCCGCGGCAGCCGCGATCAACCCACAGGCCGCCTCGATCCACGCCCCAGGTCTGACCGCGCGTGCAGGCGCTGTTGGATTCCTGGCGGATCATTTCCGCGTCGCGCCACGGCACCTGGCAACGGGTGAAGCGACCATCGTCGCTGCCGCAACGGACTACGTCCCGGTCCTGCGCATGCGCCACCGGCGCGGCCGTCCATACAAGACCGGCCGCCACGCCAGCCAATACACCCATCCAACCCGTTCGTATCCGGAACATCGATCCACTCCTGCTGTGACGGGACGCCACGCTAGCGGGCACATCTTCAACCGGAATTGAATATCTTGCGACCCGGACGCAGGAACCTGCAGCCCGGCCACGTGGCGTTCAGATGCGCAGCCAGATCACTTGTCGCGGGAGCTGCTGCTCGAAGCTGGAGCTGGAGCTGGCGCCGGAGCGGGAACCGGTGCAGGCGCCGGCGCTGCGCCGGCGCTGTCGCCGGCAAGATTGCGCTTCTTGTCGCCATCCTTCTTGAAGTCGGTCTCGTACCAGCCGCTGCCGGCCAGGCGGAAACCCGGCGCGCTCAGGCGGCGCTTCACTTCGGCGACATCGCAGGCCGGGCAGACCGAGGGATCAGGGTCGGACATTTTCTGCAGGCGGTCGAAACGATGGCCGCAACTGCTGCATTCGAATTCATAGATAGGCATGGACACTCCGCATTCCGGCCGGCCCGCGGCAGGCATCTCGCCGGCCCGCATCGGCGGCAGTCCGTCATTATCGAGGCGGACGGGGCAAATTCAACGTCGGACGGTTGGTGGGACCCGGTGCGGCTGTTTCAGCCCAGCGCAAGGACAACCAGCACGGCCGCTTCGGTCAGCTCGGTCAGCGCACCGCAGGTATCGCCTGTCATGCCGCCCAGGCGATGCAGGCAGCTCCATCGCCAGCAGCCCAGCACCACCAGTGTGGCGATGACGGCCCGCAGGCCCGCGCCGCCCGCGCACAATGCGACGACCAATGCCACCGTCACGCTGATGACGCATGCCTTGCGCGATGCCCCGAGCAGCACGCTGCCCAGGCCGCCGCTGCGCACGTAGGGCGTGGTCATGAAGGCGGCCGTGAGAACTGCGCGCCCCAGCAACGGTGCCAACCATAGCGCCGTCGCCGGATGCGCCAGGCTGGCCAGGGCGGCGAACTTCAACAGCAGCACCAGCACGACGGCGGCAACGCCCATCGGGCCGCTGCGAGGGTCTTTCATGATGGCCAGCGTGCGCTCGCGATCGCCCAGTCCACCCACCCAGGCATCAGCCATGTCGGCCAGGCCGTCCAGATGCAGGCCGCCCGTCAGTGCCACCCACGCCACCAGCAGCAACGCTGCCGCGAGCAACGGAGCCGCCGACGACAGCAGCCAGGCGATGCAGGCAAGCACGCCACCGATCAGCAGGCCCACCGCCGGATACCAGGCCAACTGGCTCGAAGGTGAGGACAAACCACTGAGGGCATAGGCCGGCACGGGAATGCGGGTGAGGAAACCGATGGCGGCAAGCAGGGCACGCATCAGCCAGCCGCCTGCCCCACGGCTGGTACCGCCCAGTCAATCGCATGCAAGGACGCATGGGGCACGTCGAGGTTTGCCATGTCGCCGAAATCACGCCCTTCCGCTTCACAGCGAAGCAGGCGAATGGTGCCACCATGGGTGACGACCAGCACGCGCTGCGTGCTCGCCGCCACCGCCACGTCGTTGATCGCGGCACACAGGCGTTCGCGAAAGGCCGCAAACGGCTCCCCGCCGGGCGGTGGATGGGCCACCGGATCGGCCCAGAAGCGTCCCAGCGCATCGCCCTGTTGCTCGGCCAGCGTTTCGATGGGCACGCCCTGCCAGTCGCCGAAGTGATATTCAGCCAGCCTCGGGTCCACGCGCAGCGGCACGCGCCTCGCCGTCGCCAGGTCACCCGCGAATTCCGCACAGCGGCGCAGCGGCGAGGTGACGATGCTGTCCCAGCTGCGACCGAAGATCGCTCCACGCAACTGGGTCCAGCCAAGCGGGCTCAGCGCGTCATCGAGCTGGCCGCGATAGCTGCGCTGCCCGGTGTCACCGTGGCGCAGCAGGTCGATGCCGATGTGTTTGCCACTCATGCGCCGCTCACCCCCGCCTGCGCGAAGGTGGCCATGCGGGCGTGAAGCTCGCAGGCAAGGCGCAGCAGAGGCACGGCAGTAGCGGCGCCACTGCCCTCGCCCAGGCGCAGCCCCAGGTCGAGCAGCGGATCGGCGGCCAGCGCGGCAAGCAGACGCGCATGTCCCCGTTCGCGGGAGCGATGCGCGAAGAACATCCAGTCCCGGCAGGCCGGCTGGATGCGCACCGCGGCCAGCGCTGCGGCCGTGGTGATGAAGCCATCGACCAGCACCGGCAGCCCCTGTTGCGCGGCGGCAATATACGCGCCGCACAGCGCCGCGATTTCGAAACCACCAACGCGCTGCAGCCAGGTCAACGCGTCGCCGTCGTCGGAATACAGCGCAAGCGCACGCTCGATCACCTCGGCCTTGTGCCGGATGCCATGGGCGTCCAGGCCGGTGCCTGCGCCCGCAAGCGCGGATGGCGACTCGCCGAGCAAGGCGCAGGCAAGTGCCGCAGCGGACGTGGTATTGGCGATGCCCATTTCACCGCCGATGAAAAGCTGCGCGCCGGAGGCACGCGCCAGCCCCACGCTGTCGGCGCCTGCACGCAACGCAAGAGCGAGCTGCCCTGCGCCCATCGCGGCGCGCTCGCAGAAGTTGTGGGTCTGCGGCGCAATGATCGCGCGGCGCACGTGCGACAGCTCACCCGGATCATTCACGGTACCCAGGTTCACCACTTCCAGCGTCGCGCCCAGTGCGCCCGCAAGCACACTGATGGCGGCGCCGCCGCGTGCAAAATTACGCACCATCTCGCCAGTGACCACTTGCGGAAATACCGACACGCCTTCCGCGGCCACGCCATGGTCGGCCGCGAACACGCTGATCCACACCTGCTGCAGGGACGGCAGCGGATCGTGCTGCAAGCCCGCCAGTCGCACCGCCAAGGCCTCCAGCGTGCCGAGCGAACCCGGCGGTTTGGTCAATTGCGCCTGATGCAGAAGAGCGCACTCCCTGCTCTCCTCGTCAATGGCGACACAGGGTTCAAGCAGCCAGTCATGGCTCATGCAAGGCTTCCTTTGAGAGGCAACGGCAATCCCGCCGCGACAAACAACACGCGTTCACACTGTTCGGCCAGCGCCTGGTGAAGCCAGCCAGCCTCGTCGACGAAGCGACGCGTCAGCTCGCCCACCGGCACCACGCCCAGGCCCACTTCGTTGCTGACCAGCAACAGCTGGCCCGGCAACGCCGGCAATATCTGTAGCAAGGCTGTTCTTTCGTTGACGAATCGCGCGTCGTCACCGCTGCCCAGCAAATTGCTCAACCACAGGGTGAGGCAATCGACCAGCACGCAACGGCCGGGACGCGCATGCGACTGCAGCGTGGCAGCGAGCGCCAGCGGCTCTTCCACGCTCTGCCAGTGCGCGGGACGGCTCGCGCGATGGTGTGCGATGCGCGCCGCCATCTCGGCGTCATGCGCCTGCGCCGTAGCGATGTAGACCACTTCGTGGCCGGTATCCCTGGCCAGCCGTTCGGCCAGCGCGCTCTTGCCGGAACGTGCGCCGCCAAGGATCAGGGTGCGCATTGGCGTGCTCCTTCAAGACCCAGCAAGCGCGAAAGCAAGGCGGTGTCCAGATGGGTTTCCACCGCATCGGCGAGACGATCGATCGCCGCGTCACGCAGCCGCGGCAGATCGAACGGTTCGGCGCGCTCCAGGCCAGCCCACGCGAGCAGCGCCGCAAGCGCCTGCGGTTGGTCGAACAAACCATGCACGTAGGTGCCCAGCATTTGTCCGTCCGCCGACAGTGCGCCGTCCGGTCGGCCGCCATCGAGCACGCTCGAGGGAACATCCAACGCGCCGCCGCGGCTGATGCCGCAATGGATTTCGTAGCCGCCCATGCGCGCCTCTCCCAGGACCAATCTGCCTTCCACGCGGCGGAGCGCCTTCTGCGCTTCCAGCGTGGTTTCCATGTCCAGCCAACCCAGTCCTTCGCTCGAGCCCGGCTCGCTCTCGATACCTTGGGGATCATGCACGAGGCGACCCAGCATCTGGAAGCCACCGCAGATGCCGATCAGTTTGCCGCCGTAGCGAAGATGTCGTGCGAAAGCGGCATCCCATCCCTGTTCACGCAACCACGACAGATCGGCGCGCGTGCACTTGGAACCCGGCAACACGATGAGGTCGCACGCAGGCCACGTTTCGCCGGGACCAACGAGCTGCAGCGAGACCTGCGGATGCGAACGCAGCGCATCGAGATCGGTGTGATTGCTGATGCGCGGAAACGCCGGCACCGCAACGTGCAGGCGCGCGTGTGTTTTGGGCTCCGCGTCACGTGGCAGTGCGTCTTCCGCTTCAAGCAATAGCCCCTGCAGGTAGGGCAGCACGCCCACCACCGGCCTGCCCGTCTCGCGCTCCAGCCATGCCAGCCCCGGTTGCAGCAAGGCCATGTCGCCGCGAAAGCGGTTGATGATGAATCCGGCCACACGCGCCTGCTCGCTTGGCGACAGCAAGGCCAGCGTACCCACCAGATGAGCGAATACGCCGCCGCGATCGATATCGGCCACGAGCAGCACGGGGCAATCCACCGCCTCGGCGTATCCCATGTTGGCGATGTCCCGGTCACGCAGGTTGATTTCGGCGGGGCTGCCGGCACCTTCGACGATAAGCGCGTCATGGCGCTCGACCAGGCGATGGTGCGAAGCAAGCACGGCGTCCATCGCCACCCGCTTGTAGTCGTGATAGTGGCGAGCATCCATGTTGCCGATGGCCTGCCCATGGATGATCACCTGCGCACCGATGTCGCTGTTGGGTTTGAGCAACACGGGATTGAAGTCCGTATGCGGCAGCAGGCCAGCCGCCTGCGCCTGCACGGCCTGCGCGCGGCCGATTTCGCCACCGTCGACAGTCACCGCGGAATTGAGCGCCATGTTCTGCGGCTTGAATGGCGCCACCGCGACGCCCCGACGATGCAGCCAGCGGCATAGTGCGGTAACTACCGTGCTCTTGCCGGCGTCGGACGTGCATCCCTGGATCATCAATACGCGCGCGCTCATGATCCGACGTTTCCACAACGTGCCAGTGCCTGGTCGAGCCGATGGAATGCGGCGGCGTCGCCAGGCAGGCCGAAACGCAAGCTATGTGGCGCATCAAACAGGCGGGTGAGGATGCCCTGCCGGGCGAGTGCTTCGTGCATGGCGGCGGGCTGTCCGTCGCGCCACCACTGGAAGAAGGCGCACCCTGCCGCTGGCTCCATTCCGTGCTTCGTCAGCAGCGACGCAAGTTGCGCGCTGCACGCGTGCAGGCGTTCGCGGGCTTCCACATGCCACGCGCGATCCGCCAGCGCCCGCCTGAGCACGTACCGGCTTGGCCCGCTCAACGTCCAGGGACCGAGGCGTTCCCGCAGCGCGTGCAGCAGCGCTTCGCTTGCGGCGACGAATCCAGCGCGCGCGCCCGCCAATCCGAAGAACTTTCCGGCCGAGCGCAGCACCACCAGTCCCTCGCGCCACGCCTGTGCGCACAAACTGTCTGAAGGCGTCGCATCCATGAAGGCTTCATCGACCACCAGCCAACCACCCCGGCCTGCCAGTTGCTCGTGGCATGCAAGCAACACGTCCGGCGAGAAGCGTTCTCCGCCGGGATTGTTTGGATGAATCAACACGACGACGTCAAAGCGTGCCACTTCATCGACAAGCACCGCGGCGGGCAAGGTCTCGACGACGTGCCCGGCGCGGCGCCAGGCATGCGCGTGTTCGTTGTAGCCCGGCGAAATGACGCCGACGCGTGAATTGGATCGCAAGCATGGCAGCGCCTGGATCGCGGCTTGCGAGCCTGCAACGGGCAACACATGTCGCGCGCCGTAATACGCCCGTGCTCCGTCCACCAATCCGTCATCGTCTTCCGGCAGGCGCATCCAGGCCGATGGCGGCACCGGTGGCACCGGCCACGCGAACGGACTGATGCCAGTGGAAAGATCCAGCCACTCGTGGACAGGAATGCCGTATTGATTCGCTGCGCCCAAGAGTCGGCCACCGTGTTCAAGCATGGACGCCTCCCGCACACACCCAGCCAAGCAGCGCAACAACCGCCAGCCACAGCACGACGCTGCGCCGGACCAGCGCCAACGCGCGAACCAGGGTTGTGCCATCCGGCGGGGCGCCGCTTCCGAGCACCGGGCGAGGTTCCCAGATACCGTCATACGGCGCGGCACCACCAAGGCAAACACCCAGTGCACCCGCCCCCGCCGCCATGACCGGACCGGCGTTCGGGCTATCCCATGCCGGTGCCTGCATCCGCCAGCAACGCCACGCACGCCGGGCATCGCCGAGCAGCACATAGCTGAGCGCCGTGAGCCGGGCCGGCACGTAGTTCAATATGTCATCCAGTCGCGCCGCTGCCCATCCGAAGCGTTCGTAGCGAACGTTGCGATAACCCCACATCGCGTCGAGCGTGTTCGCCAGCCGGTACAGCACGGCACCTGGCGCCCCCAGGACGGCAAACCAGAACAGTGCACCGAACACGGCGTCATTGCCGTTCTCCAGCACCGATTCGCTGGCCGCCGCTGCGACCTGCCGTGCATCCAGCAGTCCGGTATCGCGACTGACCATGCGCCCGACCGCACTCCGCGCGGCGGGCAGATCGCCGGCCTCCAGCGCACGCGCCACCGGCAGCGCGTGTTCGCCCAGACTGCGCAGGCCAAGCGCAAGGTAGAGCACCGTCGTATCGAGTACGAATCGCAGCCATGGCGTCACCCATGCGAGCAACAGGGTGGCCGCCCCCCAAGGCAACACGGCGACGCACCAGGCGATCACGCCACGAGCGCGTTGATCGCCGTAGACCATCGACTCGATACGGCCGGCCAGACGTCCAAACAGCACCAGCGGATGCCCGCGCCGCGGCTCGCCGAGCCAGGCATCGAGCAGCACCGCCGCAATCATGGCAAAGGCCGTGTTCATGGCAGGAAAAGGCTAATCGCCGCCTCGACGTTGGAGGGAAAGTACGCATGCATGAAGCTGGCGGTCATGCGCTGCCGGCGATAGATGCCTTCGCGGCTTGGGCCACCATCGGGGTTGGTCGCCATGACCAGCGGACGCATGGCGATATCGGCATGGGCGTAATGAAACGTGTGGCCGCGCAGCTCGCCTTCCGGCAGCACCGCCATCTGCATGCCAAGACCACCGAGCCGCTCCTGCATGACGGCCTGCCCCGGCAGCAATCCGGCCATGGTCGCCACGTCGCCGTCGGCGTTGCCGAGCGAATCGAGCGCATAGAGCATGCCCCCGCATTCGGCGAGCAACGGACGGCCCGCCTCGACGTGCGCGCGCAGGTCACGGCGCAAAGCATCGTTGTTCGAAAGCGATGACAGATGCAGTTCGGGATAACCACCGGGCAACCACGCCGCATCGCATGCGGGCAAGGTCTCACCGGACAATGGCGAGAAGAAAACCAGCTCCGCACCGGCCTCGCGCAACACATCGAGGTTGGCCGGATACAGGAAGCAGAACGCCGCATCACGCGCGATGGCAACGCGATGGCCGCGCAGCCGAGGCCGGACCGTGGCATGAGCGGCAGGAGGAAAGGCCACCGGCGCCGGCAGCGCGGACGATGCATGCGCGGCCCATGCATCCGCCAGCGCATCGAGTCGTGCGTCGATGTCATGCATTTCGCCGGCGGACACCAGGCCAAGGTGTCGTCCGGGGAGTGACATGGCCGCATCGCGCGGCAGTGCTCCCAGCCAGGTGATGCCGGTGGGAACGCTCTGTGCCAGCAATTGGGCGTGGTACGCGCTGCCTACGCGGTTGGCCGCGACACCGAACACGTCCAGGCCTTCGCGATAGCGGGCCAATCCGAGGGCGAGGGCGCCAAAGGTCTGCGCCATGGCCGCACCGTCGATCACGGCCAGCACCGGCAAACCGAAGCGCTGTGCGAGATCGGCGCTGGAACAGCCGCCATCGAACAGCCCCATGACGCCTTCGATCAGGATGAGATCCGCCTCGCCCGCCGCCTCGTACAGGCGTGCACGAATGTCGTCCTCACCATTCATCCATAGATCCAGCTGGTACACCGGCGCGCCGCTGGCACGCTCCAGCACCATGGGATCGAGGAAGTCAGGGCCGGTCTTGAACACGCGCACGCGCCTGCCGTTGCGCACATGCCAGCGCGCGATCGCTGCCGTCACCGAAGTCTTGCCCTGGCCCGAAGCGGGCGCGGAGACCATGAGAGCGGGGCAAAGGCGCGCAGGCTTCGTCATGCTCAAAGCTCGATGCCTTTCTGCGCCTTGATGCCCGCCTGGAAAGCGTGCTTGACCACGCGCATGTCGGTGACGGTGTCGGCCAGTTCGACCAGCGCATCAGGCGCGCCACGCCCGGTAATCACCACGTGCTGTTGCGGCGGACGTGCCCTGAGCACATCGCAGACCTTCGCCGTATCGATGTAACCCTTCACCAGCGCGATATTGAGTTCGTCCAGCAGCACGAAGTCATAGCGCGCATCCGACAACATGGCGGCGGCGACCTGCCATGCCTTGTCGGCCGTTTCGATGTCGCGCGCCTTGTCCTGCGTTTCCCAGGTATAGCCTTCGCCCATGACGTGGTAGTCCAGCTCGTCGGGAAAGCGCCGGAAGAATGCCTCCTCGCCAGTCGAGAAACTGCCCTTGATGAACTGCACCACGCCGCAATGGAACCCGTGGCCGAGCGATCGCGCCAGCATGCCGAAGCCGGACGAGCTCTTGCCTTTGCCGTTGCCGGTGTTCACCACCAGCACGCCGCGCTCGATAGAGGCGCGGGCGATCTTGCGATCCACCAGCGCCTTCTTGCGCTGCATGCGCTCGCGATGGCGTTCGTCGGCACTCATGCCATTGATGGGTTCCGCGTTGTCGCTCATGCTCAGGCTTCCTGGTGCGCTGAAATGGAGTGTGCCGCCAGCCGCGCGCAAACAGCGTGCACGACCAGCGCCACGGCGACGTAGCCCATCGTGGTGCGCACGAACAACGGACCCCATTGCCACACGCGGGCGAGATATTGCGTGACCTGCGGATCGGGGTAGCGGCCGCCCAGCCAGTAGAACGAGCCATTGGAGATGGCAAACGACACCGACGCAGCCACCAGCGCCACGCCGAAGGCGCCAACCAGCGACAGGAACCGGCCCGTGAGTCGCGGCGCGTACCAACGCCCCGCGTACCACAGCACCGCGTAGGCCAGCGGAAGGAACGCATAGGCGGCGGTGACACAGAAATCGCTCACGCCTGCGTAGCTGATCGAAAGCCAGTCGAGTGCCACGGCAAGCACGACCAACACGGCGAACATCCAGTGCCGGCGCACATAGACGCCACCAAGGAAGAACACCGCCATCGACGCATCGGGCAGGTGCAGCATGTCGCCGAAATGCTTGAAGCGGGTGGCCACCATGACCAGCGCGAGCAGCAGCGCCAGCACGGCGAAACGTGGACCGGTAGGCATCTTCATCTCATGAGTTCCTGATCGATGGAGGGTGCGAGGCCGGCGAACCGGCCCCGCAGGTGCATCACTGGGCAGGCTGGTAGCGCAGCGTCAACATGGTGTTGCGGCCAGGCTGGTTGTAGTACCAGGCGGTCTCGTAGTCCTTGCCGAATGCGTTGTTGAGCGCGAGCTGCAATTTGAAGTCGCGCGAGATGGCATAGGCCACGCGGAAGTTCGTGATCGCGTAGCCGCCGAGCGGATGGCGGTTGGCCAGGTCGTCATAGCGACGGCCCGAGACGAACCAGCTACCGCCCACGCTGAAGGCGCCGAAACTGCGATCCACATCCACGTTCGCGGTCTGGCGCGCACGACGCGGCAGCAGATTGCCTTCGTAGTTGACCGACTCGTCACGCGGATCCAGCCACGTGGCCGTGCCCGTCACCAGCCAGCCTGCAACCTTGCCGCTGACCACGCCTTCCGCGCCGCGGATGCGCGCCTTGTCCACGTTGCCCGGCGCCTGGATGGCGGCGTCATAGGTGATGAGATCGGTGACGTTGTTGCGGAACGCGTTCAACGACCACCAGCCCCAGCCATAACTGCCGCGCAGGCCCAGCTCGACATTTTTCGAACGCTCGGGCTTGAGATCCGGATTGCCGTAATACGGGTAGTACAGGTCGTTGAAGGTCGGCGCCTTGAACGCGCTGCCGTAGCTCGCGGTGAGGCGCAGCGCCTGGGCGAAATCCCAACCCCACAGCACGCTACCCGTGTTCCTGCTGCCGAACTGGCTATTGTCGTCGTGACGCACGCTGGCCTGGACGGACTGGCTGCCGAAGGTCTGCTGCCACTGCGCGAACAGGCCGCGGTTGATGCGGCTGTCCACCGGCACCTCGGTGAACGGATTGATGTAGCCGGCCGTGCTGTCCACCTGGTCGCGCTGCCAGTCGAAACCGGTCGACAGCAGGCC
>NZ_DASRZX010000118.1:0-4427 GCF_035685885.1 Dyella sp. | reverse complement strand
AGATCTGCGCAACTCACCGGTCGAAAGCGTATTCGCAGGTCGTGACCCGCCGACTGCATGTCGAACACACGCTCATCCGGCATCGGCTCATCCGGCGAATACAACTCCAGCGTCCGGCTATCGAGGGAAACTTCCACCGTCGACTGGCACGCCGGGCACGTGGCCACGCCTTCCAGTGCCCGGCCAAACAGCCTGGCATGCAATTGCAGCAGACGTGCATCGCGCTGCCCAAGCGACAGGTCCAGCCATGCGGACGCATCCTGTGCGTCGCCATCGAGCTGCAGCATCCACAGGCCACACGCCAACGCGGGCGCGTCGAGCGCGCGCTCCCACACCTGCAACAACTCGCTGGCGCCGAGGGTTCGCATCGATCAGCCTACGGGCACCGTAAAGCTCGGCTCGGTGGGCTCCTGCACGCTGGTATCGCGCTCCCAACCCTCGTTCTCCAGCTTGATGTGCTGGATCGCCACCGCATTGGCGTTGGCATCCAGGTCTGCCATCGCCTGGTATTCCGATACCCAGCAACGGTAGATCTTGTAAGCCAGCGCAAGCTGCCCTGCTTCGTTGTAGACCTCCAGGATCAGGTCCTTGCGGAAGTCCTTCAGCGATACCTCGGCGCCCAGCCCGGCGCCGTAGTTCCATATCTTGTTTGCCCACTTCTCAAATTCGAGATCGTGGGTGACGCCGCGTTCGATGGTGATGGCGTCGTACTCGGTGCGCCCCGGCGATTTGCGGCTGCTGCTGGGGTCGCCGCCTTCGCGGTGCTTCACTACCTCGGTGGTGCGCTTGAGACCCGACACCTTGCTGACGCCCGCTACATAGCGGCCATCCCATTTCACCCGGAACTTGAAATTCTTGTAGGGATCGAAGCGCTGCGCGTTCACGCTGAACTGAGCCATGACATTGTCCTCAGGTCTGGATCTGGCCGGCCATCTGCTGCAGCTGGATGACCACGAATTCGGCGGGCTTCAGTGGCGCGAAACCGACCACGATGTTGACGATGCCGAGGTTGATGTCGTTCTGCGTGGTGGTTTCGCTGTCGCATTTGACGAAGTACGCATCCGTCGGGGTCTTGCCCTGGAATGCGCCCTGGCGGAACAGGTTGTGCATGAACGCTCCGACGTTGAGCCGTATCTGTGCCCACAACGGATCGTCATTGGGTTCGAACACCACCCACTGCGTGCCGCGGAACAGGCTCTCTTCGATGTACAGCGCCAGACGCCGTACGGGGATGTACTTGTAGTCGTCCGCCAACTGGTCCGAACCGCGCAGGGTGCGCGAGCCCCACACCACCGGGCCGCTGGCCGGGAAGCTGCGCAGGCAATTCACGCCGATGGGATTGAGCTGCCCGTTCTCCGCATCGGTGAGCACCACCGAGAGGCCCTGGATGCCGTTGAGCGTCGCGTCCAGCCCGGCCGGCGCCTTCCAGACGCCACGCTGGGTATCGGTGCGCGCCATCACGCCCGCGATAATGCCGCAGGGCACGAATGTGTCGATCTGCCCCTGCCTGGCGGGGTCCGATTCCAGCACGCGCGGGAAAAACAACGCAGCATTGCGCGCCCCTGTGCCGGTGAGGTTGAGGTCCGTCAGAACCTTGTTGTTGTTGCCGGTGATGGCATTCGCGCTGCTCCAATCCCATGGCGCATCCACGATGAGGAGTGCGCGACGGTCCGCGCAGAACGCCATGGCGTCGCGGTAAACGTCGGCACTGGTATTGCCTCCGCGCTGATCCG
This sequence comes from Dyella sp., assembly GCF_035685885.1. GTDB lineage: Bacteria > Pseudomonadota > Gammaproteobacteria > Xanthomonadales > Rhodanobacteraceae > Dyella. The sequence continues at coordinate 2,694 of NZ_DASRZX010000118.1, read as the reverse complement.
GTGGAATGCACAGCAGGTTGAACAGATCCACCTTCTTGAGCGCATACATGCCGGTCTTGTCGTCGGAGTTGCCCTCGTAAGTGGGATCGGTCAGCTTGACGCTGTCAGATCCCGCGTTCGTCACGCCCACCGAACTCCCGTCCTGATCCCACACCGTGTGGTTGGCGGGCGCATCACTCATCGCGGCGGGCACGGAGTCCGTCAGCGTGCCATCTTGAACGCGGATCAGCGACGACCCCGCCTTCAGCACGCGATCCACGCGACGCGGGCTATCCTTCGTGGATACATTGAGGAACGACTCCTGCGCACCGCTCGCCATGTCGCGAACGGTCAGGTTGAAAAGATCCGCGGCCGCCAACCCGTAGAGCGCAGCCACCTCGCCCGACACCAGCGTGTCGACGCGCACGCGCAACTGGTTCGCCCACGTTCCCGCCGACGCGGCCTCCAGCTTCAGGTTGGTGATGCTGAAGTTGGCCTTGGCCTTGCTGGCATCACCCTCGAACAAACGCACGATGATCGCCTGCGCGCCGCCGTTGAGATAGAAATCCCGCACCGCGTATCCCATCGGGTAATTGGGATCGAGCGCACCGAATCCACGCTCATAGTCGCCATAGCTGTTGATCAGCACGGGGCCGTCCGTGTCTATGTCGAGGGGGCCTTTTGCCGCGCGGCCGATGAAGGCGGTGATCGAGGTCGCCACGCCGGTAATGGTGCGTACGCCGCTGGGAATCTCCTCGATATAGACGCCTGGGTAACTCAGTGTGGCTGGCATGGGTGTTTCCTCGTGAAGGGCCAGGTGTGACAGTCAATGCAAAGGCGGCTTGCTGGAACGGTTGAGCGCATAGAGCACGGCGCCGTCAGGCAGGCGGTTGCAGCGCAGATCCCCACGTTCCACCAGTCCGCCAAGCACGCGCTCGATGCGCTCGCGCTCGGTTTCGTAACGCTGCTGCGGAAGCCACCAGGTAACGATGCCGTCGAGCGTGTCCGCGGCATCGGGGTGGTGATGCAGATAGGCAAGCACGGCGCGCTCCACTTCCTGCCTCCCCGATGCATCTTTGTTTCGCCGATGGCTCATGCCGTGCCTCCACGTGCACAAGGCTGCTGGCAACTCGCATGCCATCGCCAAACGGCCACGCCAGGCCATTCCGTCATCGGTCCGGGTCGGCATTGACCCGCTTCGGCCTGCGCGCATGGGTCTGCACGCACCCACCACACGCCGCGAACGGACACGCGAACACGCGCGCCAACGCATGCCGCGGGTAGTTCGCCTATGAGGTATTTACGGCTGCGTGCGGAAACGACGCGTATCGATGCCGTGCTTCTTGAGCAGCTTGCCGAGCTGCCGCCGCTCCGTGCCCGACAGTCGCGCTGCTGCCGTGACATTGCCCTGCGTGCGCACCATCAGGCCCAGCAGATAACCCTGTTCGAACACATGAATCGCCTGATGCCGGGCCGCGTGATAGCCAACGTCACCATCGAGACGCTGGCCGTCCTCGCTGGCAGCGATGACGCCTGCGCAGGCGAGCTCCTCCACCGCACGACCATCGATCACATCGTCGTCCGTCTGCATGTACGCACGCAGCACCACGTTCTCCAACTCGCGCACATTGCCTGGCCACGCATGTACGCACAGCACATGCATCGCTTCCGCGCTCCAGCGCTTGGCAGGTCCATCGAGCCTGTGTGCGATGATTTCCAGGAAATGCGCAGCCAGCAACTCCACATCGCCCGTCCGCTCGCGCAGCGGCGGCATCCGCACATTCAATGCATTGAGACGGTATTGCAGGTCACGCCGGAAACGCCCCGCTGCCACTTCCTCGTCCAGACAGCTGTTGGTAGCCGCAATGACGCGCGCATTGGACACGCGCGCCGAACCACCACCGACCGGTCGGTATTCGTTGTTCTCGAGGAACCGCAGCAAGGTCACCTGCGCCTTGCTCGACAAGGTATCCACCTCGTCAAGGAACAGCGTGCCGCCGCGCGCGTGATCGATCAGGCCCGGTTGTGCACAGCGCGCATCGGTATACGCGCCACGCTCGTGGCCAAACAATTCGTTCTCGATGAGGTTGTCCGGCAACGCCCCGCAATTGACAGGTACGAAGGGACGCCCGCTCCGCGCGCTGGCGTAATGAATCTCCCGCGCGGCGAGTTCCTTTCCGGTGCCAGTCTCCCCCTCGATCAGCACCTGAATGTCGCATTCGGCGTAGCGGCGCAGCTGTTCGCGCAACCGCAGGAACGCCGACGATTGACCGAGCATGACAGTCATCGTCCCTTCCCCACGTCCGTCGAGGCATGGACACGCGATGCCGCCAGGCATTTCAATCGCAACGACCAGTGAGCGGGCGGCAACAGACGCGACTATAGGCTCACCCAACGAGCAATCCCATCCGGCCTAAGTGATAGGGGTGCCGATGTATATAGGCTTTTGGGGAGAGACGGCGAAGATGCGTCCATGCCACGCGAGGATCAGCCTATCAAGTAATCCCGGCGCGAATGTAATCGCGTATGTATCGCCAAAAAGGATTTGAGGCCTCATCCATGGGTTCAAATGCCTGCTGCGCGCGTGGCGGGCCGCGGGGATCGAGTTTGCCCGCGAACCAGTCCGCCACGATGCTCGCCTGCTGTTCCACGCGATAGTCGCTCCATCGCTTTCCCGCCGCGCCGTAGCGGTAGACCGCGGGCCGGTCATACGAC
>NZ_DASRZX010000117.1:0-5204 GCF_035685885.1 Dyella sp. | reverse complement strand
TGCACGTGTATCCGATGTTCCGTTCGCACAGATCAACGTGACGCCGCTGGTCGATGTCCTGCTCGTATTGCTGGTGATCTTCATGATCACCACGCCCGTGCTCACCCATCAGTTGAAACTGGACTTGCCTCAGCCGGGACGATCGGAAAAGTCCACGCCTCCGCCGTCGGTGCACCTCGTCGTTGCTGCCAATGGAGCGATCACCTGGAATGACATGCCGATCAGTGCATCGGCACTGGAATCGCAACTGGCCATCGCCGCGCATCAAAGCGAACCGCCAAGCCTCGCGGTCGATCCGGCCGATGGCGCGTCGTACCAGATCGTCGCCGAGGTGATTGCACAGGCGAAGCGGCAAGGCATCGAGCGCATCGACTTCGTCGCCTCGCGCTAAAACCGCAACCTGAAATCGCATCGGGAGCGGAGGCATGCCTTCGCTCCTCTTCTTTGTCCTCACGCCACGCCGACATTGTCGAACCGTGGCGTAAGGCGAACGCGGAACACGCGTATTTATTGGGTTGCCGTGCACATTCGCGGTCCTAGTCTCCGGCATGCGACACCACCGCCGCATGCCGGAGGCAAGATTGATGAACCGCAAGAATTCGCGTTCGCTATCCAGAAAAACCATGGCGTGCTGCATGGCACTGGCATGCGCTGCGCTGCCGTTCTCGGCATGGGCGCAGCACCATCACGACGCGCCACCGCCCCAGCATTACGACCATCACCACGATCATTACGATCATTACGACCATCACGACTACCACCACCACGATGATTCGGGTGCCGTTGTGGCCGGCGCATTGCTCGGCGTGGCGGCAGGTGCAGTAATCGTAGGCTCGACCGCGCCACAGCCGCCGCCCACGGTGGTCTATGAAACGCCGCCACCGCCACCGCCGCCACCCGTCGTCTACTACGACGATCGCGGTTACTGAAGCCCTCTCCACTGCATGGGATACACGACGATGAAAACCACTATGCGCAGTCTGGCGCTGCCGGCGCTGGTCTCGTTTGCACTGGCGATGCCGGCGTGGGCGCAACAGTCCACCAGTCCGCAGTTGCCGACTGCAACGCCCGCAGCCACCAAGGATCACGGGCAGAAGCATGCCGACGCCGTGGAGCGGCGCATCGCCGACCTGCACGCGCAACTGAAGATCACCGACAAGCAGGCCAAGGAATGGGATGCCTTTGCGCAGACCATGCGCGACAACGCGCGCAAGGCCGACGAAGCCTTCCGCGATCGTGCGCAGAAGCTGCCCACGATGAAGGCACCCGATGCCATGAAGTCGTACGCGGACCTTACCGAGACGCATGCGGACAACATGAAGAAGCTCGCTTCGTCCTTCAGCGATCTGTACGACGTGCTGACGCCGGACCAGAAGCAGATCGCCGACACGATGTACCGATCGCCGGGCGAGCACGCAGGCAAGGGCAAGGCTGCCAAGAGCAGCAAACCTGCCAGTGCACCTTCGGCGGGTAGTGCCAACGGCTGATGCCATCGAGGTTCGCCGGGCGGCGCGCGCCACGTGTTCGACCGTGGCGTGCGCCCTTGTTTTCCAGCATCACGCTGGCTCGGTTTCCGGTGTACGCAGCGGCACCCGATGATGAGTCTGCAACGGGCCGAATGGGTCCCGCGCATCGTAGGTGGCGTAATGAAGTCCGGTCACGGGCAGTGACAACTCAGGCGCGGGCAACGACTGCAACCGGGCCCGTAGCACCTGCGCGCTTACCCGGCGGCGGTAAAGACCCAAGGTGATGTGCGGAACATAGTCTGCCTGGCGAATCTCGCTGGCCGCCAGCGACAGCACGGCGCGCCACGTGGCAAGCCTCGTCAATGGATCACCCAGCGGGATGAAGGCCGCACTGGCAAAACTGTCGGGTCGGCCCAGCGGCAGCCGGGTTGGCACGCCATCATGCGCGGACAACAAGGCGAGTTGCCGTGACAAGGCCTCCGGCGCGAAGTCGTCATCGTGCATGCGTGCGGCGGCGTGGAATCCACAGACAAACAACGTCACGTGAGGCTGCCGGCGCGGGCATGGATGCAGGAGATCGGCCAGTCGCGCACGCAGCTGCGCGATGTAGGCGAGCACGGTCTCGTCCTCGACCGGCAGCATCCACAGGCCGTAGCGCTCGCGCCCGCGACGCCATTCGGGATAGTCGCGGAGGTCGGCCACCTGTGTTTCGGCGGGGCTCGTCGTGGGGGCGGAGAACAGCATGCCTGATGGTAACGGGCATCGCCGGCGCGATTCACGTACCCCTGCGCAAAGACCTATCGTCATCGTTCCGCCAGCCCGGCTAGAGTACGCCGCAGCCCGCCGTATGGACGGCCGGGCACCAAGGAGACCGTCATGCCACGCACGCGTCACCCTGCCCTGGCCGCCATTCTCTGGGGTGGCTTCATCGCCGGCACGCTGGATATCGGCGCCGCTTCGCTCATCAGCGGCTACAACCCCATTGTCATCCTCAAGTACGTCGCAGGCGGGCTGCTCGGGCGCGCGTCGCTCGCTGGAGGACCCGGCAACGCCGTGCTGGGTCTGCTGCTGCAATGGGGCATGTCCATCCTCATCGCCGCCATCTTTGTGCTGCTCATGCGCAACCGCATCCCCGGCATGCGCCGGTGGGCCACCTGGGGCATCGCCTATGGCGTGGTGGTTTTTGCCGTCATGAACTACGTGGTCGTGCCGATTTCGGCGTTGCACACCGTGCCGCACTTCAGTGTCTTCAGCTTCGTGGCGAATCTAGCTGCGATGCTGCTGTTCGGCTGGATCGTGGCGTTCGCTGCCAGGATCTTCCTCGGCCGGCAGCCGCCTCCGGCAACAGCGTCCTAGCCTGCCCTCGTCCCGCGGTTTCAGGCAAACTCCCCGGTGACCACCGGGGGAGTCACCATGCGCAAGGCAGGAGCATTCGTTTTGCTGTTGGCGGCCGCGTGTGCCGCCCATGCGTCCAAGAGCAAGCCTGAAACCGTCACGACACCGGCAACACAGGACGTCGATGCCGCGAGGGAAAATGTCCGCCTTGCGGTGATCTACGCGCGCAACGGCAACATGGTCTCCGCCAAGGAGGCACTGGATCGCGTGATGCATGTCGCGCAGTTCGAACGGCTGCCCGAGAAGGTGCGCTTCAGCGCATTGGTGCTCGCCGGTGGCATTGCCGAAGACGAGGAGAAACCGCGCGAAGCGCACGACCTGTTGGTTCGCGCCAGTGCGTTCGCCGAGTCCGATCTTTTCGTCTGGTCCAACCGGCTTATCACCGCCTACACCATCCAGGATTATCGCGACAGTGCGCGATGCGTCATCACGATCGCCAGGCGATGGCCCGACAAGCTCGACACCTTCCACGAACGCGCCTTCATCATCGTTGGCCGCGAGCTCGACGCATCCGCCGACCAGGAGCTGCAGCGCGACTATCTGCAGGCGCTGTTCGATGCCGGCTGGAAAACCAGCGAAGGTGAACCCAGCGAATTCTGGCGCCGGCTGGCCAGCCTGTGGCTGCGCGCCGGCAACACGCAGAAGGCAGTGGCCGCAGCGGCCCGCATCCAGTCAGCGCGCGTCGTGCTGGCGATGCGGGTCGACAAGCAGTTCGACGTGCTGACCAGGAGCAACCCCGGCAGTTATGACGTTGACCGCGCCGTCGCCCGCGAGATCGAGGACGCGCGCGAACAGATCAAGGCATCCCCCGACCGGCTCGCGCCCGTGGTGCGCCTGCAGGGCCTGCTGCTGAGCGTGCAGCACTACGATGAGGTGATCGCCCTTGCCGACGACGTGCAGGCAAAGACGAGGGACGGACAAGGCCCCTCGCTCTACAAGGATTTCGACGAAAAATATATCTGGCTGCTGGACGAACGCTCCCGCGCACTGGCTCGCCTGGGACGCTGGGACGAGGCGGTGCGCCAGTGGGAAGTGGCCGCGCGACGTCCCGAGCAAGGCGGCATGAACGTCAGCCAGATCATCAACCTCGGCCAGCTCTATGCCGACCTCCGCCGCCCTCGCGAAGCGCTGGATACGGTGCAGGAGTTGGGCAATGTCAGCGACTACGGACGGATGCAGCTTGAGATCGTGCGGCTGCAGGCAGCCATCGTGCAGCAGGACCAAGTCGCCATCGCGACCCACATGGACTACATGCGCGAGCATCGCAACGACGCGATCGCCACCTGGCAGGCGGCGCTGCTGCAGACGGGCGACATGGACGGTGCGGCCACGCTGCTGATCGAGCGGCTGGGCAGCGAGGCGTGGCGAAGCGATGCGCTGTCGGAGATGCAGCAATACGCCCCGATCCAGACCACGCCCATGGATGCCGAGCGCATGAAGCGCTGGCGCGCCGTCATCGCGCGTCCGGATGTCCAAAAGGCATTGGCGAAGGTGGGACGCGTCGAGACATTCAAGCTGGACCCGACCGAGACCTGACCGCACACTGTGCGCATGACACGCACCAACACCACGACCTGGTGGCTCTACCTCATCGAATGCCGCGACGGTTCTTACTACGCGGGCATCACCAACGATCTCGACGCACGCTACGAGGCGCATGCGTCGGGAAAAGGTGCGCGCTATACGCGGTCGCATCCACCGCTGCGGATGATCGGCTCGCGCGCCTATGAGGATCGCGCGGCGGCCTCGCGCGCCGAGTGGGAGATCAAGCGCCTGCCCAAGCATCGCAAGCCGGGCTTTCTCACCGAGAAAACCGCCTGAATCCCGGGAGCGCCGTCATGGCGCTCCCGGTGACGCGAACCATCCGCTGCCGTTTACGACGGCTTTTTCAGCAAGGCCGTCAACTGGTCGAGCTGCTGGCGATAGCCATCCAGCGTCCTGGCCGTGACGCCGGCGAAACGATTGGCCTCATCCCAGCGACGCGCCTCCAACGCTTCGCGCACGCCCGGCACGGTCTTCACTTCATAGCCCGTCAGCATGCCCGGCGCGTAGATCATGTGCTGGAACCATGGACGCCCGGGCAGGCCGTCGTTGTCGGACAGCGCCTGTTCCATGCGGCCCATCAACGCATTGATTTCCTGCTGTTGCGCGGGCGCGAATGCGAGCCCCGCCGCAGCGCGCGCGTTGTAGGCAGTCTCATAAGCCTGCGCACTGGCCTTGAGCTTTTTCGCCGCCTCGTCCAGTGGTGCGAGCCGGATGTCCGGCACGTCGGAATCGCGCACGGGCGCCCCGATCGGACGGGTGGGATCGGACACCAGCGCAAACGCCTTGCCGTCGATCAGC
>NZ_DASRZX010000116.1:0-10431 GCF_035685885.1 Dyella sp. | reverse complement strand
GGCACCGGCACCATCTGCACGCCCGCGGCGCGAAACGCCTGATGCGCGCCGGGATAGCCGGGGTCTTCCATCCACACCCGGTCGCCGTCATCCAGCAGCACGTGCGCGCAGATCTGCAAGGCCTGCTGCGATCCCGTGGTGATCAGCACCTGCGAAGCATCGCAACGCACGGCACGCGATACGCCGACATAATCGGCCACGGCCTCGCGCAACGGGCCATGGCCCGCCGGATCGCCATAGCTCATCGTTTCCATGTCCAGCGCCCGCGCATGGCGGTTGAGCAGGCGCGCCCACACCGCCGTGGGAAAGCGGTCCAGGGCCGGCAGACCCACGCGGAACGCGCCGAGATTGTCGAGCCAGGTCTGCTCCGGGCCTTCCAGTTGCGCACTGCGACGGGCGATGCGCCGCGAGGTGGCGGATGGCAGCCCCGGCGTTGTCGCCCGGCTGCGCCGCACCGCCGGGACGCCGCTGGGAATGGCCCGCGCCACGCGGGTGCCCGAGCCCGTAAAGGTTTCCAGGTATCCCTCGGCAAGCAGCTGGTCGTAGGCGCTGAGCACCGGAATACGCGAAATCCGCAGCTCTCCGGCAAGGTTGCGCGAGGAAGGCACGCGCTGCCCGGGTCGCAGATGGCCATCGAGAATGGCCCGGCGGAACCAGTCGGAAAGCTGCTGGTACATCGGGGTGCCCGACGCCGGGTCCACCGCGACCGGTGGCAGGAAACTCGCGCTTGCACGGGTCATCGCAATCTCCGGATGGCGCCCGCAGGGCCTCGCCGTGTCTTCTCTGGGGCCATCTCCGAAAGGCACTGCCATGGGCCCAAAGTGGTCATATCGAATCTTAGCAAAGTGGATATTCCAGCCGACCGCTCCCGGACATAGCGTGGCGCCTGTCCCGTCCATGGAAGTTCTCGTGAAGGCCCATCGCCCGGTCCCCGCCCTGCTCCGCCTGGTCGTCTTCGCGCTGCTGTGTCTGCTGGATTCGCTCCCGCTGTCGGCAACCCCACTGCCTGCGTCGGAAGAGGTCTACCAGCAGTCGCGCGAAGACGCCTGGTGGACAGGTCCGATGATGGCGAACTCTCCCGAGACAGGTTCACCCGGTCACGTGCTGGCCGAGCCCTACCTGTACGATGTGCGCACCCCGAACGCCAACAGCTACGGTTCGCGCACCTACCTGGTGTATGGCCTGGCCAACAATTTCAGCATCGGGATCATTCCCGTGTTCGGCTACAACCGCGTCGACGGCGGCGCGAACAGCAGTGGCATCGGGCTGGGCGATTTCACCCTGCAGGCGCAATACCAGTTCACCCACTTCCACGAGGGCAGCTGGGTGCCGAGCACGGCCCTGATGATCCAGGAGACCTTGCCCACCGGCGACTACGACCACCTCGGCAGCCGCCCCGCCGACGGCATGGGCAGCGGTGTGTACACCACTACGCTGGGCTTCAATGCGCAGACCTACGTGTGGCTGCGCAACGGCCGCATCCTGCGCCTGCGCCTCAACCTCACGGCATCGTGGTCGGGCAGCACGAAGGTGCACGGCGTGAGCGTGTACGGCACCGGCAACACGTTCTCCGGGCAGGCGCGACCCGGCAACAGCTACGGCATCGACGTCGCCGCGGAATACAGCCTCACGCGCCGCTGGGTGCTGGCAATGGATGGGTTGTACAACCACAACGGCAACACGCGCGTCACCGGTGCCGACACCATCGATCCGTTCGGCGGCCCGCCCTTGCCGCGCAACCTGCACATGAACTCGGGCACCAGCGATTACTGGGGCGTCGCACCGGCCGTCGAATACAACTGGACGCCGAATATCGGCGTGCTGCTTGGTACCCGCGTGATCTTCGGCGGTCATCGCACGCCCTCATCCATCACGCCGGCGATTGCCCTCAACGTCGTCCACTAGGGGAACGCCACCATGCGTCGCTGCACACTCATGCTGATGACCGCTGGCCTAGCCTTCGCGCTTGCCAGTCATGCGCAGGTTCCCTCCGGCGTCACCGCGGCCATCGCCGACAGCCATCGACCTGCCGAGGACCGCGCGCAGGATGCCGATCGCCACGTTGCCGACGTGCTGGCCTTTGCGAACGTGCGACCCGGCGACAGGGTCGTCGACCTCATGCCGGGCACGGGCTACTACACGCGTCTTTTCAGCACGCTGGTCGGCCCCCGCGGCAAGGTCTATGCGCTGCAACCGGCGGAGATGGACAAGGCCGCGCCCAAGGGACTGCAAAGTCTGCGCGGCTTCGCTGGCCAGCCGCCCTATGACAACGTGGCGGTACTGCTGCAGCCGGTGGCGTCGATGTCGTTGCCGGAGAAGGTCGACCTGGTCTGGACCTCGCAGAACTATCACGACCTCCATGATCCCTTCATGGGCTCGCCCGACATGGCGAAGCTCGATCGCATGCTGCTCGATGCGCTTCGTCCAGGCGGCACGCTGATCGTGCTGGACCATGCCGCCGCGCCAGGCACCGGCGTCGCCCACACGGACGACCTGCATCGCATCGACCCGGCGGTCGTGAAGGCGGAGCTCGCCGCCGCGGGCTTCCGCCTCGACGGCGAAAGCGATGCGTTGCGCAATCCTGATGACCCGCATACGGCGGGCCTGCGCGATCCGTCCGTGCGCGGCCACACCGACCGCTTCATCCTGCGCTTCGTCAAACCCTGAGCCGGTCGCGATACGCTTGGGTGACCGCCACCCGGGAGTCTCGCGATGGGCACACCCAAGCAGCTGCTCAAGGCCGCCGACATCGAGGCCATGACGACGGTCGTCAATGTTCATCCGCTCAATCCCAACGGCATCCGGCATCGCAAGTCACTGGGCGACGCCACTGGCCTCAGCCAGATCGGCGTGCACCGCATCGAACTGATGCCGGGCCACGACTCCAGCGAATACCACCGCCATCTGTACGAGGAAGAATGCGTCTACGTGCTGTCGGGCGAAGGCACGGCGCTCATCGACGACATGCCGCACGCGGTCGGCCCCGGCGATTTCCTCGGCTTCGCGCACAACGGACCCGCGCACGTGCTGACAAACCACGGCAGCGAGCCGCTGGTATTGCTGGTGATGGGCCAGCGTCTCGCGCAGGACGTGTGCGACTACCCGCATCGGCAGCTGCGCCTGTACGTCAACGGCGAGCAGGAAGACCTGGTCGATTTCGGCGCGATCCGCCCGGGCTGAGTTCACCTCGACCGGGCGCCGACAGCGCCGCCCCTATACTCGATCGACCGATCCGACGAGGGCCGACCATGGGTTTCGTGCAAGATCCGCCGCAACTGACGCATCCGTACCGGGAAGATCGCCTGTTCCGCGCCATGCTCGATCGCGCCTTGCCGCCCGCGCGTCGCGCCGCCATCGACGCTGACCTGCAGGCACTGGGCGACTACGCGCAAATGGAGTGGCAGCGCGCATGCACCAGCACCCGCCGCAAGCCGGTGCTTACGCAGTGGGATGCCTGGGGCAATCGCGTGGATCGCATCGAGCTCACGCAGGCGTGGCAGGAAGGCCCGCACATCACCACGCGCCATGCCGTGCTCGCCGCCGGCCACGAGGCGAACGAGCACTCGCGGCTGGAGGAATTCGCACGCGTGTTCCTCTATCACGTGGCGAGCGAGTTCTACAGCTGCCCACTGGCCATGACCGACGGCGCGGCGACCGCGCTCAAGGCGTCGCGCAACCAGGCACTGCTGGATCGCGCGCTACCCCATCTGCTCAGCCGCGATGCCGGCAGCTTCTGGCTCAGCGGCCAATGGATGACCGAGAACACCGGCGGCTCGGACGTGGGCAACACCGAAACGATCGCGCGCCAGGACGCCGATGGACAATGGCGCTTGCACGGCCGCAAATGGTTCAGCTCCGCCGTGGTCGGCGAGATGGCGCTCGCGCTCGCCCGCCCCGAGGGCGCGGGCCAAGGTCCTGCCGCGCTGGCGTTGTTCTACGTGGAAACGATGGACGGCGAGCGGCGCAAGCCCGAACTCATCATCGACCGGCTCAAGGACAAGCTCGGCACGCACGAACTTCCGACGGCGGAAATCCACCTCGACGGCTTGCCCGCGTGGCCACTGGGCGAACTGGCCAACGGCGTGCGCCAGGTGGCGCCGATGCTCAACATCACGCGCACCTGGAACGCCGTCGGCGCCACCGCCAGCATGGCGCGCGCACTGTCGCTTGCGCGCGACTACGCCACGCGGCGTCACGCCTTTGGCCATCCACTGATCGAACAACCGTTGCATGCGCAGACGCTGGCTGACATGCAGGCAGAGTACGAAGCGGCGTTCGCGCTCACTTTCGAGGTGGCGCATTTGCTGGGCCGCGTCGAACACGGCGCATCCCACCCGCATGAAGCCGGATTGCTGCGCCTGCTCACGCCGCTGGCCAAGCTGTGGACCGGCAAGATGGCCGTGAAGCTGTGCTCCGAGGCGCTGGAATGCTTCGGCGGCGCGGGCTACATCGAGGACACGGGCCTGCCCCAGCTTTTGCGCGACGCGCAGGTCTATGCGATCTGGGAAGGCACCACCAACGTGCTGTCGCTCGACAGCCTGCGCGCCCTGGCCGGCGACCAGTTCACCGCGCTGCGCACCGCCATTGAGGGCTGGCTGGCCGACAGCATCGACGCCCACGCACGCCGGGAGATCCATCGCGCGCTGGACGAGTCGGCGGCCTGCCTGGAACGCCATGCGGGCCGACGCGACGCATTGGAAGCCGGTGCGCGCGGCCTGGCCATCACGCTGGCGCGCTGCGCGGCCGCGGCGCTGCTGGCACGCCATGACACGTGGTCCGCGCCCAAGGGCGGCGCGCGCTCAGGGGCAGCCCTGCGACGCTTCGTGGCCCATGGCCTGTCACGACTGGGGACCACCGATGCGACCGACACTGCCCTACTGCTGGGGCCCCACTGAGCAGCGCGCGGCGGCAGCGGCTAAAATGCACGTCTCCCCATCTTGTGACCATCGACCATGCAGCATCTGACCATCGTCACCACCGGCGGCACCATCGACAAGATCTACTTCGACGACAAGTCGGACTACAAGATCGGCTCGCCGCAGATCGGCGACATCCTCGGCCAGCTCGGCGTGGCCTTCCAGTTCGATGTGATCCCGATCCTGCGCAAAGACAGCCTGCACATGACCGATGAGGACCGTGCGCTGGTGCGCTCCGCCATCGAGGCGCAGCCGCATCGCCACGTACTGGTCACGCACGGCACCGACACCATGGTCGAGACCGCGCAGGAGCTGGCCAGCCTCAAGGGCAAGGTGATCGTGCTTACCGGCGCGTTGAACCCCGCGCGCTTCCAGGGCTCCGATGCCGTGTTCAACATCGGCTGCGCCGTGGCCGCCGTGCAGACGCTGCCCGATGGCGTCTACATCACCATGAACGGCCGCGTGTGGGATCCGTCCAAGGTACGCAAGAACCGCGAGGCGAATCGCTTCGAGGAAAGCAACGGCTAGGCTCGGCTGCTTCCGGAAAAAAGAAAGGCCCGGTCAGCGATGACCGGGCCTTTTTGCTTGCCATGAAAACTTACTGCACGTTCAAGGCCGCATCGTCCAGCACGAACGAGGTCTGCAGCGAGGAGTCCTCGGTGCCGGTGAACTTGATCGTCACCGTTTGCCCGATATACGCGCTGAGGTCGAAGCTGCGCTGCGCATAACCTGACGCCGCGTTGAGGTTCGAATACGTCGCCAGTGTCTTCAACACCGTGCCGCTGCTGTTGAGCACCTGCACGGTCAGCTTGTCGTACGCACTCGTCTTGCTCGTTTCCGCCGTGTCGATGTGCAGGTAGAACGACAGCGTCGCCGAACTCTTGCCGCTCGGGATCGTCACCTTCTGCGAAACCGTATCGGTGTGCGTCCGGCCATAGCCATCCATCCACGCAAACCAGCTGCCGCCGTGGGCCGTCTCGCCACTGCAGCTGCTGTTGCTGCACAGCACGCTGGCGCTCATCGTCCACGGGCTGGCTGTGCCGGTCTCGAAGCCCGGGTTCACCAGCAGTTGCGACGGCGAGCCGGTGGACGACACCGTCACCGACGACGTCTTGCTCGAGGTCTTGCCGCTGGTGCCGTCCGTCACGGTCTCGGACACGCTGTAGGTGCCCGCGGCCGCATACGTATGGCTCGGGCTGGTGGCCGTGGACGTGCCGCCATCGCCGAAGGTCCACGAGTGCGACGAGATGCTGCCGCCGCTGTCGGTGGAGCTGTCGGTGAAAGTCGCCGTGAGTCCGCTGGTGACGAAGCTGAAGTTCGCCGTCGGCGTGCCGCCCGTGCCGCCACCACCGCCCCAATACTGCGTGACATAGCTGTTGAACTTGGCGATGTCCAGGCTGCCCCAGCCGGTGGAGTTGTCGTAGCCAGCCTTGGCAGCGTAGCCGTAGCCGTTGTAGCCGTTGTTACCCGAAGTGACGTCGTGCAGCGGCGAGGCATCCGACGGGAAGTGCGCGTACATGTTCTGTGTCGGCAGGCCCAGCGTGTTGCTGTTGGCCGAGAGGATGCGCGCCCAGATACCGACGAAGATCGGCGAGGCCAGGCTGGTGCCGCCGATCTGGTAGGTCTGTCCCTGGATGATGATGTTCGCGCCAGTGGCCGACGCGGCGTCGAACGCCACGTCAGGCACCTGGCGCTTGGTCACCGATGAACCCAGCGCCGTGGTCTGCCATGCCGGCGCCGCCTCGTACAGGCTGACGCCACCGCCCGTGGCCCACAGGCGCTTGTTGTTGTCGCCGTTGGATGAATCCACGGCGGCGAGGCCTTCATTCCACACCGTCTCCCCGCTCCAGGTGGTGCCCGTGGTGCTCAGCGTGGTGCCGCCCACCGCCACCACGTTCGGCGACGAGGCCGGCTCGCTCACCGAGTAATGGCTGAGGGAAATCTCCACCGTGCCCGCCGAATTGGTGACATAGCCCGGCGCGCCTTCCACCGGATCGCTGGACCACTGGTAGACGCCCGCGTCGCCCGAAGCGATCGAGAACGTCTGGCCCTGCGCGACCGCCTGCGCAAAGATGCGGTCGTCCGCCGCCTGCGTGCCCGAGCTGTTAGCGGCCGATTCGTCCTCGCCCAGCGACACGTTGATCACCTTGGCCACGTTGTCGGTGACGGCGCGGTTGTACGCGGCGGTGATGGCTGCATCGGTGAGGCAACTGTCGTTGGAGCAGTTGGGCGCCGAGTAGAACACCAGCGTGCCGACGCCACCGGAGGTGCCGACGATGGTCTGGCTGTCCAGGTTCCACTCGCCGTCGCCGTCTGGGTCATCCGCATAGCTGTTGCTGCCGGTCTTCACCACCTGCGTGGTGACCGTGCTCATGCCAGCCTTGGTGGTAAAGCTCTTGAGGTCGGTGATGGTCTGGGTCATGTCGCCCCAGGTGACGATGCCGACCGTGGTGTTGGATGCCGTCGGTGTGCTGCCCGCGTCGTAGATCGCGGGGAAATCGCTGGGACTGTGCGAAACCTGGCTAGCGGCCGCCAGCACATTGGCGTGATTCGCGCCGCCGCCGGGAGCGGGACCGACGATGTGATGCATGGTGTGTGGCACATTGAGGTTCTGCAGACCCAGCACCGAGTCGATGATGCCGCCCAGGGCCTGTGGCACCTGCACGGCCGAATCGTTGGCGATGCGCTGCTTGCCGCCGAACGCGAAGGTGCGCATGGTGGTGCGGAACGCCGCGCTCACCGTATTCGCATTGCCATCGGCCGACACCAGCAGATTGTTGCCCGACACCTGCACGTTGGTGAAGCCCGACTGGCGCAGATGCGCGGTGACTTGCGCGACCTCGGCGTCGGTGGGCGAATAGCGCGCCTTGAACTGCGCTGGCGTCAGGAAATGGTGGTACTGCTGGCTCGCCGGATCGTTGACGGCATGCAGGAACGCCTCAAGCTCATCCACGTTGTGCAGGTTGAGGCTTACCTCCACATGCACCGGCTTGCTCGCTTCCAACGGCGACACCGTCGCGGCGTCCACGGTGGGCGCGCCGTGCATGCTCAGCGTCCAGGTGGCATGCGCGGCTGCGGCTGCGGCAGTGGCGGCGGGGGCGGGCTCGGAAGTCCGCGTCATCGCCGCCTGGGTGCGAACGCCCACCCATCCGTCACTTCCAGCCGCATGTACCGATCCGGCCATCGCGAATGCCACGGCCATTGGCAGCAGCGCCTTGCGAAAAGCCTTTCCCCGCAAATCGATAGAAACAGTCATTCTTGTCTCCTTGACATTTTTTGAGGACAAAACCGCCCTGTGCAGCGCGTACGCGCCGCATGAGCTCTGTTTGCCGTGCAGGCACGGCCTCAACACGGGTGACTGTCTTGCGATCCGATGCGCGCCGGGACTTGTCTTCCCCCTGCCATTCCATGGAACGGCATGCCCTGGCAGTGACTTGCTGGCGACGCGCAGCCATCGAATGGGTTGCCCGCCGCCAAGGACCATCCGTCAACCCTCCCATCGACGGATTTATTGACGCTAATCAAGAAAATTCGAAGCGTCAATGACGGTAAATCCGGCGAATAATCGGGAACTGACATGTAAATTAATGCGAATAACGCAGTATGAAACGCCATTTCCTGCGTTGCTTGCGCGCGCCTTGCAGAAACTACCAAGTACAGGATCGCCGCATAATTCGCGGCAATTCATCGTCTTATGACATCTGGTTATTTTGCGACCAAGCGCTCGGTTTTTTCGGGAAGCCCCGTCCAGGGTGATTTAGCTCGATCTCAAATCTCGAGCCGGGCAATCCCATCGAAGCGACAGGTGCCGGCAGGCAAAGCGAAAATACTTGCGCCGCCTTCCCTCAACAAAAGCGTGTCGCGTTGACAAATATAAATTGAAACTAAATCCAGCCACTGATTCGAGCGGATTCGCCATGCGCCGCAGGCACAAAAAAGCCCGCGGCATTCCCGCCGCAGGCCTGGAAACAGCAGCGCCAGCCGCTCGCTAACCGAACAACGCACGTCCCACGATCAAGGGATCGGCAAGCCCGATCACCTGGCTGTCGCGCCGCGTATAGGAAAGGCGGTTGAGCACGTGGCGCATGGCATTGATTCGCGCCCGCTTCTTGCAGTCCGAGCGAATCACGATCCATGGCGAGTCGGCCGTATCCGTGTGCGCAAACATCGCCTCCTTCGCTTGCGTGTATGCGTCCCATTTGTCCAACGATGCAAGGTCGACCGGACTGAGTTTCCATTGCTTGAGCGGATGCAGCTTGCGCTCGTCGAATCGGCGACGCTGCTCAGCCTGGCTCACCGAGAACCAGAACTTGAACAAATGGATGCCGCTGCTCACCAGGTGCCGTTCGAACTCGGGCACCTGGCGCATGAAGTCGTCGTATTCACGGGCCTCGCAGAAACCCATCACATGCTCGACGCCCGCCCGGTTGTACCAGCTGCGGTCGAACAGCACGATTTCGCCCGCCGTCGGCAGATGCTGGATGTAGCGCTGGAAATACCACTGGCCGCGCTCGGCCTCGGTGGGCTTCTCCAACGCCACGACACGGGCGCCGCGCGGATTGAGATGCTCCATGAAGCGCTTGATGGCGCCGCCCTTGCCCGCAGCGTCGCGTCCTTCGAACAGGATCACCACGCGCTGGCCCGTTTCGCGCACCCATGACTGCAGCTTCAACAGCTCGACCTGGAGCCGGTACTTCTGCTTCTCGTAATTGCGACGGGACATCTTGTGCCGGTACGGATATTCACCCTTGCGCCAACCCGGTGCGAGCTCGTCATCGGGATGGCGACGGGTCGTGCCATTGCGCAGGCCCGGATCCCCTTCCAGCACTAGACTGCGCAGCCGTTCGGCGTCGTCCGGCGAAAGACCATCCATCATGGTTTTCACACTGTCGAACAGCGAGCCGGCGTCCTGAGTCGCCGCTTCTTCGAACACGTCCCGCACGCCTTCGGCAAGCGACGCCTGGGCAGAGGCCATGGCATGCGCAATGGTCGAACGTTCGTTGTTTGCCGCGATTCGGGCGGCGGATTCCTGGGAAAGATCGGATTCGACCATGGCCTGGTCGGGCGATGCGCCGGGAACGACATCGATGGTGGCAGACGACATGGCGTCATCCTTGGCAGAGCAACGGAAGGAAAGGCGCCACGAGCGTGGCGCGAGGGAATGCAATCGAGCGCGCGCTCAGGAGACCGACGCGCGGGTCAGGATGACGTAGAGCCGATCCTTGAGCAGCAGCTTCTCTTTCTTGAGCTGCTCGATCGCCATATCCGCGGCGGGAGCGATGCCCGACTCCATGTTCTTGATCTCCTGATCCAATTCGTTGTGACGATGGAACAGGCGGGAAAAATGCGGATCGCGGGCTTTCAGCTCGGTGATCAGGTCGCGGGACTCGGGAAACATGTGCTCTCCATGACTTGGGTCAGACTGCGTTGCGCAGTCTGTCGCCATGGGGAGATAGCGGTTTTGACGTACATCAGGGCAACACGATCGTGCGTGCCCTAGGCGCGCACTCAGTGC
>NZ_DASRZX010000115.1:0-2326 GCF_035685885.1 Dyella sp. | reverse complement strand
CGGCAGTCCGGTGTAGAGGAGATGCCCGACGTTGGAGGTGCGCACGCGGCACAGTTGGTCGTCGCCATCGCGGGCGATCGCGTAGTTGCACATGCCATCGTCCCAGAACAGTTCCTCCACGGTGCGCCGAAGTGCGGTGGCGCGCGTTCGCCATTCGCTGGCACGCACGGAATCGCCGCGCCGCTCGGCGATGCGCGCCATGATGCGCAGCGCGGCGAACACATAGCCCTGCACCTCGATCAGCGCGATGGGGCCTTCGGGAATGCGCCCGTCAGCGTGGAAAACGGAATCGTTGCTGTCCTTCCAACCCTGGTTGACGAGGCCGCCTTCCGCGCCGCGCGCGTAGGCAAGCAATCCGTGCGTATGAGCGCGGCAAGTGGTTTCGATCCAGCCCATGGCGGCCAGCAGCGAAGGCCAGAGCTGGTCGATGAAGGCCAAGTCGCCAGTGCGGTCGGCATAGGCGCCCGCCAGCATGATGAACAATGGCGTGCTGTCCACGCCGCCGTAGTAGAGACCAAAGGGTATTTCGCCGAGCGCGGCCATTTCGCCCGAGCGCGTCTCATGCATGATCTTGCCGGGCGCCGAATCGCGGAAGGCCGAAGTTTCCGTGGCCTGCCGGCTGGCGAGGTAGGCCAGCACGCCGCGCGCAAGGCTGGGGTCGACCCACAGCGTCTGCAATGCCGTGATCAAGCCGTCTCGCCCGAACGGCGTGGAGAACCACGGGATGCCAGCATAGGGATAGGGGCCGGTGGGCAGGTCGGCGACCAGCAGCGCAATATCGGCGCGCGAGCGGTCGAGCCAGCTGTTGAACAGGCGCGCGTTGCTGCGCAGGCAGGCGCCGCGATGTCGCCGGTTGCGCATGGTGGCGCGCGCCGCCGCCGCCGCGCGCCGAAAGCGTTCGCGCGTCGGTTTGGCGGCGTCATCGCCGACCTCGACGTACAGCACGGCCGTGCTGCGGCGTGGCAGGCTCAGCTGGAACTCGGCACGATGAGCTTGCAGCTGGTCTGGCGTATCGGAAAAGGCGATCACCGTCCGGCGCAGCACGCCGTCCAGCCCCCGGTATGAAAGGCTCGCGCAGTGATCCTCCAGCTCCGGCGGAAGCTGTTCGCCGCGTTGTTCCCGCGTCATGCCGCGGACTTCGAAGATGTCACGGAAGTCTGCGTGGAAGCGCAGGCGCAGTGGCACCTGCAGGTCATCATCGTCGAAATTGCGGAGGGTAATCCGCTCGAACAGCCGGTTATCCCACAGCAGTCGCGTGCGCTGCACATGGATGACGCCAGCGGGTGCCGCCTTGCCGCCGACGGGTGGCAACGGTTCGTTGGTGAGGTCGGCGGTAAACAGCACGTTGTCGTGACTCACCGCGCCGCTCAACAGCGAAGGATGCGTGCCGCCCACCTCCAGGATCCAGTGCGACAGCACGCGTGTATCGCTGCGAAACATGCCCTCGGCGCCGCCATACATGTCACCGCGTGAATCGCTCACGGCGAAACTGTGCGCCGACTTCAACGCGAACATGGAACGCGTTTCGGCAATGGTCAGGCTGTCGGTGATTTCGTTGGGTGCAAACGCCTCATTGTTCATCCGCTGCTCTCATATGCCTACGGCGCGAAGGTCGGTCGACTGGCTCACTAGCTGCCGATACACCGCCTCGTAGCCCGCGGCCATGACATCCGCGGTGAAACGCCTCTCGAACACACTCCGGATGCTCTTGCGGTTGAGGCGCGGGATGCGGGCGACGGCGGCAACCGCCTCGTCCTCGCTGTTTACTATGAAGCCGGTCAAGCCATCGTCGACGACGCTGGGGACGGAACCGCAGTTCCATGCGATCACCGGCGTGCCACAGGCCATGGCCTCGATCATCACCAGGCCGAATGGCTCGGGCCAGTCGATGGGGAACAGCAGCGCCCGCGCATTGCCCAGGAACGCTTCCTTGTCCGAATCGCTGATTTCACCCACGAATTGCACCAGCGGATCATCGAGCAGGGGTTCGATGTGTTCGTGGAAGTACGCACGATCCACGGCATCGACCTTGGCGGCGATGCGCAGCGGAATGCCGGTTCGCCGCGCAATCGCAATGGCTCGATCGGGACGCTTCTCCGGTGATATGCGGCCGAGGAACGCCAGGTAGCCGCCTCCCATGAGGCTGTGCCCGCGGTACAGGTCCGCGGGAATGCCGTGTGGCACCGTGGCGATCCACGAGGCGTCGGGCAGCGGTGCGCGCTGCTGGCGCGAGATCGACACCAGCGGATACTGCGGCCAGCGCGCATAGGCATCGGCCAGGTCGGTGAGATCCAGGCGGCCGTGCAGGGTGGTGATGGTGCGCGAG
>NZ_DASRZX010000114.1:0-8294 GCF_035685885.1 Dyella sp. | reverse complement strand
TTCGCCCGCGCGGCGGCGCCGATGGCCCTGCGCGAAGCGATGCACAACCTCAAGCGCGCGTTGTTCATGCACGGCGGTCCGTGGAACGCGGCCGAGGTGAAGCGCATCCGCGACATCATCCAGAAGGCCGCCGAGGAGATCACCAAGGGCCGCAAGGATGGCTGAGCCCACGCTCGCCCTGCCGACCGACGCGCACGCGTCGCTCGCGCAGGCGGGTTTGCGCGCGACGCCTCCGCGCCTGGCGATATGGCAGGTGCTTGGCGATGCCAGCGACGAGCCCGACGCAGTGGACATCCTGCGTCGGGCGCAGTTGCTGGAACCGCGGACCAGCCTGGGCACGGTGTACCGTTTCCTGCGCGAACTCGAATCAGCGGGGCTGGCATGGTCCCGCCCGATAGCGCATGGGCGATCGCGTTGGCGCCTCGCCGGAACCCAGGCCGCCGCGGATACACCACGCGATCCGGTGGCGCTGACCGCCGTCGCCCGACTCGCGGCGACCTTTGGCTATCGACTCGTGCCGTTGAAGGAACGCGCCTTCACGCGTTGAACGCTTTTCTTCGGCAACCCGCCGGATTCAGTGCGCGGCTTTGTTGCGACCGCGCCGCGACGCCAGCCGGTCCGCCAGTCGCGTCGGTTCGGGCAAGCGGTATTTTCCGCCGTAGGCAAGCACCAGTTCCGGGGCGGCCTCCATGCTTACCCGATGACCCGGCGACACGACCAACGGGCGCACGCGATCCTTGCTGCGCAACACCCAGCCGATCATCTCGCCGTGGTGCATCAGCGGCACGCGTTCGCCACGCGCCGGTCCGAGCGCCGCGTGCGTGCCTACCAGGATCGATTTCGCCACGCCGATCGTAGGCAGGCCGGTCACCACGCCCAGGTGCGCGGCAATCCCCAGTCGCCGCGGATGCGCAATGCCATGGCCGTCGACGAAGATGAGGTCGGGTACCTGCTGGAGTTGATCCAGCGCCGACAGCAACGCCGGCAATTCGCGGAACGACAGCAGGCCCGGGATATAGGGCATGCGCGTGGGTTGCCTGGCCACGACTTCGGCGAGCGGCTCCTTCGTGTGTGCGTCGAGCAAGACCGCTGCGGCCCGCGTCACCGCGCCGCCTTCCTCGAATCCCACATCGACGCCCGCAATCAGCTTCAACGGAGGGTGGTCATCCACCAGGCGCGTCTGTTTCGCCAAGGCTGTCTGCAAGGCGCGCGCCTTGGCGATGTCACCATCCCAAGGGGGCATGGCTTGCGCATGGGTGACGGAGTTCATCACGGGAGCGTGAATGCCAGCTACTGAACGGAACGTCAAGGCAGGAATTCATTGACCGCTCCGGAATGCACCCGGATCATGCCGCCATGCCTATCCTGCTTCGCTTGCTCCTTCTCCTGCTGGTTGCCATTGGCAGCGCCACGCCCGTCTTCGCGCAGAACAACAACGGCCAGGCCGCGGCGCAGATTCCGCAGGCCACGCTGGCCTCGCCCGACAAGCTGAGCGCGCAGGTCGACCTGATCAAGCAGGCCATCACCGACAAGGGCAAGCTGACCGACACCATCCTCAGCGATGCCCGCGCCAAGGCGGCCACGGTGCAGCAACAGGCGGACCAGCTGACGGCAAGCCTGATCCCGCAGGTCGATGCACTGAAGGCCAAGCTCGACGTGCTGGGCCCGGCGCCCGCCAAGGGCGCGCCTGCCGAAGCGCCGGAAGTGGCCGCTCAGCGCCGGCAGCTCACCAAGGACAAGACCGATCTCGACGGCCAGCTCACCCAGGCCAAGTCGCTCAGCCTGGAAAGCCAGCAGCTGACCACGCAGATCGCCGGCCTGCGTCGCGACCTGTTCCAGGCGCAGATCAGCCAGCGTACCGCGTCGCCGTTGAGCCGCGCGTTCTGGAGTCGGCTTGCGCAGAACATGCCTGACGACGCCGCGAGCCTCGCGTTGCTGGGGGCCGGCCTGAAGGGAGCGTTGGCACAGGCGTGGCAGCCGGGTAATCGCGCGCCCTTCATCCTGTGGCTGCTCGCGGCAGTCGCCCTGATCGTTGGTGGCCGTCGACTGCTCGAGCACAAGGGCCTGGATTTGGCGAGCAAGTACCTGCCGTCGGGCCATCTCCGCCGCAGCGTGATGGCATTGCTGATCGCGTTGATCACCACCTTCACCTACGGCCTGACCGCATGGTTCATCTACCTCGCGGTGAACTGGAACGGTGTCTTCGACGACGAACTGGACAACCTCGCTCGTCCGCTGGTCACGCTCACGTTCTTCGCGGCGATTCTGGCGGGACTCGGTCGCGCGATGCTCAGTGCGCGGCGCCCGTCGTGGCGCCTTCCGCCTATTTCCGATGACCTCGCCAATCGGTTGCGCCTGTTCCCCGCACTGATGGCGCTGAGCATGCTGCTGCTGGGCGTGGTCGAGCGCGTGACCAGCGATATCGGCGCCAGCCTCGGCTTCGCCATGGCCGCCAACGCGCTGGCAGCCACCGTGATCGGACTGATCGTCGGCTCCGCCCTCGTCCGCATGGGCAAGGCGCGCCATGCCCTCATTGCGGGCGGTGGCACGCCCGCCAAGCGCCCGTTGTGGGTCGGCGTGATGGTGGCCTGCGCTTTCGCCAGCACGATCGTGGTGCTGCTCGGCGTGCTCACCGGCTATATCGCGCTGGCCTTTTTCGTGGCGCGCCAGATGGTGCGGGCGGGCTTTTTGATCGCCGTGCTGTACCTGCTGATGCACCTGGTCAACGACCTGTGCGAATCGCTGCTGTCACCCGACTCACGCAGCGGCGCGCGCCTGCAGGAGACCTTCGGCATCGCACCGGCTCGCATGGAGCAGACGGCGACGGTGATTTCCGGTGTCACGCGTGCCTTCCTGCTGCTGCTTGCCGTGCCGCTTTTGCTTGCGCCCTACGGCGCCGGTCCCACCGAACTGGTGGATCGCGGCTCGCAGCTGTTCGCCGGTCGTTCGCTGGGCACGCTTACCATCAACCCCACCAGCATCTTCAACGCGATGTTCGTGCTGTTCGTGGGCGCGGTGGTGCTGCGCCTGATCAAGCGCTGGCTGAGCACGCAGCTGCTGCCCAAGACGTCGCTTGACGTCGGCATGCAGACGTCCATCGTCACCTTGCTCGGCTATGTCGGCGGCATCCTGGTGTTCGTGCTGGTGCTAGGGGCGCTGAAGGTCGATGTGCAGAGCATCGCGTGGGTAGCCAGCGCGCTGTCGGTGGGCATCGGTTTCGGCCTGCAGGCGATCGTGCAGAACTTCATTTCCGGACTGATCCTGCTGGCCGAACGCCCGGTGAAAGTAGGCGACTGGGTGAGCCTCAGCGGCGTGGAAGGGGACATCAAGCGCATCAACGTGCGCGCCACGGAAATCCAGCAGTGGGATCGCTCCGTCGTGATCGTGCCGAACTCGCAGCTGATTACCCAGAACGTGCGCAACGTGACGCTGGCCAACGCGCAAGGCCGCGTGCAGATACGCCTGCCGATGCCGTTGAGCACCGACGCGACCAAGGTGCGCCAGATCATCCTGGACATCCTGCGCAACCATCCGTCCACGCTGCAGTCGCCCTCACCTTCCGTGCAGTTGGACAGCATCGACTCCGGTTCGCTGATGTTCGTGTGCACCGCCTATGTGAATAATCCGCGCGATTCGGGCAACGTGAAGAGCGACCTGCTGTTCGAGATCATCGACCGCCTGCGCAAGTCCGAGCTGCCGCTCACCACGCCGCAGGACATGGTGGTGCGCACCATGCATCCTCCGGGCGCCGAGACGCCGACCAATGCGGCGAGCCCGGTCACACCGTTCACGAAGACCTGACAGCGCGCAGCCATCGGCTTAGGGCAACACTGATTAAGTATCGCCGTCGTCATGATGTCTGGAAGTCCCCCAGGCTGTGTCGCGTGGCGCCGGGAAGATTGGCCGTCTTGCCAAGCCATGCGGCGCAGGCTGGGGGACTTCCAGACATCACCCCACCACTCGAATTTCAGCATGTTTGGGCCCGTCCTGTCTGTCTGCAGGCCTTCGGTCGGTCGTCTCGACAGCCAGCCAGGCTGCCCTCCTCGCTCCTCAAAGCCGCGGCCATCCATGGCCGCTCCCCGCGTGCGTCGACCGCCCTGTGGCCTGCGAACAGACAGGACGGGTGACGACAGCGATACTTAATCAGTGTTGCCCTAAACTCGGGGCCTCGCCCGGAGCCCGCCGATGGAACACCACGTCGTCGCACCTTCGCCACCGCTCGATGGCCTGGTCTCGCGCCTGTGGGACTGGTCCGCTCCGCCAGCGGACCATCATCTCGAACGCGTGCTGCCCGTGCCGGGCGCCTCCCTGATCATCAATCTTCACGAGGACGAAACGCGCGTCTATACCGACGACGCCGAACGTCGCTGCATCCGCGCACCCGCCGCCGTGATCGGCGGCCCATGCCTGCGCAGCCAGATCATCGACACGGCGGAGCAGGTGCGGGTGATGGGCGTGGTATTCCGCCCCGGTGGCGCACACGCGCTGACCGGCGAGGATCACGAAGCACTGATGGCACAGGACATCGGCCTGGAGGACATCTTCGGCGCCAGTGCGCGGCAGTTGCGCGAACAATTGCTGGACACGGCCGACGGCATACAACGCCTACGCGTGCTGGAGCAATGGTTGCTGGCACGCATGCGCATGCCCGCGCTGGCGCCGGAGGTGCAGTACGCGCTCGATCGCATCGGTCGTTGCCCGCAGGTGATGCGCATCGGGGCGCTGGTGCGCGAAACGGGACTGTCCGAATACCGCTTCGGCCGCCTGTTTCGTCGACAGGTGGGCATGGGACCGAAACGTTATGCGCGGCTGATGCGCTTCCGTGCCGTGGTCGACGCTGTCTACGCCAGCAACAAGGTGGACTGGAGCCAGGTGGCGCTCGATGGTGGTTACGGCGACCAGGCACATCTCGTCCATGAGTTCCGCGCCTTTGCGGGGATGACGCCTACGGCATTCGTGGCGGCGCGGGGTCCTTATGCCAATCATGTGCCGCTGACTTGACGGGTGATCCGCGAAGTTCCCCGAGGCTGCGATCGCGCACTGGGTGTGCTCCTACAGAAGAGCGGCCATGACATGGCACACTCGCTACCCCACACCGGAACGATATCGATGTCCAACGACCTCTTTTCCCAGCGTCCCGGCAAGGGCCCCGCCTCGCATGTACGCGTCGGCATCGGCGGATGGAACTTCGCGCCATGGCGCAACAATTTCTATCCGGCCGGTCTCGTGCAACGTCGCGAGCTGGAATTCGCCAGCCGCCAGCTGCGTGCGATCGAGATCAACGGCACGTTCTATGGCGCGCAGAAACCGGCGACGTATGCGAAGTGGGCGGCCGAAACACCGGATGGCTTCATCTTTTCGCTGAAGGCGCCGCGTTACATCACCGAAGGCAAGCGGCTGGCCGATACGGCGCGGGGCATCGAGGGATTTGTCTTCGGCGGCCTGGCGGAATTCGGCGACCGGCTCGGTCCCGTATTGTGGCAGCTGCCACCATCGCGCCCGTTCGATGCGGACGACCTGGCGGCCTTCCTCGATCTGCTGCCGCGCGAGCTGGACGGCCATCCGATGCGTCACGTGCTGGAGGTGCGCCATCGCAGCTTCCTGGACGAGCGCTACGTATCGCTGGCGCGCAAGCACCGCATTCCCACCGTCTTCACCGATTCGCCGCAATACCCGTCGCTGGCCGACCTCACCGGCGATTTCGCCTATGCCCGGTTGATGCGCAGCGAATCACACATCGACACGGGCTACGCGCCTGCCGATCTCGATGCCTGGACCCAGCGCGCCCTGCAATGGGCCGAGGGCGGCGACCCCGCGGAGTTGCCGCACGTGTCCGCGCCACACGTGCAGAAGAAGCCGCGCGACGTCTTCATCTACTTCATCAGCAGCGCCAAGGAACGCAACCCGGCGGCGGCCGTGGCCATGCAGGAGCGCGTCGACGCCAAGGGCTAGCGCCGCCACGACCACTGGCACATGAAGGGCGCGGCGGCAACGATACAGTGGCGGCATCCACTGGAGACCGCCATGCGATGCTTCCTGCCGTGCGCCGTGACCGTGCTAGCTGCCCTCGCTGTTGCCCCTGCCCTTGCCGCCGAAGACATCGCGGCGAAGATCAAGCGCCAGTCGCAGGAATTCTCCGATGCCTCTGCTTCGGGCGACGTGGCCACGCTTGCCCGTTATCTTGATGACCGCGTGATCTTCATCAACGAAGGCGGAGAGATCGCCAGCAAGCAGGACATCATCGCGCCGGGTCCACCGCCGCCGAAGAATGTCAGCAACCATCTCGTGCAGACGGACTTCCAGATCGAAATCCACGGCAAGGTGGCGGTGACCCGCTTCACCGACAACGGAACCTTTCGCGTAGGAGACCAGGTCACGAAGCACAACTTCCGCTCGACCGAGGTGTGGCTGGACGAAGGCGATGCCTGGCGCATGATTTCCAGCCAGACGGTCGCGCTTTCCGACGACCCGCCGTCCCGTGCACTGAGCCCGCGCGAACTGGACGAGTATGTGGGCACGTACCAGGCTGCGCCGGGGCTGAGCGTGACCATCACGCGACAGGGCAGCGAGTTGTTCAGCGCCACCAACGGCGCCAAACCCACCCCCTTGCTGGCGGAGTTGCGCGACGTGCTGTTCACGCCCGGACAAGCGCGCACGCGGCGGATCTTCGAGCGCGATGGCAACGGCAAGATCACCGGCTTTGCGGCGCGGCGTGAAGGCAACGGCCTGGAGTTCCGCAAGACCAGCTGATCGCACCGCCGGGTCCAGCGCCATTCGGTACGACGCAAGCGCGGCATAAGCTCTACACTCGCGACCATTCTCACGAGGCGTCCGGCCATGCGCGCACTCAAACCATTGCTCATGCTCGCCGTGCTGGCCCTTGCGGCCCTGCTATGGGGAAGGCACGCGCCTGAGCCGGCGCCGCCCGCCAACGACGCGGCGGTGCCGCACGCCACGGGCAACGCGCGCGCAGACACCACAGGCGTCGCGCTGCCGTCGTTCCTGCCGCCCGAGGCGGCCGATACACTGTCGCGCATTGCGCGCGGCGGGCCGTTCGAACATCGCCAGGATGGCGTGGTGTTCCAGAACCGCGAGGGCCGCCTGCCCTCGATGCCCGAAGGCTATTACCACGAGTACACGGTGGAGACGCCCGGACTGGATTATCGCGGTGCGCGACGCATCATCACCGGCGGCAACCCACCGCAGGCCTATTACTACACCGACGACCACTACCGCACTTTCCGCCCGTTTGAGGTATCTCGATGAATGCGCAGTTCGATCTCGATTTCGGCGATGCCTCGCACGGCGGGATTTTCTTCGTCACGTCCGACGACCTGGAGCCGCTGGCCGAAGCAGCCGGCATGCAGGGCCTGCGCGTCTGCCGCGTGAACCTCGCGGACTACACCGGCCACGACGCGCTCTACGATCGCCTGACACAGGCGCTGCGTTTGCCGGCGGACTTCGGTCGCAACTGGGACGCGCTGGCCGACAGCCTGCGTGACCTCTCCTGGCTGAAGGCCACGGGTTACATCCTGCTGCTCGACCACGCCGAAGGCATGCGTGACACCCACGAGGAGGACTTCGACACCCTGCTCGACATCCTCGAGGAATCGGTGGACTACTGGCAGGACGCCGGCTCCCCGTTCTTCGTATTCTTCGCGCTCCCTGAAAGCGCCTTTGACGACGTGGAAGACTGATCGATGCAGGAACTGGATTTCGAACTGGACCGCGACTACGTGGAACTCAACCAGCTGTTGAAGCTGGTGGGCCTGTGCGACAGCGGTGGCGCGGGCAAGGCCATCGTCGCGACCGGCGCCGTGCTGGTGGACGGCGTGCAGGAGCTGCGCAAGACCTGCAAGATCCACGCGGGCCAGGTGGTGCAGGTCGAGGACTTCGTCATCCACGTGCACGCCGTGGATTGATCCTTACGCTAGGGCGTCTCGGGCAGTGCCGCGAGCTTGCGGTCCAGCTCCGGATGATCCGGCAGACAGATGCCGAAGGACTCCTGCAACACCTGCCTGATCTCCTCCACGCCCTGCAGCGTGCGACGCACGGAGTCGCCAGCGGTGTGATGCACCACGAACTCGCGGTTGCGCAGGCCAAGCCTGCGGCCGGGCAGCGTCCGGGCCACGATCAGGCCATGCAGGAAATGCGATGCGGGGTGCGTGGCGGTGTAGTGATTGGCCACCACGTAATCGATCGGCGGACGTTGCTGCAGGTCGAAGCGGTACAGCGTGCGCCATTCGCCATGCACGTTCGCCTGCATGCGCCAGTCGCCATCGCGCTGCATCAGG